>NZ_JAIWPS010000001.1:0-701620 GCF_021191595.1 Alterluteimonas muca
ACTACATCGAGATGTTCTACAACCCGGTTCGTCGGCATGGTTCCGCTGGCGATGTCTCACCGGTAGAGTTCGAAAGGCGCTACGCGCAAAGCGGCCGATGAGTGTCTATGAAAATCTGGGCGGTCCACATCCCCGCTGACCAGGTGCGAGATCTCACACTCTTCGGCAGGCGCCAGGTCTGCGACGCACCTCTGCTTCGCTTGAGGCGTCCAACGGACGGGCAACCCCTACCCGCGTTACCGGTACGCCCCCGGCCCGCGCCAGAGGATCTCGCCGCGGCGGTAGACGCCGTGCATGGTGATGACCTCGCGGGCGTCGCCGATGCTGGCGAGTTCGGGGTCGTCGGGAGCCAACAGGCGGCAGGGGCCGGATTCGCGGCGCAGGGCGGTTTCCAGCGGGCAGACCATGCGCTGGCGGGTGCCGGGCAGGGGGAAGAAGACCTCGGTCATGCCGGCATCGCGCCAGCTGCGCAGGCGGGTTTCGCTGCGCAGGTCGTAGGTCACCTGGTAGCCGCCGGCTTCCAGACTGGGCCCGCTGGAGGAGTCGTGGCCACGGCCGCGGCCGGCGGCGACGTTGCGTCCCCTGCCGGCGTTCACTGGCGCGGTTTCCCGCGGCAGCATGCCCGGCGGCTGGCCCCAGGTGTGCTGGCGTTGTTGCGGCGCGGGTGGACTGGTGGCGGCACCGGCGACCGGCGCGGGTGCCGGCGGTGTCGGCTCCGGAACCGGCATCGGGGCCAATGCTTCAGTGATGGACGGAGCCTGCGTGTCGGCGTCCGGCGGACGCGCGTCGTCGGCGCGGGCGACCTCGGTGGTGCGCACGCGTGAGGGCGCGGCGCGGGCAGGTGCGCGCGGCCGCGGGGGTGGCGGGCTCGCGTGTGGCGCCTGCACCGGTTGCGGCGGCGTCAGGCCGACGAAATCCACCACCATCGGGCTGCCGGCTTCGGCGCCCTGTGGGTCGTTCGGGGTCATCGGCGTGCTGGACAGCAGCAGCCACGCAAGCCACAGGTGAAGTCCCACGGTGGCCAGCACCGCGATCGGGCGCTGCACGCGATCGCTGCGGGATGGATGGCCGTTCGCGGCCCGCGTCGACGCCCTGCTCATGCAGCCATGGTGGCGTCGGGATGGCGGGCCTTCATGCGGTGGGCAGCGTGCGTTCGACGGAGCCGCATCCTACCGCGCGCAGTCGCGCTTTCCGCGGCACGCCGATGTGAGACGCGGCCACACAAGGGCAGCGGACGATCGATCGTGCTGGCGCCGCGGCGCGGCGATCACCGGGACCGGAGACGCCGATTGGCCGACAGCACGAAGCCGCCCTCGGGCGGCTCCGCGGAAGAAGGTGCCAGCCCTGCGGGGGAGCAGACCGCAGGACTGGCGGACCGCCGCCCGGCACTGGAGAACCGGACGACGGCGTGGGGACTCAGCGGCGCGCCTGCGCGTGCACCTCGCCGGTATTGCCGGCGCGCATCAGCGGCATGATCTGCCACAGCGCCGACAGCCCGACCAGGGTGTAGACGACGCGTGCGAGCAGCGCGTCCTGGCCGCCGAAGATCGCGGCAACGAGATCGAACTGGGCCACGCCCACCAGGCCCCAGTTGATGCCGCCGACGATCACCAGCACCAGCGTCACGATGTTGATTGCTTTCATGGTCTGTCTCCTTGCGGGTAGGGAAGCGCGCGCGCTCAGCGCGGCATCAGCACCTTGTCGACGACGTGGATCACGCCATTGCTGGCCATCACGTCGGCGCTGACCACATTCGCGTTGCCGACCATGACGCGTTCACCGTTGGTGCGGATGGCCACGTCGGCGCCGTTGACGGTGGTGGCGCTGTCCATGTTGGCCACCTGCGCGGCCGGCACCCGGCCCTGCACCACGTGGTAGGTCAGCAGCGCGACCAGCTGCGCCTTGTTTTCGGGCTTGAGCAGGTTGTCGACGGTGCCCGCCGGCAGGGCGGCGAAGGCGGCGTCGGTGGGCGCGAACACCGTGAACGGGCCGGTGCCCTTGAGCGTAGCTGCTATCCCAGCGTCGCTCCACCGTCGACTGGGACAGTTCCCGCGTCTGTCGTGACAGAGCAAGGAAGAACAATGCGCTGCCGGCAAGTGCCGGCACGAGGACGGCCAGGGTGGGCAATGCGAGGGATGACAGGGCTGCTGGCGCCGGCGGCAGTACGCCTTGGCTGACCAGCAAAGCGAGACTGGTGGGCCCCAACACAGCGATCGCCAGCAATGCGATGGTCTTGCCCAAGCTGGGCACGGACGTCAGCTGGGGCTCAGACGCAGCCCCCATCGCTGCTCGAGCCGCTTCGTGTGGCCTCACTACCGCAATGGCGAACACGAAGAACACCATCGCCATGTAAGGCAACACGCTCGCATCGGCCATCACCCACGCCAAGGCGAAGCCGATGAGGAGTACCGACAGGTTGACCGCACGCAACGCCTGCACATAGGCATGAAATCGCACGGGTGGCGGCGCCATCTCCAGACGGGGAGAGATGACCGCGAGAAGTCCGCCAATGGCGCCGGAATAGCCGGCGCCGGGCCGCACTCCTTCATCCAGAAGTGTGGACAGATAATCTCGCGTGGCCTGCTTTCCGTTGACCACCGGACCCGGATGGGTCACGTCATCGTCGTTGAAGCGGAACGCCCAGAAGCGCATCGACCGGGCCACGTTGAGACCACCGATCAGCAACAGGGTGACTGCGATCCCGAACTGACGGGCCACGTCAAACGTGCACGAGTCGTCGCGCAAGGTGACCTGCGCCAGGTAAAGCATTGCCAGTCCAGCAAGTCCGAACGCGGCGCCTGCCGCGAAATGGAACGTGTTCGCGATTCTGATGTTGCTAACGCGGTTATCCGCGGGCGCGGACAACTCGAACTGGGTATTCATGGCAGCCCCCTTTGTGCTCTCGTTCGCGGCCTGACGGCAACGCGATGACATCCCTGATGCGCCCGCTGATGCAGACGACGGCCCTCCTGTGCGTATCGGCCGCTGCGAACGACTCTTGAGCGTCATCGCACGATCCCGGCGCTGGAACGTCAGGCGGGGGTTATCGCGTAACGCTCCATCAGCTTCACCGCCGCCGCGGTGCCGTCCTCGTCGCGCATGCGCGTGCCCAGCGCCGTCGCGCGCTGGCGGGCGTCGGTGCTTTCCGCATGCTCGATGGCGGCGGCCAGCCGGGCCGCGGTGATGGTGCGGCCGCGCAGGGTGTGGCGCATCACCCCGAGTGCGCGCAGGCGCTGGTTCCAGAAGAACTGGTCGCCGGCGAACGGCACGATCACCGAGGGAATGCCGGCGCGGCAGGCGGAATGGGTGGTGCCGGAGCCGCCGTGGTGGATCGCCAGCGCGCAGCGCGGCAGCAGCCAGCCATGCGGCACATGGCCGACCGGATGGAAATTCGCAGGCAGTGCGCTGGCGTCGATGCCGCTCCAGCCCGCGGAGAACAGCGCACGTCGGCTGCCCACCGCGCCCACCACCGCCCGCAGCAGGCGCGCGTTGTCGAAGCCGCCCATGCTGCCGAAGCCGACGTAGACCGGTGGCTCGCCGGCGTCGAGGTATTCGACCAGCCCGGGCGGAGGCACCCACCCCGGCACCGGCGGCACCCACTGGCCGCAGACGTGGGTATCGAGCGGCCAGTCGGCGGGCGGCGGCAGCAGCGCCGGCGAGATGCCGTAGAGCATCGGGTAGGCGGTATGCAGGCCGCGCCGGGGCGGCAGCCCGGCGCGCCGGCGCGCCCGGTTGGTGGCGGGGCGGAACAGCCGCCAGCTGGCATGCCCGAACAGCCAGTGGCTGGCGCGGTTGAGCGCGCGTGGCACCGGCAGCGGCAGGAACGGTGACGCGAACTCGCCGGTGGGCGAGAGCGGGATCAGCATCGCGCCGATCGCCGGCACCCGCAACACATCCGCGGCGGCCTGGCCGACGAATACGGTCAGCCCGGACACGATCACCGCATCGCAACCGCGACCCAGCGCGATCGCCTGCTGCAGCCAGGCCTCGGTATGTTCGATGGTCAGCCGTGCGAGGTTGGTGGTGATCCGGCGCATGGCGCCGTCGGCGGCGATGGTGGCGCGGATGTCGCCGGCCAGTGGCGTCGACGGCAGGCCCAGTGTCCGGGCGATGCCGAGGGTGGCGGCGTCGGCCAGCAGGTGCACGTCGTGTCCGGCCTGCATCAGCGCATGGCCCAGCGCCGCCAGCGGCCGGGTGTCGCCCTCGGTGCCGCAGGTGAGGATCAGCAGCCGCATGCAGCGATGTCGCCCGGGTGCGCGTGCATGGCCAAGGGGCGCGCAGTGCCACGCCGCGCATACGCCGACCGCTGCATCGCCTATTTCCGGGTGACGAAGGTGATCTGCCCTTCGCTCTCGACGTAGGCGCATTTGACCTGCGAGAGGTCGTCGATGTCGTTCTGGCGCAGGTGGCTTTCCAGCTTGTCCTCGGTGACGAATTCGCGGCGCATGTTGCGGCGCTGGATCCTGCCGTCCAGCACGATCGGGATCGGCGGCGAGGAGACCAGCCTCTCCATCCACGGCACCCGGTAGCTGAGGAAATTCACGCTGAAGTTGAGCACCATCACCGTGGTGATCACGAACAGCCCGTCGCCCAGCGAGGTGTACTCGCCCAGTGCGTGGGTCGCGGCCTCGGTCATCAGCAGGATCAGCACCAGGTCCATGGTGGCGAGCTCGCCACCGGTGCGCCGCGGCATCACCCGCAACAGCAACAGGATGGCGAAATAGAGCACGCCGCCGCGCACGAGCAGTTCGAGCAGCGGCGTGTCCAGCGCCCAGATGCTGCCCCAGTCGTCAGGGAGGAGTTCCATGCGGTGGATGCTGGAACGGTGTCCGCACGGGTTGCGTGAAGGCGCGGGTCGGCGGCAACCGGGACTTTTGTCCCGCGCCGGCGGCCCCGGTCACCGCTAAGGTCGATGGTTTGCCCCAGCCGGACCCGCCGCATGACCCGAAACATCCTCGCCCTCGCGCTGGCCTGCGCGCTCGCCTCCACCCCGGTGCTCGCGCAGCAGCCGCACCCGCAGCCGACGCCGGCACCCGATGCGCAGGCCGATGACCAGGCGCGCGACGAGCGCCGTGATCCCAATGTCGAGCTGGAGCAGGACGCCCTCGATGCGGCAGGCATGGACCACGCCGAGGCGCCGCTTGCCAGTGCGCGCGGCCTGCGTGACGACGCCGAAGCCGGCGATACGGCGAAGTGGGATGTCGAAAGCGTGCAGGGCGCCGCCAGGACCGTGCGCTTCGAGACCGACGAAGGCACCTGGATGGACGTCGATGTCTCGCCCGACGGCCGCGAGCTGGTGTTCTCGTTGCTGGGCGACCTCTACCGCATGCCCGTCGCCGGCGGCCGCGCCACCCGCATCAGCTCCGGCCGCGCCTGGGACATCCAGCCGCGCTGGTCGCCGGACGGCACGCGCATCGCGTTCACCTCGGACCGCAGCGGCGGCAACAACATCTGGACGATCGCCGCCGACGGCAGCGACCCGCGCCAGGTCAGCAACGAGACCTTCCGCCTGCTCAACAACCCGGCGTGGACGCCGGACGGGCAGTACATCGTCGCCCGCAAGCACTTCACCGCCACGCGCTCGCTGGGCGCCGGCGAGTTGTGGATGTTCCATGCCGCCGGCACCAGCACCGGCATGCAGCTGGTGGAGAAACCCAACGACCAGCAGGACATCGGCGAACCGGCGGTCTCGCCCGACGGACGCTACGTGTACTACTCGCAGGATGTGAGCCCCGGTCCGGAGTTCCAGTACAACCGCGACCCGCACGGGGTGATCTACGCGATCAAGCGTTTCGATCGCCAGACCGGCAGCACCGACACCGTGGTGGCAACGCCCGGCGGCGCCGTGCGCCCGCAGGTGTCGCCAGACGGAAAGACGCTGGCGTTCGTGAAGCGGGTGCGCGATGCCAGCGTGCTGCACCGCCTCGACATCGCCAGTGGCGAGGTGCGCCCGGTGTGGGATGGCCTGAGCCACGACCAGCAGGAGGCGTGGTCGATCTTCGGCCCGTACTCCGGCTTCAACTGGATGCCCGACTCGAAGAGCGTGGTGATCTGGGCGCAGGGCGGGCTGTGGCGCATCGACATGGCCAGTGGCGATGCCACCAGGATCCCGTTCACCGCGCAGGTGGAACAGGTGGTGGCGGAGCCGCTGCGCTTCACGCAGACGCTGCCGGAAGGTGACTTCGCCCCGCGGATGATCCGCGACGTCGCCACCTCCGCCGATGGCGGCACGCTGGTGTTCCATGCGCTCGGCCAGCTGTGGCGCAAGCCGCTTCCGGGCGGCACCCCGCAGCGGCTGACCGCCAGCCGTGACGTGTACGAATACCAGCCGAGCTTCAGCGCCGACGGCCGCCAGCTGCTCTACACCACCTGGTCGGATGCCGGCATGGGTGCGATCCACGTGCGTGCTGCCGGCGGCACCGCGGCCGGCCGCAAGCTCACCACCCAGCCGGGCTTCTACTACCACCCGCGCTTCTCGCCCGATGGCCGTCACGTGGTCTATGCCCGCAGCGGTGGTGGCGGCCTGACCGGCAGCCTGTGGTCGGGCGACCGCGGCATCTACGTGGTGCCGGCGGCGGGTGGCGAGCCGGTGCGCGTGGCCGAGTCCGGCCAGGCCCCGCAGTTCAACCATGACGGCAGCCGCGTGCTCTACCTCAGCGGTGGCGGCATGGAAAAGAAGCTGATGTCCGTCGGCCTGCACGGCGAGGACCCGCGCGAGGTGTTCGACCTCAAGTACGTCGACTCGGTGCAGCTCAGCCCCGACGGCAGGTGGGTCGCCTTCAGCGAGCTGTTCAACGCCTACGTGGCGCCGATGCCACAGACCGGCCGGGTGATCACCCTGGAGCGCGAGACCAGGGCGCTGCCGGTGCGCCAGGTGAGTGCCGATGTCGGCAGCTACCTGCACTGGGCGGCGGATTCGCAGTCGCTGCACTGGATGGTCGGCGACCGCTACCACTCGCGCCGGCTCGACCAGACCTTTGCATTCCTGCCGGGTGCACCGCAGGAGATCGCCACGCCCGCGCCCGGCGGCGGCATTGCGGTGGGCCTCGAGGCGCCGGTGCATGCGCCGCGCGAGGTGGTGGTGTTCACCAATGCGCGCATCGTCACCATGCGCAACGCCGAGGACCAGCAGGAAGTGATCGAGAACGGCACCATCGTGCTCGAGGGCAACACCATCCGCGCGGTGGGCGCGAGCGGCAGCATCGAGGTGCCGGCCGGCGCGCGGGTGATCGATGCCAGCGGCAAGACGATCATGCCCGGCATCATCGACGTGCACGCGCACGCGTCGCACTTCGGCCAGGGCGTGGTGCCGCAGCAGAACTGGGCGTACTACACCAACCTCGCCTTCGGCGTGACCACGCTGCACGACCCGTCGGCCACCAGCGAGTTCGTGTTCTCGCAGGCGGAGCTGGTGCAGGCCGGGCGCATGGTCGGCCCGCGCATCTTCTCCACCGGCACCATCCTCTACGGCGCCGATGGCGGCTACAAGGCGGAGATCGATTCGCTCGACGACGCGCGCAGCCACCTGCGTCGCATGCAGGCGCATGGCGCGTTCTCGGTGAAGAGCTACAACCAGCCGCGCCGCGACCAGCGCCAACAGGTCAACCGGGCCGCGCGCGAGCTCGGCATGCTGGTGGTCGAGGAGGGCGGTTCCACCTTCCACCACAACATGACGATGATCCTCGACGGCGCCACCGGCATCGAGCACAACCTGCCCATCGCGCCGCTCTACGGCGACGTGGTGAACCTGTGGAAGGAAACCGATGTGCGCAACACGCCGACCCTGGTGGTGAGCTACGGCGGGCTGTCGGGCGAGTACTGGTTCTATGCCCGCGACAACGTGTGGGAAGACCCCAAGCTCAACCGCTTCTTCCCGCGCGAGACACTGGATGCGCGCTCGATCCGCCGCGAGATCGCACCGGACTGGGACTACCACCACATCGAGGTGGCGAAGGCGCTCAAGGGCCTGCGCGATGCCGGGGTCAAGGTGCAGGTCGGCGGTCACGGCCAGCTGCAGGGCCTGGCCACCCACTGGGAGATCTGGATGCTGCCGCAGGGTGGCTTCAGCAACTTCGAGGCGCTGCGCGCGGCCACCATCGACGGCGCCGACTACATCGGCATGGCGGCGCAGCTGGGCTCGCTCGAAGCCGGCAAGCGCGCCGACCTGGTGGTGCTCGACGGCAATCCGCTGGACAACATCCGCCACACCGCGGACACGCGCTATGTGATGGTGGATGGCCGCCTGTTCGACGTCGCCGCCGACATGGCCGAGATCGGCAACCAGGCGGTGCCGGCGCCGACGTTCTACTGGCAGCACCACCGCCAGGGCCAGACCTTCGGCGAAGCCTTCGGCCCGACCGCGGTCTGCCACGGCGTGCACTGAGGTAAAGCCCTCACCCACCCCTGCCGGGCGGGTGAGGGCGCTCCCCGGTCCCGTGCTGCGGCGTCTCCGGCGCAATGCAGCGGAACTGGAGCGAGGGCGCTCTCTTGGAGCGCGACGAGGACCTTCCGGGTATGGGACGGGAACGGGTGCCCGTACAGCACGAGCGCCATCAGTCGCTTCCGCGGCCGGCGCGCGCCGCCTCGATGGCGGCGATGTCGATCTTCCGCATCGTCATCATCGCCTCCATCACGCGGCGGGCCGCCTCGCGGTCGGGGTCGGCCATCGCCTCCATCAGCACGCGTGGGGTGATCTGCCACGAGAAGCCCCAGCGGTCCCTGCACCAGCCGCATTCGCTGGCCTGGCCGCCGTTGCCGATGATCGCGTCCCAGTAACGGTCGGTCTCGGCCTGGTCCTCTGTCAGCACCTGGAAGCTCACCGCCTCGTTGGGCGTGAAGTGCGGGCCGCCGTTGAGGCCGAGGAAGCGACGGCCGAGCACGGTGAAATCCACCGCGAGCTCCTCGCCCTGGCTGCCGTCGGGGTAGTCGGCAGGGGCGGCCACGACGCGGTCGACATGGCTGTCGGGAAACAGCGAGGCGTAGAACTCCGCGGCATGGCGTGCCTGGCGGTTGTCGAACCACAGGCAGGGGACGAGTCCGGTCATGGCAGGTGCTCCGTGTGTGCGGCGCGCGGCCCCACCAGGCCAAAACGCGCGCCCTGCGGGTCGCGGGCCACCAGCGCGTACTGGCCGCCGGGGATTTCCTGTGGCTCCTGCAGCACCTCGCCGCCGGCCGCCAGCAGCCGGCGCTGCGCCTGGTCGATGTCGGCGACATGGATATAGAACAGCCAGCCCGGTTCGCTGCCCGGCACCGGGCCCATCACCGCACCGAAGCAGTTGCCGGCCGCGTGCAGGAAGCAGTACTCGCCGAGCTCGCCCATCGGCATGCCGCCTTCCTGGCGCCAGCCAAGTGCGCCGGCATGGAAGCCGATCGCGGCATCGGGGTCGGGCGTGGTGAGTTCACACCAGACCACGTGGCCGAGGGCGCGGTCGTCGCGCTCGCCCATGCATTGCCGGAATGCGGTGCCGGTCGCATCGCTTTCGCCGCGCATGACATACAGCGCGATGCCCTGCGGGTCGCTCACCATCGCCATCCGCCCGATGCCGTCCAGCATCAACGGCGGCATCTGGATGGCACCGCCGGCCTCGGCGAACGTGCGCGCGCTGGCGTCGACATCGTCCACCGCCACGTAGCCCAGCCAGACCGGGCCGCTGCCCATGTCGGCCGGCATCCGCATCAGCCCGCCGACCGGGTCGTCGCCGGCGTGCAGCAGGCGGTAGTCGACATCGGGCATGCCGCTGGGCCGGGCGGTCCAGCCGAGCACGTCGCCATAGAAGGCCTGTGCGGCGTCGGCATCACGGGTCAGCAGTTCGAACCAGATCCATTCGCCCTGGGTATTGGACATCGGTGCCACCTCGCTGGATGGATGGTGCGTGGGTCGCCTATGCGGCGGTGGGTTCGGCCTGGAAGTCCGTCAGTTGCGCGTGCAGCGCGGCGGCGAACGCCGGACGCGCGATGCCGCGCTGCAGGTACGCGGCCAGCGCCGGTCGATGGTCGAGCAGGCCGGTGTCGCCCACTTCGCGCAGCACCGTGACCATGGCGATGTCGGCGATGCTGAAGCCCCCCGCCAGCCAGTCGCGGTCGTCCAGCGCGGCTTCAAGGCGATCCAGACGCTGGCCCGCTTCGGCCAGCAGGCCCGGACGGCGCAGCACGGCCCAGGGCTCGCCCTGGCAGAAGATCTCGACGTTGGCGATCTCCATGAACACCGGCTCGATCGAGTTGAAGGCGGCGAACAGCCAGCACAGCACGCGCGCACGGCCTTCGCGGTCGCGCGGCAGCAGGCGGGTGTCGCGTTCGCCCAGATGCAGCAGGATGGCGCCGCTTTCGAACAGGGTCAGCGCGTCGTCCTCGAGCACCGGCACCTGGCCCCAGGGCTGCTCGCGGAAATACCAGTCCGGACGCTCGGTGGCGCTGATCAGGCGCGTCGCGTAGGGCAGGCCGAGTTCCTCGCAGGCCCAGCGCGGACGCAGGTCGCGGACGAATCCGCGCGCGAAGCGGGGCACCCATTCGAATGCGGTGATGCGCAGGGCTGCGTTCTGGTCGACCGGCATGCGCTTGATCCCTATGGTGTCCCCAGCGGGGGAAGTCCCTGGCGGTACGGCGGGTGGAACGGAGCGGGCCACCGGGCCGTGGCCGATCCTATGCGCATCAGGTTATAAAATACAACCATGAAGTCAGAAAAAATCACCTTGCCCGACGAAAGCGCCCCGAAGCGCTGGTACCAGGACGCCTGCGGTGCCGCGCTGGCGCTGGAATTCGTCGGCGAGCGCTGGGCGTTGCTGGTGATCCGCGAGCTGATGCTGGGCCCGCGCCGCTTCTCCGAGCTGCGCGCCGACCTCCCCGGCCTCAGCGCCAATGTGCTCACCCAGCGCCTGGATGGACTGGAACGTTCCGGGGTCGTGCAGCGGCGGCGGTTGCCACCGCCGGCGGCGGTGCAGGTGTACGAGCTCACCGACTGGGGTCGCGAGGCGGAGCCGATCTTCCACGCCCTGGGCCGCTGGGCGCTGCGTTCGCCGAGCCACGACCCCGCCCTGCCGTTGTCGCCGGTGTCGGCAATGCTGTCGCTGCGCATGATGCTGCGCGCGGACCGCGAGCCGCTGTCGATGACGCTGCGGTTCCGCTTTCCCGCTGCGGTATTCACCGGCCACCTCTCGCCCACGGGTCTGCAGATCGAACGTGGCGACGGTGCCGGGGCGGACGTGGTGTTCGACACCGATACCGGCACCTTCATCGGCCTGATCTACGGCAAACGTCCGTTCGGGGCCGCCGAGGCCGAGGGCCGGTTGCGGCTGGAAGGCGATCGCGCGCTGGCGCAGCGTTTCATCGACTGCTTCGCATTGCCGCCGAAACTGCCGGCACCCGCGGACTGAGGCGGGGTTCGCGTGCCGCCGCGCGCGCTGGTGCACTATCGGGCCTGCTCCCGTCAGCGGATGAACCCGATGCAGCAGCGCGTCACCGGTGTGATCATCGCCAGTCTGGCGCTGGCCGCGTGCGCGGCCACGCCAACGTCATCGACCGGCGCGGCTGCGCCTGCCGGCGGCATCAGCAGCGAGAACCTCGCCGCGCACCTGCGGGTGCTCGCGTCCGATGAGTTCGAGGGCCGCGCCCCGGCGACGCCCGGCGAGGACAGGACCGTCGCCTGGATCAGCGCGCAGTTCGCCGCGGTCGGGCTGGAACCCGCCGGTGACGGTGGCGGCTGGACCCAGGCGGTGACGCTGGAACGCACCGCGATCACCGGCCCGGCACGCGCGGCCTTCACGGTCGCGGGCACCCGGCGCGAACTCGCCAACGGCGACGACATCGCGCTGGAAACCCTGCATCCGGATGGCAACGTCGACCTGCGCGATGTGCCGCTGGTGTTCGCGGGCTACGGCATCAGCGCGCCCGAACTCGACTGGGACGACTACGCCGGCCTCGACGTGCGCGGCAAGGTGGTGGTGGTGCTGGTCAACGATCCGGACTTCGAAACCGCGCCGGGCCGTTTCGGCGGTCGCGCGATGACCTGGTACGGGCGCTGGGCCTACAAATACCTGGAGGCGGCGAAGCGTGGCGCGTCCGGCGTGCTGATCGTGCACGAGACCGCACCGGCGGCGTATCCGTGGGCGACGGTGCGCAACGGTCGCGCGGCGCCGCAGTTCGACATCGTGCGTGCCGATGCCGCCAGCCACCATCTGAAGGTGCGCGGCTGGATCCAGCGCGCCACCGCCGAACGCCTGTTCGCCGATGCCGGCTTGTCATTCGATGACGCCAAGCGCGCCGCGCAGCGGCAGGACTTCCGCGCGCACACGCTGGGCGATGCGACGTTCTCGGCCGCATTCGATGTCGAGCGCAGCCGCATCACCAGCCGCAATGTCGCCGGCCTGCTGCCCGGGGCACAACGCGCCGACGAGACCGTGATCGTGTCCGGCCACTGGGACAGCTTCGGCGTCGGCACACCGGACGCCAGCGGCGACGCGATCATCAACGGCGCGGTCGACAACGCCACCGCGATCGCCTCGATGATCGAGATCGCGCGGGTACTGGGCGACGGGCCGCGGCCCGCGCGCAGCGTGCTGTTCCTGGCGCTGACCGCGGAGGAAAGCGGGCTGCTCGGCGCGACGTACTACGCGGCCAATCCACTGCGTCCGCTGGCGACCACCGCCGCTGCGATCAACATGGAAATGTGGAGCCCGGACGGGCCGACCCGCGATATCTCGAGCTGGGGACTGGGGAGGGTGTCGCTGGAGCGGTCACTGGCCGCGGCCGCCGAGGCCGAAGGCCGCAGCTATTCCGGCGATCGTGATCTCGAGGCGGGGTTCTTCTACCGCGCCGACCATTTCGCGTTCGCGCAGGCGGGCGTGCCGGCGATCACCGTGGGGCCGGGCATGGATCAGCTGGAGGGTGGCGTGGAAGGCGGCCTGGCTGCGCGCGCCCGCTACTTCGCCGAGCGCTACCATCAGCCGGGCGACGAATTCGACGACAGTTGGGACATGCGCGGGCCGACCGCGGACACCACTGTCGTGTTGCGTCTGGTGCGGGCGATCGCGGATTCGAAGGCGTGGCCACAGTGGGATGCGGACAGCGAGTTCCGTGGTGTCCGCGAGGCGAGTGCCGACCAGCGCAGGCAACGCCGGGCCGATCGGTAACGACACCAGGCGGCGCGGTACCGGCAGCGTACATACAGCGCGGGGTCGCCACGGGTGCGGTGCCACCCCCCTCCCGTGGCGGGAGGGGGCCGGCACGGCACGGCTGCGCACGCAGCGCAGCCGCGTGTCGGTTACTCGCTCGAACGCAGGTGGACGCGCGGCGCCGCGGGTGCGTTCGCGCTGTCGTCGACAGGTGCGGGCGCTGGCGGTTGCGGCTCGGCCGGGGGCTGCGCGGTGGCGGCTTCGCGGGCCTCGCGCTTCTTCGCGTCCTTTGCGTCCTGCTTGCGTTTCTTCGCCAGCTCGCGCTGGCGCTTCTCGAAGCTGTAGTTGGGTTTTGCCAATGTGCTCTCCGTTCTTCAGCGGGGGTGATGTCAGCGGCGGGTGCGCGATGCCGGCGCGGGTGCCGGCTTCGCGGGTGCGGTTTCGAGCGCGGGATCGATGCGCTGCAGGGTGCGGGTGACGCCGAGCACCTCGATGCGGCCGCCCGACTTGCGGAATGCGTCGAGGTCGGCAGCGATGCGCTCGTGGGTCATCGAGGCGCCCTGGCCCTTGGCGGGCGAGGAGCGGGGCGCCTTGACGGCGGGCGTGGTGGCGGTGGCACGGACGGGGCGGGACATGCGGGTCTCCGGTCAGTAAAGGCGCAGCGGAACGCGGCGGGAAGTGCGGTCGCCGTGGTCGGCACGTACGTCCTGGCAATAGGGCCCGGACATCACGAACCGGCGGCAGACCTCGGGACGGCTGTCGTAGATGGAGCAGTGCATGCGCGCGCCATCCACCGCCACGCACCAGCCCTCCTCATCGCGTGCCATCACTTCCAGGCCGGACTCGGTGAACGTGGTGAGGTGCGGCGGCATCCGGTCCTCGGGCTGCACGACCACCGTCAGCCGGCAGCAGACCGCGTCGCAGCGGGCGCACAGCGGGGTGTCGGACTCGGCGATGACTGCGCTCATGCGCAGACCATCTGGCGGGACAGGCGGGTCATGTAGCCGGGACGGCGCTCCGGTGAAGGCGTGGTGCCGGAAGCGGGCAACACGCGGAAGGAAAGCGCAGCGAGCGACGATGATGACGGTCGGACGGGACGCAAAAGATGGGCGAGACGTGGACCATCCTACGCCATTGGCGCCGACGGCGATGACCGCAGTACAACCGGGCCGCTGCCCTGCGACGTGGATCGCGTCGCGATCCACGTCGCCCGGGCCGCGATCCGCGCACGTCACCAGCACCCAGGCGACGCTTCACGCCCGTGATGCCCCGACAACCCCGCTGCGGCCGCACGCCTACAATTGCCGCCCCCAAGGACAGGCGCGGCCGATGGCTCCCAACTCCACGATCTACAAGGCCGAACTGCAGGTCAGCGACATGGACCGGCAGTACTACGCCGAGCACAACCTCACCCTCGCCCAGCATCCGTCGGAAACCCCGCAACGGCTGATGGCACGGCTGATCGCCTTCGTGCTGTTCGCCGACGAGCGGCTGGAATTCGGCCGCGGCCTGAGCAACGAGGAGGAGCCGGACCTCTGGCAGCGCGACTACACCGGCGACATCGAGCGCTGGATCGACCTCGGCCAGCCCAGCGAAACCCGCATCCGCAAGGCCTGCGCCCGCGCGCGCCATGTCGCCGTGGTGAGCTACAGCGGCGGCAGCGCGGCGATCTGGTGGGGCAAGCAGGCCGGCACGCTGGCGCGACTGAAGAACCTGACCGTCATCGATCTGGACCCGGATGCGCTGGATGCGGCGACCGCGCTGCTCGAGCGCGGCATGCGCCTGACCGCGCTGATCCAGGACGGCGAACTGCAGCTGATGGGCACGCAGGCCAGCGCCGCGCTGGTGCCACGGGTGCTGCAGGCCGCTGCCTGACGCGGACCGCGTGGCATTCGTTCGCTGAACCGCGTGCATCGCCTGGCGTTCACGGCTCTGGGTGCAGCGTCGTCGGACCTACCCAACGCTGGAGCCCGACATGAAGGCGATCAACATCGTGACCCTGGTCCTGGTCATCATCGGCGGCATCAACTGGGGCCTGGTCGGCCTCGCGCAGTTCGACCTGGTGGCGGCGATCTTCGGTGGCCAGGACGCACCGCTGGCGCGCCTGGTCTACATCCTGGTCGGCCTGTCGGCCCTCTGGCAGCTGATTCCGCTGTTCCGCTCAGGCTCCCATGGCGAAGTGCACGCCCAGGGCGGCCACACCCGCCGCTGATCCGGCAGGCCTCCGGCGCCACGGTGCCGGAGGCCGATGGCGGTGTCGCCTGCGTGGCGACGCCGTAGCTCAGCCAGCCCTGCGGCTGGCGATCCACGCATCCACGCGGCGTTCCAGCAGGTCCAGCGGCATCGCGCCGCCGCCGAGCACGGTGTCGTGGAAGCCGCGGATGTCGAATGCCTCGCCGAGTTCGGCTTCGGCCTTCGCACGCAACTGCTGGATGCGGATCATGCCGACCTTATAGGCGGTGGCCTGGCCGGGCATGATCAGGTAGCGGCGCACCTCAGACCGGATCGCCGCGTCCGGGACCGATGCGTTCTGGCGGAAGAAGTCCACCGCCTGTTCCTCGGTCCAGCCTTTGGCGTGCATGCCGGTGTCGACCACCAGGCGGATCGCGCGCCACATCTCCGACATCAGCCGCCCGTATTCGGAATACGGATCCTGGTAGGTGTCGGGCATCTCCTTGGCCAGCCACTCCGAGTACAAACCCCAGCCTTCCGAGTAGGCGGTGCTGGAGTATTGGGTGCGGAAGGTCGGCACGCCCTCGAGTTCCTGCGCGATCGAGATCTGCATGTGATGGCCCGGCAGGCCCTCGTGGTAGGCGATGACCTCGAGCTCGGTCTTCGGCATCGCGTCCATGTCCGACAGGTGCGCGTAGTAGATGCCCGGGCGCGCGCCGTCCGGAGTGCCGGGGAAGTAGTGCTGCGCGGCGCCGTCCTGTTCGCGGAAGGCTTCCACGCGCCGGACCACCAGGTCGGCCTTGGGCAGCAGCCCGAAGTAGGCCGGCAGGTGCTGCTTGATGTTGTCGATCGCCTTCGTGGCGTCGTCGATATAGGCCTGGCGGCCGGCGTCGGTGTCCGGATAGCGGAACTGCGGGCTGGTGTTGATGTGTTCGAAGAAGGCCTGCAGGTCGCCCTCGAAGCCGACCGTGGCCATCACCGCTTCCATCTCGCCACGCAGGCGTGCCACCTCATCCAGACCCAACTGGTGGATCTCGTCGGCGCCCATCGCCGTGGTGGTGTTCTGGCGCAGCTGGAGGGCGTAGTAGTCGGCGCCGCCGGGATGGGTGGTGCCGACGCCGGAGGGATTCTCCAGTGCGTGCGCGAGCTCGGACTCGCTCCATGCGATCACCCGCTCGTACGCCGGCCTGACCTGCTCCAGCAGCGCGCTGCGCGCCTGGGCCTTCAGCGCGTCGGCGCGGGTGGCGTCGATGGTGCCGGCCTCCACCAGCGCATCGGCCTTGGCCACCAGGTCCGCCCACAGTGCGCTGGGCTCGCCATCGTCGAACGGCGCGCCGGCAATCAGCTTGCGCGACTGTTCGATGACACCCTCGTAGGCGAACTTCGGTGCGCGGATGCCCTTGGCGGCCGATGCCTGGCCGCGTGCGAGCAGCTGGTCGAACAGCCGCGCGCTGGCGCCGAGGCGGCTGATGTAGGCCTGGTAATCCGCCTCGCTGTCGACCCTGTGGAAGTTGATCAGCAGGGTCGGCAGCATGCTGTGCATGCCATTCATCTGGTCGAAGGCGTAACCGTGGTCGACGAAGCGTTCGGCGTCGCGCGCGTCCTCGTACTGGCGCTTCCACAGGTCCCAGGACAGCCGGGCCTCGGCATCGAGCGCGTCGTAGTCGAACTGCGCTTCCATCGCCTCCACCGAGGCCTGCATCCACGCCAGCTGCCTGCGCTGTGCTTCCGGCGAGACATCGTCGAGCTGGTCGTAGAGGTCCTTGCGGCCGAGGAAGGTCATCCGCAGCGGGCTGAACTGCAGCGACTGTTCGTACTGCTCGTCGAACCAGGCATTGAGCCGGGCGGACTGGTCGCCTGCGCGCTGCGATGCGGTGGCGGCCGTGTCGACGGCGGGCGCCGCGGAGGGTTGCGAGCAGGCCGCCAGGGCCAGCGCGACGGCAAGGGTGGAGCAGGCGAAGGCGGTGCGCACGGCGTTCTCCGTTGGCGAAAGCCGCATTGTGTGGCCGCCCGTGCCGTGCCGGCCCCTGCTGGATGTCATGGCGGTCGAAAGCGGCGCGCGCATCTGAATGCCAGGTATCGCGACGATACGCATGCGTGTGCATTTCACCGCCCGGCGACCGGGCGGGGCCCAAGGTCGCTGCATTCCGACTTTCCGGCCCCTTGCCTTCATGCACAAGCTTCCATCACAGCCGATCGCCGCGTCGTGCGGGCTGGCCGTGGCCGGCCCGCGGCAGGGGGACGAATCCGCCTACGAGTACTACCGGCGCATCTACCGCGACATGCCGTACTTCTCCAGCGGCCGCGCCTGGAACGATTACGCCCCCGCCTACCGCTACGGCATGGAACAGGTGGAGGCACTGGGCGTGGCGGGCACGTCGTTCGACGCCATCGAGCCGCGGCTGGAGGCCGGCTGGGAGCGCGCCCGCGACGGCTCGCGGCTGGGCTGGCCGGAGGCACGAAGCGCCGTGCGCCATGTGTTCGAGGACGCCGATGCACGCCGGCGCGCGCGTGCGCTGAAGAGGGAATCATGAGCCGTCTGCAGAAGGTCCATGTCGTGGGCGCCGGTATCGGTGCGATCGCCGCCGGGTTCGTGATGGGCGGCATCGGCTACCTGCCGTTCGGCGTGCCGGGGCTGGTGGTGGGCGTGGTGATCGGCGCCGCGATCGGCGCGATCGTCGGTCATCGCAGCATGGAGTCGGCCGACCCGCGTGGTGATCTCGGCCATTTCCAGCAGGTCTACCGGAACAGCAACTACTACGCCGACGGCATGGGCTGGGAGGACTACGCGCCCGCCTACCGGCTTGGGCTGGACAGTTTCGAGCGCCGCCAGCGCGATCCCGACCTCACCGGGGCCGAACTCGAAGCCCGCTGGCCCGCCGTGCGCGGCACCTCGCGGCTGGAATTTTCGCAGGCGTATCCGGCAATCCAACATGTCTGGCGGGAGCTTGGGCAGCGCGAGCGGGCACTGCAGTCGCGCGACGCCGACGCCCCGCGCAGCAGCTGAGCAACGGCCGCGCGGTACCATGGCGGGCCCCTGCAGCCGGACGCGCCATGGCCGACGACACCTCCCCCCGCGAACCCGACGTCACCCGCGAGCAGGCCGAGGAGGCCGTGCGCACGCTGTTGCGCTGGGCCGGTGACGACCCGCAGCGCGAAGGCCTGCTCGACACCCCGAAGCGCGTGGTCAAGGCCTACCGCGAGTGGTTCAGCGGCTATGCGCTCGACGCCGACGAGTACCTCGCGCGTACCTTCGAGGAAGTCGAGGGCTACGACGAGATGATCGTGCTGCGCGACATCGAGTACGAAAGCCACTGCGAACACCACATGGCGCCCATCATCGGGCGCGTGCACGTGGGCTACCTGCCGGCAGGCAAGGTGGTGGGCATCAGCAAGCTGGCGCGGGTGGTGGATGCCTACGCCAAGCGCTTCCAGGTGCAGGAGAAGATGACCGCGCAGATCGCCGGGTGCATCCAGCGCGCGCTGGCGCCGCTGGGCGTGGCGGTGGTGGTGGAGGGCGAGCACGAGTGCATGACCACCCGCGGCGTCCACAAGCGCGGCGTGAGCATGGTGACCTCGACGATGCTCGGCAGCTTCCGCGAGGACGCACGCACCCGCGCCGAGTTCCTGCAGTTCATCGAGACCGCCAGCCGCGGGCGCTGATGGCCGCAGCCTGCCCCTGCGGCACCGGCCGCACCTACGCCGCCTGTTGCGGCCCGCTGCATGCCGGCGCGCCGGCGGCGGATGCCGAGGCGCTGATGCGTTCGCGCTACAGCGCGTATGTGCGCGAGGACGCCGGCTATCTGCTGCGCACCTGGCACCCATCCACACGCCCGCCCGCGATCGCCTTCGACGAGGGCGGCCGGCCGACCTGGCTGGGCCTGACGGTGCTGCGCCATGACCCCCGCGGCGACAGCGCCGGGGTCGAGTTCATCGCCCGCTACCGGATCGGCGGCGGCAGCGCCGTGCGCATGCGCGAACACAGCCGCTTCGTCCGCGAGGACGGCCAGTGGTTCTATGTCGACGCCCTGGACGGATCGGCGCCCTGACGCGGCCATGACGCGGCGCTGATCACGTCCTGCCCAGACTGGCCCGATGCACGCAAGCCTGGCGCCCCCCGCACCTCCGGTCGACGCGATCGCACGCTTCTTCGAGCGGGTGCGCACCCGAACGCAGGGGCTGGCCGCACCGCTGACGCCCGAGGATGCGATGGTGCAGAGCATGGCCGATGCCAGCCCGGCGAAATGGCACCTCGCGCACACCACCTGGTTCCTCGAACGCTTCGTGCTCGCGCTACGGCCCGGCTATGCGCCGTATGCGCCGCACTGGGACCGGCTGCTCAACAGCTACTACCACAGCGCCGGACCGATGCATGCCCGGCCGCAGCGCGGGCATCTGTCGCGCCCGTCGTTGGACGAGGTGCTGGCCTACCGGCAGGCGGTGGATGCGCGCGTGCAGGCGCGTCTGGCGGCCGATGATCTCGATGAGCGCGAGCGCCGCAACCTGCTGCTGGCGCTGCAGCACGAGCAGCAGCACCAGGAGCTGCTGCTGACCGATATCAAGCACGCCTTCTGGAGCAACCCGCTACGGCCTGCCTATCGCGACGACCTGCCGATACCGGCCCAGACAGTTCCGCAGCCCATGCGCTGGATCGATGTCGACGAGGCGCTGGTGCGGATCGGCGCGCCCGCCTGGCCCGCCGCCGACGGCTTTGCCTACGACAACGAATCACCGCGCCACCGCGTGCTGGTGCATGCGCATGCACTGGCGTCGCGGCCGGTGTCCAATGCGGAATTCCGCGAGTTCGTCGAGGACGGCGGCTACCGGCAACCGCTGCTGTGGCTGAGTGACGGCTGGGCGACTGCGCAGGCCGAAGGCTGGACGCGACCGCTGTACTGGAGTGAGGACCTGGCCCATGCGCATACGCTGGGCGGCCCCCGCCAACTCGACCCGGCCGCACCGGTCTGCCATCTGAGCTACTACGAGGCCGATGCCTATGCGCGCTGGTCCGGCGCGCGGTTGCCGACCGAGTTCGAGTGGGAGCGGGCGGCACAGGACGTGGCCCGCGCGGGCAATTTCGCCGACGACGGCCTGCTGGAACCGGCCGCCGCCGCCGGAGGCGACCACGGCGCACCCGTGCAATTGTTCGGCGATGTCTGGGAATGGACGTCCAGCGCTTATGGCGCATACCCGGGGTACCGGCCCTGGACCGGCGGCATCGGCGAGTACAACGGCAAGTTCATGGTCGGCCAGTGGGTGCTGCGCGGCGGCAGTTGCGCCACGCCGCAGGGCCATGTGCGGGCCAGCTACCGCAACTTCTTCCCGCCCGCGGCACGCTGGCAGTTCGCCGGCCTGCGCCTGGCCCGTGACCGCTGACCCCATGGCCCCGGAACACGCGCTGGTCGACCTCCAGCCCACCCCCGCACGCATCCTGGCCGAGGTGGTGGAGGGCCTGTCGCAGTCGCCGCGCCGGCTGCCGTCGAAGTACTTCTACGACGCCGAGGGCTCGCGGTTGTTCGAGGCGATCACCCGGCAACCGGAATACACCCTCACCCGCACCGAGCTGGCGCTGCTGGAGGCGGTGCTGCCCGACATCGGCCAGGCGGTCGGCGACGGCCTGCAGGTGGTGGAGTACGGCAGTGGCAGCGGCCGCAAGACGGAATTGCTGCTGGCGGGGCTCGACGGCGTCGTCGCCTATACCCCGGTGGAGATTTCGCGCAGCGCACTGGAAGCCAGCGTCGAGCGCCTGCGCGCACAGTTTCCGGACATCGAGATGCTGCCGGTGCTGGCCGACTTCACCCGCGCCATCGAGCTGCCCGCGCCACGGCGCCCGGCCCGCGATGTGCTGGTGTTCTTCCCCGGTTCCACCCTGGGCAACTTCACCCACCCGCAATCGGTCGCGCTGCTGGCCGGCATGCGTGCCGTGCTGGGGCCCCGGGGGCATGCGCTGGTCGGTTTCGACCTCGACAAGGATCCGCGCCTGATCGAGGCGGCCTACAACGATGCCGCCGGCGTCACCGCCGCGTTCACCCTGAACCTGCTGCGCCGGCTCAACCGCGAGATCGGCAGCGATTTCGACCTCGACGGCTTCGCCCACCGTGCGGTCTATGCCGGCGAACGCATGCGCATCGAGACCTCGCTGGTCAGCCTGCGCGCGCAGACCGTGCGCGTCGGCGGCCAGCGCTTCGGCTTCGCCGCAGGCGAGGCCATCGCCGTGGAGATCAGCCAGAAGTACACCCGCGGCAGCGTGGCCGGGCTGGCGGCCGAGGCCGGGCTGCGGCTGGCGGGCTGGTGGACCGATCCCGGCCACGGCTTCGCGCTCGGGCTGCTGGCGCCGGACTGACCCCGATGGCCGCGCTGCATGCTGTCGATACACGCAGCCCCCGATATGCTGCCGCGCCGCGTCCCACGGTGCCGCCGATGTTCCGAGCCGCTGTCCTTGCCTGCCTGTGCGCGCTGCCTGCGCTGCATGCCGCCGCGCAGGCGCCCACACCCGCTGCGCATGTCGCGCCTGTCGCCGACCCCGCGTTCGCGCGCTGCCTGTCCACGCTCAGGCAGACGGCCGCCGGCAAGGGGGTCAGTGCCGCCAGCTTCGACCGCTTCACCGCCGGCCTGGCGCCCGACCGCAGCGTGCTCGAACTGCTGGACGCACAGCCCGAGTTCACCACCCCGATCTGGGATTACCTGGCCGCGCTGGTCGACGACGAGCGCGTCGCCGACGGCCGTGCGCGGCTGGCCGAACATGCCGACCTGCTCGCGCGCATCGAGGCGCGTTATGGCGTCGATCCCGCCACCGTGGTCGCGGTGTGGGGCGTGGAAAGCGACTACGGGCGCATCTTCGGCAAGCGCCCGCTGCTGGTGTCGCTGGCGACGCTGTCGTGCGAAGGCCGCCGGCAGCCGTTCTTCCGCGGCGAGTTCATCACCACGCTCAGGCTGCTGCAGGCCGGCGACATCCAGGCCGAAGGGCTGACGGGCTCATGGGCCGGCGCGTTCGGCCACACCCAGTTCATGCCCAGCACCTATGAGCGCATCGCCGTGGACTTCGATGGCGACGGCCGCCGCGACCTGGTCGGCAATATTCCCGACGCGCTCGCGTCCACCGCCAACTATCTCAAGCAGTCGGGCTGGCGCACCGGGCAGCCGTGGGGCTTCGAGGTGCGGGTGCCGCAGGGCTTCGATGCATCGCTTGCAGGCCGCACCAGCCGCCGCCCGCTGTCGGACTGGGCCGCACGCGGCGTACGCCGCTTCGACGGTGCGCCGCTGGTGGCCGGTGGCGTCGCCGCGGACACCCGCTCCGCGCTGCTGCTGCCGGCGGGCCCGCGCGGCCCGGCGTTCGTGGTGTTGCGCAACTACGACGCGATCTATTCCTACAACGCCGCCGAGAGCTACGCGCTGGCCATCGCATTCCTCGCCGAGCGCCTGCGTGGCGGCAACGTGCCGCAGGCCGCCTGGCCCACCGATGATCCCGGCCTGTCGCGCGCGCAACGGCGCGAACTGCAGACGCTGCTGCTGGCACGCGGCCACGACATCGGCGAGGTCGACGGCATGATCGGCACCAATACCCGCCGCGCCATCCAGGCCGAACAGCGGCGGCTCGGGCTGCAGCCCGCCGACGGCCGCGCGGGCGTGCGCATCCTCGAGGCGCTGCGTCGATGAGCACGGCGCTGGCCGGCACCGCCAGCGCGACGGCAGTGCGCGCGGGCGTGCACGCCGGGTCCGACGGCTGGATCGTCGATACCCCGCTCGCGCGCGCGGCGATCTCCGCCTGGGGCGGACAGCTGCTGTCGTGGCAACCCGCCGGCGCCGCACAGGACGTGCTGTGGTTGTCGCCGCGGGCGAAGTCGCCACCCGCCCCGCTGCGCGGTGGCGTGCCGCTGTGCTGGCCTTGGTTCGGCAGCGGCGAGGGCGATCTTCCCGCGCACGGGCTTGCGCGCACGCGCGCATGGGTGCTCGACGATTGGGAGCTCGAGGAGGATGGCAGCGTCGCGCTGGCGTTGCGGCCTGCGGTGCAGCCGGTGCCGGGGCTGGAGCTGATCCAGCACCTGCGGATCGGCCGCGTGCTCGAACAGACCCTTGAGACCCGCAACAGCGGCGACGTGCCATTGGCCATCACCCAGGCGCTGCACAGTTATTTCCGGGTCGGCGACGTTGCACAGGTGGAAGTCGACGGGCTCGACGGCCACGACTATCTCGACAGGTACGAAGGCTATGCCGCGGCCCGCCACCAGCGCGGGGCCTGGCGGCTCGACGATCCGCGTGACCCTGGCCGCAGCGACCGCATCTACCTCGGCACCGGCGGGCGTTACCTGCTGCGCGATCCAGTGCTGGGGCGACGGCTGGCGATCACCTCGGCGGGCAGCCATTCGCTGGTGGTGTGGAATCCCGGCGAGGCCGGCGGGCGGGCAATGGACGATGTCGGCGACGGCTGGCGCGACTACCTGTGCCTGGAAGTCGCCAACGTCGCCACCGACCGCGTGCAGCTGGCACCCGGCACCACCCATCGGCTATCGCAACGGGTGGAGGTGCTGGCGCTGGATGGGATCGAGGGATCCAGGACGGAGTGATGCTCCGAAGCCGCGCGCTGTCCAAGGCGCGGGCGTGTGCGCAGCAAGCAGGAGCTCGCGCGCGATAAGTCACGGCCAAGTCGGAATCCGCGAATGGCCGTGGGGCGATGTCCCGGCACTCGGGGGCGCTCCGTCTGGATCCGCGCTGCCCGTCGCGCGCACCGGGGGGTGTGCTCCCCCGGCCGGAGTCCGCGTCCAGCTACCACGGCCGGCCGCCGGCCATCCATGGCCGGCTGGGAGCACATCCCCCGATGCACGCGACGGGCCCCGGCGTTCGCGGGCTCCGGCATGGAGAGCAAACAGCGGTTGCAGACGGCGGCCGCCATTGGCCATTCGATCTAATCGCCGTTGACGTCCGGCCAGGCGCGACGCCAGGTCGGTGCCCCGCGGACGCAGGAGGATCGAGAGCTGGCCATGGACGGCCGTCGCAGCCGCGTTGTCCGGTTGCATTCGACCATGCTCGTGGCTCCGACACTTGCGGATGGAGATCGACACAGCTCGGCGGAAGTCGTGGTTTGCGACAGCGCCTGACGTTCTTCGCCGTCGATCTTCGTGCCGACAGACGACCGGTGGAGCCCGCCGCGGACGCAGGGGGATGTCCAGAGCCGGCCATGGATGGCCGGCGGCCGGATGTGGTAGCAGGACGCGGAGATATCCGGCTGGGCATCCCCCTGTGGCCGCGGCGGGCACCCGCGCCCCCTGCGCAGCTCGGCTCGGGACTGGCTTCCGGGGTCTGCGCTCGGATGGCTCCTCAATCGGGAAAAGACCCAAAAGAAATGCCACCCCGGTCAGGGTGGCAAATCGTCGACCTTGGAGAGAGAGATGACGGCGTGCGTCAGCGGGTCGGCGGTTGTTCGGGATCCTCGGGTGGGATCTGTCCGTCGGTGGGATCGAGCGGCGGCGGGTCGGTGACCGGATTCCCCGTCGGCGGAAGACCCGTGGTCTGGCTGGGTCGCGAGGTGCCATCGATCGGATCGGCGACCGGCGGCGTGCCGTAGGGCCCGGTGGTGTTTTCGGCGGCCGGCGTCGGCTCGGTGGCAGCGGCATTGGTCGCCGGGGGCACCACATCGTTGTTGTTGGTGTTCGAGGGGCTGCAGGCCACCAGCCCGAGGGCGAGCAGTGGCAGAAGTGCGAACGTCGGATTGCGCATGCGTGGGCCCTCGCGATCGGGGAGGCCAGCGTCCAACAGCAGGTGTATTGCCGGCGTCACGGAAGTGCTAACGAAACGCGAAGGCAGCTCAACCGCAATCGATCGAGGCCACGATGTTGCTCTCGTCGACGCGCAGGTTGAGGCGGCCTTCGAGGTATTCGAGGGTGACCATCTGGTCGGGTTTCAGCGTGCGCGCGGTGTTGGCGCCGGCGGCTGCGCGCGCACGCTCCACCAGTTCGGTGGTGGCCGCCTGGCCGACGAAGGACTGCGCACGCGTGGCATCGCAGCGTTCGGTCACGGTGGGCGTGGCGGGATCGGCGGCGGCCGTGTCGCGCGGGCTTGCGCAGGCGGTCAGTGCGAGCAGGGCGGCGGTGCAGGCCAGGGCCGAGAGCGAACGGGTCATGGGGAGATCTCCGGAGCGGGCATACAGGCTGCAGGCGCCGGTGTTGCGATCGGGTCAATGCCGCGCCGCATTTGCCGTGGCGTTGACGCGCTTCTGCAGAAGCTGCCGCGCATGAGTTCCTCCTCCCCCGCGGCGGCAGCGCCGACTGCCGACCCCGTGCGCGACGCCCGCCAGGCCGGCCTGGTGTACGTCAGCGATACCCAGCCCGGCATCATCCGCGTGCGCAGCGGCAAGGGGTTCTGCTATCGCCTGCCCGACGGCAGCGTGCTGCGTGACCGCGACGAGCTGGCGCGCATCCGTGCATTGGCGATCCCGCCCGCCTATACCGACGTATGGATCTGCACCGATCCGCGCGGCCACCTGCAGGCCACCGGGCGCGATGCGCGGCGCCGCAAGCAGTACCGCTATCACCCGCGGTGGGCGGAAACCCGCGGGCTGGGCAAGTTCGATCGCGTGATCGCGTTCGGCCGGGCGCTGCCGCGGCTGCGCCGGCGCTTGCGGCGCGACCTGCGCCAGCGGGGGTTCCCGCGCGACAAGGTGCTCGCGGTGGTCGTGTCGCTGATGGCGGAGACGCTGGAGCGGGTCGGCAACGCCTGTTACGCCAGCAGCAACCGTTCGTACGGTCTGACCACGCTGCGCAACCACCATATCGATTTCCTGCGTGGTGGCCGCGCGCGGCTGCGCTTCCGCGGCAAGGGCGGGCTCGACCACGATCTCGAGATCGACGACGCCCGGCTGGTGAAGCTGGTGCGCGCCTGCCAGGAACTGCCGGGGCAGGCGCTGTTCCAGTACCACGACGACGACGGCACGTTGCAGCCGGTGGATTCCAGCGACGTCAACGCCTACCTGCGCGAGGCCACCGGCGAACACTTCACCGCCAAGGACTTCCGCACCTGGGGCGCGACGCTGGAGGCGTTCCGCATTCTTGCCACCACGCCGCTGCCGCCGCCATCGCGCACCGGCGAGCCCAGCCAGCGTGCGCTGGCGCAGGTGAAGAACGCGGTGGTCGCCG
The DNA here is from genome assembly GCF_021191595.1 of Alterluteimonas muca. Taxonomy (NCBI): domain Bacteria; kingdom Pseudomonadati; phylum Pseudomonadota; class Gammaproteobacteria; order Lysobacterales; family Lysobacteraceae; genus Alterluteimonas; species Alterluteimonas muca. Next base: position 26,408 of record NZ_JAIWPS010000001.1, read on the forward strand.
AAGTGGCGTCGGTGCTGTGCAACACGCCATCGGTATGCCGCAAGGCCTATATCGACCCGCGGGTGTTCGCCGGCTGGGAAGACGGCAGCCTCGCCCGGGCCGCCGCCGGCGCGCGCGGCGAACGCCAGTGGGAACTGGCGGCGCTGAAATTCCTCGCCGGCTGCGATCGTGCGCGTGCCAGTGCTGCGCGCAAGCAGGCAAAGGCGGCCGCGAAGACCTCGACGCACCCGCGCCAGCGCAAACGTGAGGCGTCGGCGCGCGCGCAGCGCGCGTGACGCGCTACAGCCAGCGCCGCACCCGTGCCCGGTAATCGAGATAGGCCTGGCCGAACAGTGCGTGCATGCGCGACTCCTCGAAGGGAATCATCACCCGCTCGAGCTGCAGCAGCGGCAATGCCATGAGCGGCAGCGCCCAGGGCGCACGCAGGTACATGGCCAGGCCGACGTAGGCGGCAACCAGGCTCACGTACATCGGGTTGCGGCTGTAGCGGTACGGACCATGCACGACCAGCCGCGAGGCCGCGCCCGAGGGCAGGATGGTGGTGCGCTCACGTGCGAACAGGCCGAGGCTTGCCAGCGACAGCAGCAGCCCGGCCGTGGCGAGCAGGCCGCCCGCGGTCTGCAGCGCGGGCACCCACCGGCCGTCGTACACCGGCAGTGCCAGCAGCTGCTGCAGCAGCAGGCCACCACCGAGGCAGCCGGCAAATGTCAGCGGTGCCGGGAATGTCGCCAACCATGGTGCGCGTGTGCCGCTGCGCCCGCCCTGCGTGCCTGCCTCGACCGCATGCAGGCCGGTCACGGCCTGCGCGTCCGCCTCGTTCATCGTGTTCCCCCTTGCGCTGCGCGCGTCGTCCTGACGGCCGGTGCGCCCGCTCCCCGCGGGCGTGCCGGTGGCGGCTCAGGCCGCCTGTATCTGCACCACCCGCAGCGGGTTGTCCCACTCGCGAAGCAGCTCGGCTTCGCGCGTCTTCGCCGCACGCAGGTGCGCGTCCTTGACGTGGCCGAAGCCGCGGATGTGTTCCGGGATGCTGGCGATCTCCGCGGCGAGGTCGACATTGCCGCCGTCGAGCTTCTCCAGCAGGCCGCCGACGGTGCGCTCGTAGTCGGCGATGAGCTGGCGCTCCATCTTCCGCTCCGCGGTATAGCCGAACACGTCCAGCGGCGTGCCGCGCAGGCCGCGCAGCTTGGCCAGCACCCCGAAGGCCTTGAACACCCACGGGCCGTACTCGCGCTTCTGCAGCTCGCCCTTGGTGTTCTTCTTCGCCAGCAGCGGCGGGGCGAGGTGGAAGTGCAGCGTGTAATCACCCTCGAACTGCTGCTCCAGCCGGCGGCGGAACTCACCACTGGTGTACAGGCGTGCGACCTCGTACTCGTCCTTGTAGGCCATCAGCTTGAACAGCGAACGTGCGACCGCTTCGGTGAGGTCGGTGGAGCCGGGTGCCTTCGCTGCTTCGGCCTTGCGCACGCGGGCCAGGAATTCGGCATAGCGGCGCGCGTACTTCGCGTTCTGGTAGTCGGTGAGGAAGGCGGTGCGGCGACTGACGAGTTCGTCGAGCGAACGCGACAGGCGCAGGTCGTCGAGGGGGAGGAAAGTGATGGCGTCGGCGTTTGCCCTCACCCCACCGTCGGCTCCGCCAACGGTCCCCCCCTCTCCCGTGGCACGGGAGAGGGACGCGTGTGCGCGGCCTGCGGCCGCGGGTGTCTTTTCGGGCAGATGTCGCAGGTCGTCCTCGTCGCGTGCCGGCTTCGGGGCCGCGGTGGCACCTGCCTCGGTGCTTTCCCACTCGCCCGGCGGCAGTGCTTCGAGTGCGTGCGGGGTGCTCTCGGCCACGGTGCGCGCGGTGGTTTCCAGCCCGGCGGCCTCGCGCACGGCATCCGGATCGACCGCCGCCAGCCGGCCCCATGCGAACGCGGTCCTGTTCATCTCCACCGCGGCGCCGTTGAGCTCGATCGCACGCGCGATCGACTCGAACGACAGCGGCACCCAGCCGCGCTGCCAGGCGTAGCCGAGCATGAAGAGGTTGGCGGCGATCGCATCGCCCATCAGTGCCGTGGCCAGCCGGGTGGCATCGACCACGTTGAGCGCACCGGCCTGCGCGGCCCCGCCACCGAGTGCGGTGCGTACCGCGCTGATGATGTCGGCGGCCGGGAACTCCATGTCCGGGCGGGTGGTGAAGCTGCCGGGCATCGCCTCGTAGCTGTTGAGCACCACGTGGCTGCGGCCCTCGCGGATCTTCGACAACGCCCAGTAGTCGTTGACCACCACCATGTCGCAGCCCAGCACCAGGTCGGCCTCGCCGGCGGCGATGCGCACCGCGTGGATGTCGGCCGGGGTCTTCGCGAAACGGATATGGGTGGTGACGGCGCCGCCCTTCTGCGCGAGGCCGGTCTGGTCGAGCACGGTCGAGCCACGCCCTTCGAGGTGCCCCGCCATGCCAAGCAGCGCGCCGATGGTGACCACGCCGGTGCCGCCGACGCCGGTGATCAGGATGTTCCACGGCTGCGACAGGTCGCTTGCGAACACCGGATCCGGCAGGCTGGCCAGGCGTTCGGCGGCGTTGACCTTGCGACCCTTGCGCGGCTTGCCGCCATGCACGGTGACGAAGCTCGGGCAGAAGCCCTCGACGCAGCTGTAGTCCTTGTTGCAGTTGGACTGGTCGATCGCGCGTTTGCGGCCGAATTCGGTCTCCTGCGGCAGCACCGAGACGCAGAACGATTTCTTGCCGCAGTCGCCGCAGCCCTCGCAGACCAGGGTGTTCACGAACACGCGCTTGGCCGGGTCCGGCAGCTTGCCGCGCTTGCGGCGGCGGCGCTTCTCGGTGGCGCAGGTCTGGTCGTAGATCAGGATCGACACGCCCTTGACCTCACGCAGGCGCGTCTGCACCGCGTCGAGCTCCTTGCGGTCGTGGAACTCGACGCCTGCGGGGAAGATCGACGGATCCGACCACTTGGCGATGTCGTCGCTCAGCAGCACGATCGTGTGCACGCCCTCGGCGCGCATCTGGTGGGCGATGTCGGGCACGGTCAGGGTGCCGTCGACCGGCTGGCCGCCGGTCATCGCCACCGCGTCGTTGTAGAGGATCTTGTAGGTGATGTTGACCTTGGCCGCGATCGCCTGGCGGATCGCCAGCGAGCCGGAGTGGAAGTAGGTGCCGTCGCCCAGGTTCTGGAAGATGTGCGGCGTGTCGGTGAAGGCCGCCTGGCCCGCCCAGGTGACGCCCTCGCCACCCATGTGGGTGAAGGTGTCGGTGGCGCGGTCCATCCACGTGACCATGTAGTGGCAGCCGATGCCGGCCTGCGCGCGCGAGCCTTCCGGCACCCTGGTCGAGGTGTTGTGCGGGCAGCCCGAGCAGTAGTGCGGCACGCGCGGGAACTGCGCACGCGGCAGCGCCAGCGCGCTTTCCTTCTGCTCCATCCAGCGCAGCGTGTCGCGGATGTGCTCGGAATCATGGAAGCGCTGGATGCGCCTCGCGATCACGCCGGCGATGGTCGCCGGGGTCAGTTCGCCGGTGGATGGCAGGATCCAGTGGCCGTCCTCGTCGTATTTGCCGACGATCGACGGGCGCCTGCCCTCGAAGTTGTAGAACATCTCCTTCATCTGGCTTTCGATGAAGGACAGCTTCTCCTCGACCACGAGGATGTCCTCGAGCCCGCGCGCGAACGCACGGATGCCCACCGGTTCCAGCGGCCAGGTCATGCCGACCTTGTAGACGCGGATGCCGAGCTCGGCGCACGCGCGCGCATCGAGCCCCAGGTACTCCAGCGCCTGCAGCACGTCGAGATAGCTCTTGCCGGTGGTAACGATGCCCAGCCGTGCGTTGGGCGAATCGATCACCACGCGGTCGATGCGGTTGGCGCGCGCGAACGCCTGTGCGGCCTTGACCGCATAGCGGTGCAGGCGCATCTCCTGCTCCATCGGCGGATCGGGCCAGCGGATGTTCAAGCCGCCGGGCGGCAGTTCGAAGTCGTCTGGCGTGGCGATCTGCAGCGCGAACGGGTTGACGTCGACCGAGGCCGAAGACTCCACCGTCTCGGCGATCGTCTTGAAGCCGACCCAGCGCCCGGTGTAGCGGCTCATCGCCCAGCCGACCAGGCCCATGTCGAGGATGTCCTGCACGCCGGCCGGGTTGAGGATCGGCATCAGCGCGCTGGTGAACTCGCCCTCGCTGCCGTGCGGCAGGGTCGAGCTGCGGCAGGCGTGGTCGTCGGCGGCCAGCGCCAGCACGCCGCCATGCGGATTGGTGCCGGCGGCGTTGGCGTGCTTGAACACGTCGCCGCAGCGGTCGACGCCCGGGCCCTTGCCGTACCACATCGCGTACACGCCATCGACGGTGGCGCCCGGGAACAGGCCCGTCTGCTGGGTACCCCACACCATGGTCGCGCCGAGGTCCTCGTTGAGGCCGGGCTGGAACTTCACCCGCGCTTCTTCCAGATGTTTGCGGGCGCGCCACAGCTCGAGGTCGAAGCCGCCCAGCGGGCTGCCGCGGTAGCCGGAGATGAAGCCGCCGGTATTCAACCCTGCGGCCTGGTCGCGCAGTCGCTGCATCAGCGGCAGCCGCACCAGCGCCTGCACGCCGGACAGGTAGATGCGGCCCTCGGTGCGGGTGTAGCGGTGGTCGAGGCTGTAGTCGGTGTCCACCGCCCCACGGGTCAGGGCGGTGTTCGCGGACGCAGGAGAAGACAGTTCGGCAGTGCTGGTCATGGCGGAGTCTTGGCTTGCGCGCGCGGCGCTGGCGGCCATGGCGGATGCCGGATGGCGCGACGGGTGGAGCCGGGAGGGCCCGGCCGGGGGCGCGCGATTGTAGCAGCGCGCTTTCCGGCCCCCTTTTCAGGCATGCCTGGCGGCCCCGCCGTAGAATGGCCGCGGGAGAACACGCAACACCTCAGGGGAAAACACGATGAATCCACGCACCTTCGCCTGCCTGGCGCTGTTGTGGCTGTGCGTGCTGGCGCCGACGGCGCTGGCGCAGTCGCTGCCGGCATTGCGCGAGTTCTATTTCGACGACGACCAGGCCGCGCGCCCGATCCGCGTGGTCGAGGGCACCGACGATGCCGCGGTCGAACAGCTGATGCGCACGATGGAGCGCCGCCAGCGCCATGCCGAACTCGCCACCGCGCAGCTGGCGCACATCGCGCTGGCCGGCGGCCGCGCCGAGACCGCGCATGCGCTGTACCGGCAGGCGATCGAGTCCACCTCGCCGCGCAGCTCGCAGCGCCAGCAGGTGCAGTGGAACTACGGCTGGGACCTGCTGCGCGCCGGTAATGCCGAGGGCGCGCTCACGCAGTGGGCGGGGGTGATGGAAGGCCGCCGCCAGCAGCCGGAATGGCTGCCACCGACGTTTGCGCTCGCCCTGTGGCGGCTCGACCGCCGCGCCGAGGCGGTGGCCTGGTTCGCGGCCGCGGTGCGCACCCACCCCGACCGCTGGCCCTACGCCGCCAACCTGCCGGCGCTGCTGCCCGACTGGCACGAGGACGAGCGCGCAACACTTGCACAGGTGCAGGCCGCGTGGGTCGCCAATCCGCCGGCCTGGCCCTGAGGCGGTCGGAAACACGTCCGTCCGGGCCTCGGACGACCACAGCTCCGGCTGCCGCGGCGGCGCCTGTCAGTCCGTGTCCTGCACCGCCACTTCCAGCGGCACGCCATTGGCCTTGAGCCACGCCACCACCTGGCGGCGCTCGTCGAGGGCGCGGTCGTTGAGCAGTTCCCGGCGGTAGCCGAAGTAGTAGGGCTGGAAGCTCTTGCCGCCGGAGTTCTCCGCCAGCGGCGGCGCGCCGGCCTCGAGCAGGCGCAGGATCGTCGCGCCGGCATTGGTACGGGCGGCCACGTGCAGGGGGGTGTCGCCGTTGAGGTCGGCGAGGTCGGCGTCCGCACCGGCGTCCAGCAGCACCTCGAACTGGCGCGCCTCCGGCGACAGCAGGGCGGACACAAGCGGGGTGGCGCCGGTATGCGGATTGCGCACGTTCGGGTCGCCGCCGCCGGCCAGCACCGCGCGCAGCAGCCCGGCATTCCCGGAGAACGCCGCCGCATGCACCGCGGTGTCACCGCGTGCGTTCGCGCGGTTGGGGTCGGCACCGCCGGCCAGCAGCGCCTGCACGCTGGCGACCTGGCCCTGGCGGATGGCCTCGATCAGCAGGCTGGAACCATCGCTGCCGGGTGTGTTGGCATCCACACGCTCCAGCTGGCGACGGATCTCGGCGTCATCGCCACGGCGCACCGCATCGGCCAGCGATGCGACCTCGGGACTGGTGAAGGCATCGGTGCTCATGGACGGTTGGGCGCACCCCGGGGCGCAGATGAGGGCCAGGGCGCCGGCGATCGCGTGGAAGGGGCGCATGCGGGCCATTTCAATCGCGATCGCTGCCGGGCGCAAGCGTTACCGCTCACCGCCCGAACAGGCCACCCACGAAGTTGGTCACGCCCTGCGCCACCTTGCCGGCACCATCGGCGATGGTCTCGACCACCTGTCCACCCGCGTCGGCGACGAACTCCACCGCGTCACCACCGAAGTCGACCGCACCCGACAGCGCATCACCGGCCCAGCCGTCCACGCGCTCGTCGATCTTCGCCGCCAGTGAATCGGCATAGCGGTCGACGGTGTCGCCGACCGAGTTGGCGGCACCCTCGGCGAAGTCACCGGCGATGCTGAAGCCGCCGGCGACGTACCGGCCATTTGCGAACTCGCTGGCGACCACGCCGTCGATATCGGTGGCGAAGTCATGGGTGTTGCGCGCGAAGTCGTCCTTCAGCTCGCCCGGCAGCAGGTCCTGCAGGTCGCGGCCGAGGTTGGAGGGGTTCTCGTAGCCGGCCTGCCAGGGCTGGCGGTCGATCATCGCCGCGGTCAGCGCATTGGGGCTGTGGCTGATCCCGGCGTAGGCGATGTTGCCACCCACCACCGTCACCAGGGAGCCACCGAGCGCTCCGAGAGGGGCGATGAGCGGCCCGCCGATCACGGTGGCAACCCCGGCCCCGATGGGCGCCCCGACGATCGTGCCGGTCACCGGATCGCGGGCGAGTTCGACGCCGGCATTGATGGCCCGGCTCTGCTCCGGCGAGAAGCCTTCCGTCGGGCCGTAATTGGTGAACATGTTGTGCTCGTCGGCTCGGGCGGGATCGACCACGATCCGCGTGCCGATCGCATCCGGTGCCACCAGTCCGGTGGCCCAGCTGTCCTGGGCATTGGTCAGTGCGTCGCCCGACAGCGAGTAGGCGCGGATCTGGCCGCCCTCGGCGAGGTCGCGCGCGCGCTGCGGATCGATGCCCATGCGGTCGAAGGTGTTGGGGTGGATGCCCGACGCATCGAAGGTGACCGCGGGCACGCCACTGGCCAGCGCGCCGACGCTGGCCAGCCCACCGCCCTGGGAGTGGCCGGTGATGGCGAGGTTGGAGGACTCACCACCCGGGTTGTCGCCGAACACCTGTGCGAATTCCACCGCGGTGTTGACCGCGGTGACGCTGAACTTGTCGCCGTCGCGGGTCTCGTAGCCGAGGCCCTGGCGGAAGTTGTTGTCCCAGTCGTCGCCGCCCTCGGCGGTGCCGCGGTAGGACAGCACGTAGTTGCCGTCGCCGTCGCTATAGACCTCGGCGCGGAATTCCTGGTCGTTGGTCGGCACGCTGTCGTTGGCGCCGAGGTACTGCAGGCGCCAGGCCTGCACCTGTTCCGGGGTGGCCGGCCGCTCCGGCGTGCCGATGCGTTCGGCGAGGTCGGCGTCCGACACCGCGCTCCAGCCTTCCGGCGGATCGCCACGGGTGCCGTAGACCGCGGTGGCCAGCTGCGACAGGGTCACGTCGAAGGGCTGCGCCTGCGTGCCGCTGGCCACCGAGCCGAGCGTGCCGCCCTGGGGGATGCCGTACTGGCCGCCTGCGGCGGACGGCGACTGCGCGGCATTCGCGCCCGGTGCCTGGACCTGCGGATGCCAGCTCGGCTCGGGGCGGTAGCCACCATTGCCACGGGCCAGGCACTGCGGCGGCTGCGACGGCGGCGGTGGCGGCTCCTGGCGGAGCAGGGGGCGATGGATGGCACCGCTGTCGGAGATGGTCATGACCATCGGCATGTCCTGTGCGCAGAATCCTGTGCCCGTTATCCCGAGCCGGGCGCCGGGTGGCAATCCGGGCTGACCCTAGGGCGGTGCGCAGGGCCGGGTGCCGACGCCGTACGCCGCACGACGTACGACGTACTATCGGGCTCCCGCCGTTGCCCGTATTGCCGATGCCCGCCTATCGCCTGTCCGCGGCCGCCGCGCTGCTGTGCTGCCTGCCGCTTTCGCTGGCCGCCGCCGATCGCATCACCGGCCAGCCGTTCGCCACCCGCAGCGAGGTCCACGCGCCGCATGCGATGGCCGCCACCTCGCATCCGCTGGCCACCCAGATCGCGCTCGACATCATGAAGGCCGGCGGCTCGGCGGTGGACGCGGCGATCGCCGCCAACGCCGCGCTCGGGCTGATGGAGCCGACCGGCAACGGCATCGGCGGCGATCTGTTCGCGATCGTCTGGGATCCGGCCACCCGCAAGCTGCACGGCTACGACGGCTCCGGCCGCTCGCCACGTTCCCTGACCATGGACGAATTCCGCCGCCGCGGGCTCACCGAGATCCCGTCGCACGGCCCGCTGCCGGTGACGGTCCCGGGCACCGTCGACGGCTGGTTCGCCCTGCACGAACGCTTCGGCCGGCTGCCAATGGCCGACAACCTCGCACCGACCATCCGCTACGCCCGCGACGGCCACCCGGTGCACGAGGTGATCGCCCACTACTGGGACCGCTCGGTGCCGCGGCTGTCGCGCTGGCCGGGTTTCAGCGAGCAGTTCACCCTCGACGGCCGCGCCCCGCGCACCGGCGAGACCTGGAAGAACCCCAACCTCGCCGACACCCTGCAGAAGATCGTCGACGGCGGGCGCGATGCGTTCTACAGGGGTGACATCGCCCGCACCATCGGCGACTACTTCGCCGCCAACGACGGCTTCCTGTCCTACGACGATCTTGCCGCCCACACCGGCAACTGGGTAGAGCCGGTGTCGACCAGTTACCGCGGCGTCGACGTGTGGGAACTGCCGCCGAGCGGGCAGGGCATCGCCGCGCTGCAGATCCTCAACCTGCTCGAGCCCTACGACCTCAAGTCGTACGGCTTCGGCAGCCCCGAGCACGTGCACCTGTTCGTCGAGGCGAAGAAGCTGGCCTTCGCCGACCGCGCGCGCTGGTATGCCGACCCGGAGTTCCATCCGGCGCCGGTCGCGCGCCTGATCTCCAAGGACTATGCCCGTGAGCGCGGCGAGCTGATCTCGATGGACCGCGCACTGCGCGAGGTGCAGCCGGGCACGCCGGCGCAGCTCGACGAGGGCGACACCATCTACCTGACCACCGCCGATGCCAACGGGATGATGGTGTCGCTGATCCAGTCCAACTACCGCGGCATGGGCAGCGGCATGGCGCCGCCGGGGCTGGGCTTCATCCTCCAGGACCGCGGCGAGCAGTTCGTGCTGAAGGACGGCCATCCCAACAGCTACGCGCCGGGCAAGCGCCCGTTCCACACCATCATCCCGGCGTTCGCCACCCGGGGCGGCGAGCCGTGGCTGTCGTTCGGGTTGATGGGGGGCGCGATGCAGCCGCAGGGGCATGCGCAGATCATCATCAACATGATCGATTTCGGCATGAACCTGCAGGAGGCCGGCGACGCCCCGCGCATCCACCATGATGGTTCCACCGAACCCGCCGGACAGAACCTTGCGATGACCGACGGCGGCCGCATCGAGCTGGAATCCGGATTCCCCTACGAAACCGTGCGCGGACTGATGCGCCGCGGCCATCGCGTGCAGTTCGCCGACGGCCCCTACGGTGGCTACCAGGCGATCATGAAGAACCCGCACGGCGGCTGGACCGGCGCCAGCGAATCGCGCAAGGACGGCCAGGCGGCCGGGTACTGAGGGCACCGCGGCAGGACGACCCGCCGCGGCCAGCACATCGAGGGATGCACCACATGCAGATGGAACGCAGCACCGCCGTTACCCCCAGGCCCCGCCGGCGCGCCCTGTCGCTGCTCGCGGCGGCGTTGCTTACGCTGGCGGCGCCACTGGCGTACGCACAACCGGCTGCGGAGGCCGGTGCCCCGGAGGTGGATCAGGCCACCGCGACCGCCCAGCGCAACTACATCGGGCGCCTGGCGGAGACGCTGGCAGCCGAGGGCAGCGCGCGTGGGCTTGCCCACGCCGCGTGGCTCCGGGACTGGCAGCAGGCGCTGGATGGCACGGCCACGGGCACTGCCAGCCATCCGCAGGCACGCGCCTGGCGCGAGCTCGCATTGCAGCGGGCCGGCACCGATACCGTGGTGCTGGCGATGCTGGCCGGCGCCGATGACCCGTCGTCCACCCGGGCCGTCTCGCGTTGGCGGCAGCTTGCGCCCGGAAACCTGGTACCGGTGCTGTTCGCCGGGCTGGATCCGGAGCCGTTGCTCGCCGCCGCAGCGCGCACCAGCCACGCGCAGGGACACACGATCGACCAGCTGCGCTGGATCGTGGATGCCGTGCGCCGCCTGCCGCCCGCTCCGGACGCGCTCGCGCAGCTCGTCCCCGACGGGGTCGGCATCGACGATTTCGCGGTGATGCACGGCTGGGCGTACCTCGCCACCTTCGCCACACCCGACTTCGCGACACTGGTCGAGGCCTGTCGCGCCGCCGGGCAGCGCGGCGCCGAAACCGCGGCGGCATGTGGCAATGCGGCACGGGTGCTGCAGGGTGGTGATACACGCTTGCAGCAGATGGTCGGCACTGGCCTGGCCGGCGAAGTCGCCACCAGCGCCGGCGACCGCCAGCGGGCCGACGCGGCGCGCCGCCGCCTTGACTGGCAGATGTACGAACTCGGCCGCCTGAGCAGCGGCCTGCCCGACCAGGGCGTCGCCGAACACGTAGCACTGCTCGCCGATCCGGCACTCGACAGCGAAACCGCCATCCACGAGGCGCAGCTGCGTGCGGCCGGCATCCCGCTGGATCCGCCGGCGGGCTGGCAGCCGCCCTACCGGTAAGCCACGTGCTGCAGGGCGATGCGCAGAAGCCATTACCGCCGTCGCGCGACCCCGTCGCCAGCACGGTGATGAGTGCGGCCTACGTCCGGGGCTGCACCGCGCGGACGGCGCCGTGCTGGCGATGCCGGAGATCGATTGGCCGCCAGCGAAGTGCCCTCCAACAGCCACGCTCGGATAGCCGGGATCGACGTGCCGCCGGGCGGCTGGACGCCCACCGCATGACAGCCATGCGCGTTGCCGTGATGCTACTCGCCAGCACATTGGCCGCTTGCGCCGGCCACCGCGGCCACGTGATACACGAGATGGTCCCGCCGGCAGGCCGCGCACCGTATCCCCTCGGCGCGCAGCAACGCCTGTTCCTGATGCCGGTCCCGGTGACCGCGCCGATGCCGACGCTTGTCGCAGGCCGCTGGCCGCGTGTCGCCACCGTGGTCTGCGTCGAGTTCACCGTCACCATCGCGGGCGAGACCGTGGACATCGATACTGCCGGCCAGACCGGATGCGGTGGCTCGGCCCCGCTTGACCCCGCCCACCACGCGCGGCTGCGTGCAGCGGTCGAGGATGCGCTCGCGCGGTGGACGTGGCGCTCCGGTGCCATCTGCACGTTTCCGGAAGGCCTCCAGCCCAATGATGCGTGCCGCGCCCCCGGCATCCTCTACGAGGCGGTGCCAATGCGGCTGGATTACCGCTTCACGTTCGAACCCGGTCGCCAGGTCGACAAATAGCGCTGGGAGTCAGTTGGGCTGGCGCTCGCTAATCGCCGTGTGGCCGACGCTGGCCACGATGCGGGTGGGCACCATCAGGCTCCGTTTCTTGTCGAGGGTTTTCGTTTTTCGTCTCCAGCCCAATTGCGGGGCCATATCCAGGCGCCTGCCGGGTGTTTCACCGACCAAGGCGGTATCGGGCGCCGACTCGGGGGAATACCCGGCAGGCGCCCTTGCGCAAGTTCACGCCTTTGCTCGGTGTCCAAACCCGAATGGTTTCGCTCAACCAGACGCGCCGGTGAACCCTTCTCAATCCGCCGGCACTGTCCGCGTTGCCGCCCATTCGCGCAGTCCGTCGACCTGCTCGCGCATCACCACCGAGAGCGGCCGTGTCTGCCTGAGCTCGGCACGCAGGCCGAAGTCGCCGAGCGGTGCGTCGGCCGCGTGCGCCGCATACAGCGCGGAGACGATCGCCTGCTCGATCTCGGCACCGGAAAACCCCTCGGATGCCGCAGCCAGCGCGTCGAGATCGAAGTTGGCCGGGTCGAACCCGCGCGACGTCAGGTGCAGCGCGAACACTTCGCGCCGCACCTCCGCCACCGGCAGGTCGACGAAGAAGATCTCGTCGAAGCGGCCCTTGCGCAGCAGTTCCGCCGGCAGCTCATGCACCTGGTTGGCGGTGGCGACCAGGAACACCTTCGATTTGCGCTCCGCCATCCACGTCAGCAGGTAGCCGAGCACGCGCCGCGACACCCCGCCATCCTCGCCGCCGGTCGACGCCGCCAGCCCCTTCTCGATCTCGTCGATCCACAGCACGCACGGCGCCAGCTGTTCGGTGGAGGCCAGCGCCGCGCGCAGGTTCGCTTCGGTTTCGCCGTGGTACTTGTTGTAGAGCGTGCCGAAATCCAGCCGCACCAGCGGCACCCCGAAGCCGCCGGCGATCGCCTTGGCCAGCACCGACTTGCCGCAGCCCTGCACGCCCAGCAGCAGCACGCCCCTGGGTGGGTCCAGGCCGGGCGGCGCATCGCCCTCGACGAACACGCGGCGGCGCTGTTCCACCCAGCGCTTGAGCCGGCGCGCGCCGGCGACGTCGCCGAAACGCGCGGTGTCGTACTCGAAATGCAGGTGTCCGCTGCGGTTGAGCAGTTCGAAGCGCAGCTTCTGCAGCTTCGGCAGGTCGCTTTCGCACAGCACGCCGTCGTCGAACACCAGGTGCCGGGCGATGCGTTGCGCGTCGGGCGGGCTCAGACCCTGCAGGTTGCGCACGATGCGCTGCACGACCTGCTCGTCCATCTCCACCCGACGCCCGCCGTGCTCGGCGGCGTAGGCGCTGGCGACCTCGCGCACCACGCGCAACAACGCGGCCTGGTCGGGCAGGCGCGGCGCGTAACGCACGGCCATCGCCTCGAGCTCGTCGGGCAGCTCCACCCGGTGGCCCACCAGCACGATCACGTGCGGCAGGCATTCGCGCCGCTGCAGCAGGTCACGCAGCTGGCGGCGCGTGCCCGCCACGTCCAGGTACGGATGCACGTCGAGCAGCAGGTACACGCCGCGCTGCTCGGCACCCCGGATCGCGCGCAGCAGGGTGCCGACATCGGCCGCGCCGTCGGGTTCGTCCTCGCGGTCGAGGTCGATGCGGCGCAGCCCCTCGGTGATCGACCAGCGGTACATCGCCCGCCAGACATGCCGCAGGGACTGCCGGAACAGCGCCACCGCGCCCGGCTCGTCGCGGGTTTCGATGACGATCAACGGCGTGTCGGCGCGGATCAGCGCCACCAGGTCCTGCAGTTCGCTCATGCGTGGCTCCCCCGAAGCCGCGTGAAGATATCAGTTCGGCGGGCGTCGCCGGTGCGGTGTACGCTCGGGCTTCCACTCGGCGGAGCACGCGATGAAGACGATCCTGGTGGCGAGTTCCAAGGGCGGCGTGGGCAAGACCACCATCGCCTCCCACCTTGCGGCGCGCTCGGCGCTGGATGGCCGGCGCACGGTGCTGGTGGATGCGGATCCGCAGGGGTCGTCGATGCGCTGGGCCGAACGCCGTGCCGGGCTCGACAGCGCGGTGCTCCCGGTCGATGGCAGCCGCCGCCGCAAGCAGGCCTGGAATGCGATCCCCGGTGATGCCGACACCGTGGTGATCGATGCCGGCGCCGGCGCGATGCGCGAGGATCTCGACCCCTGGCTCGAGCACGCCGAGGCGCTGGTGGTGCCGGTGCTGCCGTCGGCGCTCGACATCGACGCCACCGTGGCCTTCCTCAACGGCATCGCCGAACATCCGCGGGTGCGCTCGCGCGAACTGCGCGTGGGCCTGGTCGGCAACCGCCTGCGGCCGTGGACCAACGCCTCGCAGCAGGCGATGGAACTGCTCGCCCAGTGGCCATACCCGGTGGTTGCGCAGCTGCGCGACAGCCAGGCCTACGTGGTGATGGTCGCGCTGGGCCGCAGCCTGTTCGACTACAACTCCCAGCAGGTGCGCGAGCACCAGGCCGACTGGCAGCCGCTGCTGAAGTGGGTGCGACGCAAGCCATGACCCCGTTGCCGATGCGCCGTGATGGCGCGATACCGAGTCCCTGATGCGCGAACTGATCCTGCTGCGACACGCCCACGCCGAATCGGCACTGCCCGACCAGCCCGACTTCGACCGGCCGCTGTCGGCCGACGGCCTTGCCGAGGCCGAGGCCGCGGCGCGCTGGCTGCTCGAACAGCGCCTGATCCCCGACCAGGTGCTGTGCTCGCCGGCACGGCGCACGCGCGAGACGCTGGAAGCCGCGCTCGCGGTGCTGGGCTATGTCGACCAGCGCCTGGAGCCGTCGATCTACGAGGCCACCCCCGGCACGCTGGCCGCGTTGCTGGACCGCTACCGCGACACCGAACGCGTGCTTCTCGTCGGCCACAACCCGGGGCTGGAGCGTCTCGTCGCACTGCTGCACAGCGGCCAGTCGGGCGACTACCGCGGCATGCCGCCGGCGGGGGTGGCGGTGCTGGAGTTCGATGAAGGTGCCGCCGTGGAACCCGGTGCGGCGCGCCTTGCCGCGTTCTGGTGGCCGTGACCGGCAGGACCGCGGAACGCTGGTGCTGTGCCTGGCTGTTGCTGCTGTTGGCCTGCCTGCCACGGCCGGCGACTGCGCTCGATGTCACCCGCGTGGATGCGCAGGACTCGGAGGTCGGCTTCGTGCTGCGCACCCGCTGGGGCCAGCGCCTGGAAGGGCGCATCCCGGTGCTGAGCGGTGACGTGCGCCCGGTGGGCGCCGGCCTGCGCCAGGTGCGGCTGCGGCTGTCGGCACGCGATGTCGAGATCGTCGGCCATCCACGCTACACCCAGCTCACCCGCGACGAGGCGTTCTTCGATGCCGACCGGCATCCCGAGGTGAGCTTCGTGTCGGATCCGTTCGGCCCCGAACTGGAGCGCACCGGCGGCGCGCTGGCGGGCGTGCTGCAGTTGCGCGGGGTGGAGCGTCGCGAGACCTTCCATGTCGAGCCCGCGCCCTGCGAAGAGCCGATGCGCGAATGCGCGGTGGTGGCCGCCGGGGTGGTGAACCGTGGCGACTATGCGATGGACCGCTGGAGCTTCGCACTCGGCGAGCGCGTGCAGTTCCGGCTGTCGCTGCGTGGCACGGAAGCGGCCGCGCCGTGACTGCCGTGCTGCGTGCCTGCCTGGCCGCGCTGCTGGCGCTGGCCACCAGCGGCTGCGCCGGGCTCGGCGCGGTGCAGCGCGCCGAGGCCCAGCGCATCGCCGATGCCGCGCGCGACACCGTACTGGAATGCCATGACCCGGTCGGGCGCTGCGCGCGCGAGTCGCCGCTGCGCGCGCTCGCCAGCCGCGCCTATGCGGCCAGCACGCCGGACGCGCCGCGCCACTACGCGCTGATGCTCGACTACGGCCAGGACGCGTTGCTCGCGCGGCTGGACCTGATCCGCGGCGCGCGCGAGTCGATCGACCTGCAGACCTACATCTTCGACGAGGACGATTCCGGGCATCTGATCCTCGACGAACTGCTCACCGCGGCGCGGCGTGGCGTGCGCGTGCGCATGCTGGTCGACCAGCTCTCCGCGCTGCGCAACGTCGACACCCTGGCCGCGCTGGTGTCGGCACACGCCAACTTCGAGCTCCGGGTCTACAACCCGGTGCTGGGCCGCGCGCGCATCAGCTATCCGATGTATGTCGCCGCGGCAGCCTGCTGCTGGCGCCAGCTCAACCGCCGCATGCACAACAAGATGCTGCTGGTGGACGGCATCGTCGGCCTGACCGGCGGGCGCAACTACCAGGACAGCTATTTCGACTGGGATTCCAGCTACAACTTCCGCGATCGCGACATCCTCGTCGGCGGTCCGGTCACCCGCGACATGCAGGCCAACTTCAACGCGTTCTGGATCGCACCGCTGAGCATTCCGGCCGCGCAGCTGTCCGATGTCGGCCGGCGCCTGCTGCGGCATGGCGCACCGGAGATGCCGCACGAACCATTCGCCGCGCCCGACCGCGTGGCCACGGTGTCGCGCCAGGCCGATGACCCGCTGCTGCTCGGGCAGCGGCTGGTGGATGCCGTGATCGCGGTGGGCGAGGTCGAGTTCATTGCCGACACGCCGGCCAAGCATCGTCCGGGGCAGCGTGCGCTGGCGCCGTCGACCGGGCGCCTGCGCGAGCTGATCGAGTCCGCCGACGAGGAGGTACTGCTGCAGACGCCGTACCTGGTGCTGTCGCGCCCGGCGCAGGACATGTTCCGCGCGCTGCACGCGCGCGACGACGGCCCGCGCGTGGTGGTGTCGACCAACAGCCTGGCCGCCACCGATTCCTTCATCACCTACGCGCTGTCGTACAAGTACAAGCGCCGCTACCTGCGCGAGTTCGGCTTCAACATCTACGAGTACAAGCCGTTCCCGCAGAACGCGCCGATCGACCTCGACGCCACCCGCGCGCTCGATCCCGGCTGGGGCCTGGCGGTCACCGGCCACGCGCAGGCCGACGAAGCGCGCGCGCTGGCCGACATCGACGCCGGGCATCGCGACGATGTCCGCCGCAGCGCGGCAACCGCGACCGGCGCGCATGCGGTGCGCGCGGTCGTGGCCGACGACCGGCCCGCGCCGGGCCAGCGCACCCAGCAGCAACGCCTGCCACTGGACCGCGAGTACGCCGCGCTGCGCTATGCCGGCCTCGGCGTGAACCGTCCGGTGCCGCTGCGTCGCGCAGGGCTGCGCTTCGGCCTGCATTCGAAGTCGCTGGTGATCGACCAGCGCGTGGGCGTGGTCGGCACCCACAACTTCGACCCGCGCGGCGACAACCTCAATACCGAAAGCGCGGTGGTGATCGGGGATCCGGCATTCGCGCGCGCACTGGCGGCCAGCATCCGCAACGACATGCTGCCGCAGAACTCCTGGGTGATCGGCCCGCGCGACAAGGCACCGGTGCTGTCGGGCGTGGAGTATTCGCTGGGCAAGGCCTCGGAACAGTTGCCTCTGTTCGATCTGTGGCCGATCCGTTACGCCACGAGCTACGAGTTCGCACCCGGGCCCGGCTGCCCGGTGCCGCCGCCGCCCGACCATCCGGATTTCCGCGACTGCCATCGGCCGGTGGGCGACTTCCCCGAGGTGAACCTCGGCTTCAAGTCGTTGCTGACGCGCATCTTCACCGCGTTCGGCGCGGGACTGGCGCCGATCCTGTAGCGCTTCGCCGGTGGGCGAGCGCGGAGCGGCGCCCCCGGACGGCGGCGGCGTGGGGCAGTCATTCCCAGGGCCGACGGCGCGACGCTTATCGGCATTCCATAGACGTGCTGTCACGCCGACCGCCGCCACGCCTGCCGGGCCATCAGAGCGCCCGGACCCTCCAGGGTCGGAGGACACACGGGGCACGCAGCGAAGCTGAATAGGACGACTTGGCCTATTCAGAAATCCATGGAAACCCGCCGGAACCGACCGTCCGTCGGCAGGTATTCAGCCGATCATCCCTATAATCTCTTTCAAATCAACAGCTTAAATCGGATGCGCCGACAGGATGACTTCCGGCACATGGTTTTGCATCTAGGTGTTGTAGTCTACCAGCACACCGCAGCACTACTTGCCCACAACGGAGTCCCCCCATGAACGCCCACGTCCTCCCCGCCGCCTCACGTCGCGAGCTGCTGGTCCAGACCCTCAACGCCGTGCGCCAGGCACCGACCGCGTCCTCGCATCGCAACCGCGACTTCGGCATCGGCTACGGCCGCAGCAGCGGTTACGGCCGCGCGGCCCGCTATGTCGACTCGAGCCCGGCGCCGCGGTTCCGCCTCGCCTGACAGCCTTTCTTCCAACCAGGAGTTCCATCGATGAAACGTTCAACGTCCCCGTCCATCCCGACCCCGCGGCCGGCCGACGAGCGCCCCCGCAGCGAGCGCAGCACGCGCAGCCATGAGTTCGGCAACTACGCGCGCAGCACCTACCTCAACCATCGCCGCTATGCGTACAGCCCGCTGGCCTCGCGTTTCCGCATCGCATGAGCGAAGGCGGCAGCCCACGGGCGCAACGCCCACTGCAGGGATCCACCGCATGATCCGGCCCCATTGACGGCCAGCCCGCCCAACCGCGCGCTGGCCGTCCCCGCCGTGGCTCGGCTATCGTGCCGCCGATGAACGACACCGTTGCACCCGCCAGTACCCGCCCGCTGTTCCGCGGCCAGCCCGACCTCGACGCGCTCAATGCGATGTCGCGCGGCACCGCGATGGAAGCCCTGGGCATCGTCTTCACCGGGGTCGGCCCCGATTACCTGCGCGCGACCATGCCGGTCGAGGCGCGCACCCACCAGCCCTATGGCCTGCTGCATGGCGGCGCCTCCGCGCTGCTGGCCGAAACCGTCGGCAGCACCGCCGGCATGCTCGCGGTCGAGGAAGGCAAGGGCTGCGTCGGCATCGAGATCAACGCCAACCATCTGCGCGCCGTGCGCAGCGGCCTCGTGACCGCCACCGCACGCCCGCTGCACGTGGGCCGCCAGACCCAGGTGTGGGAGATCCGCATCGAGGATCCCACGGGCCGCCTGGTGTGCGTGTCGCGGCTGACGCTTGCGGTGATCCCGCTGCCGCCGTCGCGCGAACCCTCGGCGGACTGACCGGCCGGGGCCGGGCGCGGGCTGACGCATAATCGACGTCGTTCGCGCGCCTGCGCCGCCTTTTTCGCACATGACCACCGCCACCCCCATCCCGTCCTCCGGCCCGCTCGCCCGTGCGCTGCGTTACCTGCTGCGCACGCCGCTGCTGGCGTGGCACCTGTTCGTGCACCTGACCGTGGTGATGATCGTGGTGGTGTCGCCGCTCGGCCGGATGCGGTTGCGCAGCGGCGAGTCCCTCGGCCACCGCATCATCCGCGCGTGGCAGGCGGGGCTGATGCGGGTGTTCGGCTTCCGCCTGCGCCGCAGCGGCACGCCGCTGCCGGGTGCGGTGCTGTTCGTGGCCAACCACGTCAGCTGGATCGACATCGTCGCCCTGCACAGCCAGCACATGATGGGCTTCGTGGCGAAGAAGGAGATCGCCGGCTGGCCGGTGGTGGGCTGGCTGGCGAAACACGGCGAGACGATCTTCCACCAGCGCGGCAGCCAGGAGTCACTTGGCGGCGTGCTCGAGGAAATGCAGCTGCGCCTGCGCGAGGGCCGTGCGGTCGGGGTGTTCCCGGAAGGCCGCACCCGCGACGGCGCCGAACTGGGCCCGTTCCATGCACGGATCTTCACTGCAGCGGTGGAGACCGGGGTGCCGGTGCAGCCGGTGGCGTTGCGCTATGGCACGCATGGCGAGGCGCAGCGCGTGGTCGCGTTCCGTGGCCGCGAGAGCTTCGTCGCCAATTTCTTCCGCCTGCTCGGCGAGGCGCCGCGCGATGCCGAGGTCGCCTTCCTCGAGCCGATGATGCCGGGCGATGCCGACGGACGCCGGCGCATCGCCGAGGTCTCGCGCGAACGCATCATGGCTGCGCTCGGCCAGGCGCCGCGGCACCGCGAGCGTCGCGAGGCCCACGAGGTCGCCGCCGATGCAGGCCAGGGCCCGCGGCGCGTGACCGGCACCGCGCTGCCCGCCAGCGCCTACGCACCGCCACCCTGGCTGCGCAATGCGCATGTGCAGTCGGTGCTGGGCAGCAGCCAGTGGCGGCGTCAGCGCGGCGCGCGCGCACTGGTGGCGACCGGCGCCGTCACCACCGAGCACCTGCTCGACGGCGGCGACGGCGTGCGCCTGCACGGCCTGCACAGCACTATCGAAGGGCGCACCCCGCGCGGGCTGGCGCTGCTGCTGCACGGCTGGGAGGGCAGCACCGAATCGAGCTACATGCGGCTGACCGCGGCGCGTTTCCTGCGTGCCGGCTTCGACGTGTTCCGGCTGAACTTCCGCGACCACGGCCCGACCCACCACCTCAACGAGGAACTGTTCCACTCCGCACGCATCGACGAGGTGGTGCATGCCGCCGCCGATGTCTGCGCGCGCTTTCCGGCGCGCCCGCTGGTGGCCGCCGGCTATTCGCTGGGCGGCAACTTCGCCCTGCGCCTGGCGCTGCGCGCCCCCGGCGCGGGCCTGCCGCTGGTGGCGGTATCGGCGGTGTGCCCGGTGCTCGATCCCGCGCTGACCCTGCAGCGGATGGAGCGCGGCATGCCGATCTACCTGCACCACTTCGAGCGCAAGTGGCGCGAATCGCTGGTGCGCAAGCGCTCGCTGTTCCCGCACCGGCTCACCCTCGACGACAGCGTGCTGCGGCTGGGCATGCGCGACCTCACCGAATGGCTGGTGCTGCGCCACACCGCGTTCAGTTCGCTCGACGAATATTTCCAGGGCTATTCGATCGCCGGTGACCGCCTGGCCGGCCTCGGGGTGCCGGCGCACGTGCTCACCAGCGAGGACGACCCGGTGATCCCCGCCGACGGCTTCCGCGCGCTGCCCGACAACCCGTGTCTCCAGGTCGAGATCGCGCGCTGGGGCGGGCACTGCGGCTTCATCGAGAACGCGCGGCTGGACGGCTATGCCGAGCGCTGGGCGGTCGAGCGGCTGCTGGGCGACCCGCAGGTGGTGGCGCAGGCCGCCGCACACTGAGGGCGCAGGGCGCTTCTGCCCCGGCCGCTACAATGGCCGGCCCGGCCAGCTGGCCGAAGCTGCGGATCCGCGCCCCATGTACGACAGCATTCTCGATGCCCTGCGCCGCGGCGCGCCTGCCGAAGCCCTCGCCGCCGCGCGCGCGCTGGTCTCCGAACGCCCCGACGATGCCCGGGCCCGGGAGCTGATGGCGCAGGCGCAGCGGATGGCCGGCGACACCGACGGCGCGCTGTCCAGCCTCGACGGTGCGATCGCGCTGCAGCCCGACGAGGCCTCGCTGCACTTCCAGCGCGCGGCGATCCTGCTGGCGCGCCGCGACATCGACGGCGCGACCTCCGCGCTCGGCCGCACCCTCGAGCTCGACCCGAACCGCTACCAGGCCTACATCGTGCAGGCGGAGCTGGCGATCGGCCGCGGCGATCTCGACGAGGCCGAGCGGCTGGAGAAGATGGCCGCGCGCCTGGGCGAGGGCGACCCGGGGCTGTCGGCGGTGCGCGGCATGATCGCGCTGCGCCGTGGCGACCGCGACCGCGCGCTGTCGATCCTCTCCACCGCCGCCGAGCGCAATCCCGACGACCCGCAGCTGCTCAACGCGCTGGCGTTCGCCTACATCGCCAGGGACCACCTCGCCTTCGCCGAACAGACCCTGCTGCGGCTGTGCGACCTGGTGCCCGGCAACACCCCGGCGCGCCGGCTGCTGGCCGACGTGGTGCTGCGCCAGGGCCGCCCGGGCGATGCCTCGGTGCATATCGAACAGGTGCTGGCGGCCGGACGGGCCTCGACCGAACACCTGCGCTTTGCCGGCGGCGTCGACATGCAGACCGGGCAGATGCCGCGTGCGACCACGCGGCTGAAGGAGGTGCTCGCCCGCACCCCGGACGACCGCACCACCCTCGACCTGCTGATGCGCTGCTGGGAACTGCAGGACGACCGCGACGATGCCCGCGCCACGCTCGAGGCCGCCATCGCCCGCAGCCCGCGCAACGCCGCGCTGTGGGATGCCCGCCTGGGCGTGGACGGCCATGACGGCGAGGCCGCGCTGGCGGTGGTCGAGCGCTGGAGCCAGGCGATGCCGGAGAGCCCGGCGCCGTTGCAGGCGCGTGTACGCGTGGCGCTGGCCGCCGGCGATGCCGCCGCCGCCGAAGCCGCCGCGCGCGAACTGGCCGGACGCCTGCCCAACGACCCGCGCGCCCAGACCCAGTACCTCGACATCCTGTCCGCGCGCGATCCGCAGGCCTCGGTGGCGCATCTGCGCACGCTCGAGGCCGCGGCCGGCGACGACGACAACCGCCGCCTGCAGGTGCAGGGCTGGCGTGCGCTGGCCCATGACCAGGCCGGCGAGGCCGCCGACGCCGCCAGGGTGTGGCTCGACACCCACGCCGCCTGGGCGCAGCGGCTGATGCCGCTACCGACGTGGACGGGCGCCGACGCCGACCGCGCCCCGGCTGCCACCGTGGATCCCGAGGCCGCCCGGCTGGTGTTCATGGCCGGCCTGCCCGGCTCCAGCCACGAGCAGGTCGGCCGCCTGCTCGACGGCGTGGTGTCGGCGTTCCGCGCCGACCGCCTCGGCACCAACCCGCCGCGCGACGCACTGCAGAACGTGCACACCGCCGGCCGGCTGGTGCGCGGCGAAACCACCGCCGCCGACGTGCACGCCGAATGGCGCACGCAGCTGCCGGCCCGTCGCATCCAGGGCGCGCTGATCGACTGGCTGCTGTGGTGGGACAACGCCTACCTCGACATCACCCGCGCCCACCTGCCGCATGCCGAGCTGCTGATGGTCGTGCGCGACCCGCGCGACATGCTGCTCAACTGGCTGGCTTTCGGCAGCCCGGTGCCGTTCCGCATGGGCACGCCCGAGGAAGGCGCCGCCTGGCTGGCGCAGGGGCTCGAGCACATCGTGGTGCTGGCCGAGCAGGAGCTGCAGCCGCTGCTGCTGCTGCGCACCGACGAGGCCGGCAACGACCCGCGGGTGCTGTCGGCCACGCTGGCGCAGCTGCTCGGCGTCGAGCTGCCGGTGCCGCCGCCGCAGCTCTTCAGCGACCAGTACCGCTTCCCGGCCGGCAACTGGCGCCGCTACACCGGCGTGCTCGGCGCGGCGTTCGCGATGCTCACCCCGGTCGCGGTACGGTTGGGCTATTCCGAAACCTGATCCGGAGGATTCCCATGCACATCCGCAGCGACAGTTTCGAGCACGGCCAGCCGATCCCGTCGGAGTTCGCGCTGGGCGCGCCGGAAGGGTTCGGTGGCAACCGCAACCCGCACCTGGCCTGGGGTGACGCGCCCGGAGGCACGCGCTCGTTCGTGCTGATGTGCATCGACGCCGACGCCCCCACGCAACCGGAGATGGCCGGCAAGGAGGGCGTGGAGATCCCGTCCGACCAGCCGCGCGCCGATTTCGTGCACTGGGTGATGGTGGACATCCCGCCATCGACCACCGCGATCGACGCCGGCGCCTGCAGCCACGGGTTCGACAAGGGCGGCAAGCCCGACCCGCAGGGCCCGGCCGGCGCGCGCCAGGGCCGCAACGACTACACCGGCTGGTTCGCCGGCGACGCCGACATGGCCGGCACCTACCGCGGCTACGACGGCCCGTATCCGCCGCCCAACGACCTGCGCGTGCACCGCTACTTCTTCCGGGTGTTCGCGCTCGACGTCGACCGCCTCGAGGTCGGCGACGACTTCACCGCCGCCGATGCATTCGCCGCGATGCACGGCCACGTGCTCGCCGAGGCCACGATCCACGGCACCTACTCGCTCAACCGCAACGCGGGGGCGTAGTCTCGACGCTGCTTGCCCCTCTCCCGCATGCGGGAGAGGGTGCCCCGAAGGGGCGGGTGAGGGCGCTCCTGCTCAACTCCCCGCCGGCATCCATACCAGCAGCGCGATGCCCAGCAGGATGCGGTAGATCGCAAAACCGGTGAAGCGGTGGCGCTTGATGTAGTCCATCAGCCAGCGCACCACGATGAAGCCGGTGACCGTGGCGGCCGCGAACGCCACTGCGACATCGCCCCAGTCCTCGCCACCGGGACCCTCGTCCAGCCACAGCTCCAGGAAGGCATAGCCGCTGGCCGCGAACATCGTCGGGATGCCGACCAGGAACGCGAATTCGGCCGCCGCGGAGCGCCGGCTCAGGCCAAGCAGCATGGCCAGGAAGATCGTCGTCGCCGAACGTGAGGTGCCGGGAAACACCCCCGCCACCACCTGCGCCAGGCCCACCGCGATCGCCACCGTCCAGGTCACGTAGGCACCGTCGCCGCCGCGGCGCTCGGCGAGGTATTCCGCCACCAGCATCCAGATCCCGCCCAGCACCAGCGCCCACGCCACCGGCGTCACCGACTCCGGCAGCTCCCAGCCGGCCAGCCGCACCGGCAGACCCACCAGCGCGGTGACCAGGAACGCCACCGCCAGCTTGGCCACGTAATCGCGGTTGTCGCGATCGCCCAGATTCGTGGCCAGCCCCCACAGCCGCTGCCGGAACACCAGCGTGATCGCCAGGATCGCCCCGGCCTGGATGACGATATTGAAGAAGTCCGAGCGCGCACCGAGCCAGTGCTGCGCGATCAGCAGGTGCCCGGTGCTCGATACCGGCAGGAATTCGGTGACGCCTTCGATGATGCCCAGGACGAGGGCGGACAGCAGGTCGGACACGGGACGGGCCGGCAATGGGGGACGCGCGAAAGGATACGGGAGCGTGGCCTGCAGCCGCCGCCGGCGGATGCACCGGGGTGGTGCAGAACATCCAAAGTCCCGCACCAATTCCGGTCAAACACCCACGGGCACCGCGCCGGTGCCCAATGAAATCAACGACCTGGAATTGGCACGCGCCCTGCTATGACTGTGTCATCCCATCCCGCACAGGTGCCACCCGATGTCGTTCGAACAGGTCGAGAAGCTGGTCAAGGATCACAAGGTCGAGTTCGTCGACCTGCGTTTCACCGACATGCGTGGCGTCCAGCACCACGTCACCTATCCCGCCTCCATCCTCGAGCCCGGCCTGTTCGAGGACGGCGTGATGTTCGACGGTTCGTCGATCGCCGGCTGGAAGGGCATCGCCGAGTCCGACATGGTGCTGCTGCCCGATCCGTCCAGCGCCTACATCGACCCCTTCACCGCCGACCCGACCATCATCCTGGTCTGCGACGTGCTCGACCCGGCCACCATGCAGGCCTACCCGCGCGACCCGCGCGGCATCGCGCGCCGCGCCGAGGCCTTCCTGAAGTCGTCGGGCATCGCCGAACAGGCGTTCTTCGGCCCCGAGCCCGAGTTCTTCATCTTCGACTCGGTGCGCTATGCCAACGAGATGGGCAACACCTTCTTCCACATCGATTCCGAGGAAGCGGCGTGGAACACCGGCCGCGAGTACCCGGGCGGCAACCACGGCTACCGCCCCGGGGTGAAGGGCGGCTACTTCCCGGTCGCACCGCTGGATTCGCTGCACGACCTGCGCGCGGAGATGTGCAAGACCCTCGGGCAGATCGGCATCGAGGTCGAGGTGCACCACCACGAAGTCGCCAACGCCGGCCAGTGCGAGATCGGCACGCGCTTCAACTCGCTGGTCAAGAAGGCCGACGAGCTGCTGGCGATGAAGTACGTGATCAAGAACGTCGCGTTCCGAAACGGCAAGACCGCCACCTTCATGCCCAAGCCGATCGTCGGCGACAACGGCAGCGGCATGCACGTGCACCAGTCGCTGGCCAAGGGCGGCAACAACCTGTTCTCCGGCGACGGCTACGGCGGCCTGAGCCAGATGGCGCTGTGGTACATCGGCGGTGTGTTCAAGCACGCGCGTGCCTTGAACGCGTTCACCAACGCCGGCACCAACAGCTACAAGCGACTGGTGCCGGGCTTCGAGGCGCCGGTGATGCTGGCCTACTCGGCGCGCAACCGCTCGGCGAGCTGCCGTATCCCGTACGTGGCCAACCCGAAGGCGCGCCGCATCGAGTTCCGCTTCCCGGATCCGATCCAGTCCGGCTACCTCACCTTCGCCGCGCTGCTGATGGCCGGCCTCGACGGCATCAGGAACCAGATCGATCCGGGCGGCCCCAGCGACAAGGACCTCTACGACCTGCCGCCGGAAGAGGAGAAGAACATCCCCAAGGTCGCGCACTCGCTCGACCAGGCGCTGGAGGCACTCGACGCCGACCGTGGCTTCCTCACCGCCGGTGGTGTGTTCACCGACGACTTCATCGATGCCTACATCGATCTGAAGATGAAGGAGGTCACCGCGTTCCGCTCGGCGACCCATCCGCTCGAGTACCAGATGTACTACACCATCTGATCGCGCCCGCTGTCCTCTCCCGTGCGCGGGAGGGCCATGCACGAACCCTTCTCCCGCATGCGGGAGAAGGTGGCGCGAAGCGCCGGAAGGGGCCCGACTGGCCGCCGGCACCTGCCTGCGCTATACCGGTGCACCCCCGCTTCCCGGACTGCATCGCACCGTGATCCGCACGCTCCTGCTTGCCTCCTGCATCGCACTCCTCGCCGCCTGCAGCCACGCCCCGCCGCGCAACCCGATGGCGCAGTGGGTGGAATCACCCAACCACGATGCACGCCGGCCGACGCTGATCGTCGTCCACTACACCGAGCAGGACTCCGCCGCGCAGAGCCTGCACACGCTGCGCACCGGCAACCGCTTCGGCCCGGTCAGCGCGCACTACCTCATCGGCGCCGACGGCACGCTGTACCAGCTGGTCGCCGACGAGCGTCGCGCCTGGCACGCGGGTGCGGGCAGCTGGGGCACCATCAGCGACGTCAATTCCGCCTCGATCGGCATCGAGCTCGACAACGACGGCCAGAGCCCGTTCGCCGATGCGCAGATCGACGCGCTCATCGCACTGCTCGACGACCTCACCACGCGCCTGCGCATCCCGCGCACGCACGTGATCGGCCATTCCGATCTCGCCCCCGGGCGCAAGGTCGATCCGGGTCCGCTGTTCCCCTGGCAGCGCCTGGCCGAAGCCGGCTTCGGCGTGTGGCCGGATGCCGACGCACCGCCCGCACCGGAAGGCTTCGATCCGCTGCTTGCCCTGCGCCTGCTCGGTTACCCGCTCGACAACCCGGCCGCGACGATCCGCAGCTACCGCATGCGCTTCCGCGGCGACAGCGCCGACACCCTGGACGCCGAGGACCTGCGCATCCTGCATGCGCTGACCCGCCACGAGCCCGTGCCGGCGCGGTAGCGCGGCTGGGAGGAGGTGCCGGGTTCGGCGTTGCCCGTTCGGGGACACGCTCGATGCGAGCCCGGGCGGAGCCAGAGCCAGAGCAGGGCATTTCTGGCGGGTACCGCAGAGCACAACGGAGCAATTCACGCACGCACGAACACTCCAGCAGCAGGCGTTCGCGTCTCGTCTGGAGAGAAGCTTTTCTCAAGCTTTCTTCCGCCTGAGGGCAGTCCACGCGGCCCGCCGCGGCCACAGGGGGATGCCCAGCCGGATATCTCCGCGTCCTGCTCCCACATCCGGCCGCCGGCCATCCATGGCCGGCTCTGGACATCCCCCTGCGTCCGCGGCGGGCACCGACACGGCGTCGAGTCGGGAAGAAGGTCAACGGCGAAGAGCCCCAGACCCGTCGTGGCAGTGACCAACTTCGGCTGCCGCGCTGTTGACCTTCATGCCGCAACTGCCGACGCATGAGCGTGTTGGGCGACGGCTTCAGCAAAAACCGCCGCCGCTTTCCATGCGGTAGCCGGGGAGTCCAGCGTGTGCCATCGCGGACGACTGCAGACCACCGGCCCCGTTCTCCGTGCCGAAACCCACGAACGTTCTGGCCCGTCGCGTGCATCGGGGGGTGTGCTCCCAGCCGGCCATGGATGGCCGGCGGCCGGCCGTGGTAGCTGGGCGCGGACTCCGGCCGGGGAAGCACACCCCCCGATGCGCGCGACGGGCAGCGCGGGTCACACCGGAGCAGCTCGCGCACGCTCAGACGCGAGGAACCGCCATCCCCCGCACTCCGGGAAACGCGTACGAGCGCGCCATGCCGCAACGCCATCGATGGCGGAAAAAGCGCCGGCCTCCGCACCTGGAGCGTCAGCGCTGGCGCCGCGAGCGTCGCGCGCCGCACTCCACGCGCCGCCGATGGCGAAAAAAGCGCCATCGACGGCGCAGTTGGACGCACCAGAAGCGTCACGCAGCGCCATGCGTGGCGAAAAAAGCGCCATTCGCGGCGATTCGAGCGCGACCCGTGACCGTTTTTCCGCCGGCGCCCGCGTTGCAGACCCCGTGGCCCGGGTCGCCAAGCCCATCGATGGCGCTTTTTTCGCCATCGATGCCGGACCTTGCGGAATGCACGGCCCGCAAGCGTCGCCCGCCACCCAGGAGCGGCCCATGCCTGCCCCGATGTCGTGCCGCGGCGATCGCACCGCCCGGTGCTGCACTACGATGGTGCAATGTCCGCCGATCCCGCACCGCCGCCTGCTGCGCCGGAACTCGATGCCCTGACCACGCCGCTGGCCTGGGCCGGCGCGGACGGGCGCGTGGCCGGCTGCAACCACGCGTTCGCGCGCTGGCTGGGGGTCGCGGTGCGGCGGGTGATCGGCACCCCGTTGGCGGCCCTGGACGCGGAGTCGCCGGCACGGCTGGCCGACGTGCTCGAACGCGGCGGACCGCTGGACGCCCCGCTGCGGCTGCGCCGCCTCGCGCTGGCCCTGCCGGGCGGGTCGCCGCGCTTTGCCGACGTCTGGCTGAGCGCGCAGGCCGATGGCGGCTGGCTGCTGGAGGCGCATCCGGTCGATGAATTCCCCGGCGAGGACCCGCTGCGGGTGTTGCCGAGTGCGTTGTCGGCGGCGCTGCGTGGCCTCGCGCACGAACTGCGCAATCCGCTGGCCGGCATCAAGGGCGCCGGCCAGCTGCTGGCGCGGCGCGCGCAGGACGACGACAGCCGCGAACTGGTCGCGCTGGTGCAGTCGGAGGTCGACCGCCTTGCACGCCTGGTCGACGACCTGCTCGAGCCCACTCCGCCGCAGCCGCACGTGCCGCTCAACATCCACGCCGTGCTCGAGCGGGTGCTGCGGCTGGCCGAGAGCGATGCCGGCTGGGGCGTGCGCCTGGTGCGCGACTACGACCCCAGCCTGCCGGAACTCGACGGCGATTCCGCGCGGCTGACCCAGGCGGTGTGGAACCTGGTGCGCAACGCGATCCAGGCCGGCGCCGACACCGTGACCCTGCGCACCCGCATCGAACATGCGGCGCGCATCGCCGATGCACCGCCCGCGCCCGCGCTGCGGCTGGAGATCGTCGACGACGGCCGCGGCGTGCCGGAAGAACTTGCCGAGCAGGTGTTCCTGCCGCTGGTGTCGGGCCGCGCGGACGGCACGGGGCTCGGGCTGGCGGTCGCGCAGCAGGTGGCGCGCGAGCACCGCGGGTCGCTGGCCTACCGCTCGCGCGCCGGCCATACCGTGTTCACCCTGCTGCTGCCATTGGCCGCAGCACACGAGGAGATGCAGGGCGATGGCTGATGGCGCGCAGGTCTGGGTGGTCGACGACGACCGTGCGGTGCGCTTCGTGCTGGCCGCCGCGCTCAGCGAGGCCGGCTACGAGGTGTCGGCCTTCGACGGCGCCGCCGCCGCGCTCGGCGCGCTGGGGCAACGGCCGCCGCCCCAGCTGCTGTTCACCGACGTGCGCATGCCCGGCGAGGACGGCCTGGTGCTGCTCGAGCGGCTGAAGGCCGCGCGGCCGCAGCTGCCGGTGATCGTGATGTCGGCCTATACCGACGTCGCCAGCACCGCCGGGGCATTCCGCGGTGGCGCGCACGAATTCCTCTCCAAACCCTTCGACCTCGATGACGCGGTGGCGCTGGCCGCGCGCACGCTGCGCCCGGCGGCGATGCCGGCGGCCGCCACGCCTGTCGTCGACAGCAGCGCAGATGCGCTGATCGGCGACACCCCGGCGATGCGCGAGCTGTTCCGCGCGATCGGGCGCCTCGCGCAGGCGCCGCTCAACGTGCTCATCACCGGCGAGACCGGCACCGGCAAGGAGCTGGTGGCGCGCGCGCTGCACCGCGAGTCGCCGCGCGCACGACGGCCCTTCATCGCCATGAACACCGCCGCGGTGCCGTCGGAACTGCTGGAAAGCGAACTGTTCGGGCACGAAGCCGGCGCGTTCACCGGTGCCCACAAGCGCCATATCGGCCGCTTCGAGCAGGCCGATGGCGGCACGCTGTTCCTCGACGAGATCGGCGACATGCCGCTGCCGCTGCAGACACGGCTGCTGCGGGTGCTGGCGGAGGCGGAATTCTTCCGCGTCGGTGGCCGCGAGCTGATCCGCGTCGACGTGCGGGTGGTCGCCGCCACCCATCAGGACCTCGACGCGCTGGTCGCTGCCGGCCGTTTCCGCGCCGACCTGCTGCACCGGCTCGACGTGGTGCGCCTGCACCTGCCGCCGCTGCGCGAGCGCCGCGACGATGTGCCGACGCTGGCCGACGCCTTCCTCGCCGCTGCGGCGCAACGGTTCCAGGCACCGGTCAAGCGCCTCGACGCCGGCGCGCGCGAGCGCCTGCGCGCGCACGACTGGCCCGGCAATGTGCGCGAGCTGGAGAACCTGTGCTGGCGGCTGGCCGCCCTGGCACCGGCGGAGGTCATCGGCGCGGGCGACGTGCGTGCCGCGCTGTCGCCCGGGCGTGCGGCGCACGGTGGCGGGATCGCGGTGACATGGGGCGATGCCCTCGCGGCCTGGGCGCGCGAACGCCTGGCCGCCGGCGAACCCGACCTGCATGCGCAGGCACGTGAGCGGCTGGACCAGGTGCTGCTGGACGCCGCACTCGAACACACCGGCGGACGGCGCAGCGAAGCCGCGGCCCGGCTCGGGCTCGGCCGCAACACGCTCACCCGCAAGCTCGGCCCACGGCGGCCTGCGCGGTAGCCGTTGCAGCAAGCGCGGGCTATTGCGTATGCCGCGACTGGAACGGAAGTCGCCGAAGCGCCGACAGCCGGATGCGGCCCATCAGGTGCGCACGCAGAGATAGCGCGCTGGGCGGGAGCAACGCACTGGGACCCGCTTCATCCTGCCTGTCGCCGACGGCGCTATCTTCGACGCCCTCCCGCATGCCCCGACTACCGTCATGAACTTCCGTCCCGGTCTTCCGTGTGCCGTCCTGCTGCTGTCCGCCTGTGCCGGTGCGCCGCGCACGTCGCCACCGCCGGTGGCTGCAACGCCGCCACCGCCGGTGCATGCCACGGTCGGCACCGCGCAGGAAGCATTCGTGCCGCTGGCATCGGCGTCCGGCAGCCTGGTCAGTGGACGTGCGTCGCTGCTCGCGGCCGACGGTGGCGTGCGTGTCACCGGCGAGGTCGGCGGGCTGGTGCGCAATGGCGCGCATGGTTTGCAGGTGCACGAGCGCGGCGACTGCAGCGCCGCCGATGCCGGCAGCGCCGGCGCCTATTTCGATCCCGCAGCCGGCGCCGACCAGCGCGGGGTGGTGGCCGGCGCCGGGACGCTGCGCATCGTCGCCGACGCCGAGGGCGTGGCGCGCTTCGACCTGCAGGTGCCGGGTGCGGTGCTTGGCGGCGGCGCGGCCAACGACATCGCCGGGCGCGCGCTGGTGGTCTCCGGAGCCACGCCGGGATCCTTCAGCGCACGGGTGGCCTGCGGGGTGATCCGCGTGGTGCGCTGACTGCGCGGCAACGCCGCTTGCGGTATACCGGGTGCCCAGTCCCGAACCGGAGTTCCCCATGCGCAGGATCCTGCTGCTCACCCCGCTCGTCGCCGCTCTGGCCGCGTGTTCGCCGGCCGACCGTGGCGAAGGCGAAATGGCCGCCGACCAGCCGTCGGCCTCGCCGCAGACCGCGCCGCTGGCGACATCCCCCGCCGACCCGGCCGCCAATGCCGACGCGCAGATGATGGGTGGCGTCAACGACCTGATGGCCGCGACCGTCACCCTTGCTCCGACCGCCGGCAACGACGTCAGTGGCAACCTGCGCTTCACCCGCTCGGGCGACGGCATCCGCGTCAGCGGCGACGTGCGCGGCCTGCCCGCGGGCGGCGAGCACGGCTTCCACGTGCACGAGAACGGTGACTGCAGCGCACCGGATGCCACCAGCGCCGGCGGCCACTTCAACCCCACCTCGCAGCCGCACGGGCGCGCCGGCGAAGGCGACCACCACGCCGGCGACAGCGACAACCTGCAGGCCAACGACGAGGGCGTGGCCAGCGCCGACCATCTGCTGGCCGGTGCCACGCTGGGCGATGGCGCACCCACCGACATCGTCGGCAAGGCGGTCATCGTGCATGCCAACCCCGACGACTACACCACCCAGCCGACCGGCAACGCCGGTGACCGCCTGGCGTGTGGCGTGATCGAGGCAAGCGCCGGGCGTTGATGCGTTGCCGCCCTCTTCCGTACGCGGGAGAGGGCGGTCGTGTCGCCGGTGCCGGTGACCTCAGCCGACCACGCTGCGCGGGTCGGCGTCGTCGGGGCAGTGGTCGAAGCGCACCGGGACGCCGTGCGCGCGCAGCACCGCGTCGAACTGGCGCTGGCGCGCCTCGAAGTGCATCCATCCCCGCTGCAGCCGCGCCTCGTCGTCCTCGCCGGCGGCATAGCGTGCGCGCCACGCCGCGGGTGAGAACAGCGCGATGCGCGCCTCGCCGCCGGTGTAGTGCACCAGCGGCTCGGGTGCGGCATCCAGCGAGGCCTCGTCGGCCGGTGACAGCAGCGCGACCTCCAGCACCGGCCACAGCGGCGCGATGCCGGCGTGTTCGTACTGCAATGCGGTCATCGCCAGCAGGTCGTGCGCGGTCAGGTAGCGCGCGTGTTCGATGGCGAGGCCGAACACCTCCTGTGCGTGCAGCGCGGTTTCCGCGCCGGCCATGCCGGTCTCCATCAGTTCGCGCTCGAACGCATCGGCCACCGCCGCGGTGGTCCCGGCGTCGCCACGCAGCACCAGCGGGACCAGCCGCAGCGGGCCGCCAGCGTGCTCGGGTGCCGGTGACAACGCACCCGGCAGGCGGCCTTCGTGGGCACCGAATGCGATGACTCGGCCCCCGGCCTCGCCCGGCGCGCGCGCCGCGAGCTGGTCGAGTTCGTCATGCAGCGGCCAGCCCGGGCGCAGCAGTTCCACCGGGTCGTAGTGGGCACCGACGGTGATCAGGTCCAGCCCGGCCGCGGCAGGCACGAAGCCTGCGAGGTCGCGCGCGATGCGTTCGCCCAGGGCACCGGCATCCGCCTGTGCGAGCGTGTCCGGACCCTGCGCGCGCACGTCGCCGAGTTCGAGTGCGAGTGCGGCGCGCACCACCGGTGCGGGATTCAGCGCGGAGTCTGGCATGTCGATTGGACGTCCCGTACGGCGGCGTTAAACTCGATCGCATTATGCCCGTCAAGGTCGACAGGCACCTTCTCCCCGAGGAGCTCCCGATGCCGTCAGGTCGTCCCGTCGCCGTTCTCGGTGGCGTCCGCATTCCCTTCTGCCGCCAGAACAGCGCCTACGCGGACGTCGGCAACCTCGGCATGTCGGTCAGGACCCTCGGCGCGCTGGTGGAGAAGTTCGGCCTGCACGGGCAGCAGCTGGGCGAGGTCGCGATGGGTGCGGTGATCAAGCACTCCAGCGACTGGAACCTCGGCCGCGAGGCGGCGCTGTCGTCCGGGCTGTCGGCACTGACCCCGGGCATCACACTGCAGCGTGCCTGCGGCACCTCGCTGGATTCGATCATCACCGTCGCCAACAGGATCGCCGTCGGCCAGATCGAATCGGGCATCGGCGGTGGCGCGGACACCACCTCCGATGTGCCGATCGTCTACGGCCGCGCCCTGCGCCGGCGCCTGCTGGCGGCGAATGCGGCCAAGACCCCGAAGGACAAGCTGGCGGCGTTCCGCGGCTTCCGCCTGCGCGAACTCAAGCCGGACTTCCCGGGCGTCGCCGAGCCGCGCACCGGCAAGTCGATGGGCGAGCACTGCGAGGACATGGCCAAGGAATGGAGCATCTCGCGCGACTCGCAGGACGAGCTCGCCGCCGCCTCGCACCACAAGCTCGCCGCCGCCTACGACCGCGGCTTCTTCGACGACCTGGTGGTGAGTTTCCGCGGCGTCGCGCGCGACAACATCCTGCGCCCGGACACCTCGATCGAGAAGCTTGCGACGCTGAAGCCCGCATTCGACCGTGCCTCCGGGCGCGGCACGCTCACCGCCGGCAACTCCACCCCGCTCACCGACGGCGCCGCCGCCTGCCTGCTGGCCAGCGACGAATGGGCACGCGCGCATGGTCATGTTCCGCTGGCATATCTGCGCGATGCGCATGTGTCCGCTGTCGACTTCGTGCATGGCGAAGGCCTGCTGATGGCGCCCACGGTGGCGGTCGCCGAGATGTTGCGTCGCAATGGGCTGACGCTGCAGGATTTCGATTTTTACGAGATCCACGAGGCGTTCGCCGCGCAGGTGCTGTGCACGTTGCGTGCGTGGGAGAGCGCC
Organism: Alterluteimonas muca; assembly: GCF_021191595.1. Lineage (NCBI taxonomy): Bacteria > Pseudomonadati > Pseudomonadota > Gammaproteobacteria > Lysobacterales > Lysobacteraceae > Alterluteimonas > Alterluteimonas muca. The sequence continues at coordinate 60,543 of NZ_JAIWPS010000001.1, forward strand.
GACTACTGCCGCAACCGGCTGGGCCTGGATGCGCCGCTGGGCCGCATCGAGCCGGCCAAGATCAATCCGCTGGGCTCGTCGCTCGCGACCGGCCATCCGTTCGCCGCGACCGGTGCGCGCATCATCGCCACCGCGGCCAAGCACCTCGCCGAGCGCGGCGGCGGCCGCTGCCTGGTGTCGATCTGCACCGCCGGCGGCATGGGCGTGGTGGCGATCCTCGAACGCTAGTCGCTCACCCGTGCCGCGTAAGCGGACGCGGGTGTCGACTTCCCGGAGAGATCGATGTTTCCGGAGCCCGGGCAAGCGGGGCGCCCGCGGGTTCCTGTCTCTCAGCGTGAGCAGCCGGCAGCAGCCACGCCCTATCGGTGCTGCTGGCGGTGCCGCACCCGCCCACCGACATGCGCCGGCGTCACGCGAGCCGCTACCGCAGCGGCGGATCCAGGTCGCGGTCGCGCATCACCTCGCCATCCAGCGGCATCACCGTGCCGGCGCCGCTGTCGCGTGGCGGCAGTGCGGCCACCGGTTGTCCGCGGCCGGCGCGCAGCGCATTCGCGTAGGCATAGCGGGCACGTCCCTCGTCGCCCTGTGCCAGCCACGCATCGCCCAGCACTTCCCAGGCGCCGGTGCCGGCGCCCTGGTCGATCGCGCGATGCGCGTAATCCTCGGCGCGCTGCCACTGCGACTGCTCCGCGGACAGCCGTGCCAGTGCCAGCAGCAGGGCCGGGCTGCCCGGGTGCTTCGCCAGCCAGCGCTCGCAGGTGGCGATGCGGTGTTCGCTACGGCCCAACGGCAATGCGCCATAGCGGATCGCAAGCTTCTCGTCCCAGCGCGTGTCCAGCGCCTGTTCGAGGCTGCGGGTGGCGGCTTCCTGCCAGCCCAGTGCGGCCGCGCGTTCGGCATAGGCGGCGGTCACCGGTGCGTCGGCACGCACGCCCTTGGGCAGTGCCTCCCAGCGCGATGCCAGCAGGTTCTCGTCCTCGGCCTCGCGCAGCGACGCGGCCGCCCAGCGTGCCTCGAGATCGTCGAGCCGCTCCTTCGGCAGGGCGTGCTGCTGGCGCAAGGCACCGAGCAGTTCGTAGGCCTGCATCGCCTGGCCGGACGCGGCGAGCGCTTCCGCGCGCAACGCCAGCCCGCGTGGCGGCAACGGCTGCGCCGCGGGGGTGTCCAGCGCGACCAGTGCATCGGTGGGACGTTCGTCGGCCAGCGCGAGCTCGGCGGCGGCGATGGCGCGTGCCGCGGGATGCCGGTCGCCGAAACCCTCCAGGCCACGGCGCGCGGCGGCACCGTCGCCGCGCGCCCATGCCGCCTGCACCGCGGAGATGCGTGCCGCGGCCTCGGTGTCGGGGTCATCGACCGCCTCGGCCAGCAGCTTCTCGGCGCGGCTGTAGTGGCCCTCGTGCAGGGCGACCATGCCCTCGGGCAGGCGCAGGCGCGCGTGGCGGTCGCGGCGCCGGTTCCAGGTGCGGAACGGAAAGCTCAGCAGTGCCCACACCAGCCACAGCGCCAGCAATACCAGCAGCGCGACGCCGATCGCCTCGACCAGGCTGGCGGTGTAGTCGTAGCCGCCATAGCGCACCAGCACATGGCCGGTGTCGCCCGACAGCAGCATGTGCGCAATGAACGCGCCCAGCACCGCGAGTACCAGCAGGAACAGCACGTTGCGAAGGACAGTCATGGAAGGCGCTCCCCGAGTGGAAGGACTTGGGCCACGCCACGCTAGTGCGCGCCCTGTCTGCGGAGAATGAATGCGCGACGGGGCATCGCCCGCTCAGGGCAACGCCATTGCCGCCGCCAGCAGCGCTTCCGGCTGCGGGCTGTGGGCCGCGCGCGCGTGGGCGAAGCCCGATGCACGGGCGAGGTCGGCCAGGCGTTCGCTGGCCGCAACCACCTGTGCCGAGCGCAGGCGGCGCGCGGCGGGCCCGGGCAAGGCCTCGAGCACGCGCTGCAGCGCCTCGCCACTGGTCAGCGGCAGCAGCAGCGGGGCATCACCGGTGTCGAGCAGCTGCGCGATCGCCGCAGTGTCGAGCGGCAGCGGATCACGCACATAGACATCGGCGCGCACCACCCGGGCGCCGCGCGCGACCAGTTCGGCAGCGATCTGACCGCGGCCGCCCGGGGCGGTCACCAGGCCGACGATGCGGCCGCGCACCGCGGCGGCGTCCACCTGGGGCATCGCCAGCAGTCCTTCGCTGTCCTGGCGCTCGGGCGCGGCGGCGTTGGCGACGCCGGCGGCGCGCAAGGCCGCGCAGGTGCCGGCCCCCACGGCCAGGCGCGCGCCGGCACCGCCCAGTGGCATCAGCGCGGCGGCGGCGGCCACCGCGGGCGGGCTGGTGAAGACCGTCACCGGCGCATCGAGCGCGGCGGCCAGCGCGGTACGTGCCGCGGGATCGTCGCGATGCACGATCCGCCACGGCGAGAGCGCGATCAGGCCCAGGCCATGGGCGGCGGCGGCGCGCTCGAGGGTCGCGTGTTCGCCCGCCGGGCGCAGCGAGATCACGTAGGATGCCGGCCGCTCGGGCACGGCGGGAACACTGGCATGCGGCATGGCCGCAGCTTGGTGCCTGGGCCGACGTCCCGCAACCGCGACAGGAGTTCCGATGACCGCACCGATCACTGCCGACCCCGCCGCCCTCGAGCGCCTGCAGGCGCACTTCGACGGCATGCCGCCGGTCGCGGCGATGCAGGTCGGCGTCACCGGCTGGGACGGCGACTGCCTGCGGCTGTCGGCACCGCTGGCCACGCACGTCAACGACAAGGGTTGCGCGTTCGGCGGCAGCCTGGTGTCGCTGGCGACCCTTGCCGCCTGGGGCCTGGTGACCCTGCAGGTGGAGGCGGCGGGGCTGGACGCCGATGTCTTCGTCGCCGCCACCGAGGTGCGCTACCGCGCCCCGCTGTTCGCCGACCTCCACGCGCAGGCGCGGCTGGAGGAGGGCACGTGGCCGGGCTTCATCGACACCCTGCGTACGCGCGGCCGCGCCAGCACCTGGCTGGTCGCTTCGGTCCCGCTGCCCGACGGTGGCATCGCCACCGAGGCACGCTTGCGCTACGCGGCGATCCTGCGTGCGCCGGTTTCCGCGCCGGGGCAGGCCGACTAACATGCCGGCGGGGACCAACAACGGGATGCATGCGATGCGCTGGATGCGGTGGGGCACGATCGTGGCGCTGATGCTGGGCACGCTGCTGCTGGCGGGCTGCGCCACCGCCGGCAAGAAGACCAGCGAACTCGAACGCATGCAGTACATGTACTCGGCGGCGATCCGCTGGGGCGATTTCGAGGGTGCCTGGAACCTCGTCGATCCGGAGCTGCGCGAAGCGCACCCGATGAGCGAGCTCGAGTTCCAGCGCTACGAGCAGATCCAGATCTCGGGCTACCGCGAACTCGCCACGCAGCCGGGCGAGAGCACCGCCGCGCGCGAGATCCAGATCGGCGTGATCAACCGCCACACCATGGCCGAGCGCACCGTGCGCTACACCGAGCAGTGGCGCTACGACGCCGAGGCCGGTCGCTGGTGGCTGGCCGGCGGGCTGCCGGACTTCTGGGCCGGCGAGTAGCGCCGCGTCCGCGCATCACCCGGTGTTTTGCGCCCCGCCGCGCGCTGGGCGACAATCGCCGCCCGTCGTCTGCAGTAACCGAATCCCGTGACTTTCGAAGAACTGCTGGCATTTGCCGGCCGCAACCACCTGCTCGCGTTGGCGCTGGTCGGCATCACGCTGGCCCTGATCTGGACCGAGATCGCCCGCCTGACGCGCGGCTTCAAGGGTCTGCGCCCCGCCGAGCTGACCGTGCTGGTCAACCGCGAGAACGCGCTGGTGGTCGACCTGCGCCCCAGCGGCGACTTCGAGAAGGGGCATATCCCCGGCTCGAAGAACGTGCAGATGAGCCAGTTCGATCCCGAGAACAAACAGCTCGCCGCGGCCCGCGCGCTGCCGGTGGTGCTGGTGTGCAAGACCGGCCAGACCGCCAACACGGCCGCCAAGCGGCTGAAGAAGGCCGGTTTCGAGCAGGTCTACGTGCTCGAGGGCGGCATCGGCGCCTGGCAGCAGGCCGACCTGCCGCTCAAGCGCGGCCGCTGAGCAGACCCGGCGCGCCGCGGTCGCGGTGCCATAATCGATCCTTTCCGATCCCACTACCCGAATTCCGCTGGAGTCCACCATGTCCGAGCAAGACAACGTCGCCGCCAATGGCGCCGCCGCCCCCGCGCAGCCCGCCGGCGCGCAGTTCACCGTCGAGAAGATCTACGTCAAGGACGTGTCCTTCGAGTCGCCCAAGGCGCCCCAGATCTTCAACGAGCAGGCGCAGCCGCAGCTCAACATGAGCCTCAACCAGAGCGTGCAGCGGGTGGGCGACAACGGCTACGAGGTCGTGCTCAAGATCACCCTGACCTGCTCGCTGGCCGAGGACAACACCGTCTACGTCGCCGAAGTCGCGCAGGCCGGCGTGTTCGGCCTGGCCGGTTTCGAGCCCAACGTGCTCGACGCCATGCTCGGCACCCACTGCCCGAACGTGCTGTACCCGTACGCGCGCCAGCTGCTGGGCGAGCTGATCCAGGCCGGTGGCTTCCCGCCGTTCCTGCTGCAGCCGATCAACTTCGACGCGCTGTATGCCGAAGGCCTGCGCCAGCGCTCCGGCCAGCAGGCCGGCGACGGCACCGAGATCGTCGGCAACGCCTGACCGATGGTGTCGCGACCGCATGTCGCGGTGCTGGGCGCGGGCTCCTGGGGCACCGCGCTCGCCGCCCTGATCGCCCGCCATGACGTCCCCACCGTGCTGTGGGGACGCGATGCGCAGGCGGTCGAGGCAATCGACCGCGACCACGTCAATGCCCGCTACCTGCCGGGCATCGCCCTGCCGGAGTCCCTGCGTGCGACCGCCGACCTCGGCCGCGCCCTCGACGGGGCCGGCCTGGTGCTGGTGGTGGTGCCATCGCACGCGTTCGCGGAAACGCTGCGCGCGATCGCGCCGCTGCGCCCGCATGCTGCCGGCGTGGCCTGGGCGACCAAGGGCTTCGAGCCCGGATCCGGGCGCTTCCTGCACGAGGTCGCCGCCGAGGTGCTCGGCCCCGACGTGCCGCTGGCGGTGGTGACCGGCCCGTCGTTCGCCAAGGAGGTCGCGCTCGGGCTGCCGACCGCGCTCACCGTGCATGCGCACGACGAGGCCTTCGCCGAGCAGGTGGCCGGGGTGCTGCACGGCCCGGCCTTCCGTGCCTACACCGGCAGCGACATGAGCGGCGCCGAACTTGGCGGCGCGATGAAGAACGTGCTGGCGGTGGCCACCGGCGTTGCTGACGGCATGGGCCTGGGCCTCAACGCCCGCGCCGGCCTGGTGACCCGCGGTCTCAACGAGATGCTGCGCCTCAACATGGCGATGGGCGGCCGCCCGGAAACCCTGATGGGCCTGGCCGGGCTGGGCGACCTGGTGCTGACCGCCACCGGCGACCTCTCGCGCAACCGCCGCCTCGGGCTTGCACTGGGCCGCGGCCAGCCGCTGGAGGAAGCGGTGCGCGAGATCGGCCAGGTGGTGGAGTCGGTACAGACCGCCGACGAGGTCATGCGCCTGGCCGACCGCCATGGCGTCGACCTGCCGATCGCCGCCAACGTGCGCGATGTCCTGCACGGCGACATCACCCCCGCCGAAGGCGTCGCCCGCCTGATGGCCCGCGAGCGCAAGTCCGAATACCCGGCAAAGCTGTTCGGCTGAGTTGGGGGCGGTGCCCGTGGGGCCGCTGCAGGCAGCAACGGAAGGTCTTCCCCGGACGCCGGGGGCGATGGCCATGCAGCTTGACTACCCGGGTCCTGGCGAATGCCCCGTTTTGCCCCGCGCTGCCCGGCGCGCGCGCCGGGGGGTGTGCTCCCCCGGCCGGAGTCCGCGTCCAGCTACCACGGCCGGCCGTCCGCACACCCCCCGATGCACGCGACGGGCTCCTGCATTCGCCGCTCCGGCGGAGAGCAACAGCGGGTTACTGCCGGTGTCGCCTGCAACCGACCACAGCTTGGGCGCTCACTGGTCGACAGTCTTCCGTCCTTGGTTCCTCGGACCGGCACGGAGGTCAACAACGGCGGCAGCCGAAGTCGTCAACTGCGCGACGGCCTGACCTTATTCGCTGTTGACCTTCTTTCAGACGCGACGACGGTTCGGGCCCGCCGCGGCCACAGGGGGATGTCCAGAGCCGGCCATGGATGGCCGGCGGCCGGATGTGGTAGCAGGACGCGGAGATATCCGGCTGGGCATCCCCCTGTGGCCGCGGCGGGCTGCCCGCGCACCCAACCGGCCCGTGCTCTGGCTTGGCTCTCGGGCTCTCGGGCTTCCGGGCTTCCGGGCGCGAGGCTCCGCGCTCGGATGGAAGTCCCTCGATCGCGACAAGAACCCAAAAAAAGACCCGACTGTTTCCAGCCGGGTCGAACGTCGCATATCGGGGGAGAGAGATCTTGCGACGTGTCCCGCGGGTCGGGGAGGGAGCTCCCGCGGGGTATTGCCCTGTGCTGGTGCTTACCAGGTGAAGCGCGGACCGACGAACCACTGGGTGTCGCCGCCGGCGAACTTCACGTCGCCGGACACGCCCCAGTTCGGGGTGAACTTCCACTGTGCGCCCAGGCGGCCGTAGAAATCGTCGCCGTAGAAATCGCCGTAATCCTCGTAGCCGGCCATCGCATAGCCTTCGAGCTGCGGAGCCAGCGCGCCGCGCAGGCCGACCTCGACGCTGAAACCGTCCGGGTCGTAGCGGTTGCCGAAGATGTCGCGGCCGGCATCGAACTTCTCGTAGGCGACCCGGGTGACCAGGTCGGCGTTCTGCGAGATGCCGTGGTTGTAGCCGATGCCGATGCGCCACTCGTCGAAATCGACCGGGGTGTTGTCGACGTCCTGACGCTGGAAGCCACCGAACACATGGAAGTTCGGGTGGAACGCAACCGAACCCCGCGCGGCGAAGCCGTCGGCATCAAGGTCCGAATTCGTGGAGACGTAGCCGCCTTCGACATAGTTGTAGGACAGCGCGGATGCCGACTGCGCGGACGCGGCGAACGGCAGGGCCGCGGCCAGGCCGAGGGCGAGCAGGGAAGCCTTGATTCGGGACATTCGGAGCGCCTTTTGAATGGAAGCGGCTGAAAGAGGGCCGGCCCGGGAGGACGGGAGGGAGGGAGCGCGAATCCAGACGAACGAACTTGCGCACCGGCCTTCCGGACCGACGGGCGTCATTTTGCTGACTGGGGGCCAACGTGCCCTGAATTGTGTACGGCGCAGTACAGGAACTTTTCCGGAACTGTTCAGTTGCGATCACGGGTGACTGACGGCGGGCCCGGAAGAATCGGCGGAATGAGCCCTGTGCTCGCCCGACCTGTCTTCCCGTGGAGCCCGCCATGCGCTGTATCTGTTGCCCCGTGATCCTCGCCCTCGGTCTTGCTGCCTGTGGCGGCGGCGACACCGAATCCGCCGTGGACACCCCCGGGGCAGACGAATCGCCGAAGACGCGGGTGCTCGAAGCCGGTGCCGCGGTGCTGCAGGACAAGCCCCCGATCGATGCGATCAATGCCTACCTCGACGGCTTCCACTTCTACAACGGGCGGATGGAGGCGCAGATGGAGGCGCACCACTACTGCTCGCACCTCAACGAGGACGTCATCCAGTGCGTGATCTACGACGGCAACGTCGGCGACGCCAAGCTGATGGGGGTGGAGTACATCGTCAGCGAGCGGCTGTTCGCGGCGCTGCCCGAGAGCGAGAAGCCGCTGTGGCACAGCCATTCGTACGAAGTGAAGTCGGGCACGCTGGTCGCGCCCGGCATTCCGGAAATTGCCGAGGACGAGCTGATGGAGAAGCTCGTCGGCACCTACGGCAAGACCTGGCACACCTGGCATACCGACCTCGACAAGGAACTGCCGTACGGCGTGCCGCAGCTGATGATGGGCTTTACCGCCGATGGCCAGTCCGACCCGGCGATGGTGGCCGCGCGCGACGAGCGCCTCGGGGTGGACAGTCACGCCAAGCGCGAGCGCCGCGCCGATATCGTCGCGCCGCCGGTGCTGCCGGGTGCGAACGCGTGGGAGCAGGGCAACGTGATCCAGCTCGACGATCCCACCGGGCACGAGCACGGTCGCGGTGGTGCGACGCCATCGGCGGGGACCGATCCCGCGGAGCGCAATGCGAGTTCGCAGACCGGCGGGGAGGCCACCGCACCCGCGGAGTGAGAGGTCCGACCGGAGCGGTCAGGCCATCACTCGGGTGGCGTCCGCCGCTTGCGCGGGGCTGATGGATGCGGCCGCCAACGCGGCACGTGCGGATGACCCGGCACGTGCCAGCGCCAGTGGAAATCGATGGCCTGGCTGATGCCGATGCGCGGCCCGACCGCAGGCGTTGCGGGCGGCGGGGTGCCATCGTCGACGATGGCGATGCCGCGGTCGGGCGCGACGAGGTCGGCGCCGTCGAAGTCGCCGGTGATGCCCATCGCCTGCGAGAGCTTGCCGGGGCCGTTGGCGAGGTCGCGGTCGCGGCGCGCGCCTGGCCGTGCGGCGCGGATCAGGTCGAGCCCCTGCAGCGGTTCGATTGCCCGTAGCAGCACGCCGGCGCCCTCGCCGACATCGCCGCACACTGCGTTGCTGCCCCAGTGCATGCCGTAGGTGAAGTAGACATACAGGTGCCCGGGCTCGCCGAACATCGTGGCATTGCGCCGGGTCGGGCCGCGATGCGAATGCGCGGCGGGATCCTCGCTGCCGGCATAGGCCTCGACCTCGACGATGCGGCCGGCGCGGCCGTCATTGCGCACAAGGATCCTGTTGAGCAGCTGCGGTGCGACTTCCGTTGGATGGCGGCGGTAGAAGTCGCGTGGCAGCAGCGTCCAGTGCGCGGGCAATGGAAAGGGCATGCGCATCCTGTGTGGGTGGGATGTGCAGCCTGCACGGATGCGGGTGGCTGCGGGGTCAACGGCCATCAGCCCCACGTAGGGCGCCTGCGCCGGAGGGTGTTCGGGGCTCCGGGATGATGAAAGACGGATACGCAGGGGCGCCTGCCGGGTATTCCGCCGAGTCGGCGCCCGATATCGCCTTGGTCGGCGAAACACCCGGCAGGCGCCTGAAGACACCATCGCGATCTGGATGGAAAGCCATGCATCGGCAAACGCCGGCACTGCGATGATGACGTTCCCGCACAGCTGCACTGTCCTGCCATGCCCGATCTCGAACTGCGCCCGGTCCTCCATCTGCTGCTGCACGTGCTGGTGCCGCTGGCGGTCGCGCGCATCGTGTGGCCGGAGCACTGGCGGCGCGCCGCGATCTGGATGCTGGCGGGCTGGCTGATCGATATCGACCACCTGCTCGCGGACCCCGTCTATGCCCCGGGGCGTTGCAGCATCGGCTTCCATCCGCTGCACACCTGGCCCGCGGTGGGGGTGTATGCCGCGCTGATGGTGCCGCGGCGCACCCGCTGGTTCGGCACCGGGCTGGTCATCCACATCGTGCTCGACGCGATCGACTGCGTGCTGATGTAGCGGCGCTACACCGAACCCGCGAACCCGTGCTGTCGCCAGGCCTCGAACACCACCACCGCCACCGCATTCGACAGGTTGAGGCTGCGATTGTCCGGTCGCATCGGCAGCCGCAGCCGGTGCCCGGCGGGAATGCCGGCAAGCACGTCATCGGGCAGGCCGCGGGTTTCCGGGCCGAACAGGAAGGCATCGCCCGCCTCGAAGCGCACCTGGTCGTGGCGCGTGCTGTTGCGGGTCGACAGTGCGAACAGCCGCGGCGGCGCGAGCGACGCCAGCGCGGCTTCCAGCGAGTCGTGGACCTTCAGCGTCGCGTACTCGTGGTAGTCGAGGCCGGCGCGCCTGAGCTGGCGGTCGTCGAGGTCGAAGCCCAGCGGGCGGATCAGGTGCAGGCGCGCGCCGGTGTTGGCGCACAGGCGGATCACGTTGCCGGTGTTGGGCGGGATCTCGGGCTGGTAGAGCAGGACGTCGAACATGCGCGTGGTCACCGGCGGGGGCGCAAGTGTCGCACCCGTTACCGCGCCGCGGTCACCAGGGGATCGGCTCGCCCTGCCAGTCGAAGAAGCTGCCGGAGTCGGCCATCGACAGGTCGTCGACCCGCGCCAGCAGCCCGGCCACCGCATCCTCGGGCGCCACCTCGGCCTGTTCGCCGCCCATGTCGGTGCGCACCCAGCCGGGGCTGACCGCCACCACCACGATGTCGCGCACCGACAGTGCCTGTGCCAGCAGCACGGTGGCCATGTTCAGCGCGGCCTTGCTGATCGCATAGCTGGGGGTACCGAAGCGCGTGGTCAGGCCGATCGCACCGATGCGCGAGGACATGTTGACCACCCGCGCGCCGTCGGCGAGCTGCGGCGCCAGTGCCTGCGTCAGCAGGTAGGGCCCGGCGGCGTTGGTGCGGAAGCTGTGTTCGAGGTTGTCGAGGTCGAGCGCGCCGAAGCGTTCGCCCGAATGCAGCACGCCGGCATTGTTGATCAGCAGGTCGATGTACGCGTCTTCCAGGACCAGCGGCAGCTCGCGCAGCAGTTCCGCGTGAGCGCGTGGTTGGGTGATGTCGAGCGGCAGCACGTGCAGGTGGCCGGGATATTCGCCGGCCAGGGTGTTGAGCGCGGTGGCCCTGCCGGGCTCGCGTGCGGTGGCGACGACGCGGTCGCCGCGGGCCAGCAGCTGGCGGGTGAACTCCAGGCCGATGCCGCGGTTGGCACCGGTGACGAGGACGTGGCGGGACGGTTGGCTGTTCATGCCGAGAGTGTGCCTGCCGGCGGCGCCAAGGGCATGTGGGCAATGACCAGTGGCGGGTGCGATGCGGTGATCGTGGCGGCTACCATCGGCGTCCATCGACCGTCCGCCCGGACAAGGAGACCGCATGCGCCACGCCCGTACCGCTGCCGCCGCAGCACGCCCCCGTACCGCCATCCTCGCCTGCGCGCTGGGGCTCGCCCTCGGGATGGGCGCGCTGGTGCCGTCCGCGTTCGCACAGACCCCGCCGCCGGCGGTCGACATCGCCTACGAACAGTTCACCCTGCCCAACGGCCTGCGCGTGGTGGTGCACACCGACCGCAAGGCGCCGATCGTGGCGGTGAACCTCTGGTACCACGTCGGCTCCAAGGACGAGCCAGCCGGGCGCACCGGCTTCGCGCACCTGTTCGAACACCTGATGTTCCAGAAGACCGAGCACCACGACGGCGAGTTCTTCGCCCCGTTCGAACTGGTCGGCGCCACCGACATGAACGGCACCACCAACAACGACCGCACCAACTACTTCCAGAACGTGCCCACCACCGCGCTCGACATGGCGCTGTGGATGGAATCCGACCGCATGGGCCATCTGCTCGGCGCGGTGGACCAGGCCGCGCTCGACGAGCAGCGCGGGGTGGTGCAGAACGAGAAACGCCAGGGCCAGAACCAGCCCTACGGCCAGGTCTGGGAGGTGCTGGGCAAGTCGCTGTATCCGAAGGGCCACCCGTACCACCACAGCGTGATCGGCTCGATGAACGATCTCGATGCCGCCACGCTCGCGGACGTGCAGCAGTGGTTCCGCGCCTGGTATGGCCCGAACAACGCGGTGCTGGTGCTGGCCGGCGACATCGACGTGGCCACCGCGAAGGAGAAGGTCGCGCGCTACTTCGGGCATATCCCGGCCGGGCCGACGATGGCGCAGCCGTCGGTGGATCCCGCGCGCCGCACCGCCACCACCCGCGACACCCTCGAGGACAAGGTGCCGCAGACGCGCATCTACCGGGTCTGGAACGTGGCCGAAACCGGCTCCGAGGATCTCGAGCGGCTGCAGGTGCTCGCCCATGTGCTCGGCGGTGCGCGCACCTCGCGGCTCGACCGCCGGCTGCTGCACACGGACCGCCTGGTCGACAGCATCAGCGCGATGGCCGGGGGCGGCCAGCTGGGCTCGCGTTTCATGATCATGGCCAACGTGCGCGACGGCGTTGAGCCCGCGCAGGTGGAAGCCGCGATCGACGAGGAGCTGAAGCGGTTGATCGCCGAAGGCCCGGACGCCGGCGAGGTCGAACGCGCCAAGACCGCGGTGCGCGCCGGCTTCATCCGCGGCATCGAGCGCATCGGCGGCTTCGGCGGCAAGGCCGATGCGCTGGCCGAATGCACCGTGTACGAGCAGGACCCGGGCTGCTTCCGCCGTTCGCTGGAGACGATCGCCGCGACCACCGCGGAGCAGGTCGCCGCGGTGGGCCGCACCTGGCTGGCCGCGGGCGACCACGTGCTCACCGTGGTCCCGGGCGAGCGCCAGGAGATTCCCGAGGAGCCGGCGGTGACGCCGGCGCCGTTCGAGCTGCCACCGGTCGACTCGAAGTACACGCATACGCAGCCGCAGGTCGATCGCAGCCAGGGCGTGCCGGTGCCGGAGAGCTTCCCGGAACTCGCGTTCCCGGCGCTGGAGCGCGCGCAGCTCTCCAACGGCACGCAGGTCATCCTCGCCCGCCGCAGCGACATTCCGGTGGTGCAGATGAGCTACGAGTTCCCCGGTGGCTACGCCGCCGACCAGGGCCGCAGGCTCGGCACCTCCGGTTTCACCATGGGCATGCTCGATGAAGGCGCGGGCGAGCTGCGCGCGCTGGAATTCGCCGAACGCGCGGAGGCACTCGGTGCGGTGCTGTCGTCGGGCGCGAGCCTGGATGGCGGCAACGCCTACCTGTCGGCGCTGAAGGAGAACCTGGATCCGTCGCTTGCGCTGTATGCGCAGATGATCCGCGCGCCGCGCTTCGACCCGTCCGAGATCGACCGCGTCAAGGCGACCTGGATCGCCGGCATCCGCCAGGAGAAGGCGCGCCCCAACGGCGCCGCGCTGCGGGTGCTGCCGCCGCTGCTGTATGGCGAGGGGCATCCATATGCGATCCCGCTCAGCGGCAGCGGGACCGAGCAGTCCGTGGCCGCGCTCACCCGCGACGACCTCGTCGCCTTCCATCGCGACTGGGTGCGCCCGGACAACGCCACCCTGGTGGTCGTCGGCGACACCACGCTGGACGAGATCGTGCCGGCGCTGGAGCGCCACTTCGGCGACTGGCGCGCCGCCGGTCCCGCCCCGGAGCTGCCGTCGGTGGATGCGGTCGCGCGCCCGGCCAGCCCGCGGGTGTTCCTGATCGACCAGCCGGGTGCGGTGCAGGCCAACATCTTCGTCGGCCAGCTGGTGCCATCCAGCCGTGATGACGGCGCCACCCGCTTCGGCATCGCCAACTCGGTGCTCGGCGGCACGTTCACCTCGCGGCTCAACATGAACCTGCGCGAGGACAAGCACTGGTCGTACGGCGCGTTCACCACGACCGTCGGTGCGGTCGGGCCGCGGCCGTGGATCGCGCTGGCACCGGTGCAGATCGACCGCACCGCCGATGCGCTGGCCGAGATGCGCCGCGAGATCAGCGAATACGCCAGCGGCCAGACCCCGGCCACCGCTGACGAAGTGGCCAAGATCCAGGCCACCGAGATCCGCGGCCTGCCGGGTTCGTACGAGACCGCCAGCAGCGTGCTGTCCGAGATCTCGGCCATGGTGCGCTACGGCCGTGCGGACGATTACGTCGAGCAGCGGCGGGCCGAGATCGAGGCACTCACTCCCGCCCAGGTGCACGAGGCCGCGGCAACGATCGACCCGCAGCGGCTGACCTGGGTGATCGTCGGCGACCTGTCGAAGATCGAGGCGCCGGTGCGCGCGCTGGAGCTGGGCGAGGTGTCGGTGGTCGACGCCGACGGCAACCCGGTCCAGCAATAAGCCGGACGGCGCCCCTTCTTCCGCTGCGGGGTGAGGCGGCACGCCTGCGAGCCACTGGCTCGCGTGCCGGCGAACGCCCGAGCGGTGACGCGAGGGCCGGGGCGCGGAGCGGGGTGGCCCGAAGGGCCGGATGAGGGCAGCAGGGCATCCGTGCGACTCCGGATGGTCATCGGCAGCGGTTGCCGCCGCCGGGCCACACTCCCGCCTACCGCCAATGTCAGAATCCCCGGTCCTCACGCCTTTCCGGAGTTGTCCCATGCGCGCCCCGATCCTTGCGGTCCTGTTCCTCGCCACATCCGGCTGCACCTGGGTGCACATGGCGCCCGGCGCCAGCGCGGTGCGGGTCGCGGCCACCGCGCCGTCGGGCTGCGAAAAGCGCGGGGAGGTCGAGGTCTCGGTGAAACACAGCGTGGCCTTCATCGAGCGCAACCAGCTGCGCGTGCGCGAGGAACTGGAAACCCTCGCCCGCAACGAGGCGCCCGGTCTCGGCGCCGACACCGTGCATCCGCTGGCGCCGCCCACCGCGGGCAGCCAGCGTTTCGCCGCGTGGCGCTGCGGCGGCTGAGGCGCGGACTCCGCTCTGGAACCGCGCTTCCGCCCGCGGGGTGAGCCGGTACGCTTGCGAGCCACCGGCTCGCGTGCCGGCGGACGCCCGGGCGGTGACGCGAGGGCGGGGGCGCGGAGCGAGGGGCAGGGGTGAGGGCACGCGCCTGTCGGCGTGCATCCGCACCCCGCGATTCAGTTTGACCGCCCATTCAAAATGCGCGGGGAACCGGAAGCCGGTACCCTATGTCACCTTTTTTGCCGCGGTGCCCACGTCCATGCTGTTCCAACACGTCGCCATTGCCGGTCTGGCCCACATCGACGCCCCGCGGCGGCTGACGTCGGACGAAATCAACGCGCGCCTCAAGCCCACGCTCGACCGCCTCAACATCAAGACCGACGTCCTGCAGGACATCGCCGGCATCCACGCCCGGCGGCTGTGGGACGACGACGTCCAGGCCTCCGATGCGGCCACGCTCGCCGCGGTCAAGGCGCTGGCCGATGCCGGCATCGACCCGGCCAAGGTCGGCCTGCTGGTCAACACCTCGGTCAGCCGCGACTACCTCGAGCCGTCCACCGCGTCGATCGTCAGCGGCAACCTCGGCATGTCCGACACCTGCCAGAACTTCGACCTCGCCAACGCCTGCCTGGCCTTCCTCAACGGCATGGACGTGGCCAGCCGCATGATCGAGCGCGGCGAGATCGACTACGCGCTGGTCGTCGACGGCGAGACCGCCAACCTCGCCTACGAGAAGACCATCGAGCGCCTGCTGTGCCCGGAGGCCACCGAGGAGGACTTCCGCAACGAGCTCGCCACGCTGACGCTCGGCTGCGGTGCCGCGGCGATGGTGCTGGCACGCGCCGAGCTGGCTCCGGGCGCACCGCGCTACAAGGGCGGCGTGACCCGCGCGGCCACCGAGTGGAACACCCTGTGCCGCGGCAACCTCGACCGCATGGTCACCGACACCCGGATGCTGCTGATCGAAGGCATCAAGCTGGCGCAGAAGACCTTCATCGCCGCCAAGGCCAAGCTCGGCTGGGCGGTCGAGGAGCTCGACGAGTTCGTGATCCACCAGGTCAGCAAGGCGCACACCGCCGCCTTCATCAAGGCCTTCAACATCGACCCGAAGAAGGTCATGACCATCTTCGGCGAGCACGGCAACATCGGCCCGGCCTCGGTGCCGATCGTGCTGTCGAAGCTGCGCGAGGACGGCCGCCTGAAGAAGGGCGACCGGGTGGCGCTGCTGGGCATCGGCTCCGGCCTGAACTGCTCGATGGCCGAGGTGGTCTGGTAACACCGGCCACACCTTCGTCGTGATCCGGGGCCGGCCTGTCCGGCCCCTGTCATGTCCGCCCGCGGCGGCCTGACCGGCCCGGCGCTCCGCCACGCGCGACGCATCGGTTCGCAGGCGCGGCACGCGCCACGCGCGCCTGGCACACCCACCCACATCGACCGGCGCCACCGCGCCGCGCGCTGGTGCAGATCCCATGGAATTCGGCCTCGACGTCCTCGCCCTGCTGGCCCTGGCCGCATTCGTCGCCGGCACCATCGACGCGATGGCCGGCGGTGGCGGGCTGATCACCATCCCCGCGCTGATGGCGGCCGGGGTGCCGCCGGTGCAGGCGCTGGCCACCAACAAGCTGCAGTCGAGCTTCGGCACCAGTGGCGCCGTCTACGCGTTCGCCCGTCGTGGCTGGATCGACTTCCGGCGCATCGCCTGGCCGGCGGGCGGCGCGTTCGCCGGCTCGGTGGGCGGGGCACTGGCGCTGCAGGCGGTGGATCCCTCGTTCCTCGCCGGGCTGGTGCCGCTGCTGCTCATCACCATGGCCGGCTACTTCCTGTTCGGCCCCAAACCCAGCGAGACCGATACCCGTGCGCGGCTGGGCGAGGGTGCGCTGGTGGCGACGATGACCGCGCTGGGCTTCTACGACGGCTTCTTCGGCCCCGGCGCCGGCTCGTTCATGGCCACCGCACTGGTGGCGCTGTTCGGCATGGGTCTGGTGTCGGCCACCGCGCATACCAAGTGCCTCAACCTCGCCAGCAACGTCGCGGCGCTGATCACCTTCGTCATCGGCGGCCAGGTGCTGTGGCTGCTGGGCCTGGTGATGGCGGTGGCCAGCCTCGCCGGCGGCCAGCTCGGCGCCCACCTCGCGCTGAAGGTCGGCAGCCGCGCGATCCGCCCGCTGCTGGTGGTGATGTCGCTGGCGCTGACGGTGAAGCTGCTGGCGGACGCGGACAACCCGCTGACTGCGTGGCTCAGAACTTTCCTTGTTTGAACATGTCTGGCCTGCTGGGAAAGAAAAGGTCATCGATCTTTCCTTGAGCCCGCCATGGACGTTCGCAAGGAAAGTCACAGGTCGGCAGACCGGACCCCGCAGAACCCGAACCGCCGTTGCGGCTTACTGCGCGAAAATGATTCGTGTCGAAAAATTAGGTCTTTCTGGACATGTCCGTGCGATCATGTCGATCCGATCGACATGAGCAACGCGGATGGATCCCAAGCAGCCGTTCAATGAACTTCCCACGCTGCCACCCCCGGGGGATCTCGAAACCCGCGACCTCCTGAAAGCGTGCATCGAGGCGCACAAGGCCTTGGCTTCACTGCGGCAGGCGACAGGTCACCTGCCGAACCCGGCCGTCCTGATCAATACGATTCCGGTCCTCGAGGCGCAGGCAAGCTCCGAGATCGAGAACATCGTCACCACCACCGACAGCCTGTTCCGTTTCGCCAGCCACGCCGAGGCCGCGGATCCTGCCACCAAGGAAGCATTGCGATACCGGACTGCGCTGCAGGAAGGTTTCCAGTCGCTGCGCCAGCGGCCCCTGTGCACGGGTACGGCCGAGGCGGTCTGCACCCGGATCAAGGGCGTGCAGATGCAGGTACGCCGCGTGCCCGGCACCGCCCTGGCCAACCAGCAGACTGGCGAGGTGATCTACACGCCACCGGTAGGCGAGGCGCTGCTGCGCGAGAAGCTGGCCAACTGGGAACGGTTCATCCACGACTGCCGCGACATCGACCCGCTGATCCGCATGGCGGTCGCGCACTACCAGTTCGAAGCCATCCATCCCTTCACCGATGGCAACGGGCGGACCGGTCGCGTGCTCAACCTGTTGATGCTGGTCGAGCAGGACCTGCTGGACCAGCCGGTGCTCTATCTGTCGCGCTACATCATCGAGCGCAAGGCCGACTACTACCGCCTGCTTCTGGAGGTCACCCGCGAGGGCAACTGGGTGGAGTGGGTGGCGTGGATGCTTGATGCCATCACCGACACCGCACGCTGGACCGGTGCCAAGATCGATGCCATCCGCCGCCTGCATGAGGCGGCCGCCGAGTGGATCCGTGCCGAGCGACCCAAGGTGTACAGCCGGGAACTGGTGGACGTGATCTTCAACCAGCCCTACTGCCGCATCCAGAACGTGGTGGAGATGGGCATCGCCAAGCGCGAGACCGCCGCACGCTACCTGCGCGAGCTGGTGGACATCGGCGTGCTGCAGGAACAGCGCATGGGCAAGGAAAAGCTGTTCCTGCACCCGGCCTACCTGCGCCTGCTGTCCGATGGCAGCCATGCGCCGCAGCAGTACCGTCACCTGCAGGAGCGCAAGCACTGATGGCCGACTACGACGCACTCGACCGCCCGGCGTTGATCCGCCTGCTGCAGCGGCGCGATGCCGAACGCCAGCTGGGCCTGGTGTGGGAGCGTGATGAAATCGACGCCGACAGCGCGGTCAACAGCGACTACGTTGCGCTCGAACTGGATGCGGGCCTGAGCCATGGCGACGCACCCTGGGACAACCTCATCATCGAAGGCGACAACTTCGACGCGCTGCGCGCGCTGCGGGCCAGCCACAAGGGCGCCATCAACTGCATCTACATCGACCCGCCCTACAACACCGGCAACCGCGACTTCGTCTACAACGACCGCTTCGTCGACCGCACCCACCGCTTCCGCCACTCGCTGTGGCTGGAATTCATGTACCGGCGGCTGCAGCTGGCCAAGGAGCTGCTGGCCGATGACGGGGTGATCTTCGTCAGCATCGACGACAACGAGCTGTTCCGGCTCGGGATGTTGATGGATCGGGTGTTCGGGGAGGACAACAAGATCGGAACCGTAATTTGGAAGAACGTAACCGACAACAACCCGAGCAGGGTCGTCACGGAACACGAATACCTACTTTTCTACGGCAAGAACAAGTCTTCTGTGCCGGCAGAATGGAAGTCCTCCGAGGTTGCAACGAAAGCGGCAATGCTCGCTGTTGAGGAAGAGCTGCTTTCCGCCTATGTCGACGACACGGAGCTTCAAGCTGAGTACACAGCTTGGTTCCGCAACAACAAGGATCAACTTAGCCCGCTCGACAACTACAAATTCATTGATCGTGCTGGGATTTACGCGGGAAGTAGAAGCGTGCATAACCCCGGCAAAGAAGGCTACCGCTATGACGTGTTCCACCCGGAAACTCAGCAGGCATGCACGCAGCCGCTGATGGGATACAGGTTCCCTAAGGCAACTATGGACTCGCTGCTTGACCAGAAGCGGATATTGTTCGGATCAGATCACAACAAGTTGATCGAACTGAAAATCTATCTACGCGACTACAGATCGAAGCTATCTAGCGTTATTGATCTTGATGGGAGATCTGGGGCGAACGAACTGCGCGCGATTTTCAATAACGAGAAAGTATTCAACAACCCTAAGCCGGTGGACCTGCTGTCGCGTCTGTTGTCCTTCGTTACATCTGAACAAGACGTAGTTCTGGATTTCTTTGCCGGGTCCGGAACAACTGCGCAGGCGGTCACTCAGCTCAACGCCGAAGACGGCGGCAACCGCCGCTTCATCCTGGTCAGCAGCACCGAGGCCACCGACGACCAGCCGGACAAGAACCTGTGCCGCGATGTCTGCGCCGAGCGCGTGCGCCGGGTGCTGGGCGGCTACACCAATGCCAGGGGGCAGGACGTGCCGGGGCTCGACGGCGGCTTCGCCTATCTGCGCGCACGACGGGTGCCGAAGCACCGCATGAGCCAGAAGCTCGATCACGCGGAGATCTGGAACGCGCTGCAACTGCTGCACGCGCGGCCACTCACGCCCTGGCCGGGCGACGGCTTCGCCGTCGACGTGGCCGGAGACGGAAGCGCCTTCGGCTATCTCGCCAACGCCTATCCCGCCAGCTGCGCCCGCATGCAGGCATGGCTCGAAGCGCATGGCGACGAGCCGGCCACGCTCTACAGCTGGGCGCCGGAGCGCTGGCGCACCGCCGGCTCACCGCACGACTGGCGGCCCATCCCGCAGCACCTGCGCGAACGTTTCGGACGCTGACATGCCTGCACACCTCAAACAGTTCCAGCAGACGGTGTGCGACGGCATCGTCGCCCGCTTTGCCAATGTCCGCGCGCTGTACGCCAGCCTGTCCGCCGCTGCGCCGGAGCGGTTGGCCGAGGCACGCCGCAACGATGCCGCGGTGGTGCTGCAGGCGCCCACCGGTTCGGGCAAGACGCTGATGGCCATCGAGGCCATGCGTGCGGTGTCGACGGCCGAACGCGTGCTGTGGTTCTGGTTCGCGCCGTTCACCGGGCTGGTCGACCAGTCGCGCCGCGCGCTGGCGGCGCAGGCACCCGAACTTGCGCTGCTGGACCTCGGCAGTGACCGTCACCCGGACGCAGTGGCGGGCGGCGGCGTGTTCGTGGTGACCTGGTCATCGCTGGTTGCGCGCAGTGCCGACAGCCGTCGCGCACGGCAGTCCGGCGACAGCGGGCTGGCCATCGATACCGTGATCGCACTGGCGCGGGAGCAGGGCGTGCGCATCGGCTGCGTCGTGGATGAGGCCCACCATGGCTTCCAGCGTGCGGTGCAGGCGCGCGCTTTCTTCGCCGACGTGCTGGAGCCGGACTACGCGTTGCTGATGACGGCCACGCCGCGCGACGCGGACATGGCCGCGTTCGAGCGCGCCACCGGCTACACCGTGGGTGACCCGGCCGACTGGGCGTCGGTCGGTCGTGCCGATGCGGTGGATGCGGGGCTGCTCAAGCGCGGCGTGCGCATGGTCCGCTTCATTGCCCGCGACGGTGACACCGCGCAGCTGGTCGACTTCGAGCACCTTGCGCTGCGCGAATGTGCGGCCATGCACCGGCGCATCCGCGACGAACTGCAGGCCCAGGCGATTCCCCTCACGCCGCTGATGCTGGTGCAGGTACCCGATGGCCGCGCGGCCCAGGAGGCGGCGCGGCGCTACCTCGTGGAAGAACTCGGCTTTGCGGAAAGCGCCGTGCGCGTGCACACCGCCGACGAGCCCGATCCCGATCTGCTATCGCTTGCGCAGGACCCCACTGTCGAGGTGCTGGTGTTCAAGATGGCCGTGGCACTGGGATTCGATGCGCCGCGCGCGTTCACCCTGGCCGCGCTGCGTGGTACGCGCGACGTCGGCTTCGGCATCCAGGTGATCGGCCGCATCGTGCGGCGCCATGCGCTGCTGCAGGCCCGGACCGGCGTGCCGCCCGTGCTGGAGCACGGCTATGTATTCCTCGCCAACTCCGAATCACAGGAAGGCCTGCTGCAGGCGGGTACGCAGATCAACACGCTCACCACCCAGGCGCCGGAGCTCGGCACGCAGACGGTGATGACGGTGATTGGCGACGCCGCGCAGCTGCAGATCGTGCGCAGCGGCGAACCCCTGAGCCTGCTGGTGTCCGGCGGCGTTGCGAGCGTCGTCGACACCTCCGGCGACGGGAGCACTCGAACCGCCGCCGTGCAGGATCCGGACGTTGCGCTGGCGGATACGCCGTTCACTGGTTACGCCGCCACGACGCAGGCGCTGCTGGCGCTTACCGGTGGCGAGACCCCGGCTGCGTCGGCGACTGCCGGCGCCGCATCCCCGGTCAGTGCCGCGCTCGCGTTGGCCGAGGAACACATCTACCGCTATCACCGGCGCGCCGATGCGCCGGCCAGTCTGCGCGGCGAGCGGATGCCGCCGGTGCCTGCCGACTTCGAGGCCGGGCTGGCCGCGCATGTGGATTTCTCGCTGGAAGTCCTCAACGAGCGCACGCGCCGCCGGGTGCAGGTGCAGCGTGTGGAAGGCGGGCTGTTCGATGCAGGGACGGTCGCCGAGGATGGCGAGGACGTCTGGGCAACGATGTCGCCGGAAGCGCTCGCCGAGCGGGCCGAACAGATCCGCTTGCGCCTGCCGGAGTCCAACGACCGCGAGCTGTATCGCCGCTTGCTGGAGCGCTTCATCGCGGCTGTCGAAGCCTCCGGCGCGGACGTGCCTGAGGACGAGGAGCTGCGGATGCAGCAGCTCGATCTCGTGCTGGTGCGTCGTCCACGGCTGTTGCGCGATGCATATCGGCGCATGCGCCAGCACCAGGTGCTGGACGTCAACGTAGGGTTGCCTGCAGAGCTGCACAGCGACCAGCGTCTGCGCCCCGCCGTCCGCGCGCTGTATGGCGTGTTCCCCACGGGCCTGAACCCGGACGAGATCGCGATCGCCGAACTGCTGGACGCGAGTCCGCTGGTCCGCTGGTGGCACCGCAATCCGTCCCAGACGGGTGTCGGCCTGTACCGGTGGGACGACGGTCGTGGGTACTATCCGGACTTCGTGGCGTGCATCGAGGGGCGTGCGGGCGCCGGTGTGGTGATGCTCGAGCACAAGGGCTTCCACCTGTGGGGTGATCCCCCCGAGGTGGACAAGGCGGGCGCCGTGCACGGCGAGTACGGCCGTGTGCTCATGGTGGGTCGCAAGCGCGGCGAGCGCGAATTCGTCTATCTCCGCGAGCTGGACGGTCGCCTGCAGAGCGACGGGGCTTTCAGCATCGACCGGCTGCGATTTCCCTGAGTCGGGCGCGGCAGCATCCGCGATGGCGGGTGGTGCCCGTCCGGCGATCAGCTACGCCGCCCCGCCTCAGCCCGCGTGCTTTTCGCGATGGTTGCCGGCGTGGTGCATCAGCCGGTCGGTCCAGGCGATGCCGATGGCCGACAGGATGAAGATGGCATGGATGATCGCCTGCCACATGATGCCGTCGGGGGTGTAGGTGGTGCAGGTGCGCACGTTGGCGGCGCCGCCCATCTCCATCCACAGTTTCGCCGCCTGCAGCGCGTCGACGGTGCCGCAGGTCGGCAGGCCGCCGGCCATGCCGGCCTCGATGAAGGTCTTGAGCAGGTGGATCGAGCTGATGCCGATGATCGCCATCGCCAGCTTGACCTTGAGCACGCTGGCGTTGACGTGGGACAGCCACTCCGGCTGGTCGGGATGGCCTTCCAGCCGCAGCCGCGACACGAAGGTCTCGTAGCCGCCGACGATCACCATCACCAGCAGGTTGGAGATCATCACCACGTCGATCAGGCCGAGCACGATCAGCATGATCGCCTGCTCGCCGAGGCTGGCCGCACCGTGGATCAGGTGCCAGAGCTCCTTGACGAACAGCACGACATACACGCCCTGCGCGGCGATGAGGCCGAGGTAGAGCGGAAGCTGCAGCCAGCGGGAACTGAAGATCAGCCCGGCGAGCAGGCCGGGCGGGGTGGTGGTGGCGGGGGAGGACATCCAGGCGCCGCAGGACAGGGCGGCGCAATGTAACGACCGCGCCGGCATCCTGCCAAGCGCCGCGTGTGGCGGCTGCCGTCAGTGCTCGATGGCCTCGCTGCCGATCAGCGTCTGCAGTTCGGATTCCAGCACCGAGATGCGCGCCGCCAGCCGCGCCGCCTCGTCCGGGCCCACGTGCACCAGACCGTCGAGCAGCTCGGACAGGCGCAGCAGGCGCTCGCGCTGGTCACGCACCGCCATCCGCGTGCGCCGCGCGCGCAGGTCGCTGACCTGCACGTGCAGGTCGCTGCGCCGGTAGCGCTCGCGCAGCAGCATGCTCAGGCGGTCGGCGGTGCGCTGGTCGGCATCGCTCCACGGCAAGCTGCGCCCGCGCACCACCTCGTGCCAGGCGGAGAAGGAACGGCGTGGGCCGAGGCGGTTGCCGCTCGCGTCGAGCTGCATCGGCTCGCCAGGCGGCCCCGCCCAGCGGACCTCCTCCACCTCCTCGCAGCGGAAGAAGAACAGCCAGTCGCCGGTGGCCGGATCCAGCGGCAGCGCCAGCACGCCGGCAAGGCCGTCGCCGTCGACGTCGCCTTCCCAGTCGCTGGCATTCGCGGTGGCGATGATGTTCGGTGCCGAGCGGTGCTCGGCCCAGCGCACCAGGCGTGGCTTCGCGTCCGCGCCCGGCGTACGCCCGGCGGTGTGCCACTGCCCGCGCTGGAACAGCGCCACGCCGTCGCTGGCCACGGCACGCAGCAGCAGGTCGAGGTTGTCGGGCAGCGCCAGGCGCGGGTCGGGCGCGGCGGCCAGGCGCAGGGACAGGGTGTCGCGCACCTGGCGTGCGTCGTCTTCCTGCGCCACCGCGCGCTGCTGGTCGCGCGCGGCGATGCGCATCGACACGAACAGGCCGAACAGGTCGGCCGAGGCGCGCACGCCCGGCGACAGCCGGCGCGGCGTGCGGTGGTGGCAGGCGATCAGCCCCCACAGGCGGCCGCCGCCAACGATCGAGATCGAGGCCGATGCCGCCACGCCCATGTTGCGCAGGTATTCCATGTGCACCGGCGACACGCTGCGCAGCGCATGCTGGCCGAGATTGAGCGGATCGCCATTGGCGTGGCGGTCGGGGATCACCGGCACCGGCACGTAGGACACGTCCGGGATCACCCGCACGCGGTTGCGCAGGTACAGCGCACGCGCCTGCGCCGGAATGTCGGAACCCGGATAGCGCAGGCCGAGGTAGGAGGGCATGCCCGGATCGCGCGCCTCGGCCACCACCTCGCCGGCATCGTCGTGGCGGAAGCGGTAGATCATCACCCGGTCGTAGCCGGTCAGCAGGCGCACCTGTTCGGCGACCTGCTGGTTGAAGCCGTCGGCATCGTCGTGGCCGGCCAGGCGCGAGATCATCGCCTGCGCGGCCATCGTCGGCGAACGTTCGCCCGAGGCGTTCTGCGGCTGCACCTCGATCTCCAGGTGCACCAGGCCATCGGCCACGTGCACGCCGATATCGCACAGCTGCGCCATCGGCCCGATATTGCCGATCGCGGCGCGCTGCGGCGGTGCGCCGGCTTCGGTGAAGCCGATGGTCTCGGCGATCGGTTCGATCAGGTCGCTGGTGAAGAACTCGCGCAGCGACTGCCGCAGCATGTCTTCCGGCGGGTAGCCGGTGACCTCCTCGATGTTTGCCGACACGTGGCGGATGGTCCAGTCGGGCAGCGCGCAGCTGATCATGTAGCCATGCGGCTGGATCGCGCCGGACTGGTGGATCGGTTCGCGTGCGCACGCGGCGAGCGCGCGGTCGAGGAGCTTGGTCATGGCACATCGTCCAGAAGGAGCGCACGGCGCAGGCCGGCTTCGGCGGCGGCGAACGCATCGTGCGCGCCCTCGACGAGCAGCGCTTCGCGTGCAGGTGGGAGTGCCGCTTCCGCGAGCTGTTGCAGCACCGCCGGCCATTCGCCGTCGATGGCGTGGCGGTCGAGGAAGCGGGCGCCGCGCTGGGCGGTGAATCCCAGGCGCTGCGCATCGCGCCGCAGCAGGCGCGCGCCCATGCTGCTTCCTGCTATCACGTAGCGCCAGCCGAGGCGTTCCTCCGCACCGGTCGCGCGCTGCAGCCTGCCGCACGGCGGCAATGGGGGCAGTTCCAGTGCAACCAGGTCCGCGGACAGCCACAGCGAGCGCAGCGGAGGCTCGTCGAGGACCGCTTCGGCATCGCTGATGAAGCGGTGCATGCCGCGCAGGTAGGCGTGGTAGGTGGCGACGTCGGCCAGGCCGCCCGCAAGCAGCCCGTCGAGCTGCCGGTGGGCGGACAGCGTTGCTTCTCGCAGCCGATCGCGCAGATCGGCGACGGGTTTCAGGGCGGTCAGAGGCATCGGTCGATGATACAGATCGGGCCGGCCGCAGTATTCACTTTCGTGGCACCCGCGTGAACGAGTCAGGTTCAGCCGGACGTGGCTGCGGCGTCCCTGCCCGCCGTGGGTGCCGGTACTGCCGGTGGCAGGACGCGCCGGGTGCCCGCGATAGAATGGCGCGCCGCCGGATTCCGGCATTCCAGGCGTTGTGCGTGCAATTTCCCGATTACCCGTTCCAGGGCCGGCGGATCGAGGTCCGGCCGGGCGTGCTCCAGAAGGGTGTGCTCCAGCACGTGCTCGACGAGGGCCCGCGCGATGGCGAGGTGGTGCTGATGCTGCACGGCAACCCGTCGTGGAGTTACTACTGGCGCCACCTGGTGCTCGGGCTGCGCGACCGCTACCGCTGCATCGTGCCCGACCACGTCGGCATGGGCCTGTCGGACAAGCCCGACGATGCGCGCTATGCGTACACGCTGCAGTCGCGCATCGACGACCTCGACACCGTGCTCGACCGCCTCGGCATCGACGGGCCGGTAACGCTGGCGGTGCACGACTGGGGCGGCATGATCGGCTTCGGCTGGGCGCTGCGCGATCCGTCGCGCGCGCGCCGGCTGGTGATCCTCAACACGGCGTCATTCCCGCTGCCGGCGGCGAAGAAGATGCCGTGGCAGATCGCCTTCGGCCGCGACCTGAAACTCGGCGAGCTGGTGATCCGCGGCTTCAACGCGTTCTCCGCCGGTGCGTCGTGGATCGGGGTCGAACGGCGGATGCCGGCGGCGGTGCGCCGCGCCTATGTCGCGCCGTACGACAGCTGGGCCAACCGCATCTCCACCGTGCGCTTCATGCAGGACATCCCGCTGGGCCCGGAGGATGCCGCCTGGCCGCTGCTCGAAGCAGCCGGCCGTGCGCTGCCGGGGTATGCTGACCGCCCGGCCTTTATCGGCTGGGGACTCAAGGATTTCGTGTTCGACCATCATTTCCTCGACGGCTTCCGCCGCGCGCTGCCGCAGGCCGAGGTGCAGGCCTTTGACGACGCCGGGCACTACGTGCTCGAGGACCGCCACGAAGTACTGGTGCCGCGCATCCGCGCCTTCCTGGACGCGCATCCGCTGCAGGCGGGGTAAGGCACGGGCCGGCGATCGGGGACGATCCGGACGACGACTCGATTCCCCGCTCGTCGTCCCGCGAGGGCCGGGTTGGGCCGGGAAGGCAGGGGGCGCGGGCGGCCCACCGCGGCCGCAGGGGGATGCCCAGCCGGATGGCTCCGCGTCCTGCTACCACATCCGTCGCCGGCCATCCATGGCCGGCTCTGGACATCCCCCTGCGGCCGCGGCGGGCCCCGACCTGTCGTGGCGTCGGGACGAAGATCAAAGGCGAAGAGCAGCGTCGCGCAGCGGAGGCCCCCCATCCGCCCCTTCGGGGCAACCCCAAACACCTCGGGGGCAGGCTCTTCTCCTGCGAGCAGAACAAGGATGGTCACAGCGACCTGGTCGGCCACCGCGCCTGCCCTTCCTGCCGAAGCCGGCGAACGTCCGGGCCCGTCGCGTGCACCGGGGGTGTGCTCCCAGCCGGCCATGGATGGCCGGCGGCCGGCCGTGGTAGCTGGACGCGGACTCCGGCCGGGGGAGCA
Source organism: Alterluteimonas muca (assembly GCF_021191595.1). Taxonomy (NCBI): domain Bacteria; kingdom Pseudomonadati; phylum Pseudomonadota; class Gammaproteobacteria; order Lysobacterales; family Lysobacteraceae; genus Alterluteimonas; species Alterluteimonas muca. The sequence goes on from NZ_JAIWPS010000001.1 coordinate 87,271, forward strand.
CACCCCCCGGTGCGCGTGACGGGCAGCGCGACCGCGAACGAAGCCCCATCGCCGGCGAAGCACGCGCGACGGGCTGCGCGCCCCGGAACGGAGGCAACTACCGGTGCGCGCGACGGGCAGCGCGACCGCGAACGAAGCCCCATCGTCGGCGAGGCCCGCGCAACACGGGCAACGCGACCCGGAACGAAGCAGGTACCGGCCGCGCGACGGGCAATGCCTGCCCGGCGCGACCTCACGCCGCCAGCGGCGGTGCCGGGGTGGGCGGGTCGCGGTCGTGGTCGCCGTCGTCCGGCCAGCCCTCGTTGGCGGCCTCGCGCCAGGCCCAGTCGCCCGGCTGCAGCGGCGCCAGGCCGTGGGCGGTGCGGGCGCGGTCGCACTGCGGGCTCGGCCGGCCGTGTTCCCAGGCCGCCTCCACCTCGCGGCACACCGACGGCCGCGACGGATAGATCGCGCAGCCGGCGCGCACCCCGATCTCGGCATCCAGCGCGGTGCAGCGCGACGGCAGCGAACGGGTGCCGCGCATCACCAGCCGGTGCGGGTCCAGCGGTTCGGTGAGCGCGGCCGGCACCGCGCCGCCCAGCGCGGGGTCGGCTTCCGACCAGTGGAACGCGACGCGGAAGGTGGCGCAGCAGGCGCCGCAACTCAGGCACGGATGGGTCATGCGTGCGGCCGCGAAAGGAGGGGGGCGGGCGCGCGATTCTCCGCCGCCACCGCGGTGCCGGCAATCACCGGCGGTTGTTCCAACGATCGGGTCAATGACGTCACGCGTGACGTCATTGACGTCATCGTTCATATCGCGGACCTCATCGATGAGGTCGGCGATATCAACGATGAGGTCGCGCACGTCAACGATGAGGTCGCGCACGTCAACGATGAGGTCGCGCACGTCAACGATGAGGTCGCGCACGTCAACGATGAGGTCCGCGATATGACGCGTGAGGTCGTGGACGTGATGCATGGGGTCGACGACGTCATGGATCAGGTCGCCGATCTCACCGGTGACGTCGGCGACCCACCCGCCATGTCCGCCCCGTGCGCGGAGCCGGTGACCCCGCGGGCGGCGCCCGATGCACGCCGGGGCGGGTGGCGGGCGCCTGTATCCTTGCCCGCATGAGCGTAGAACCCGATTTCCCGCGCGCCGCCGTGCCGGCCGCGGGCGCCTGCAACATCGCCGCGGTGCTGCCGGAATTGGCCGCCGCCTCCGCCGAGCGCGTCGCCATGCACTGCCCCGGCCGCGATGGCGGTTACGGCGTGCAGCTGACCTACCGCGAGCTCGATGCGCGCAGCGACGCCATCGCCGCGGGGCTGGCCAGCCACGGCATCGTGCGCGGCACCCGCACCGTGGTGATGGTGCGGCCGACGCCGGAGTTCTTCCTGCTGATGTTCGCGTTGTTCAAGGCCGGCGCGGTGCCGGTGCTGGTCGATCCCGGCATCGACAGGCGCGCGTTGAAGCAGTGCCTGGACGAGGCGCAGCCGGAGGCCTTCGTCGGCATTCCGCTGGCGCACATCGCGCGGGTGGTGCTGGGCTGGGCGCGTTCGGCGCGGGTGCGCATCACCACCGGCACGCGGCGGCTGTTCGCCGATGCCACGCTTGCCGAAGTCGAGCGCGCCGGCGCCGGTGCCGGGCCGCAGCTGGCGGCCACCGATCCCGACGACATCGCCGCGATCCTGTTCACCAGCGGCTCCACCGGCGTACCCAAGGGCGTGGTCTATCGCCACCGCCATTTCGTCGCCCAGGCGCGGATGCTGCGCGATGCCTTCGGCATCGAACCCGGCGGCGTCGACCTGCCGACCTTCCCGCCGTTCGCGCTGTTCGATCCGGCGCTGGGGCTGACCTCGATCATCCCCGACATGGATCCCACGCGGCCGGCATCCGCGGACCCGCTGAAGCTGCACCGCGCGATCGAGCGCTTCGGCGTCGACCAGCTGTTCGGCTCGCCGGCGCTGATGCGGGTGCTGGCCGAACATGGCCGCCCGCTGCCGACGCTCCGCCGGGTGACCTCGGCCGGGGCGCCGGTGCCGGGCGACGTGGTCGCGCGCATGCGCGAGCTCTTGCCCGACGATGCCAACTTCTGGACTCCGTACGGCGCCACCGAATGCCTGCCGGTGGCGGTGATCGAGGGCCGCGAGCTGATCGCGCTGCGTGCGCGCACCGAGGCCGGCGCCGGCACCTGCGTCGGCCGCGCGGTGGCGCCCAACGAGATCCGCATCATCCGCATCCGCGACGACGCGATCGCGGACTGGTCGCAGGCCGAGGAACTGCCGGCCGGCGAGGTCGGCGAGATCACCGCCGCCGGGCCCACCGTGACCGACAGCTACTTCAACCGCGACGCGCAGACCCGGCTGGCGAAGATCGCCGAAACCGTGGCCGACGGCAGCACCCGCATCGTCCATCGCATGGGCGACCTCGGCTGGTTCGACGACGAGGGTCGGCTGTGGTTCTGCGGCCGCAAGTCGCACCGGGTGGAAACGACCGCGGGGCCGCTGTACACCGAGCAGGTCGAGCCGGTGTTCAACACCCATGCGGAGGTGGCGCGCTCCGCGCTGGTCGGCGTCGGCGACGCCGGGGTGCAGTTGCCGGTCGTGTGCGTGGAGCTGCGCGGCAGCGCCGATGCCGCGGCGCGCAACCGCATCGCCGCCGAACTGCGTGCGATCGGCCAGCGCCATGCGCATACGCAGGCGATCGCACTGTTCCTGTTCCACCCCGGGTTTCCGGTCGACATCCGCCACAACGCCAAGATCGGCCGCGAGAAACTCGGCCGCTGGGCGACGCAGCGGATCGAGCGGCGTGCGGGAGCACAACGATGAAGGTGGTGGTGACCGGCGGCGGTGGCTTCCTCGGCCAGGCGCTGTGCCGCGGGCTGGTGGCGCAGGGACATGCGGTGGCGAGCTTCAATCGCGGCCATTACCCGGCGCTGGATGCGATCGGCGTGGAGCAGCGGCGCGGCGACCTCGCCGATGCGGCGGCGGTGCGCGATGCGTTCGCCGGTGCCGATGCCGTGTTCCACAACGCCGCGAAAGCCGGCGCCTGGGGCAGCCATGACAGCTACTACCAGGCCAACGTGGTCGGCACCCGCAACGTGCTCGATGCCTGCCGCGCGCATGGCATCGCGCGGCTCGTCTACACCTCCACGCCCAGCGTCACCCATCGCGCCACGCATCCGGTCGAGGGCGGCACCGCCGACACCGTGCCCTATGGCGAGGACCTGAAGGCACCGTACGCGGCCACCAAGCGCATCGCCGAGGAGGAGGTGCTGGCGGCCAACGATGCGACGCTTGCCACCATCGCGCTGCGCCCGCGGCTGATCTGGGGCCCGGGCGACAACCAGCTGCTGCCGCGGCTGGTGGAGCGCGCGCATGCCGGGCGGCTGCGCTTCGTCGGCGATGGCATGAACCGCATCGACACCACGTTTATCGACAACGCCGCGCAGGCGCACCTGGATGCCTTCGCGCATCTCGAGCCGGGTGCCGCCTGCGCCGGGCGCGCCTACTTCATCAGCAATGGCGAGCCGATGGCGGTGCGCGACATCGTCAATGCGCTGCTCGAAGCCGCCGGAGCGCCGCGGGTGGAGAAGACCATCCCGTTCCGCGTCGCCTATGCCGCCGGTGCCGCCTGCGAGGCGCTGTGGCCGCTGCTGCGCCGCAACGACGAACCGCCGATGACGCGCTTTCTTGCCGAGCAGCTGGCGACCACCCACTGGTACGACATGGCCCCGGCCACGCGCGATTTCGGCTACGTGCCGCGGGTGTCGGTTCACGAGGGTTTCATCCGGCTGAAGGCGAGCTGGCAGCGCTGATACACCCATCACCCGATGATGACTGGGGGCTGGCCACGATGAGGGCCACGCCACTTCCGGCACACAAGGGAGACCCCCGATGCTCAGCTATGCCGTCATCTTCTTCGTCATCGCCATCATCGCCGCCGTGCTGGGCTTCAGCGGTATTGCCGGGGCCGCGAGCAACATCGCCTGGATCCTGTTCGTGGTGTTCCTGGTGCTCGCCGTGATCTCGATGATCCGCGGCCGCAGGGTGTAACGCGCTGCAGATCGCGATTGCACGAAGCCCGCCGCAAGGCGGGCTTCGTCGTTGTGGGCGGCAGATACGGGCGGCATCGCGACCCAATGCGCCGGCACATGGCGGCGACCGGCGCGCCGCTACAATGCCGCCATGGCCGCATCCCCGTTCCCCCGTGTCCTCGCCTGGAAGCCGCTTGCCGGCCGTGCGCTCGAACTGGCGCTCAACCAGCTGCTTGCGCTCGATCCCGACACCCGCGACGCGGTACGCCGCCTCGACGGGCGCCACGTGGTGGTGCGGCTGGCCGCCCCGGAGCTTGCGCTGCGGCTGGATGTCGACGGTGACCGCCTGCGGGTCGGCGCGGTCGATGCGGACGCCGACGCGGACCTCTCCGTGCGCGGCACGCTCGCCGGCCTGCTTGCGCAGCTGCCGCTGCTGCAGCGCTCCGGCGCGTCGGGCACCGGGCGCGTGCGTATCGAAGGCGATGCCGATCTCGCACGGCAGCTGCAGCAGCTTGCACGCGGCTTCGATCCCGACTGGCAGGCGCCGTTCGTGCGCGTGTTCGGCGAGGTCGCCGGCGTGCAGATCGCGGACCTGTTGGCCGCTGCGTTGCGGCGTGCCGATATCGCCGGGCGCAACCTGGCCGGCACCACCGCCGAGTTCCTGACCGAGGAATCGCGCGACCTGGTCGGCCGCAACGAGCTCGAGGCCTTCCTCGACGATGTCGATGCGCTGCGCGACGGCGTCGAGCGCGTCGATGCACGGGTGCGGCGCCTGCGCACGCTCGCGTCCGAACGGGGCATCACCATGCCCGGGGCTGGCCGATGAGTGCGACCCGGCGTGCCCTGCGCATCGGCCGCGTCCTCATCCGCTACCGCCTCGACGACCTGCTGGCCGACACCGCCGCGGAGCGCTGGCTGCGGCTGATGCGGCCGTTCGTGCCGCGTGCATCGCCCGAAGTGGCGGCGATGCCACCCGGCGTGCGGCTGCGCCTGGCGCTCGACGAACTCGGGCCGATCTTCGTCAAGTTCGGACAGATCCTCTCCACCCGCCGCGACCTGATCCCGCCGGCGATCGCCGCGGAACTGGCGCTGCTGCAGGACAGCGTCGCGCCGTTCGACGGCGCCCAGGCGCAGGCACTGGTGGAAGCCGCGCTCGGCCAGCCGATCGACGTGGCATTCGCGCGCTTCGACACGGTGCCGCTGGCCTCGGCCTCGATCGCCCAGGTGCATGCCGCCACCCTGCATGGCGTGGGCGGTGCACCCGGGCGCGAGGTGGTGGTCAAGGTGTTGCGGCCCGGCGTGGAAACGCGGATCGCCGCCGACATCGCGCTGTTGCGCCGCATCGCCGCGCTGGTCGAACGCACCCATCCGCGCGCCGACAGGCTGCGCCCGCGCGAGGTGGTGGCCGAGATCGAAAGCACGCTGGCCGCCGAACTTGACCTGCAGCGCGAAGGCGCCAATGCCTCGGTGTTGCGGCGCAACTGGCTGGGCTCGGATGCGCTGTACGTGCCCGAGGTGGTGTGGTCGCACACGGCCGAACGCGTGCTCACGCTCGAACGCGTGCATGGCATTCCGAGCGATGACATCGCCGCGCTGGATGCCGCCGGCATCGACCGTCGCGCGCTCGCCGCCAGGGGCGTGCGCGTGTTCTACGAACAGGTGTTCCGCGACAACTTCTTCCACGCCGATGCGCACGCCGGCAACATCTGGGTCGATCCGGATCCGGCGCGCGCGCGCGATCCACGCTTCATCGCGCTGGATTTCGGCATCGTCGGCCAGCTCTCGCGCGAGGACCAGTACTACCTCGCCGAGAACTTCATGGCGATCTTCAACCGTGATTACCGCCGCATCGCCGAACTGCACCTGGAGGCCGGCTGGATGCCGCCGCACCTGCGGCTGGACGAGCTTGAAGCCGCGGTGCGCGGGGTGTGCGAGCCGTACTTCACCCGGCCGCTGTCGGAGATCTCGCTGGCCGAGGTGCTGGGCAAGCTGTTCCGCACCGCGCAGCGCTTCCAGCTGACCCTGCAGCCGCAGCTGATCCTGCTGCAGAAGACCCTGCTGTCGATCGAGGGCCTGGGCCGGCTGCTGGATCCGAAGATCGACATCTGGGCCGAGGCGCGGCCGGTGCTCGAGCGCATCCTGCGCGAGCGCTACAGCCCGCGCCGGCTGGCGCGCGAGTTCCGCCGCCGGTTGCCGGAACTGGTGACCCATGCGCCCGACATGCCGGTGCTGGTGCACGCCTGGCTGCGCCAGCAGGTCGAGGGCCGCCACGAACTGCGCATGCGCTCGTCCGACCTCGCCGCGCTCAATGACAGCGTGCACGGGCTGCAGCGGCGCGTGGTCGGCGCGATCGTCGGCGTCGGCCTGCTGATCGCGGCGTCGGTGCTGTATGCGCTGGAAGCCGGCGGCGCGTCGCTTGCCGGCATCCCGCTCGCCGCCTGGGCGGCCGGCCTGGGCGGGCTGTGGGCATTGCTTGCCGCCTGGCCGCGGCGTGGGCGTTGAGCGCGTACGACCAGGCTCCCGCCCGCGCGGACGCATGAGCGCACATATGGATCTCTCTCCCCCGAGCCCAGGGCGCATGGGCGTTTGCATGCACCCTTCTCTCGTCTGCGCGAGACAGATCGGCAGGATTGCCGATCTGGACGGCGAACGCCGCCCGGAGGGTGAGCGCCATGGATGGCGCGAATCCAGGTGGCGCGAAGCGCCGGATGAGGGTGCTCCCCGCCACGCCCGGACGCCGGTGCGCCGCCCCATGTCCGCGTCCGCATGACGGATTCCATCCCCGTCCTCCACGCGGACGACCTGCTCGCCGTGGTCGACAAGCCGGCGGGACTTGCCATGCACGACAGCAGGCTTGCCCGCGGCGAGCCGGAGTTCCTGGTCGATCGCCTGCGCGCGCAGTTCGACCGCCCGGTCTACCTCGCCCACCGCCTCGACCGTGCCACCAGCGGCTGCGTGCTGGTCGCGTTCGACCGCGAGGTGGCCGGCATGCTCGGCGAGCAGCTGATGTCGCGCACGGTCGACAAGGAATACCTCGCGGTGTGCCGCGGCTGGCCGGCGGAGGTGGAGTTCACGGTCGACCACCCGCTCGACGGCGGCCCCGGCAAGCCGTTGAAGAAACCGGCGACCACCTCGTTCGAACGGCTCGCCACCGTCGAGCTGCCGATGCCCACCGGGCAGTTCGACAGCGCCCGCTATGCGCTGCTGCGCGCGCGCCCGTTGACCGGCCGCTTCCGGCAGATCCGCCGGCACCTCAAGCACCTTTCGCACCACCTGATCGGTGATACCAGCCACGGCGACGGCCGCCACAACCGCAATTTCCGCATGCTCGGCATCCACCGCATGCTGCTGCACGCCTCGGCGCTGTCGTTCCGGCATCCGGGCGATGGCCGCGCGCTGCGGGTGGAGTGCGAACCCTCGGGCGAGTTCACCCGCGCGCTGGCGCTGTTCGAACCCGCGCCGGCGGAACGGCCGCCTGCCACGCCGTCGCCCTGAGCCTGGACCGGGCGCATCCCGGAAGCGGCGATCCGTACGTCGGGCATCCGCGGATGCGGCAACGCCCTGTCGGGGCGAACGGCCCTCGCCGGGGCAATTGCGGCGAGGGCGCCATGGGGGCCGGGATGCCGCGTCGGCGAGCCGCCGACGCGTTGCACCGCCGGCCGGTCCTGCGCCTATTCGCCTGCGGCGATCGCGCGGATGTCCTGCTCCATGTCCTGCAGCATCGGGATCACCATCTGCTGCACCGCGGCCATGGTGTTCTGCATGAGCTGCGGCATGCGGTCGAGCAGCTTCTGCCCGGCGTCACTGGAATAGAAGCCGATCATCGCGTCCATGTCCTCGCTGGTGAACGTGGCGAGGTAGATGTCGCGGTACACCGGTTCCAGCTTCTCCCAGGCCAGTGCCTCCACCATGCGCGCCTGGTTGCGTTGCATCAGCTGTTCGAGCTGCGCGCGTCCGGCGGCGTCGAGTTCCTGCCCGGCGGTGAGCTGCGCGACCATCTGCTGCTGCGACATCTGCACCTGCGGCAGGATCGCATCGACGGTCTCGCGTGCACGCATCACCTCCAGCAGGCGGTCCGCCTGCGCGGCGGTCGGTGGCGCGGCGAACGCGGCGGGGGCGAAGGCGAGGGCCGCCACGAGGGCAAGGGTCTGCAGGTGCTGGCGCATCGGACATCCTGGTCATCAAGGGAGCGCGGATGGTCCGCGACGCGTCCGCAGGCGTCAAACCGCGGATCAGACGCCCATGTAGCGCCCGGGACGGTGGTTGAACATGATCACCAGGCTCAGCACCGTGGCCCCGATCGCGGAATACAGCACCAGCCCCGGCTCGAACAGCAGCAGCGCCAGCGTCATCAGCGCCGCGTCGAAGGCCATCTGGATGCGGCCGGCGCTCCAGCCGCGGCTGCGCTGCAGGTACACCGCGAGGATGCCCACGCCGCCGAGGCTCGCGCGGTGGCGGATGAAGAACAGGATGCCCAGGCCGGTGAGTGCCCCACCGACGATCGCGGCGTACAGCGGCGACAGCTCCGCCGCCGATACCCAGCGCGGCAACGCATCGGCCACCCAGCCCACCGCGGCGACCGCGCAGAAGGTCCTGATGGTGAACTCCCAACCCATCCGCCGCGCCGCCAGCCAGTAGAACGGCAGGTTCACCAGCACGAAGGTCAGGCCGAACGCCCAGCCCAACGCGTGGTGCAGCATCAGCGCAACGCCGGCCATGCCACCGATCACCAGCCCACCTTCGGCGAAGACCCCGAGGCCGAGCGAGGCGGTCAGCGTCGCCAGCAGCAACCCCTGTACGTCTTCGGCAACGGTGTGGCGCGCCGCGGCGGCCGCGGCCGGCGTTCCGGCGGAATCGGGCGGTGGGGTCAACGGGCCGGAGGTGACCGGCATGGTGCCGGCGTCCGCATGGGCCTGCGGGGCGGGGTCTGGTGGCGCGGGCACGGCGGTGTCCATGGGGTGCTTTGCTGCGGCGCAGCATGATCGCAGCCACGCACTGCCGCGACAATCCCGCCCGCAGTGCCTCGTTCATCGCCCCCGCGTGTCTCCAGCAGCCTTCCGGCCCCCGCCCGGCACGCGCGCGCGTGCCCCGTCGCGGGCGATCGGGCGTGAGCGCGCGCTACGAGGTCCCGGAGGACGAGATCGTGGAGCGCTTCGTGCGGGCCAGCGGCCCCGGCGGCCAGAACGTCAACAAGGTCTCCACCGCGGTCGAGCTGCGCTTCGACATCGCCGGCTCGCCCACGCTCGACGACGCGCTGCGCACCCGGCTGCTGGCGCGACGCGACCGCCGCGTCACCGCCGACGGCGTACTGGTGATCAGCGCGCAGCGCTTCCGCACCCAGGAGCGCAATCGCGAGGACGCCCGCGTGCGGCTGCAGGCGTTCATCGATGCCGGCCTGCATGTGGATGCCCCGCGCATCGCCACCCGGCCTACCCGGGCCTCCAAGAAGCGCCGCCTTGATGGCAAGCGCGCACGCAGTGACATCAAGCGCGGCCGTGGCCGCCCTGACTGGAGCGATTGAGTTGGACCCGACCCGCGAACGCCAGGACGACCTCCTGATCCCGGTTCCACCCAACGTGCCGCGCGTGAAGCCCAACCGTTTCACCCGCTGGCTGGCGCGGACCATCCTGCGTATCGGCGGCTGGCGGGTGGTCGGCGAGCTGCCGGACGTGCCGCGGCTGGTGCTGATCGGCGCGCCGCATTCCTCCAACTGGGACGGGTTGTGGGCGTTCAGCGCCAAGGTCGCGCTGGGCCTGGACATCCGCGTGCTGGGCAAGGATTCGCTGTTCCGGATGCCCGGACTGGGCTGGTTGCTGCGCCGGCTCGGGGTGATCCCGGTCGACCGCTCCGCGGCCAGTGGCGTCGTGCTGCAGGCCGCGCAGCTGCTGCGTACCCGCGAACAGCTCTGGTATGGCCTGGCCCCGGAAGGCACCCGCAAGCGCGTGGAGCGCTGGAAGCCCGGCTTCTGGAAGATCGCCAAGTCCGCCAACGTGCCGATCCTGCGGATGTACCTGCACTACCCGGACCGGGTGGTCGGCTTCGGCCCCCTGTTCCACCCGGGCGCCGACCTCGCCACCGACATGGCCGAACTGCGCGAGTGGTACCGCCCCTGGATCGGCAAGAACCGGGGGACGATCTGAAGCCTGCACGCGCCGCCCTGGCAGGTAGCCTGGCGCTGTTGCTGGGTGCGGCGGGCGTCTGGCTGTGGCTGTCCCGTGAGGAGGCAGGCCCCGCGCCGGTTGCCGGGACCCCGTCTGCCGCGGCAGGCGGCGCCGCCGTCGGGCAGGTGCCGGCGCCGTGGGCGCCGTTGCCCCCGCCGGGGCAGCCACTGCGACTGGTGGCGGCCGACCTGCGGGCGCGGGCCGACCGCGGTGATGCCCGCGCCGCCTGCAGGCTCGCCGCGGAAGCGATGTACTGCGATGGCGCCTGGCTCGCGGCGCGCGAGGCGGAGCGCAGTGCCCAGCGTGTGTTGGCCCACGTCGCGAAAATGCCGGTCGATGCCGGCACCCGCGAGCGCGTCCGCGGACAGCAGGCAGCGGCGGAGGCGAATCTCGCCGCGACCGAGGCGCGGTGCGGCGGGGTCGACCCGCTGGACCCCGCCGAGCGCGTGCACTACTGGCGGCAGGCGGCGTTGGCCGGCCATCCCGCGGCAATGCGCCACTACGCGGTCGGCAACGCGTTCCGCTGGCGCGACGTGGTGGAGGTTGCGCCACAGCTCGATATCTACCGGCGCGAAGCCGAGTCGGTTGCCACCCGGGCCGCGCGCGCGGGCGATCTGGACCTCGCCATCGCCCTCGGGCTGGCTTATCTCGGGACCCGAGACGACCCGTCCTGGCGCCCGTTCCTTGCCCAGGTGCTGCGGCCCGATCCCGCGCGCGCACTGGCGTGGTTGCAGGCGGCACGCGCGCATCCGGCCGTCGTCGCGCTCCCGCCCGGCCATGCACTGCGCGAACGCCTGGATGCGGGACTCGAGGAAGCGGCCGGGCAGCTGCCGCTCGACAAGCCGGTGCCAGCCCCGGAAGCCCTGCCAGTGCTCGCGGGCGTGGTGCCACGGGCGGATCCCCGCAATGGCGGCATTGGCGATATCGACCCGACGGCCTGCGACGCGGAGCTCCTTCGCCGGCACTGACCCTCAGCGGTCGGAGTGCGCGCCGCGCCTGGCGCCATGGGCGTCGAACAGGTCCGGCTTGATCAGCTCGATGAAGGCGCGCGCCTGCGGCGACGGGCGCTTTCCCTTGCGCATCACCACCCCGTAGCTGCGGCGCGGGAACCAGCGCGCCAGCGGGCGCGCGGTCAGGTGCGCGAGGTCGGCGCCGTCCAGGCACATCGCGGTGACGATGCTGATGCCCAGGCCCATCGCCACGTAGCGCTTGATCACCTCCCAGCCGCCGACCTCCATCGCCACCGTGTACGGCACCCGGTGCTGGTGGAACACCATGTCGACCAGGCGGTAGGTGGTGAGCCGGCGTGGCGGCAGGATCAGGCCATAGGGCGAGAGATCCTCCAGCGCCAGCTCGGCCTTTTCCGCGAGCGGGTGGCCGTGCGGGGTGATCAGCATCGGGTCGAAGCGGTAGACCGGCGCGTAGTCCAGATCGCCGGGCACGTCGAGCATCGAACCCACCGCAAGATCGACCGCGTCGCGGCGCAGCAGGTCGAGGCCGCCTTCGCCGGTCACGTTGTGCAGGTGCAGGCGCACCTCCGGCTGCGCCATCCGGTAGGCGGCGATGATCGGCGGCAGCAGGTGGAGGATGGTCGCGGTGCCGGCGGCGATCTGCAGTTCGCCGGCGTCCATGCCGCGCAGCTGGTCCCTGAAGGCCGTGGTCAGCCCGTCGAACTGCTCCACCAGCGGGCGCGCCAGCTCGTACAGCGCCTCGCCTTCGCGGGTCGGCACCAGCCGCCGGCCGCTGCGCTCGAGCAGGCGGACGCCGAGGTCGCGCTCGAGCGCCTGCAGTTGCAGGGTCACCGCGGGCTGGCTCAGGAACAGTGCCTCGGCTGCACGCGACACCGAACCGAGCCGGGCGACCTGGCAGAACGCCCGCAACGGCTTCAGGCGGTCGCCCTTGTAGGCGAATACCGCGCCGGATCGCGATGGATTGGCGGATTTTGGCGGCATATGAGTTCGCCTTATGCAAGCAATTGATAAAACTGCTTTGCCAAATACAGTACGCGAAAGGATGGTGGGGCTCGACCCCATGCAAGGAGCTTCGTATGTCCGCCGTCCTCAAGCCCGTCGCTGCGTGCGTCGAATATCCGGCCGACGCCGACGACCTGCTGCCACCCGGCGTCCGCGCGCTGCTGGCCGACCTGCATCGCCGCTTCGAACCCCGGCGGCAGGCCCTGCTGGCCGCGCGCGCCGCACGGCAGGCGCGTTTCGATGCCGGCGCGCTGCCGGATTTCCGCGCCGATACCCGCGCGATCCGCGAGTCCGCCTGGCGGGTGGCGCCGCTGCCGCCGGCGCTCGAGAACCGCCGGGTCGAGATCACCGGGCCGGTCGACCCGAAGATGGTCATCAATGCGCTCAATTCCGGCGCCAACTGCTACATGGCCGACTTCGAGGACTCGACCGCAGCGGCGTGGGCCAGCCTGGTGACCGGCCAGCGCGCGCTGCGCGAGGCGGTGGCCGGCACCCTCGAATTCACCAGCCCCGAGGGCCGCCACTACGCGCTGGTCACGCCCGAAGAGCAGGCGGTGCTGATCGTGCGCCCGCGCGGCTGGCATCTCGACGAAAAGCATGTGCGTATCGATGGCGAGCGCCTGTCCGCGGCGCTGTTCGATGCCGCGGTGTTCGTGATCCACAACGCCGCGTCGCTGGCCGCGCGCGACCGCGGCCCGTACCTCTACCTGCCCAAGCTCCAGTCGATGGAGGAGGCGCAGCTGTGGGAGGACGTGCTGGCGCACCTGGAACAGGCGCTGGGGTTGGCGGCCGGGCAGATCCGCGTGACCGTGCTGATCGAGACGCTGCCGGCGGTGTTCGAGATGGACGAGATCCTGCACGCGCTGCGTGGCCGGGCGGCCGGCCTCAACTGCGGCCGCTGGGACTACATCTTTTCGTACATCAAGACCTTCCGTCGCCACCGCGACCGGGTGCTGCCGGAACGCGCGCAGGTCACGATGGAGCAGCCGTTCCTGAAGGCGTATTCGGAGCTGCTGATCCAGACCTGCCACCGCCGCGGCGCCCACGCGATGGGCGGCATGGCCGCGCAGATACCGATCGCCAACGACGTGGAGGCCAACGAGACGGCGATGGCGCGCGTGCGTGCCGACAAGCTGCGCGAGGTCACCGCGGGACACGACGGCACCTGGGTCGCGCATCCCGGGCTGATCGCACTGGCGCGCGGGATCTTCGACGAACGCATGCCGACACCGCACCAGCACCATTTCGCCCGCGAGGACGTGCTGGTTGGCCGCGACGAGCTGATCGCGCCGCCGCTCGGCTCGATCACCCGCAAGGGCTTCGAGGACAACGCCGAGGTGTGCGTGCGCTACCTCGCGGCGTGGCTGTCGGGCAACGGCTGCGTGCCGATCCACGGAATGATGGAGGACGCCGCGACCGCGGAGATCGCGCGTGCCCAGCTGTGGCAGTGGCTGCACTACGCCGATGACCCCGGCAGCGACCCGCTGTGCCTGGACGACGGCACGCCGATCGACTTCGTGCTGTTCGACGCCGTCCTGCTCAACCTGCCGTCGCGCCTGCAGCGCGAGCGCGTGCCGGGGCTGGATCGCGTGCCCGAGGCGCTCGGCCTGCTGGAACGCCTGACCCGCGCCGAGACCCTCGTCGACTTCCTGACCCTGCCGGCCTACGAGCGGCTGGACGACTGATCGCGGCTTTTACCCTTCCAGGACTGGAGCATTCCCATGAACCACCAGACACTGCCCGACGCCGATGCCATTGCCCGTGACTGGGCCGGCAACACCCGCTGGACCGGCATCACCCGCCACTACGGCCCCGAGGACGTGGTCCGCCTGCGCGGCACCGTGCACGTCGAACACTCGCTTGCCCGGCTCGGCGCGGACAAGCTGTGGACGTCCCTGCACAGCGAGCCATTCGTCAACGCGCTGGGTGCGCTCACCGGCAACCAGGCGATGCAGCAGGTCAAGGCCGGGCTGAAGGCGATCTACCTGTCGGGCTGGCAGGTGGCGGCGGATGCCAACCTCGCCGGGCAGATGTATCCCGACCAGTCGCTGTACCCGGCGGACTCGGTGCCGGCGGTGGTGAAACGCATCAACAACACCCTGCTGCGCGCCGACCAGCTGCACCATGCCGAAGGCGACGATTCCATCGACTTCCTGCAGCCGATCGTGGCCGACGCCGAGGCCGGCTTCGGCGGCGTGCTCAATGCCTACGAACTGATGAAGGCGATGATCGAGGCGGGTGCGGCCGGCGTGCATTTCGAGGATCAGCTGGCCTCGGTGAAGAAGTGCGGCCATATGGGCGGCAAGGTGCTGGTGCCGACCCGCGAGGCGATCGAGAAGCTCAATGCCGCCCGCCTTGCCGCCGACGTCATGGGCGTGCCGACGCTGATCATCGCGCGCACCGACGCGGAAGCCGCCGACCTCCTCACCTCCGACATCGACGACAACGACCGCCCGTTCTGCACCGGCGAGCGCACGGTGGAAGGCTTCTACAAGACCCGCAACGGTCTCGACCAGGCGATCAGCCGCGGCCTCGCCTATGCGCCCCACGCCGACCTGGTGTGGTGCGAGACCGGCAGGCCCGACCTCGAGTTCGCGCGCCGCTTCGCCGAGGCGATCCATGCGAAGTACCCCGGCAAGCTGCTCGCCTACAACTGCTCGCCGAGCTTCAACTGGAAGAAAAACCTCGACGACGCGACGATCGCCAGGTTCCAGAGGGAACTGGCGGCCTACGGTTACCGCTTCCAGTTCATCACTCTGGCCGGCTTCCACGCCCTCAACTACTCGATGTTCCACCTCGCCCACGGCTACGCGCGCGAGCAGATGAAAGCGTTCGTGGAACTGCAGGAGGCGGAGTTCTCCGCCGCCGAACGTGGCTTCACCGCGGTGCGCCACCAGCGCGAGGTCGGTACCGGCTATTTCGATGCGGTGACCCAGGTGATCCAGCGAGGCCAGTCCTCGACCACCGCGCTGAGCGGGTCGACCGAGGAGGAGCAGTTCACCCGCGCGGCATGAGTGGGGTTCTGGCCGCGGACCTGCGCGGATGGGCACGGATCAAGGCAAGAGCGTCAAGGCGGGAGGAATGGATGGGAGGCCAGCCTTGGCAAGGAGCATTGCTGTCCGTGTTGATCCGCGCCATCCGCGGCTGATCGTCTCAAGCCACCGCGGCCACCGGCTCCTGGGTGAAACCGCGATAGGTCAGTGCTTCGGCGAGGTGCGGGGCGAGGATGTCGGCGCTGCCGTCGAGGTCGGCGATGGTACGGGCCACGCGCAGGATGCGGTGCATTGCCCGCGCCGACAGCTGCAGTGATTCGATCGCACGTTCGAGCAGTTGCTGTTCGGCCGCGCGCAGACGGCAGTGCGCGGTGGTCGCGGCTTGGTCCAGCTGCGCATTGCAGCGGCCGCTGCGTGCCTGCTGCAATGCACGCGATGCTTCGACGCGTGCACGGATCGAAGCGCTTGCCTCGCCTTCGGGTGCATCCGGCCGCAGCTCATGGGCGGGCAGCCGTGGCACCTCCACATGCAGGTCGATGCGGTCCAGCAGTGGCCCGGAGATGCGCGAGCGGTAGCGGCGCACCGCGTCGGGTGCGCAGCGGCAGCGCCCGGAGGCATCGCCCGCCCAGCCGCAGGGACAGGGATTCATCGCGGCGACCAGCTGGAAGCGCGCAGGAAACTCCGCCTGCCGCGCGGCGCGCGAGATCGTCACCACGCCCGATTCAAGCGGCTCGCGCAGCACTTCCAGCGCCGAGCGGTTCCATTCGGGCAGCTCGTCCAGGAACAGCACCCCGCGGTGCGCCAGCGAGATCTCGCCGGGCCGCGGTTCGCTGCCGCCGCCGGCAAGCGCCACCGCGCTGGCCGTGTGGTGGGGTGCCCGGAACGGCCGCTGCCGCCATCGCGCCGGGTCCAGTCCGCCATTGACCGACGCCACCGCGGCGGCTTCCAGTGCCTCGTCGTCGCCGGGCTCCGGCAGCAGTCCCGGCAGCCGCGAAGCCAGCAGCGTCTTGCCACAGCCGGGCGGGCCCACCAGCAGCAGGTGGTGGCCACCGGCAGCGGCGATTTCCAGTGCGCGACGCGCGCGTGCCTGCCCGCGCACATCGCGCATGTCCGCGGTACTGGCCGGAATCGCCACCGGAGCTACCCCGGCCGGCAGGGTCGCGCGGCCGTGCAGCATCGCGCACACCTCCAGCAGGGTGCGCGCGGCGCGCACGTCCACCCGTGCGGCGAGAGCGGCCTCGGCGGCATTCCCGGCCGGCACCACCAGGCGGCGCCCGGTCTGCGCCACCGCGAGCGCGGCGGGCAGCGCGCCGGCTACCGGGCGCAGCTCGCCGGTCAGGCCGAGCTCGCCGATGAATTCGGTATCGCGCAGTGCCTCCAGCGGGATCTGGCCGCTGGCGGCGAGAATGCCCAGCGCGATCGGCAGGTCGAAGCGGCCGCCGTGCTTCGGAAGGTCCGCCGGGGCGAGGTTGACGGTGATGCGGCGCGCGGGGAATTCGAACTGCGCGCACTGGATCGCGGCGCGCACCCGGTCCTTGGCCTCGCGTACCGCGGCTTCCGGTAGTCCGACGATCGACATCGACGGCAGGCCACCGCCGAGGTGCACTTCCACCTGGACCGGTGGTGCTGCAACCCCGACACGCGCGCGTCCATGCACGAGTGCGAGTCCCATGGCGGCTGCCGTTGCGCCCTCAGTGGGCGGAACCGTCCCGTGGGGGATTGCGGGCGAGCTCGGCCTCCAGCCACTGCACCGCCTGCTCGAGCGCCTCGAGCTTCTCGCGCGTGCGCAGCAGCACCGCGCGCTGCACGTCGAACTCCTCGCGGGTCACCAGGTCGAGCTTGCCGAGCCCGGATTGCAGCACCGCGCGGAAGTTCTCCTGCATCTCCTCGCGGCTCTCGCGCAGGCCCGGCGGCACCAGCCCGCTGAGGCGTCGTGCGAGTTCGTCGATGTTGCTGAGGTCGATCATGGGGGAGGCTCCGGTTTCGCGGCCAGCATGGATGCGCGCCGCTGTCGGCGCAGTCGGCGCGGATCGCGAAACGCGGTAGGAAAAGTCCGTACGGGACGGATCGGTGATGGATCGCATTGTAGCCGCCGGGCGCCCGCAGGCAGTGCGCTATGCTGCCGCTCGATCCGATGGAGGTTGCGTGAATGAAGATGGTCATGGCGATCATCAAGCCCTTCAAGCTCGACGATGTGCGCGAGGCATTGGCCGATGCCGGCGTCGCCGGCATCACCGTCACCGAGGTCAAGGGCTTCGGCCGCCAGAAGGGCCACACCGAGCTCTATCGCGGCGCCGAGTACGTGGTCGACTTCCTGCCCAAGCTCAAGCTCGAGGTGGCGGTGACCGACGACCAGGTCGACACCGTCGTCGAAGCCATCCTCAAGGCCGCCAACACCGGCAAGATCGGCGACGGCAAGGTGTTCGTGTATTCACTCGAACGCGCCGTACGCATCCGCACGGGTGAGCTCGACGGGGATGCGCTATAAGGGAGGTCCGGGGGCGTCGATCGTCGGCGCATGCGCCAGGATGTCGAGGAGAGCGGAATGAACGGAAGGATCGCAGCGGCGATGCTGTTGCTTGGGATGTGCGGGTGACGCGCTGGCCCAGTCGCAGGGGCCTGTTCTAGTCGAAACCGATGCGTCCGCGATCGTTGCGCAGCAGAACCAGATCCGGCAGGCCGCACAGCAGCGCAGCGGGCGATACAAGGACATGGCAGGCGCCGACCGCGATCGGCTCCTGCAGGTGCAGGACGGGGTGTTGGGCAAGCTCGATGGCCGCACCAGTACCACCGAGCTCCCGCGGGCCGACCAGGTGGCGCTGTTCAACGATCTCGAGGAGATCAGCGCGCTGGTCAACAAGGCCGAGGACGACCGCATGATCTGCGAGCGCAGCCGGCCGATCGGCAGCAATCGTCCGGTCAGCGTCTGCAAGACCGTGGCGCAGCGTCGCGAAGAGCGTGAGCGTTCGCTCGAATCACGTGGCCCGCGTGATGCGCGTTGTGCGGGTGGGGCGTGTCCGCAGACCGGCACGCCTGGCTGGAACTGAAGCGCGTGCCACCGACCGCGCTGACGGTCGGTGGCGTTGTCCCGTCAGACAGCCATCCGCGCCGCCAGCGCGTTGGCCACGAACGGCGGCAGTACCTGCGCCGCGCGGTGCATCTCGGCGCTGTAGTACCGGGTCTCGAACGCCTTGGCTGCTGCGTCGTCGGCGCGGAAGTCGAAGCCACGGCCGCCCTTGCGTGCCAGCGTGCAGCTCCACCAGCCGGTGGGGTAGCAGGGCTGCGGGAAGGGCAGGGTCTGGAAGCTGTCGAAACCGGCCTTGCCCATTTCCGCGCGCATCGCCTGGATCAGTTCCAGCAGCACCAGCGGTGATTCCGACTGCTGGACGAGGATGCCGTCGTCCTTCAGTGCGCGGAAGCAGCTTTCGAAGAAGCTCCTGTTGAACAGCCCTTCGGCGGGGCCGACCGGATCGGTGGAATCGACGATCACGATGTCGAGCGAGCCCGGCGGGGCGTCCTTCATCCAGGCGATGCCGTCGTCGAACAGGATCTCCGCGCGCGGGTCGCCATTGGATTCGCACAGCTCCGGGAAATACTTCTCGGCCATCCGCGTGACCTGCTCGTCGATATCGCACTGCACCGCGCGCTCGACGCCCGGGTGCCTGAGCACCTCGCGCAGCGTGCCGCAGTCGCCGCCGCCGATGATGACCACCTGCTTCGGGTCGGGATGGGTGAACAGCGCCGGGTGCGACATCATCTCGTGGTAGAGGAAGTTGTCGCGCGTGGTCACCATCATCGCGCCGTCGATCAGCATCACGTTGCCCCAGTCGGTCGACTCGTAGATCTCGATCTTCTGGAACGGCGACTGCACCTCGTCGAGCTTGCGGCTGACGCGATAACCGATCGCGGAGCCTGCGGGGTCGAAGTTCTCGTACAGCCAGTCGGTCGTGGTCATGGGGGTGCTCTCGCAGGGACGCGGCCCGCGTGGGCGTTGTCGTGGGGCGCGCGCGGATGGCGTCGCAACGGGCCGCGGATTGTAACGGAGCCGGCGTGACCACCCCTGCGCACCGGCCTCCGTAGAATGGGCGCCCCCACGCTTTCCGGATGTCCGCCATGGCTGCCTGGTCCATCGACCACGCCCGCAAGACCTACTCGATTCCGCACTGGTCGGAAGGTTTCTTCGACGTCGACGAACAGGGTCGCGTGGTCGTGCGCCCGGGTGACCGCGACGCCCGTGCGCTGCCATTGCCCGCGATCGTCGACGACGCGCTCGCACAGGGCGCGAAGCTGCCGCTGCTGGTGCGCTTCCCGGAAATCCTCGGCCACCGGCTCGGCCAGCTGCAGTCGGCATTCGCCGAGGCCCAGGCCGACTGGGACTACACCGGCGGCTACACGGCCGTGTATCCGATCAAGGTCAACCAGCATGCGGGCGTCGCCGGCACGCTGGCTTCCCACCATGGCGAGGGCTTCGGGCTGGAGGCCGGCAGCAAGCCGGAGCTGATGGCGGTGCTCGCGCTGAGCCGGCCCGGCGGCACCATCATCTGCAACGGCTACAAGGACCGCGAGTACATCCGCCTGGCGCTGATCGGCCGCCGACTGGGGCTCGAGACCTATATCGTCATCGAGAAGCCGACCGAGCTGCGGCTGGTGATGGAGGAGTCGGCCGCACTCGGTGTCGAGCCGCTGCTGGGCGTGCGCATGCGGCTGGCGTCGCTGGGCGCGGGCAAGTGGCAGAACTCGGGTGGCGACAAGTCGAAGTTCGGCCTGTCGCCGCGGCAGCTGCTGGATCTGTGGAAGAGCCTGCGCGACAGCGGCCGCAGCGACTGCCTCAAGCTGCTGCATTTCCACATGGGCTCGCAGATCTCCAACGTGCGCGACATCGCCAACGGCATGCGCGAGGCCACGCGTTACTTCGTGGAGCTGTCGCGGCTGGGCGCGAAGATCAGCCGTGTCGACGTCGGCGGTGGCCTGGGCATCGATTACGAGGGCACGCGCTCGCGCAGCTACAACTCGGTCAACTACGGCATGCGCCAGTACGCGAGCAATATCGTGCAGCCGCTGGCGCAGGCCTGCGCGGAGCACGGCCTGCCGCAGCCGCGCATCCTCACCGAATGCGGCCGCGCGATGACCGCCCACCACGCGGTGCTGGTGGCCAACGTGTCGGAGGTCGAACGCGCCCCGGAAGGCCGGGTGCCCGACATCCATGACGACGAGCCGTCGGTGGTCAGCCAGCTGCGTGAGATCCATGGCGAGCTCGACCAGCGCCCTGCGGTCGAGCTCTACCACGAGGCGCAGCACTTCCACGCTGAGGGCCTGGCGATGTACGCGCTGGGCCAGCTCGACCTGGTGCACCGCGCGCGTATCGACGACCTCTTCTACGCGATCGCACACGCCGTGCGTGCGCGGCTGACCTATGACGAGAAGAGCCATCGCCCGCTGCTGGACGAGCTCAACGAGCGTCTGGTCGACAAGTACTTCGTCAACTTCAGCATCTTCGAATCGATGCCCGACGTGTGGGCGATCGACCAGGTGTTTCCGATCGTGCCGATCGAGCGCCTGGACGAGGCGCCGGAGCGGCGCGGCATCATCGCCGACCTCACCTGCGACTCCGACGGCCAGATCGACACCTACGTCGAGAACGAGGATCTCGACAGCTCGCTGCCGCTGCATGCGATGCGTCCCGGCGAAACCTACCGGCTGGGGTTCTTCCTGGTGGGCGCCTACCAGGAGATCCTCGGCGACATCCACAACCTGTTCGGCGACACCGACGCGATCGAGGTGCGCCGCAGCGGCGACGGCTTCGCCATCCACCAGCAGCGCCGCGGCGACACCACCGACGTGATGCTCGACTACGTGGGCTACCGCATCGACGACCTGCGCCAGCGCTACGAGGACAAGCTTTCGGCCGCCAGCCTTGGGGACGACGAGATGGTGCGCCTGCGCGAGGCGCTGGAAGCCGGGCTCACCGGCTATACCTACCTGGACAGCGCGCCGCTGGACTGAATGCCACGCGGCGCTCCTGCGGGAGCGCCTCCAGGCGCGATCGTCTTTGCCCGCCGGTTCTTTCAGCCCGCGCGCGCGATCTGGAAGCCGGCGAACGACTGGCTGACCGGCATCACTTCCAGCCGGTTGATGTTGAGGTGCGGTGGCAGGTTGGCCACCCACCACAGGGTGTCGGCGATGTCGGCGGCGGTGATCGGCGCGGCGCCGCGATAGAGCGCATCCGATGCCGCCTGGTCGCCACCGGTACGCACCAGGGTGAATTCGGTCTCGGCCAGCCCCGGTTCGATCGAGGTCACGCGCACGCCGGTGCCATGCAGGTCGGCGCGCAGGCCCAGCGAGAACTGGGTGACGAAGGCCTTGGTGCCGCCATAGACGTTGCCGCCCGGGTACGGGTAGCTGCCGGCGATGGAGCTCACGTTGAGGATCGCGCCGCGGCGCGCGATGAGCGTCGGCAGCAGCACGTGGGTCAGCGTGGCCAGCGCGGTGACGTTGGTGTCGATCATCTGCCGCCACTGCGCCAGGCTCGCCTGCTGCGCGGGCGCGGTGCCCAGCGCGAGGCCTGCGTTGTTGACCAGCACGTCGATGTCGCGGAACGCATCCGGGAGTGCGTCGAGTGCGGCCTGCATGGCGTCGGCATCGCGGATGTCGAAGGCGCAGGCATGCACCTGCTCACCCAATGCGTCGGCCAGTGCCTGCAGGCGCTCGGCGCGGCGGCCGCAGGCGACCACGCGCCAGCCGGCGCTGGCGAAACGTTCGGCGGCGGCGCGGCCGAAACCGGCGGTGGCGCCGGTGATCAGGATGGTCCGGGTCATCTAAGCACTCCGTCGCAGGCGGAAAAGCGGTGCCGGCGGTCGCTGGCGCGTGCTGCCGCCGGACCCGCCCGAGGCGGCGTCACGCCACGCCGGCGCGCGGTATTACTGCACCTTGATCGGCAGTGCCTGCAGCCCGCCGTTCTGGAGCTTGGCCTTGGCATCGGCCAGTTCGGTGGCGGTGCCGTAGGGACCCATGCGCACGCGGTAGACGGTGCGCCCGTTGGCGTTGCCGGACTCGACCCGTGCCGACAGGCCCAGCAGCGCGATCCGCGCCTTCAGCGCCTCGGCATCGCCGGACGCGCTGAACGACCCGGCCTGCAGCAGGTAGCGCGCGGTCGTGTCCTGTGCCGGTGCAGCCGTCGCGGCAGGCGTTGCCGGGGCGGTCGTGGTCGCCGGCGTGGTGGTCGCCGCGGTGGAGGCCGGCGACGGTGCCGCGGCGGGCGCCTGCGGGGTGGCCGGGTCGGCGGCGTCCTGGCGGCGCTGTGCATCCTCGCGCTGGCGGCGGGCCTCTTCGGCGCGGGCGCTGGCGGCGAGCTCGGCATCGGTCATCGGCACTTCCTGGCCCGGCAACACGGTGTAGAAATCGTAATCGGGCTCGGTGGCCGGCAGCGGCGCGGGGTCGGCGGCCGCCGGGCGTCGGCGCGCGGGCGCGGGTGCTGCGTCCTCGTCGATGCTGGACGGCAACGCCGGCTGCGCATCCGGGTTGGCGCGAGGGCGGTAGAAGCCGTCGCTGCCGTCGGACTTCAGCACGCGCGGCGCCAGCATCACCACGATGATCGTCAGCACGATGCCGATGATCATCCACGCCCAGCCGGGAAGCCCGCCGGAGTTGCCGCCGTTGCGCCGTGCCTGCGATCTACCGCGTCGTGCTGCCACTGCCTTGCCTTCCTCGAGTCGTTGCCGCCAGGCGGCCGGATGGAACAGAAAAATCCCGCGATCCAGTGTATGCCGAAGGCGTGGACCGCGCCGTCATCCCGCGGTGCGGGGCTACATCCGCTGCGGTGCGGCCACCCCGAGCAGGGCCAGGCCGTTGGCCAGCACCTGGCGGGTGGCGAGCGCCAGCGCCAGTCGCGAATCGCGCAGCCCGGCATCGTCGACCAGGAACTGGTGGTCGTTGTAGTAGGACTGGAACGCCTGCGCGAGTTCGACCAGATAGGCCGCCACCAGGTGCGGCTCCAGCGACTGCCCGGCCGCCTCCACCACCTCAGGGAAGCGCGAGAGGTCGGTGAGCAGGTCGCGGGTTGCACCGCTGTCGAGGTCCGGCAGCCGCTCCAGCCCACTGGCGGCGTCGAATGCCAGTCCGCGTTCCTCCAGCTGCCGCAGCAGGCCGCAGATGCGCGCGTGCGAGAGCTGCACGTAGTAGACCGGGTTGTCGAGCGACTGGCTGCGGGCGAAATCGATGTCGAACACCAGCTGCGAATCCGGGCGCCGCGCGACCAGGAACCAGCGGGTGGCGTCGCGTCCGACCTCGTCGATCAGGTCGCGCAGGGTCACGTAGCTGCCGGCGCGCTTGGACAGCTTCACCTCCTCGCCGCCACGCATCACCGTGACCATCTGGTGCAGCACGTATTCCGGCCAGCCCTGCGGAATGCCGGCATCCAGCGCCTGCAGGCCGGCGCGCACGCGCGCCAGCGAACCGTGGTGGTCGGCGCCGAGCTCGGTGATCGCGCGCTCGTAGCCGCGCTGCCATTTCGACAGGTGGTAGGCGACATCCGGCACGAAGTAGGTGTAGGTGCCGTCGGACTTGCGCATCACGCGGTCCTTGTCGTCACCGAAACCGGTGGTGCGCAGCCACAGCGCGCCGCCTTCCTCGTAGGTGTGGCCGTGGGCGACCAGCTCGCGCACGGTCTCCTCGACCTTGCCGTCGGCGTACAGCGACGACTCGAGGAAGTACACGTCGAACGCCACCCCGAACGCGGCGAGATCCGCGTTCTGCTCGCGGCGCAGCCAGGCCACCGCGAAGCGGCGGATGGCATCGAGGTCGTCGGCGTCGCCGGCACCGGTCACGGTGTGGCCGTCGACCTCGACGCTGTCGCCGCGCAGATAGGCGGCGGCCACGTCGGCGATGTAGTCGCCGTTGTAGGCGTCGGCCGGCCAGTCGGCATCGCCCGGCGCATGCCCGTGGGCGCGGGCCTGGGTGGAGCGTGCGAGGTTCTCGATCTGCACCCCGGCATCGTTGTAGTAGAACTCGCGCGCCACGTCCCAGCCATTGGCCTCGAGCACGCGGGCGATGCAGTCGCCGATGGCCGCCGCGCGGCCATGGCCGACATGCAGTGGTCCGGTCGGGTTCGCCGACACGTATTCGACGCCGGCGCGGCGCCCGGCCCCGGAACTGTTGTGGCCGTACGACTCGCCGAGCTCATGGACCGCGCGCAGCTGCGCCTGCCACGCCGTGGGCGCAAGGCGGAAGTTGATGAACCCCGGCCCGGCGATGTCCACCGAGGCCACCAGCCCGGTCTGCGGCAGCGCCGCGGTCAGTGCCTGGGCGAGTGCGCGCGGATTGCTGCGGGCAGGTTTCGCCAGCAGCATCGCCACGTTGGTGGAGAAATCGCCATGGCTGCGATCCTTCGGCCGCTCCACGATGAATTCGGGTGTGGCGAGGTCGCCGGGCAGGTCGCCCCGGGCACGCAGGGCGTCGAGGCCCTGTTCGATCAGGGCGCGGAGCTGGGATTTCACAGGCGTTGGGCGGTATTGCAGGGGGCCGATAGTGTAGACGGCCGCGGGCCGGCACGTTCCGGTTCGTGCGCTGCCTACACCCAGCCGCGCGCCGCCAGCGACACCGGCGGGCCGTCGCCGATGACGAAGTGGTCGAGCAGGCGCACGTCCACCAGGCCCAGTGCCTGCTTGAGCTGCGCGGTCACCGCGCGATCCGCAGCGCTCGGCTCGGCGCTGCCGCTGGGATGGTTGTGGCCGACGATCAGCGCCGCGGCGTTGTGCGCCAGCGCGCGCCGCACCACCTCGCGCGGATGCACTTCGGCACCGTCGATGGTGCCGCGGAACAGTTCCTCGAACGCCAGCGCGCGGTGGCGGGTGTCGAGGAACAGCGCGGCGAACACCTCGTGCGGGTAGCCGCGCAGGCGCTGCGCGAAATAGCGGCCGGCGGACTGCGGATCGCTCAGTGCCTCGCCACGCTCGAGGCCGGCGGCGAGGTAGCGGCCGCACAGCTCGAGCGCGGCCGCCAGCAGCGCCGCGCGTGCCGGGCCCAAGCCGGGAAGTGCGGCCAGCTGCGCCGGCGTGCGTTCGAGCAGCTTCCGCAGCGGGCCGTGGCCTGCCAGCAGCTCGCGCGCGGTGGCGACCGCGTCGCGCCCGCGCAGCCCGGAGCCCAGGAACAGCGCCAGCAGTTCCGCATCCGACAGCACGGCGGCACCGCGGGCCAGGAGTTTCTCGCGTGGTCGTTCGCTGCTGGGCCAGTCGCGGATGTGCATGGCAAACCTCGTGGGAAGAGCGTCGCGGCGGGCGGCCTGCACGACAGGGGAGGCCGTGGGTTTCGGGGTGGCCGCCCGCACGACGACGCCGGATGCATTGCAGCGCGCGGCGGCAGCCAGCGCAGCCGGGCGCGGCCCTGCCTTCGGGTAAGCTGTGGGCCCGCGTCCGTGTCGGATTTTTCCCACCCATGAGCCAGTCACCTCCGCCGCTCGACGGCCTGCTTGCCGGCCAGCGCGTGCTGGTGTGCGTGGGTGGCGGGATCGCCGCGTACAAGGCCGCCGAACTGGTGCGCCGCCTGCGCGACGCCGGCGCCGTGGTGCGGGTGGCGATGACCGAGCACGCGCAGCAGTTCGTCGGCACCGCGACCTTCCAGGCCGTTTCCGGCGAGCCGGTGCGCACCTCGCTGTGGGATGCGGCGGCCGAAGCCGCGATGGGACACCTGGAGCTCGCCGCGTGGGCCGACCGGGTGGTGGTGGCGCCGGCCACCGCCGACCTCATCGCGCGCCTCGCGCACGGCTTCGCCAACGACCTGGTCAGCACCCTGTACCTCGCCACCGAGGCGCGGGTGGCGATCGCCCCGGCGATGAACCACCGCATGTGGCGGCACCCGGCCACCCAGGCCAACGTGGAGACATTGCGTGCGCGCGGCGTGCAGGTGATCGGCCCCGACGACGGTCCGCTGGCCGAGGGCGAATCCGGCCCCGGGCGCCTGCGCGAACCGGAATGGATCGTGCGCGAGCTGGCCGGATGAGCAGAGCGCTTGCCGGCCTGCGCATGGTGGTGAGCGCGGGCCCGACCTACGAGGACATCGACCCGGTGCGCTTCCTCGGCAACCGCAGCAGCGGGCGGATGGGCTTCGCGGTGGCCGCTGCGGCCGCGCGCCGCGGCGCCGACGTGGTGCTGGTCGCGGGCCCCGTGCATCTCGACACCCCGCCGGGCGTGCAGCGCATCGACGTGCGCTCCGCCGCGCAGATGCACGCGGCGGTGTTCGCCGCGATGCCGGCCGATGCCTATATCGCCGCTGCCGCCGTCGCGGACTACACCCCGCGCGTGGTGGCCGCCGACAAGCTCAAGAAGAACGGCGACACCCTGCTGGTCGAATGCGTGCGCACCGCCGACATCCTCGCCGATCTGGGCGCGCACGCGCTGCGGCCACGCCGGCTGGTCGGCTTCGCCGCCGAGACCGGCGACCTGGCCGGCTACGCGCGCGACAAGCTGGTGCGCAAGCGCCTGGACGTCATCGCTGCCAACCGCGTCGGCCAGCCGGGCAGCGGTTTCGAGAGCGAGGACAACGCGCTCACCGTGTACTGGCCCGATGGCGAACAGTCGCTGGGGCCGGCGCCGAAGACCGTTATCGCCGAGCAACTGCTCGACCTGGTGTTCGCCAGCTGATCCCACTGCCGCCCCGCTCCGGGTGCGGCCCTGCCACGGAGCCACCGGTGTCCGCAATCCATGTCCTGCAGGTCCAGCGCCTCGATCCGCGTTACGGCGACGAATGGCCGCTGCCCGCCTATGCCACCGCCGGCAGCGCCGGGCTCGACCTGCGCGCCGCGCTCGATGCACCGCTCGAGCTTGCGCCCGGCGATGCGGCGCTGGTGCCCAGCGGGCTGGCGATCCATATCGCCGATCCCTGCCTGTGCGCGGTGGTGCTGCCGCGCTCGGGCCTCGGGCATCGGCACGGCATCGTGCTGGGCAACGGCACCGGGCTCATCGACGCCGACTACCAGGGGCCGCTGATGATCAGCGTCTTCAACCGTGGGCGCGAGGCCTACACGATCGCCGTCGGCGACCGCATTGCGCAGCTGGTGCTGCTGCCGGTGGTGCGTGCGGATCTCGAGCTGGTGGATGGCTTCACGGCGAGCGCGCGCGGCAGTGGCGGCTTCGGGCATACCGGTGTGCGTTGATGCCGCGCACGTTGCCGATGTCGCGCATGGCGCGGATCGGCGGTACGTTATGCGCCGTGCGCCGGTGCATGGCACGCATGTTGCGTAGACATCTGGACGCGGTGGCGGCGCAGGGGGCGTCGCCACGACGCGTCCTGATCCGGCTGCCCTGGGGAACCAAAGGATGAGCGACACCCAACCGCACAAGGCCCGCCTGCTGCTGGCGCGCGCGCGACCGTTCCTGCCGCTGGTGGCGATCGCGCTGGCGGCGCTGGCGCTGTGGATCGCCTGGGGCGGCTGGCGGCATGTGCAGGACGGCAACCGCCGCGCCGCGCTGGAGCAGGCGCGCGACCTGGTCTCGCTCTCGGTCGCGCAGGCCCTGCAGGCCGAACAGGAGCGCCTGCGCGAGCGGCTGGAATCGGCCGACGTGCGCGGCCCGCTGCTGCGTGGCGAGGTCGAGGCCGCGGCTGCCGCGCTTGCGCGTGACTGGCCGATGCTGGAAGAGGCCGCGGTGTATCCGCCGGCCCTGCAGAGCGTCTACGCCGATCTGACCCGGAACGGCTTCGGCCGCGCCGCGGTGCTGGAGGCGGCGATGAGCGAGGACCGCGCGCTGTCGCTGGTCATCCGCGAGGACGGCAGCGAACGCCTGGCGGTCGCGGCGCCGATCAAGGATGCCGGCGGCGCACTGGCCGGCGTGGCGGTGGCGCGGCTGCCGCTGGCGCGCATCCGTGCCGGGTTCGACAGCGCGGTCATCGACGAGGGGCGCATGTACCTGGCGCTGCGGCAGGGCAGCGTCACCCTGCTTGAACGCGGCAGCGCCGAGCATGCCGGCGCCGCCGAGCGACTGGGCACGCCGGTGGCCGGCAGTGGCCTGCGGGTCGCGGCCGGCCTCCCGTATGGCGTTGCCGCGCCGTTCGGCCTGGCCGGAATGCCGGCGTTCGTCGTCGCGCTGGTGCTGCTGCTGCTCGCCTACGTCGCCTGGCGCGTGCTGCCCGGCCTCGCACGTGATGCGGTGGCCGGCGAGGATGGCGCGCCCACCCTGCTCGAAGCCGTCGCCCTCGCCCCGGGCGACGCCGAATCCCCCCAGAAATCCGAGGTCAAGGACGTGTCCAAACCCCAAGCGGCCCGCATCGATCGCAGCATCTTCCGCGCCTACGACATCCGTGGCGTGGTCGGCGAGACCCTCGATGCCGGGATTGCCGAGCTGATCGGCCAAGCCATCGGTTCGCTGATGCGCGAGCAGGACCTCGCCGACATCGTGATCGGCCGCGATGGCCGCCTGTCCGGCCCCGACCTGCTGGCCGGGCTGACCGAAGGCCTGCGGCGCGCCGGTCGCAACGTCATCGACATCGGCATGGTGCCGACGCCGGTGGCCTACTTCGGCGCCTACCACCTGCGTACGGGCTGCTGCATCTCGCTGACCGGCAGCCACAACCCGCCGGACTACAACGGCTTCAAGATCGTGGTCGGCGGCGAGACGCTGTCGGGCGACGCCATCGTCGACCTCTACGCGCGCATCGCCGAGGACCGCCTCTACACCGCACCGGCGCCCGGCGGGTTGAGCCAGCAGGACATCGCCGACGCCTATGTCGAGCGCATCGCCTCCGACGTGCAGGTCGAGCGCCCGCTCAAGGTGGTCGTGGATGCCGGCAACGGCGTGGCCGGCGAGATCGGTCCGCGCGTGCTGGAAGCGATCGGTGCCGAAGTGGTGCCGCTGTACTGCGAGATCGACGGCACGTTCCCCAACCACCATCCGGACCCGAGCGAGCCGCACAACCTCGAGGACCTGGTGAGCATGGTCAAGCGGCTGGATGCGGACCTCGGCATCGCCTTCGACGGCGACGGCGACCGCCTCGGCGTGGTCACCCGCGACGGCGAGAACATCTTCCCCGACCGCATGCTGATGCTGTTCGCCGCCGACGTGCTGGAACGCAACCCGGGCGCGGTGATCATCTTCGACGTCAAATCGACCGGAAAGCTGCCCGGCCACATCCTGCGCCATGGCGGCAGCCCGCTGATGTGGAAGACCGGCCACTCGCTGATCAAGGCCAAGATGCGCGAAACCGAGGCCGAGCTTGCCGGCGAGATGAGCGGCCACTTCTTCTTCGCCGAGCGCTGGTACGGCTTCGACGACGGCATCTATGCCGCCGCGCGCCTGCTGGAGATCCTCGCCGCGCAGGCGGAGACGCCCACCGCGGTGCTGCACGCGCTGCCGGCCGGCGTGTCCACGCCGGAGATCAAGGTGCAGGCACCCGGTGGCGATCCGCATGCCTTCGTCGAGCGCTTCCAGGCCGCCGCCACGCTGGACGGCGCGCGCCTGTCGACCATCGACGGCGTGCGCGCCGACTGGGCCGACGGCTGGGGCCTGGTGCGTGCCTCCAACACCACCCCGGTGCTGGTGCTGCGCTTCGACGCCGACAACGAGGCCGCGTTGAAGCGCATCCAGCAGACCTTCCGCGAGCAGCTGCTGGCGGTGGATCCGGCGCTTCCGCTGGAGTTCTGACCAGCAGTCCGGCTCCGGCCGGTGCAGCCGGGAATGATGCGATGCGGCGGCCTGCGGGCCGCCGCGTTGCGATGGAGAGTCGGCAACGGTCCGCGTCGATCCCGGGAGCCCTGATTTTTCCTGCAGTTCACCGCGCCCTGTCCAGGCGCTGCCGGGTGTTTTCGCCGACCAGGGCGATATCGGGCGCCGACCCGGCGGAATGAGCGGCAGGCGCCCCCGCTCGCGTCCTTGCTACAGCGCCCAGCACGTCAAAACCCGACGCGCGACCGCGGATTTCTCCGATGGCGCTGGATGACATGTCGCGCGAAGCTCGACCTGTCGCCCAGGGAGGGGCACCGGATGCCGTGACATGGACAGGACGGTCGTCAACCACTGGCTGCGGATCGCGCTGCTGTGCGGCGTGTCCGCGTGCAGCACCGCACTGGCGGTACCGCCGGGCGATGCGCCACCGATGCTGGCCACCAGCTACGCCGACAGCGTCGACGACATCGGCGCGTACTGGGTCAGCGAGAAACTCGATGGCGTGCGCGCGCGCTGGGACGGCAGTGCGCTGTGGACGCGTGGTGGCATGCGCATCCGCCCGCCGGCGTGGTTCACCCGCGGCTGGCCCACGCAGGCGATGGACGGCGAGCTGTGGATCGGCCGCAACCGCTTCGACGAGGTGAGCGCGCTGGTGCGTTCAAGCAACGGCAGCGATGACCCCGCCTGGCACGCGGTGCGCTTGCTGGTGTTCGACCTGCCCGGCGAGGAGGTGGGCTTCGAGGCGCGCATCGCCCGCATGCGGCGGCTGCTCGGCGCCGCCGGCATCGACTGGCTGCGCCCGGTGCGCCAGCGGCGCTTCGCGGACCGCGCGGCGCTGGATGCGCACTTCCATGCGGTGCTCGCCGCCGGCGGCGAGGGCCTGATGCTGCACCATCGCGATTCGCGCTACCGCAGTGGCCGCAGCGAACTGCTGCTGAAGTACAAGCCGCATGAGGATGCCGAGGCGCGGGTGATCGCGCACCTGCCCGGTCAGGGACGGCATGCCGGCAGGCTGGGTGCGTTGCTGGTGGAACTGCCGGATGGTCGTCGGCTGCGGTTGGGCAGCGGCCTCACCGACGCCCAGCGCGATGCGCCGCCGGCGATCGGCAGCTGGGTGACCTTCCGCCATTCCGGGCTGACCACGCGCGGCCTGCCGCGCTTCGCCCGCTTCCTGCGTGTACGCGACGAACTGCCGCCCGCCGACCCGTGACGCGCGCTGCCCGGCCTCAGTCGGCCTGCAGGCGCTTCAGTTCGCGGTAGCGCGCCAGCGCGTCCTGCAGGTCGCGGTCGAGGGTGCTGCGCTCGGCCAGCTGCTGCTGGAGGATCGCCTGCTGGCGCAGCAGGTCGGCATGCTGGGCAAGGATGTTGTCGGCCAGCGGCTTGCGCACCGGCTGCTGCTGCAGCTCGAGGTCGGCGGCCTGGCGCAGCAGGCTGAGCAGGCTGGCGCGCAGGTTGGCCACGCCCATCTGCGAGGTCTTCACCGATTCCTCGACCAGGGTGATGCGCTCGCCGTAGGCACGCTCGAGGTCGGATTCGGCCGCGTAGGACTCCACCATCGCAAGGTCCCGGCGCTGGCGTGCGGTGTCGGCTTCCGCGGCCTGCGCGGCCTGCCGTGCGGCCTCGGCGGCGGCGGCGCGTTCCGCCGACGACAGTGCCCGCCCCAGCTGCTCGCGCGCCAGGCCGGTGCGTGCGTTGAATTCGGTACGCGGGGCATCCACCGCCGAGGCCGGCAGCGCATCACCGCAGATCTTGCGGCCACTCTCTTCCCAGCAGTACACCCGGCGGGTGTCGCCGCCGGCCTTCTGCGCGGTGACCGGCAGGCAGGCAAGCAGGGCGGTCGCCCACAGCGCCGCGGTGATGATCGTCTTCGTTGCCATGACTGCTTCCGTCCCCCCGGTCGGTCCGCCGGCGCTCATTGCTGGCTGCCGTAGCGCGCGCGGTAATCGACCAGCCGCGCGTGTTCGAACGAGAGTGTCGTGCTTCGGGTGGCGAACGCAAGCAGATCGTCGAGCGTCGCCACCGCGACCACCGGCACGCCGTGCGCGTCCGCCACCGCTTGCGCCGCGGAACGGCGCGGCGTGGCATGCACGTCGACCACTTCCTGGCGGTCGAGCGCGATCACGATGCCGGCCACGGTGCCGCCGGCGTCGGCGATCAGCCCGAGTGCCTCGCGGATCGCGGTGCCGGCGGTGATCACGTCGTCGACGATCAGCACCCGCCGGCCCGCCAGCGGTGCACCGATCAGCGTGCCGCCCTCGCCATGCGCCTTGGCTTCCTTGCGGTTGAAGGCCACCGGCAGGTCACGGCCGCGGCCGGCGTATTCACAGGCCAGTGCGGTCGCCAGCGGGATGCCCTTGTAGGCCGGGCCGAACAGCAGGTCGAAATCGAGGCCCGCCGCGTCGATGGCATCGGCGTAGCAACCGGCCAGCCCGGCCAGCGCCGCGCCGGAATCGAACCGGCCTGCGTTGAAGAAATAGGGGCTGGTGCGGCCGGATTTGAGGGTGAACTCGCCGAAGCCCAGGGCCTCGGCCTGGAGCGCCAGCTGCAGGAACCGGGTGCGATGGTCGGGCATGGAGGTGCAGGGCGGCCGCGGGGTCGCAATGGTAACAAGCCGCACCGCGTTCACCGGGATCAACGCGACGAGGACAGCAGGTGACCTAAGGTCGGGGGTGACCCGACATGGAGGAGCGACATGCAGCATCCGACCCGGACTGGACTGGCGATCGCGGCGACCCTGCTGGTGGCGGTGGCCTGCAGCCAGAGCGACGGTGATCGCGCCGCACCGGCAGACAGCGGCGCGGGCGCCACGGCGGAGACCGCGACGGCGCAGGCGACCCCGGCCGCCGGCGGGCAGGTTGCCCTCGAGGGCGTGCCCGGGACCGCACCGACCGCCGATGCACCCGACCCGGCCGATGCCGCCGCCGCAGGCGACGGCGACCGCCTGCGCACCACCGCCGCGGCGCTGTTCGGCACCATTCCGGAGCGCGTGGAGGAACTGCGCGGGCAGCCGCTGTCGCAGGCGCAGGTCGACCTCGGCCACATGCTGTTCTTCGAGCCGCGCCTGTCGCGCAGCCAGCTGCTCACCTGCAACACCTGCCACAGCATCGGCACCGGCGGTGCCGACAACGTGCCGGTCTCCATCGGCCACGGCTGGCAGCAGGGCCCGCGCAACTCGCCCACGGTGTTCAACGCGGTGTTCAACGCGGCGCAGTTCTGGGACGGGCGCGCCGCCGACCTCGCCGAACAGGCCAAGGGCCCGGTGCAGGCCAGCGTGGAAATGAACAGCACGCCGGAGCTGGTGGTCGAGACCCTGGAGAGCATCCCCGGATACGTCGAGCGCTTCGGCCAGGCGTTCCCGGGCCAGGCCAACCCGGTGAGCTTCGACAACATGGCGCTGGCGCTGGAGGCGTTCGAGGCCACCCTGGTGACGCCGGATTCGCGCTTCGACCGCTGGGTGCTGGGCGACGACGGCGCGATGGACGGGACCGAACGCCGTGGGCTGGAGCTGTTCATGGCGAGCGGCTGCGCCTCCTGCCACAACGGGCGCAATTTCGGCGCCAGACGTATTTCCCGTTCGGCGTGATCGAGCGTCCGGGCGCCGACATCCTGCCGCCGGGGGACAAGGGCCGCTTCGAGGTCACCGCCACCGCCAGCGACGAATACGTGTTCCGCGCCGCGCCGCTGCGCAACGTCGAGCTGACCGCGCCGTACTTCCACTCCGGCCAGGTGTGGGACCTCGAGCAGGCGGTGGCGATCATGGGCACCGCGCAGCTGGGGCGGGAACTCAACGACGAGGAAGCCAGCGCGATCGCCGCGTTCCTGCGCACGCTGACCGGTCGCCAGCCGACGGTGGAGTACCCGATCCTGCCGCCCAGCACGCCCGTCACCCCGCGACCCACCCGGTAACGCGCACCGGGACGTGCCGCTGCCGGGGCATGGCCGGTGGCGGTGCGCTAACCTTCAGACCCGCGGCGGGCCAGTGCCCGCCGCGTCCGTCTTCCAGCACCGGCAGCACCATGCGCATCATCAGCTTCAACGCCAACGGCATCCGTTCCGCGGCCAGCAAGGGGTTCTTCGACTGGTTCGCCCTGCAGGATGCCGACATCCTCTGCGTGCAGGAAACCAAGGCGCAGGAGCACCAGCTCGCAGGTGATGCGTTCCGTCCGCCGGGCTACCACGTCGCCTTCCGCGATGCGCAGACCAGGAAGGGCTACAGCGGTGTGGCGATCTACAGCCGCCGCGAGCCCGACGAACTGCGCGCGTCGCTGGGCTGGGCCCCGTTCGACGACGAGGGCCGCTATCTCGAGGCGCGCTTCGGCAACCTCAGCGTGGTGTCGTTCTATATCCCGTCCGGGTCGTCCGGCGAGCTGCGCCAGGGCTTCAAGTTCGAGGTGATGGAATGGCTGAAGCCCATCCTCGACGAGTGGCTCGCCAGCGGCCGCGACTACGTGCTGTGCGGCGACTGGAACATCGTGCGTGCGCGCAATGACATCAGGAACTGGACCGGCAACCAGAAGAATTCCGGCTGCACGCCGCCGGAGCGCGCGTGGCTCAACGGCCTGGTCGCCGATGCCTGCGGCGACGGCTCGCCGCAGCCGGCGCATGGCTGGGTGGACACGTTCCGCGCGCTCAGGCCCGACGAGGTGGAATACACCTGGTGGAGCAACCGCGGCGCGGCGCGCGCCAACAACGTCGGCTGGCGCATCGACTACCAGTTCTGCACGCCATCGCTGCGCGAGCGCCTGTCCGCTTGCTCCGTGCTGCGTGAGCCGCGCTTCTCCGACCATGCGCCCTATACCGTGGACTACCGCGCATGAGCCAGGCCGGCGACGCCGCCGCGCCGGCGTCCTACAAGGGCTGGGCCGGCATCCGCCGCGCGTTCGGTACGCCATCGGCGATCACCATGCTGGTGTTCGGCTTCGGCTCCGGCCTGCCGTTCCTGCTGATCGCGTCGATGACGCTGTCCACCCGCCTGCGCGATGTCGGGCTGGATCTCGGCAGCATCGGCCTGATCAGCCTGGCGAGCTTCTTCTACCTGCTGAAGTTCCTGTGGGCGCCACTGATCGACCGCTACGCGTTCCCGCTCACTGCCTTCCTCGGCCGGCGGCGCTCGTGGCTGCTGTTCTCGCAGCTGCTGGTGGCGGCAAGCCTGGGCGCGCTGGCGCTGTCGCGACCGGAGATGGGCGTGACCACGCTGGTGATGTGGGTGCTGGTCGGCTCGTTCGCAGGTGCCACCCAGGATTCGGTGGTCGATGCCTACCGCATCGAGATCGCGCCGGCCGCCGCACAGGGCGCGCTCGCCGCCACCTATACGCTGGGCTACCGCATCGGCCTGATCGTCGGTGGCGCCGGTGCGCTGTACCTGGCCGAATTCCAGGGCTGGACCAATGCCTACCTGTGGATGGCCGCGCTGATGCTGGTGCCGGTGCTGACCACGCTCATTGCCCGCGAGCCGGCGGTGCCCGAGGCCACGGTGGTGCGACGGATCGATTTCATCGGCGCGTTCTGGCAGCCGTTCACCAGCTTCTTCTCCAGCAACGGCCTGCTGCTGGGGCTGGCGCTGCTGGCCTTCGTCGGCCTGTTCAAGTTCCCCGACCAGGTGATCGGGGTGATGGCCGGGCCGTTCTACCTCGACTCCGGCTACAGCAAGGCCGATATCGCCACCGTGTCCAAGCTCTACGGCATCTGGACCGGGATCGTCGGCGCCTTCGTCGGCGGCGTGTGTGTGGCCGCGTTCGGCTTCCGGCGGATGCTGTTCGTGGCCGCGGTGGGGGTGGCGCTGTCCAACCTCGCCTTCCTGCTGATGGCCTACAACCCGGGGCAGATCTGGGCGTTCTACCTCGCCATCAGTGCCGACAACCTGTTCCAGGGTTTCGCCGGCACCGTGCTGGTGGCCTTCATGTCGTCGTTGACCGACCGCAACTTCACCGCCACCCAGTACGCGCTGCTGGTGTCGCTGGCCAACCTGCCGGGCAAGTTCGCCGGTGGCGTGTCCGGGTTCCTGGTGGAGGCCACGTCCTACGCCACCTTCTTCATCCTCAGCGCGCTGACCGTGGTGCCGACCTTGCTGCTGCTCGGCTGGCTGTGGCAGCGTATCCGCGATCCGGTCAGGGAGCCCGGTGCCATGGGGGGAACAGGGGGATGAACGTGGCTGGCATGGACATCGTGCTGCGCGATGTCGACGAATTCCTCGCGCGGCGGATCCGCCGCCTCGCCGAGGCGCGCGGCTGGGCGCTGTCGGACGCGCTGCTGTACCTGCTCGAGCAGGGCCTGCATGCCTACGAGGGCGAGACCCCCGGCTTCGACACCGAGGAGGTCGACGTGCTGCAGGAGGCGCTGGCCGCCCTGCAGTCGGTGCCCGACGATCCCGGCTATGCGCTGATCGGGCGGATCGACAGCGGCGGCCGCTGATCGCGGGAGCGACCCCGCAGGCGCGGCGGCGGGCAGGGCGAACCGACGATCCACCGCGGCAACGCGCGGCGGAGCGTGCGAATACGGCCTCGCCTCAGGCGGCTCCGGGCGTGGCCGGGTAGATCCCGCCCAGCACCCGCGGCCCGGCGGCGCCGGTCACCGAGGGCAGGTTGCCGGGCAGCCCGCGCACGGTCTGCCGCGCCAGCCATGCGAACCCCATCGCCTCGACGAAATCCGGATCCAGCCCGTGGACGGCGCTGGACTCCAGCGCGCACGGCAACGCCGCGGCCAGGGCCTGCATCAGCACCGGGTTGTGCACGCCGCCGCCGCAGGCGATGACGCGCGCGGTGGCGGCACTGTTGGCACGCAGTGCATCGACCACGGTGGCGACGGTCAGCGCCAGCAGGGTGGCCTGGACGTCGGCGGGTGATTCGTGCCCGGCCAGCCGGCTGTCGACCCAGCCGAGGTGGAACTGGTCGCGCCCCGAGGACTTCGGCGGCGCCAGCGCGAACCACGGATCATCGCGCAGCCGCTCCAGCAGCGCCTGATCGACCTGTCCCGAGGCGGCGAAGCGGCCGTCACGGTCGTAGGGCTGTCCGCGGTGGCGCTGGCACCAGGCATCCAGCAGGCCGTTGGCCGGGCCGGTGTCGAAGCCGCGCACACCGTCGGGCGTCTCCGTCGCCGGCAGCAGGGTGAGGTTGGCGATGCCGCCGAGATTGAGCACCGCACGCGGCTCGCGTGGATGCTGCAGCAGCGCCGCGTGCAGGGCCGGCAGCAGTGGTGCGCCCTGGCCGCCGGCGGCGACGTCGCGGCGTCGGAAGTCGGCGACCGTGGTGATCCCGGTGCGCTCGGCGATCAGGCCCGGGTCGCCCAACTGCAGGGTGAAGCGATCGCGGCCGTCGAGTGCGCGGCCCTGCGGCCGGTGGCGCAGGGTCTGGCCATGCGAGCCGATCGCGGCGATCCCAGCCGCACGCAGGCCGCTGTCGGCCAGCGCCTGCAGCGCGGCATCGGCCAGTGCGGTGGCGATCCGGGTATCGAGCTCGCCGATGTCGTCGAGACCGAGCGGCACGTCGTGCTGGCCGAGCTCGACCAGATGGCTGCGCAATACCGGGTCCCAGGCATAGGTGCGGCCGAACAGCAGTTCGGCGTGCAGCCGTGGCTGGCGGTCATCGACATCGGAAAAGCGCACCAGCGCGGCATCGATGCCATCGGCGCTGGTGCCCGACATCAGGCCGAGGAACACAGCGGGCGCGGAAGGCGGCATCGGGCGGGACACGGGGCCGCGCAGGCGGCCGGGACGGCGTGGCCGGCGGATGCCGGCCCGTCCGATCAGCCGGCGTTGCCGGCCGGGGTGGTCGTGGAGGCCACGCGTGCGCCATTGTCGGCGGCAGCCTGCTGCGCGTAGTGCACCGCCTCGACCTGCTCGATGCGTGCCAGCGCCGGTGCGACTGCGGCGCGGAAGGCGGCCAGCTCGGCACCCTTGAGCGGCTCCGGCGGCGGCATGGTCTGGCTGAGCGGGTTGCGGTGCGTGCCGTTGACGCGGAATTCGTAGTGCAGGTGCGGCCCGGTCGCCAGGCCGGTGGCGCCGACATAGCCGATCACCCGGCCCTGCGGCACGCGATCGCCCTGGCGGACGTTGCCGAACTTCGACATGTGCGCATACAGCGTGGTGTAGCCGCGGCCGTGGTCGAGGATCACCACGTTGCCGTAGCCGCGCTGCCAGCCCTTGAACTGCACGCGGGCATCGCCGGCGGCCATGATCGGGGTGCCGGTGCGCGCGGCGTAGTCGACGCCCTTGTGCATGCGCATGGTGCCCAGCACCGGATGCCGGCGCGCACCGAAGTTGGAACTCAGGCGCGAGAACTCGACCGGCGTGCGCAGGAAGCTCTTCTTCAGCGGGCGGCCGTCGGCGGTGAAGTACTCGGCCTTGCCGTCGCGCTCGTAGCGGAAACCGGAATAGGTCTTGCCGCCGGTGGTGAAGGTGGCGGCGATCACGTCGCCACTGCCGATCTTCTCGCCCTCGCGCCACAGCTCCTCGATCACCACGCTGTAGCGGTCGCCGGGCTGGATCTCGCGCGAGAAGTCGATGTCGTACTGGAAGATGCTGTCGGTCATCGTATTGATGACCTTGGGCGACAGCCCGGCCTGGCGCGCCGAGCCGTACAGGGAATTGGTGATCTCGCCGGTGACCACGGTGGCGTGGCGCTCGACCGGGCGCTCGATAACGCTCGCCTTGACCTCGTCGCCGGCCAGCGACAGCTGCACGCGCTCGGTGGTGCCGCGGTCGAAGCGGAATCCGCGCAATGCGCCGGATTCGTCGATGTCGAAGCCGAGTTCGGTGCCCGGACGCAGGCGGGTCAGCGCGCCGCGCACGGCGTCGGTCTCGAGGATGCGGTGCAGGGTGGTGGCGGGAATGCCCTGTGCTTCGAAGATCGCGCCAAGCGTCTCGCCCGGCTGCACCGCCACGGTCTGCCAGCTGCGCTGCACCACGGCGCGCGCGGGCGCCTGCAGCGGGGGCAGCGTGAGGGCCATGGTGGTGAGCGCGGGCTGCGCGCCGTCACCGGCCTGCAGCGCATTGGAGAAGCCGGGCACCATGGCGATGACCAGCGCGCCGAGGCTGGCGAAGATGCTTGCCTGGCCCCAGTGGCGGCGCGTCCAGCGCCCGTTGAAACTGTTGCGGTCGAGCAGTTGTGGAATCTGCTCGGAAAGCTGGCCTGCCCTCAGCGCGAGGGCGCGGCGGTTGGCCAGACGGACGAGTCGGTTGCGTTCGGGGTCGAACGCCGGGTCGTTGGTCGTCATCTGCTATCCCGTGGCTGCGTGAATTCCGCGTCAGCGCGGTAAAGTAAAGACCTCAACACGGTGCGTCAAATGCCTGACACCACTGGGAATTTCGGGAATTGCCAGTGCTAACAGGGTCTTAACACCGTTTTCAGAACTCCATCACATTCAGCCGCGGGCGCGTGCCGGCGGGCTTTCCAGGAATCGCCGTGACCGTTGCCGACCCCGCCATCCAGGCCGCCTATGACCAGATCGCCCGCGGCAGCGAGGAGCTTCTCAAGCCCGATGAACTGATGGCGCGGCTGCAGGCCGGTCGCCCGCTGCGCGTGAAGGCGGGCTTCGACCCGACGGCGCCGGACCTGCACCTTGGGCACACGGTGCTGCTGAACAAGCTGCGCCAGTTCCAGGATCTCGGCCACACCGCGATCTTCCTGATCGGCGACTTCACCGGGATGATCGGCGACCCGTCGGGCAAGAACGCCACCCGCAAGCCGCTGTCGCGCGAGGACGTGCTGGAGAACGCGCGCACCTACGAGGCGCAGGTGTTCAGGGTGCTCGACCGCGAGCGCACCGAGGTGCGTTTCAACTCGGAGTGGTTCGGGAAGATGTCCGCCGCCGACATGGTGCGGCTCGCCGGCCAGCTCACCGTCGCGCGCATGCTCGAGCGCGACGATTTCGCCAGGCGCCACGCTGCACAGCAGCCGATCGCGATCCACGAGTTCCTGTATCCGCTGGTGCAGGGTTACGACTCGGTGGCCCTCGAAGCCGACGTCGAGCTCGGTGGCACCGACCAGACCTTCAACCTGCTGATGGGCCGCGGCCTGCAGGAGCACCACGGGCAGAAACCGCAGGTGGTGCTGACGATGCCGCTGCTGGAAGGCCTCGACGGCATCAACAAGATGTCGAAGTCGCTGGGCAATTACATCGGCATCACCGAGCCGGCGATCGACATCGTCAACAAGACGATGAGGATCGGCGACGCGCTGATGTGGAAGTGGATCGAGCTGCTGAGCTTCGAGATCGGCATTGCCGAGGCGCAGGCGCTGCGCGCGGACGTTGCCGCGGGGCTCAATCCGCGCGACATCAAGCTGCGTCTGGCGCGTGAGCTGGCGACGCGTTTCCACGATGCGGCCGCGGCCGAGACCGCGATCGCCGGGTGGCACGCCGCGGTGACCGGGCAGGGCGATACCTCGCTGCTGCCGCTGCAGGAGGTCCAGGTGCCGGCCGAAGGCCTGCGTATCGCGGCGCTGCTGACCGCCGCGGGCATCACGCCGTCGAATTCCGAGGCCAACCGCAAGCTCAGGGAGCGCGCGGTCAAGGTGGACGGGACGGTCGTAGACGACGCGGGGCTGGTGTTCGCGCCCGGCTTCGAAGGCGTGCTGCAGGTCGGCAAGCGCAATTTCGCGCGGGTGCGGCTGGTCGGCTGAGCGGTTCGTGGCGCTGCGAAGCGCCGTCGCGGTGGCGGTGGACCGTCGCTCGCGAAGCTACGGATATGCGTGCGGAGACCCGAGACGGAGGAGCTTGCGTCGAAAGCCACCCGTCGTCCGTTTGCCGTTGATCTCGTCCCGGACGCGGCCACAGGTTGGAGCCCGCCGCGGCCCCAGGGGATGTCCAGAGCCGGCCATGGAGGGCCGGCGACGGCCGTGGTAGCTGGACGCGGACTCCGGCCGGCTGGGCATCCCCTGGGGCCGCGGTGGGCTGCCCGCGCCGCCACCCGACTCAATGCTCCGACTCTGGCTTGGCTCCCGG
The DNA here is from genome assembly GCF_021191595.1 of Alterluteimonas muca. NCBI lineage: Bacteria > Pseudomonadati > Pseudomonadota > Gammaproteobacteria > Lysobacterales > Lysobacteraceae > Alterluteimonas > Alterluteimonas muca. Next base: position 128,000 of record NZ_JAIWPS010000001.1, read on the forward strand.
CTCCCCGGCGTGAGGCTCCGCGCCCGGATGGAACTCCCTCAATCAGGAGAGAACCAAAAAAAGAAACGGCGCCCGAAGGCGCCGTCCTTTGTGTCGCGGTGTCAGCCGGTTACTGCGCCGACATCATCGCGTCGCGGTTGGCCTTGAAGGGATTGCCCTCGTACCAGTTCGGCCAGCGGGTGGTGTCGTCGACCAGCACGCGGCCGACGCCGTACAGCGCTTCGAGGTCCTGCACCACGCCTTCGAGGTTCCACTCCTCGAGGAACACGTCGCCGGGCTGGTGGTAGCGGCTGGCGTAATCCTTGGCTGCCGCCTCGCCGCCGGCGGTGCCGCCGTCGACGAGGTCACCGCCACCCTTGGCGTACAGCGCCGGCACGCCGGCCTTGGCGAAGTTGAAGTGGTCGGAGCGGAAGTAGAAGCCACCCGCCGGGTTTCCCTCTTCGGCGAGCACGCGACCCTGGCGCTCGGCCTCGACCTTGAGCAGGTCCTCCAGCTCCGAGTTGCCCATGCCGGTGACCACGAAGTCACGCGACGGCCCGGCCACGCTCATCGCGTCGAGATTGATCACCGCGGCGATCTTCGACAGCTCGAAGCTCGGGTGGGCGACGTAGTACTTCGAGCCGAGCAGGCCGGATTCCTCCAGCGTGACCGCCAGGAACGCGACCGAGCGCTTCGGCGCCGGCTGCGTGGTGGCGAAGCGCTCGGCGATCTCGATGATGCCGGCGATGCCGGTGGCGTTGTCGACGGCACCGTTGTAGATCACCTGTTCGCCGTCCTCGCCCTCGTGCGCGCCGAGATGGTCCCAGTGACCCATGTAGATCACCGCCTCGTCGGGCCGCTCGCTGCCGGGCAGCACGCCGATCACGTTGCGCGAGGACTTCTCGGAGATGGTGCTGGCGAGGTCGAACGACACCGACGCCTTCAGCGGCACCGGGCGGAAGCCCCGGCGGTTGGCGGCGGCGATCTGCGCGTCGAGGTCGAGGCCCGCGGCCTCGAACAGCTCGCGCGCGACGTCACCGGTGATCCAGCCCTGTGCCGGCAGGCGCGGTTCCGGATCGTCCTCGGCACGCAGGTCGAACTGCGCGCCCGACCAGGAGTTCTTCACCACGTCCCAGCCGTACGACGCGCCGGGGGTGTCGTGGATGATCAGCGCGGCGCTGGCGCCCTTGCGCGCGGCCTCCTCGAACTTGTACGTCCAGCGCCCGTAGTAGGTCATGCGGTCGCCTTCGAACAGCTCCGCGTCCTTCGCGTGGAAGCCGGGGTCGTTGACCAGCATGACCACCGTCTTGCCCTCGACGTCGAGGCCGGCGTAGTCGTTCCAGTTCTGCTCCGGTGCGTCCACGCCGTAGCCGACGAACACCAGCTCGCTGTCGGCCACGCTCACCTGGGGCTGGCCGGTGCGGGTGCCGATCACCATCTCGTCGCCGAAGGCCAGCGTGCGCTCGCCCTGCGGGCCGTCGATGCGCAGCGTGGTGGTGGTATCGGCGGTGGTCTCGATCATCGGCACCGTCTGGTACCAGCTGCCGTCGGCGCCGCCGGGCTCGAGCCCGATGCGCTCGTACTGCGCGCGGATGTACTCGACGGTCTTCTCACCGCCCGCCGAACCGGGGGCGCGGCCTTCGAACTCGTCGGAGGCGAGGGTGCGGGTGAGTTCGGCGAAATCGGCCGTGGTGATGTCGGCGGAGAACGCATGGGCGGCGGCGTCGGTGCTGCCCTGCGCCGGCGCGGGCTGCCCGTTCGCCTCCGGGGACGCTGCGTCGCGGTTGCAGCCGGCCAGCGCGAGCGCTGCGGCCAGCGTGCCGATCAGGAGGGGTCTGTGCATGCGGTGTCTCCGGTACGGGAACCGCCGATTCTAGGCCACCCGGCGCCCGCGGCCACTGCGGCGGGCGCCCGGGCTACCGCGGGTCAGTCGCGCGGCGGGCGGTCGCCGCTGTAGGCCTGCGCTTCGGCACCGCTGATCGCGCCGGTGCGCGCGCTCTCGTGCACGTACAGGGTGACCGCGCGTTCGAACACCATCTCGCCGTCGACCACCGCGCCGGGGCCGATGACGATGCGCGGCTTGCGCTGGTTGATGTTGATCGGGAACCACGACGACGACGGCTTGCGCACGTGCAGGCCGCCACGCACGTGCGAATCGGCGCCGATGGTGACGTCGCCGTTGATGGTCTCCACATCACCGCCGACGCGGGTGGCGACCAGGCCGATGCCGCCGTTGACGGTCTCGACATCGTCGCCGACCTCGCTGCCGCGGTCGAGGAAGATGCTGCCGCTCACGGTTTCCACCTTGCCGGCGACGCGGGTGTCGCGGCCGCCGCGGATCCCGCCGTTGACCGTGGTCAGGCTGTCGATGGCGACGTTGTCGCCGAAGGTGATGCCACCGTTGACCGTCTCCAGGTCACCGGCGGTGACGCGGCTGCCGAGTCGGATCCCGCCGTTGACGGTCTCCACATCGCCGGCGCGCGCGCCGTCGCCAATACGGATGCCGCCATTGACGGTGTCGATGTCGCCGACATGGCGGTCGGCTTCGACCGAGATGCCGCCGTTGACCTTGCTGAGGTTGTCCTGCGCCATGGCCACGGGCGCGCACAGCGCGGCGGCGATCGCCAGGGCGACGGCGGAACGGGTACGGAAGCGGTTGCGGTTCATGCGTGGGTTCCCTCGACGTCGGATGGACGCGGTGGCGCGCGGGGCGCCGCCACGCCGTCAGCATGCGCGGGCGCGGCTACAATCGCACCTGTCCGAAGTCACAGGGCCGAACGTCGTGTCCATTGCCTCCCACCGCGCCAAACCCGCCGTCCTGCTGATCCTCGATGGTTGGGGTTACCGCGAGGATCCCCGCGACAACGCCATCGCGCTCGCCGATATCCCCAACTGGCGGCGGCTGTGGGACGCCGGCCCGCGCACGCTGGTGCATACCGAAGGCCGCCATGTCGGCCTGCCGGACGGGCAGATGGGCAATTCCGAGGTCGGCCACATGAACATCGGCGCCGGCCGCGTGGTGTACCAGGAACTCACCCGCATCGACGCCGCGATCGAGGACGGCAGTTTCTTCGACAACGCCGAACTGCTTGCTGCATGCGATGCGGTGCGCGCGTCCGGCGGCACCCTGCACCTGATGGGCCTGGTGTCGCCGGGCGGCGTGCATGCGCACGAGCGCCATCTGTACGCGATGCTGGACCTTGCCGCGCGCCGCGGGGTGGCACAGGTCGCGGTGCATGCCTTCCTCGATGGCCGCGACATGCCACCGCGTTCGGCGCAGCCCAGCCTCGAGCGCCTGCAGGCCGAATGCGCACGCGTGGGCAATGCGCACATCCACAGCCTGTGCGGCCGCTACTTCGCGATGGACCGCGACAACCGCTGGGAACGCGTACGCCGCGCCTGGGACGTGGTCGTCGAGGCGCAGGGCCTCACCGCCACCGATGCGCAGTCGGCACTGGCCGCGGCCTACGCCCGTGACGAGAACGACGAGTTCGTGCAGCCGGTGGTGCTCGACGGCGCCGCGCCGATGGCCGATGGCGACGCCGTGGTGTTCATGAACTTCCGCGCCGACCGTGCGCGCCAGTTGAGCGCCGCCTTCGTGCAGCCGGGCTTCGACGGCTTCCAGGCACGGCGGCCGGCACTGGCACGGTATGTCTGCCTGACGAATTACGACGCCACGCTGCCGGCGCCGGTGGCATTCGCGCCCGACGACCTGCGCAATACCCTCGGTGAAGTGCTGGCCGCGCACGGGCTGACCCAGCTGCGCATCGCCGAGACCGAGAAGTACGCCCACGTGACCTTCTTCATGAGCGGTGGCCGCGAGGTGCCGTTCGCCGGCGAGGAACGCATCCTGGTGCCGAGCCCGAAGGTCGCCACCTATGACCTGCAGCCGGAGATGAGCGCGCCCGAGGTGACCCGGCGCCTGGTCGAGGCGATCGAGGCCGAGCGCTTCGACGCCATCATCTGCAACTTCGCCAACCCCGACATGGTCGGCCACACCGGCGACCTGCAGGCGGCGATCAAGGCGGTGGAGGCCGTCGACCGTGCGGTCGGCGAGGTGGTGGCCGCGGTGACCGCGCGCGGCGGCGAACTGCTGGTGACCGCCGACCACGGCAACGTCGAGATGATGCGTGATCCGGAAACGGGTGAGCCGCACACCGCGCATACGGTGGGCCCCGTGGGGCTGGTGTACGTCGGCCGCTCCGGCGTGCGCCTGCGCGAGGGCGGTGCGCTGCGCGATCTGGCGCCGACCCTGCTCGACATGCTCGGCGTCGTGCCTCCGGCCGAGATGACCGGCACCTCGCTGCTGCTGCACGGCTGATGCGAGCGGCCGCGCGCTGCGCGATCGTCCTCGGCGCCGCGCTGCTGCTGGCGTTGCCTGCGGCCGGACAGAACCAGCGCGAGACCGAACGGCGTCTGCAACAGGTCAAGCGCGAGCTCGATGCCGTCGCCAGCGAGCGCCGCAAGCTGGAAGGCGAGCGCGGCGAGGCCACCCGCGCCCTGCGCGCCGCCGACGAGCGCGTCGCCGCTGCCGCCCGCGCGCTGCAGGAAACCGAGGCGCAACTGGCACGCGAACAGGTCGAACTCGCCGCACTCGGCGAACGCCGCGACGCGTTGCGCGAGCGGCTCGGCGCGCAGCGCGAGGAACTCGCCGCGCTGCTGCGCGCCGCGTACACGGTTGGCGACCATGCCGCGCTGAAGCTGCTGCTGTCGCAGGACAACGCCGGCGGGTCCGGGCGCCTGCTGGCCTACCACCGCCACCTGCAGCGCGACCGCGGCGAACGCATCCGCACGCTCGGCAGCGAACTCGCGGGTCTCGACACCCTGGAGCGCGAGATCGGCGAGCGCACCGCCGCACTGGAAGCCACCCGTGCCACCCAGCGTGCGCAACGTGCCGCACTCGAGGCCGACCGCAAGGCGCGTGCCGACACCGTGGCCGGGCTCGAACAGCGCTATGGCGATCGCCGGCAGCGCGAGCAGGCGCTGGGCCGCGACGCGCGTGGACTCGAGCAGGTACTGACCCAGCTGCGCGCGGCCGCTCGCCGTGCCGCGGCCGAACGGCGTCGCGCCGAGCAGGCGGCCGCACGCGAAGCCAGCGCGACGCCGGGCAGGACCACGACGCCGCGCCGCGCGCCGGCACAGGTCGCGCGCACCGCACCGGTGCAGGTCGGTGGCCTGGGCTGGCCGGTGGCGGGCACCCTGCTGGCGCGCTTCGGTGCACGCATGCCCGATGGCCGGGCGAGCTCCGGGGTGCTGATCGGTGCCGCCGCGGGAACCCCGGTGAAAGCGGTGGCCGAGGGCACGGTGGTGTTTGCCGAATGGATGACCGGCTACGGCAATATCGTCATCGTCGACCACGGCAATGGCCACATGAGCCTGTACGCCCACAACGATGCGGTGCTGCGCCAGGTCGGCGACCGTGTCGGCCGGGGCGATACCGTCGCCAGCGTCGGCAATTCCGGCGGGCAGGGGCAGCCCGCGCTCTACTTCGAGCTGCGCCGAGACGGCAAGCCGATCGATCCGTCGACCTGGCTGCAGAGGCGCTGAACGCGCCACCGCGGCGGCGTCATGCACGCGTGCATAATCGGGCGACCTACCCGGAGAAACGTTGCATGCGTGTGCGCCTGTTGCCGCTCCTGATCGCCGGCCTGCTGTCAGCGCCGTTGCTGGCGCAGACGCCGCCGGCCGACCCGCCGGACGCCGGCGTACCCGCAAGCGAGGCCACGCCCACCGCGGACGCCGACCGCGCCGCGCCGCAGGACGCTGCCCCGCAGCACGCCCCCGGGCAACCGGTTCCCGGGCAACCTGCTCCCGAGCAGCCCGCCGACCCGGAGCGAGTCGACCCGGAGCAGCCCGCGCCGCCGCCCGACGAGCGCGAGCAGGCGCTTGCGGTCCCGGCCGCCGACGACCCCGATGCCGGCACCCAGCCCTCGCGGCGGGTGCCGCTGGACGAGATCAAGCGTTACGTGGCGGTCTACAACGCGGTGCGCGAGGCCTATGTGGAGCCGGTCGACGATGCCGAGCTGATGCAGTCGGCGATCCGCGGCCTGCTGCTCGACCTCGACCCCCACAGCGCCTATCTCGCCGCCGAGGATGCCGAGGCGTTCGACGAGAGCACCACCGGCGCCTACAGCGGCATCGGCGTGGAAGTGATCCAGCTGCCGGAGGGTGGGCTGCGCGTGGTCGCACCCATCGACGGCACCCCGGCCGCGCGCGCGGGCCTGCGTTCGGGCGATGCGATCGTCGCCGTCGACGGGGTGCCGCTGACGCCGGCCAGCCACGAGGGCCATGGCCCGTTGCGCGGCACCCCCGGTACGTCGCTCACCCTGACGGTGATGCGCGAGGGCGAGCCGGCGCCGCTGGAGATCCCCGTCGAGCGCGAGACCATCCGCGTGGTCAGCGTGCGCTCGCGCATGCTCGAGCCGGGATACGGCTATATCCGCGTCAGCGCCTTCCAGGTCGACACCGCGGCCGAGTTCCAGCGCCAGCTGAAGGCGCTGCAGGCCGATGGCGCGTTGCGCGGGCTGGTGCTGGACCTGCGCAGCAACCCGGGCGGGCTGTTGACCGGTGCGGTGCAGATCGCCGACGACCTGCTCGACAGTGGCCAGATCGTCAGCACCCGCGGGCGCATCCCGATCAGCGAGGCGGTGTTCAACGCCACCCCGGGCGACCTGCTGGCCGGTGCGCCGGTGGTGGTGATCGTCGATGCCGGGTCGGCCAGCGCGTCGGAAGTGCTGGCCGGCGCGCTGCGCGACAACGACCGCGCCCGCATCATCGGCAGCCGCACCTTCGGCAAGGGCTCGGTGCAGACCGTGCTGCCGCTCGACAACGGCGACTCGGTCAAGCTCACCACCGCGCGCTACTACACCCCGAGCGGGCGCTCGATCCAGGCCCGCGGCATCGATCCCGACCGCGAGCTGATGCCCGAAGGCGGCGATGCGCCGGCACGCAATGGCTGGTCGGAAGCCGCGCTGCCGGGGCACCTGCGTGGCGACGAGGAGGAAGGCCTGCCCGGCGACAGCGCCGGCGCAGTGCTGGACGGCGATGGGCCGATCGACGCGGCGCTGGCGGAGCTGAAGGGCGGCGCCACGGTGCCGGCAGCGTCCACAACGACTGCCGCCGCGCAGGCCGGAGCTCCTGCCGCGCCGGCCGCGGATGACCAAGCCCCGGCTGGCACCGCCACGGACGACGTCGCACCCGCCGCCACGCCCGCCGGCGAGGCGGCAGACGACGACGCCTCCGTCGATGACACGGTGGGACCGGACGGCGACGCCGCGCAAGGCGAGTCCACCACGCCGCAGGATCAGGTGCCCGAACCGGCCGACGCCGGCGGCTGAGCCCGCGCTACTCCGCGGCCAGCCGGCAGTCGATCACGACGCCGTCGCGTTCGGCGACCGCGAGTTCTCCCTGGAAGGCGCCGCAATCGAGCAGCGCCTCGCCGGCATTGCCGTTGCCGTCGTGCACCTCGATGCGCAGCTGCGGCCGCCGGCCCTCGATCAGCGCGAGGTCCGCGGCGGCGAACACCGGCGAGCGGAAATGCACCTCCCCGGCACCGCCGGTCTCGCGGCTGTCGCGATGCAGGCTGAGCCATGGCTGCTCGGTGCCGGGCACGCGGCGCTGCTGCGCGGCCACGGTGGGATAGCCGAACCACTCCGCCGTCACCGTGATCGTCGCGTGCTCGACGGCGACGATGCGCGAGGCCGCCTCCGACAGCACCAGGGTGACGGTGAAGCCGTTACCCGTGGGTGCGCTGGCGGGATCCGCGGTGTCGGCGGCAGGCGTTGGCGTGCGGGTGCAGGCACCCAGTACGAGCACCAGGGCCGCGGCGGCGGCGCTCAGGCGTGCGATGTGGACGCCGGGCGCAGCCATGCCGGACTCAGCGCGGCTTGGCCGGGAACGGGAACGGCGTGACCACGCGCTCGCCGGACTCCGCATCGCGGATCGCCGACTGTCCCTTGCGCTCCACTTCCTCCACCCGCAGCACGCTCTGCATCGGCAGGTGCAGCACCCGGGTGTCGGCGAACTCGCTGCGCAGGCGTTCCTCGGTGGGGTCGACCACCAGGGTGTCGTGGACATCGAACACCAGGTCGGCGACCTCGACGAAGCCCCACAGGCTGCCGCTGGCCACGCGGCGCGCGTACAGCTCGTAGACACGGCCGTGGTTGAGGAAGCTGATCTTGTACAGCGGCCTGGACATGCCGCGGATTATAGAAGGCGCCACATCGGCGGTGGTGAGCGCGCGGCACGCAGCGCGCGCAGTGTCGCCGTCAGTAGCCGTTGCGGCGGCGCAGCCGGCGTGCGATCGCCCCGCGGGACGCCACCGCGAACGCCACCCCGAACAGGAAGCCGCCGACATGCGCCGCCCACGCCACGGTGCCGAAGGCCGGGCCGATAAAGGCGAACACCACCTGCAAGAGCGCCCAGATGCCGATCAGCAGCGAGGCCGGTGCGCGCACGAACTCCAGGAACAGCCCCAGCGGCACCACCACCCCGAGCCGCGCGCTGGGAAACAGCGCGAGGTAGGCGCCGATGATCGCCGATACCGCGCCGCTGGCGCCGATGATCAGCCGGTCGGGTGCACCGATCGCCAGCGCGGCGATGAAGTTCGCGAACGCGCCGCCGACCAGGAACAGCAGCAGCAACCGCCAGGAGCCCATCGCCCGCTCGGCCGGCAGGCCGAAGATCATCAGGAACACCAGGTTGCCCAGCAGGTGGGTCCAGTCGGCATGCAGGAACAGCGCGGTCAGCAGCCGCAGCCAGCGTTCGGATTCCGCCCAGGTGCGCCACAGGTCGGGCGGTGCCAGGCCGCCGCTCAGCGCGCCCCATTCCAGCACCAGGTCGTGGCGCACCGCATCCGGGCGCATGGCGGCGGCCACGTAGGCCAGCCACAGCAGCGCGGCCAGCAGGGGCGTGGCCCAGCGGAACAGGGTGCGTGCGCGGGTGGGGACGGCAACGAACATGCAGGCGGCGATGGCGCGGATGCCGTCACGATAGCAGCCGGAAAATGCGGCAGCGCGTCGAGTAACCGCTCCGGACCGTACGGTATAGTGCGGCGCGCACCGCGTTCGGGAGGGAGCTTCCGATGGACGGGACCAGGCCGGCACAAGGCCCGGGCCGCGGCGGTGCGTCTTCCCACACCGTCATCGGAGTTCCTTACCCCATGCTCAGCCATACCCGCCTCCTGACCCTGTCCGCGCTCGCGCTCGGCGTGGCCGGCGCGCTTGCTTCCGGCAACGCCGCCGCCGCCGGCTTCCAGCTCAAGGAAAACAGCGTCAAGTCCCAGGGCACCTCGTTCGCCGGCACCGCGGCCAAGATCGGCGACAGCTCGGTCGTGACCAACAACCCGGCCGCGATGACCCAGTTCGAAGGCACCACCATGCAGGCCGATGTCACCGTCATCGACCTCAACTATGAATTCCAGGGCAGCGGCACCGATGCCGCCGGCCAGCCGCTGACCGGCAACAACGGCGGCAACGCCGGCGACGTCATCCCGGTGCCGGCGCTGTCGGTGGTGCACAAGCTCGACAACGGCCTGGCGGTCGGCGCGATGATCAGCGCCCCGTTCGGCCTGGCCACCGAATACGACGACGGCTGGATGGGCCGCTATTCGGCGCTGAACTCCGACGTGCAGGTCGTCGACCTGGCCCTGTCGGGTGCGCTCGACGTGACCGACCGCTTCTCGATCGGTGCCGGCCTGATCTTCTCGCAGGCCGACGTCACCCTGTCGCGCGGCGTCGACTTCGGCACCCTGCTGTTCTCCAACCCGGCGACCCGCGCGCTGCCGTTCGCCCGCCCGCAGGCGGCTGACGGGACCGCCGAGATCCAGGGCGACGACGTGGGCTTCGGCTACGTGGTCGGCATGCACCTGCGCCCGACCGACACCGTGGCGATCGGCGTGAGCTACCGCTCCGAGATCGACTACGAGCTGACCGGCACCGCCGACTGGACCGTGCCGGACAACGTGCGCACCGTGTTCAACGCCAGCCCGATGACCGCGCAGCTGTTCGCCGATGGCGGTGCGTTCGCCGAGCTGACCACGCCGTCGATCCTCAACGTCGGCGTGACCTGGCAGGCCACCGACCGCTTCGCGCTGATGGGCACCTACTCGCACATCGGCTGGTCGTCGCTGCGCGAAGTGCGCATCCAGTTCGACAACCCGGATCCCGATTCGGTCGAGCCGTTCGGCTGGAGCGACGTGTCCTACTACGCGCTGGGCGGCGAGTACATGCTCAACGACACCTGGACCCTGCGTGCCGGCGTGGCGTACGACGAAACCCCGACCAGCATCGAGCACCGCACCCCGCGCCTGCCCGACGCGAACCGTATGTTCTACTCGCTCGGCGCCACCTGGCGCGTGTCCGACGCGTTCGACATGAACTTCGCCTACACCCGCATCGAGCCGAAGGACCCGCGCATCGACATCAGCGAGCCGGGCTACAGCCTGTCGGGTCCGTTCGACGGCAACGCCAACCTGTTCGGCATCTCGGCGCAGTACCGCTTCTGAGTGTCCTGAAGCACGCTGCGTGATCCGGAAAAGCCCCGCTTCGGCGGGGCTTTTTCTTGGGTCCTCTCCAGGCCCCTAGGTGAGCATGATCGCCAGGGTGTTCGAGCCCCCTTTGAGCTGCTTCGTCGTGAGCCGCGCTGCCCGTCGCGCGCACCGGGCTCAGACGTTCGTGGACTTCGGTACGAAGAGCAGAGGCTGCTGGCGGATTGCCTGCATGGCGTCCCGGATTGCTCTTCGTCTCTGACTTCCGTTCCGGCGCGACCACAGGTCGGGGCCCACCGCGGACGCAGGGGGATGTCCAGAGCCGGCCATGGATGGCCGGCGGCCGGATGTGGGAGCAGGACGCGGAGATATCCGGCTGGGCATCCCCCTGTGGCCGTGGTGGGCCGCCCCGGGTTCCCCCAGAGCCGCATACCTCGATCTAAAGAAAGGTCTCCTGCTTCCGCCCGATCCGGCAGCCGCTCACCCGGAGTCCGCTCCACCCAGGTACGCACCGGGATCAGCCCGCCAGCCGCTCCAGCAGCCAGGCCCACGCCGGCAGTGTGGCCAGCGACAGCACGATGCCGTAACCGACAAGCGCCGCGACCAACCGCGGCGCGAGGCCGTGGGAGATCGCCAGCGCCGCCGCGGTGATCATGCTCGGCATCGCCGATTCGATCACGTTGGTCTGGAACATCGGCGACGGCATCCGGAATGCCAGCGACAGCAGCAACGCGCAGGCCGGCATCAACACCAGCTTGATCACCAGGCCCGCGGCCAGCGGGCGCAGCTCGTCACGCGGCAGCCGCAGGCGGATCGACAGTCCCACCGCCAGCATCACCAGCGGCAGCAGCGCGTCGGCAAGCTTCTGCAGGCCGCCGGCGATCCATGTCGGCGGCTGCTCGGGCATCACCGTCAGGCCGACCATCAGCGCCCACAGCGGCGGAAACCGCACGATGCGCAGCCCGATCTCGCGCATCGTCGGGGGCGTATCGCCGGAGTAGCGCGCCAGCACGTACAGGCCGAAGGTCGACAGCAGCACGAAGGTGCCGAACTGGTCGTAGACCACCGCGTACGGCAGCGCCGCGTCGCCCAGCAGCGCACGCACCATCGGAAAACCGATGAAGCTGCTGTTGCCCAGCGCGGTGAGCAGCAGCAGCGCACCGGTCTCGTCCCGGCGCAGCCGCAGCACCCGGGCCAGCGCCAGCACCAGCAGCGAACTGATCACCGCCAGCAGCCACGGCGTCACCGCCACACCCACCAGCGAGGCATCGAAGCGCAACCGCGGCACGTAGATCAGCACCGCCGCCGGCAGGCACACGTACAGCACCACCCGGTTGAGCGTTTCCGCCGCGCTGTCGGGCAACACGTCCAGGCGTGCGAACAGCATGCCCAGCGCGAGCATGGTCAGGATCAGTGCGAACGCATCGAATGCCATGGCGGACCGTGAAGGGGGAAGGGCAACGACATGCCTGAAACGACGACGCCACGGCAGGCCGTGGCGTCGTGATGGCCGGATGCCGGGAGGATCAGTCTTCGAGCGTCAACAGCGAGGCGTTGCCGCCGGCCGCGGTGGTGTTGACGGTCACCGCCTTCTCGGTGGCGAAGCGCGCCAGGTAGTGCGGGCCGCCGGCCTTGGGACCGGTGCCCGACAGGCCCTGGCCACCGAACGGCTGCACGCCGACCACCGCACCGATCTGGTTGCGGTTGACGTAGACGTTGCCCACCCGCACCCGCGCGGTGATCCTGTCGACCGTCTCGTCGATGCGCGAATGGATGCCCAGCGTCAGCCCGTAGCCGGTGGTGTTGATGTGGTCGATCACCTGGTCGAGTTCATTCGCCTTCCAGCGGATCACGTGCAGCGCCGGGCCGAACTTCTCGTGGTCGAGCTGCGACAGCGACTTCAGCTCCCACGCATGCGGCAGGAAGAACGTGCCGTGCTCCATCGCCGGGGTCGGCTGCGCGCGCGCGATCAGCCGCGCCTCGGAACCCATGCGTTCGGCGTGCTGCTCGAGCATGCGCACCGCCTCGTCGTCGATCACCGGACCGACGTCGGTCGACAGCAGCGCCGGGTCGCCGACGCGCAGCCTGGCCATCGCGCCGGCCAGCATCTCGATGACCTTGTCGGCGATGTCGTCCTGCACGAACAGCACGCGGGCCGCCGAGCAGCGCTGTCCGGCCGAGGTGAACGCCGAACCCAGCACGTCCTTGATCAGCTGCTCGGGCAGCGAGGACGAATCGGCGATCAGCGCGTTCTGGCCGCCGGTCTCGGCGATCAGCACCGCGATCGCGGCGTCGCGCGCGGCGAGTGCCCGGTTGATCGCGCGCGCGGTGAACGTCGAGCCGGTGAAGGCCACGCCGGCGACGCGGTCGTCGCGGGTCAGCGCACTGCCCACGGTGGCGCCGTCGCCCGGCACGAACTGCAGCACGTCGGCGGGAACGCCGGCCTCATGCAGCAGCTCGACCGCGTAATAGCCGGTGAGCGTGGTCTGCTCCGCCGGCTTGGCGATCACGCTGTTGCCGGCGGCCAGCGCCGCGGCCACCTGGCCGGCGAAGATCGCCAGCGGGAAGTTCCACGGGCTGATGCACACGAACACGCCGCGGCCGGCGAGCTGCAGCGTGTTGCTCTCGCCGGTGGGGCCGGGCATCGCCTCGGGCAGGAACAGGGTGCGCGCCTGGCCGGCGTAGTAGCGCAGGAAGTCCACCGCCTCGCGCACTTCGGCCACGCCATCGGGAATGCTCTTGCCGGCCTCACGGGTGCACAGCGCGATGAACTGCGGCATGCGCGCTTCCAGCAGGTCGGCGGCATGTTCGAGGATCGCCGCACGCGAGGCGGCCGGAATGGCGTCCCAGCGCGGCTGCGCGGCGACCGCGTTGGCGAGCGCACGTTCCACCGTGGCCTCGTCGGCCGGCAGCCAGTGGCCGACGGTCTGGCGGCGATCGGCGGGGTTGGTCACCGCGATCTGCATGCCGCCCGGCTGCGCACCCGGCACCAGCGGCGCAGCGCGCCAGCCCATGCCGTGCGCATTGACCTGCTCGGCGAGCTGGCGCAGCTGGTCGTCGTTGGCGAGGTTGACGCCCATCGAATTGCTCCTGTCGTGGCCCTGGCTGCGGTAGAGGTCGACCGGCAGCGGAATGCGGGGGTGGGGAATGCTGTCGTAGCCGGCGACCGTCTCGACCGGGTCCTGCACCAGCGCCTCGACCGGCACGGTCCCGTCGCTGATGCGGTTGACGAAGCTGGAGTTGGCGCCGTTCTCGAGCAGGCGCCGCACCAGGTACGGCAGCAGGTCCTCGTGGCTGCCCACCGGCGCGTACACGCGGCAGGGCACGCCGAGGCGGTCGGCGGGGATCACCTCGGCATACAGGTCGTCGCCCATGCCGTGCAGCTTCTGGAACTCGTACGGCGTGGTCTTGGCGCGCGCCGGTGCCGGCAGGTACAGCCCGGCCATGCGGTGCACCGCGGCAATGGTGTGCGCGTTGTGGGTGGCGAACATCGGGTACACGAGGTCCGCGGCCTCGATCAGCCTGCGCGCGTTGGCCAGATAGCTGACGTCGGTGTTGGGCTTGCGGGTGAACACCGGGTAGTCGGGGTGGCCATCGACCTGGGCGCGCTTGATCTCGCTGTCCCAGTACGCGCCCTTGACCAGCCGCACCGGAATCCGGCGGCCACCCTGGCGGGCGAGGTCGATGATCCAGTCGAGCACGAACGGCGCGCGCTTCTGGTAGGCCTGCACGACGATGCCGAAGCCTTCCCAGCCGGCCAGCGACGGGTCGCGCCAGGCGCGCTCGATGACGTCGAGCGACAGCTCCAGGCGGTCGGCTTCCTCGGCGTCGATGGTCAGGCCGATGCCGTGGCCTTTCGCCTGCTGTGCCAGCGACAGCAGTGCCGGCACCAGTTCCGCCAGCACGTTGGCGCGGTTGGCGTGCTCGTAGCGCGGATGCAGCGCCGACAGCTTCACCGAGATCGATGGCGCCGCGAACACCGCGTCCGGGCCGTCGCCGCGCGGGCGGTCGCGGTGCTGGCCGATCGCATCGATGGCCAGGCGGTAGGCCTTCAGGTAGCGCGCGGCATCGGCGTCGGTGAGCGCGGCCTCGCCGAGCATGTCGAAGGAATAGCGGTAGCTGGCGTTCGCACCCTTGCGGCTGCGTGCCAGCGCCTCGTCGATGGTGCGGCCCATCACGAACTGGTGGCCCATGATCTTCATCGCCTGGCGGGTGGCCAGGCGGATCACCGGCTCGCCGACGCGGCCGATCAGGCGCTTGAACGCGCTGTGGGCATCGCGGCGGGTTTCATCGGCAAGGTCGACCAGCCGCCCGGTCAGCATCAGGCCCCAGGTGGAGGCGTTGACCAGCAGCGAATCCGACTGGCCCATGTGCTTCTTCCAGTCGGCCTCGCCGAGCTTGTCGCGGATCAGGCGGTCGGCGGTGTCCTCGTCGGGGATGCGCAGCAGGGCTTCGGCCACGCACATCAGCAGCACGCCTTCCTCGCTGCCGAGGTCGTACTGCTGCATGAAGGCCTCGATCGCGCCCTGGTGGCGTGCGCGCTCGCGCACCCGGCGCACCAGGTCGGCGGCGGTGGCCTGCACCGCGGCGGTGTCGGCGGCCGGCAGGCGTGCCCGGTCGAGCAGGGCGCGGACGTGGGTCGCCTCGTCGCGGATCCACGCCGAGGTGATGGCCGCGCGCGGTGCCGCCTGCTGCGGGGGAAGCTCTGGGGAGACGATTTCGGACACGGCAACCGCGCAGGACAGGGAAACGGTCCATTCTAGGTGGCGGCCCCGGTCGCGGACAGACCGATCCGGCCGCTTCCACGCGTCGCAATGGCGCATGATTCAGCTTGCCGCCGCGTGAGGAAGGGCGCCCCACGGTCATCGTCGCCGGGGTCGCGCAGGCGTCGGGGGGCACCGGCCGCGTCACGCCGCGGTTTTACCCCGCGCCAGTGCCGCTATGTGCGGCTGCTTGCCCCTCGCAAGCGCGCGCCGCTACCATGCAGCGATTATCCGCAGTACGCCGCCGCTTCTGCGCACGTCCCCGGCTCGCCGGGAACAGTAGATGGTCGCGTCCGCTGCCAGCCATCCGCCATCAGGCATTCGGGGTCCCATCGTGATGCAAGCCGGTCGTTCCAACCCCTGGGGCATGCGCTGCGCGCTCATCGCGCTCGCCATGTCCGCGCCCGCCACGGCGCTCGCGCAATCCGCAGATCCGCACCGGTGGCAGCTCAACATGGGCCGCGGCGTCACCTCCACCGCCCAGCATGCCTACGACGCGCACATGTTCGCGCTGTGGGTGTGCGTGGCGATCGGCGCGATCGTGTTCGCGGCGATGGGCTGGGCGATGTTCTTCCACCGCAAGTCGCGCGGTGCGGTGGCGGCGCAGTTCAGCCACAACACCATCGCCGAGGTCATCTGGACGGTGATCCCGGTGATCCTGCTGGTGATCATGGCGATCCCCGCCACCCAGAAGCTGATCGTGATGTACGACACCCGCGATTCCGAGATGACCGTCAAGGTCACCGGCTACCAGTGGATGTGGACCTACGAGTACATGGGCGAGGACGTCACCATCGTCAGCCGCATGGACCGCGAGAGCGACCGCCTGCGCCAGGATCCCTCGGCCACCCGCGAGCAGCTCGAGGCCCACGGCAACTACCTGCTCGAGGTCGACAACGAGCTGGTGCTGCCGGTCGACACCAAGGTCCGCTTCGTGATCACCGCCGACGACGTCATCCATTCCTGGTGGGTGCCGGCGCTGGGCTGGAAGCAGGACGCCATCCCCGGAATCATCAACGAGGCCTGGACCGAGATCCTCGAGCCGGGCGTCTACCGCGGCCAGTGCGCCGAGCTGTGCGGCAAGGACCATGCCTTCATGCCGATCGTGGTGCGCGCCGTGCCGCGCGCCGAGTTCGACACCTGGTTGGCCGCCGAGAAGGTCGCCAACGCGCCGCAGCCGGCGACCCCGGCCGCACCGGCCACCCCCGCGCAGCCGGAAGTGGAGCCGGCCGCCCCCGCCGCGGACGCCACCGCGCGCATTCCTGCCGAGACGATCGCCGCGCCTGTCGCCGGCTGATCGATCCCACCCAGACTTCCAGGCCACGCCATGTCCACCCATACCGCCCACGCCGACCACACCACCGACGAGCACGGCCACAAGCAGAGCTTCGTCGAGCGCTGGTTCTTCTCCACGAACCACAAGGACATCGGCACGCTGTACCTGCTGTTCTCGTTCGTGATGTTCATCATCGGCGCCGCGATGAGCGTGATCATCCGCGCCGAGCTCACCGTGCCCGGCCTGCAGATGGTCGAGCCGATGTTCTTCAACCAGATGGTCACCATGCATGCGCTGGTGATGATCTTCGGCGGCGTGATGCCGGCCTTCGTGGGCCTGGCCAACTGGATGATCCCGCTGCAGATCGGCGCGCCGGACATGGCGCTGCCGCGCATGAACAACTGGTCGTTCTGGATCCTGCCGTTCGCCTTCGCGATGCTGCTGATGACGCTGTTCCTGCCCGACGGCGGCCCCGCCAGCGGCTGGACGCTGTACCCGCCGCTGTCGCTGCAGGGCGGCAACAACGTCGCGTTCACCATCTTCGCCATCCACATGATGGGCATCAGCTCGATCATGGGCGCGATCAACGTCATCGCCACCGTGCTCAACATGCGCGCGCCGGGCATCGACCTGCTGAAGATGCCGATCTTCTGCTGGACCTGGCTGATCACCGCGTTCCTGCTGATCGCGGTGATGCCGGTGCTGGCGGGCGCGGTGACCATGCTGCTCACCGACAAGTTCTTCAGCACCAGCTTCTTCTATGCTGCCGGCGGCGGCGACCCGGTGATGTACCAGCACATCTTCTGGTTCTTCGGGCATCCCGAGGTCTACATCATGATCCTGCCGGCATTCGGCGTGGTCTCGGAGATCATCCCGACCTTCAGCCGCAAGCCGCTGTTCGGCTACCAGGCGATGGTCTACGCCACCGCGGCGATCGCGTTCCTGAGCTTCATCGTCTGGGCCCACCACATGTTCACCGTGGGCATGCCGCTGGGTGGCGAGATCTACTTCATGTTCGCCACGATGCTGATCGCCATCCCCACCGGGGTGAAGGTGTTCAACTGGGTGTCGACGATGTGGCGCGGTGCGCTGACCTTCGAAAGCCCGATGCTGTGGTCGATCGCGTTCGTGATCCTTTTCTCGATCGGCGGTTTCTCCGGGCTGATGCTCGCCATCGTGCCGGCCGACTTCCAGTACCACGACACCTACTTCGTGGTCGCGCACTTCCATTACGTGCTGGTGACCGGCGCGCTGTTCGGCATCATCGCCGCGGTCTACTACTGGTGGCCGAAGTGGTCCGGGCGCATGTACAACGAGACCTGGGCCAAGGTGCACTTCTGGTGGACGGTGGTGTTCGTCAACCTGCTGTTCTTCCCGCAGCACTTCCTCGGCCTGGCCGGCATGCCGCGCCGCATCCCGGACTACAACGTGGTGTTCGCCGACTGGAACCTGGTGAGCTCGATCGGTGCGTTCGGCATGTTCGTCACCCCGTTCCTGATGTTCGGCATCCTGTTCCATTCGCTGAAGAAGGGCGCCCCGGCCCCGGCACGTCCGTGGGAAGGGGCGCGTGGCCTGGAGTGGACGGTGCCGTCGCCGGCCCCGCACCACACCTTCACCACGCCGCCGGTGATCCGCCCCGGTGACCTGGCGCATGGCGATATCGAGCTCCTGGACTACGACGACACCAGCTCGCACATCGACACCGCGACCGACAGCAATGCAAGAAAGGCCTGATCCACGCCAGGATCCCGCCCGCGTCGCCGGAAACCGGCGGCGCGCGCGGCGTACCGCGCTGGTGATCGGCGCGGTGGCGGTGACGATCTACGTGGTCTTCATACTTTCGGGAGTACTGGGACGGTGAGCGGGGCGCGCAAGTCGGATGTGGTCAAGCTGGTCGGCGTGGCGGTGGCGGCGTTCGCCTTCACCTTCTCGCTGGTGCCGATCTACCGCATCGCCTGCGAGAAGGTGTTCGGCATCCGTCTCGACGGGTCCGCGGTCAGTGAATCCGCCGCGGTATCCGCCACGCCGGTCGCCGAGCGCTGGGTGACGGTGGAATTCGACGGCAGCGTCAATTCCAAGCTGCCGTGGTCGTTCCGCCCCAACGAGACCAACCGGCGCGTGCGCGTGGGCGAGGTCTACGAGACCACCTACTACGCGCACAACAACAGCGCGGGCCCGGTGGTCGGCAGCGCAACGCCTTCGGTGGCGCCGGCGCGTGCGTCGGGCTACTTCCAGAAGACCGAATGCTTCTGCTTCACCCTGCAGACCCTGCAGGCCGGCGAGACCCGTGACATGCCGGTGCGTTTCATCATCGACCCGGCACTGCCGGCCGACGTGAACACGGTTACCCTCTCCTACATGTTCTACAAGAACGACCTCGCCACCGAACGCCTGTCGCAGGCGCCGCGGGCCGGGGCGCTCTCCACCGCGCGCGCGACGCGCTAGAACCCCAACCGACCGCAGCATCCGACGGAACACCGCCATGGCCCAAGCTCCCGCTACCCACGACAGCGACACCTACTTCGTGCCGCATCAAAGCAAGTGGCCGCTGTTCGCGTCGGTCGCCCTGTTCGTGACCATGTTCGGACTGGCCGGCTGGTTCAACGATTCCGCCTGGGGGCAGGTCACCTTCTTCGTCGGCGTCGCCGGACTCTGCGCGATCCTGTTCAAGTGGTTCGCCGACGTGATCCTGGAGTCGGTGTCGGGCTACTACAACAGGCGCGTGGACGGCTCGTTCCGGATGGGGATGGTGTGGTTCATCTTCTCCGAGATCATGTTCTTCGGTGCGTTCTTCGGCGCCCTGTTCTATGCGCGCACGCTGTCGTTGCCGTGGCTGGGTGGCGAGGGTTCCGGCATGGCGACCAACGAGGTGCTGTGGGGCGGATTCAGCGCGGCCTGGCCGAGCGCCGGCCCGGGTGACGTCGGCGGTGGCTTCCAGACCATCCCGGCCTGGGGCCTGCCGCTGCTCAACACGCTGCTGCTGCTGGCCTCGGGCGTGACCATCACCATCGCCCACCATGCGCTCAAGGCCGGCCACCGCCTGCAGCTGCTGTGGTTTCTCGGCGCCACCATCGCGCTGGGCTGCGTGTTCCTGTTCTTCCAGATCGAGGAATACATCCACGCCTACCGCGACCTCAACCTGACGCTGGGTTCGGGCATCTACGGCTCCACGTTCTTCATGCTCACCGGCTTCCACGGCGCGCACGTGACGCTGGGCACGATCATGCTGATCGTGATCTGGTTCCGCTGCCTGAAGGGCCACTTCACCCGCGAGAACCACTTCGCGTTCGAGGCGGTGGCCTGGTACTGGCACTTCGTCGACGTGGTGTGGCTGATCCTGTTCCTGTTCGTCTACGTGGTCTGACGGCGCGGGGCATCGCATCCCCTGCGGGGTGCGGAGGCTGCCCGTCGCTGCTGTTTCATGGCGGCGGGTGACCGGCCGGGAACGATAAGGCTGGATCCAGCGACACTGGGCCCTTCTCCCGCCCGCGGGAGAAGGTGGCGCGAAGCGCCGGATGAGGGCAGAAAGGCGCGTGTGGAGGCTGGCGCAGGTTGCCAGCAGCCATCACCCGCGGTTCGCATCTCCCATCGGCCCGCAGGCATCCCCGGAGTCGTGATGCCGGTCCGGCATCCCTGCGCGGCCTACCCGCCGACGCCGTGCGGCTCGATCCAGCCCATCCAGATCGCCAGCATCACCAGCAGGATCAGCGCCACGGACAGGCCGATGCGCTTGGTCAGCGCATTGACCGTGCGCTTGGTCTCGCCCTTGTCGACCAGCATGTAATACAGGCCAGTGCCGAGGTTCCACAGGATGAGCACCAGAAAGGCGGCGATCAGCAGGATCTTCAGCGAGTCGTTCATTGCGGTCTCCGGCGCAGGCTGCGCATGAGTGGATTATTGCAGCCGTCGCGGAGCAGCGGGTGAGCCGCTCACGGGCCACGCCGGTTCTGGGCTGGGCGCTGGCGCTGGTGCTGATCGCGCTGTTCTCCATGCTGGGCAGCTGGCAGCTGGGACGGCAGGACGCGAAGCAGGCGATGCTGGACTCCGCCGCGAAGGCGCTGTCGTCGCGCGACCCGCAGTCGCTGGATGCGGCGGCGGACGCGCAGCGCGGCCGTGCACACGAATGGGCCGCGGGCACCGGGCGCTTCGCCGATACCCCGGCGGTGCTGCTCGACAACCAGCAACGTGGCGGGCGCCCGGGGTTGCGCGTGTATCGCGCATTCCTGCCCGAGCACGGGCGTGCGCCGGTGCTGGTGGACCTCGGCTGGCTGCCGGTGCCGCCGGACCGGACCATCCCGGCGATCGGGCCGGCCCCGGACTGGTCGCATGTGCAGGGGCTGCTGGCGCCGCCGCCTGCCGCCGGGCTGGCGGCACCGGCGATCCAGCCCCAGGCCGACGGCAGCCTGCTGGTGATGGCGCTGGACCCGGAGGCAATCGCAGCGGCACTCGGCCTCCCCACCCTGGCCGCACGCGTGCTGCGCGCCGACCCGACGCTCGAAGGCGGCTATCCGCGCGACCTCGAGCTGCTGGCCAACACCCTCCCGCCGGAACGCCACCTCGGTTACGCGGTGCAGTGGTTCGGCCTGGCCCTGGCGGTGCTGGTGACCGCACTGCTGCTGACCTTCCGCAGGAAATCCCGATGAATCCCACTCCCGTGTCGCGCGGGCAGCGCAACCGCAACCGCGCGCTGCTGATCGTGGTCGTCGTGATCTTTCTCGGCAGCGCGCTGGTGGCGGGTGCGTTGCGCTTCGCCGGCTGGCAGCCGCAGGGCATGCGCAACCATGGCGAGTTGCTGCAGCCGCCCGGCGACCTGCGCGCGGTCGCACTGGCCACCGCCGATGGCAGGCCGTACGAGTGGCAGCCGGTGGAGCGCACCTGGCGGATCGCGGTGGCACCGCCGCCGCACTGCGTCGCCGAGTGCGTGCGCCTCTCCGGCGATCTCGACAAGGTCTGGCAGCTGTTCGGGCGCGAGGCCGACCGCGTCCACATCCTGTGGATGGGCGAGCCACCCCCTGCGGCCCCGCGTTCGCGCGCGCTGCATGTGCTGGCCGAGGACGATACATTCCGCGCCGGCCTCGCGCGCAACGAGGACCCGGCCGGGGTGCCGGTCTATGTGATCGATCCGAACGGGTTCGTCATACTGCGCTACGCTCCCGGGTTCGATGCGGGGCACCTGCGTACCGACATGGCACGCCTGCTCAAGCTGAAGTAGCCCGCGGCCGCATGCCCGGCACCCCGGACCGATGACGACCCACGACCCGATGACTCCTTCCACAGGCTCCGCGCCCACACCTCCGCCGTCCCGGCCGGCGCGTCCGGCCGCGTCGAAGCCGAGCCTGCACCGGCACTTCCACCGCATCGCCTGGTTCGCGGTGGCGCTGACGCTGGTGGTGGTGGTGTTCGGTGCGTTCGTGCGCCTGTCCGACGCCGGCCTGAGCTGCCCGGACTGGCCGACCTGCTATGGCCGCGCGGCGTGGCCGAAGGCGCCCGAGGAAGTCGCGGGGCACGCGGCCACCGACATCCGCCCGCTGGAAACCCACAAGGCCTGGCGCGAGCAGGTGCACCGCCATATCGCCGCGATCCTTGGCGTGCTGGTGCTGGTGATGGCGCTGCTGGCCGCACGGCGTCGGCCGCATGGCATCGTCCATGTGCTCGGCGCGTCCGCGCTGGTGGCCGCGGCGATCCCGGCCTACATGTACGGGCACATCGGCGCCGCGTTCGCCCTGGCCGGTGCCGGCGAGGCGATCCTGCTGCTGGCGGCACTGCGCTGGAGCAATGTCGATCTCGCGCGCGCTGCGGTGCTCACGCTTGCGGTGATCATCTTCCAGGCGCTGCTCGGCAAATGGACGGTCACCCTGCTGCTCAAGCCCGTGATCGTGATGGGCCACCTGCTCGGCGGCCTGCTGACGTTCTCGCTGCTGACCTGGATGGCGTGGCGTGCGACGCACCTGCCCATCCGCCTGGCCGGCGCGCACGCCCTGCGGGTACTGCTGTGGGTGGCACTGGCGGTACTGGCGCTGCAGATCGCGCTGGGCGGATGGGTGAGCGCCAACTACGCGGCGCTCGCCTGCGGTGGCGGCGGCTGGACCACCGGCAGCGCCCACTACATCGATTTCCCGAAGTGCGTGGGCCAATGGTGGCCGCCTGCCGATTTCCGCGAGGGCTTCGTGCTGTGGCGTGGCATCGGCGTCGACTACGAGGGCGGCATCCTCGACGGCGGCGCGCGCATCGCGATCCAGATGGCGCACCGCCTGTTCGCGATCGTCGCCTTCGTGGCGCTGATCGCCGCCGCGGTGCGGCTGCTGCGCCTGCCCGGCCTGCGCGGCTGGGGCACGCTGCTGGCGCTGCTGGCGGTGGCGCAGGTGCTGCTGGGCATCCTCAACGTCAAGCTGGCGCTGCCGCTGCCGGTGGCGGTGATGCACAACGCCGGCGCGGCGCTGCTGCTGTTCGTGCTGGTGTCGCTGCTGGCGCGGGTGCGCGACGTGGGCGCGGGCGCCACGCGCGTGGCGGTGGACTGACATGGCGGCGGCGTTCGGCCAGTACTGGGAGCTGACCAAGCCGCGCGTGGTGGCGCTGCTGGTGTTCACCGCGCTGGTGGGCATGTTCCTGGCCGTGCCGGGCCTGCCGCCGCTGCGCGAAAGCCTGTTCGGGCTGCTGGGCATCTGGCTGGCGGCCTCCTCGGCCGCCGCGATCAACCACCTGATCGACCAGCGCATCGACCGCATCATGGCGCGCACCGCGCACCGGCCGCTGCCCAGCGGCACCCTGCGTCCGGTGCAGGTGCTGCTGTTCGCGATCGCGCTGGGCGTGGCCTCGATGCTGATCCTGGTGCTGCTGGTCAACACGCTGACCGCGGTGCTCACCTTCTTCGCGCTGATCGGCTACGCGATCATCTACACCGGCTTCCTCAAGCGCGCGACCCCGCAGAACATCGTCATTGGCGGGCTTGCCGGCGCGGCGCCGCCGGCGCTGGGCTGGGCGGCCATCAGCGGCACGCTGGATCCGCATGCGCTGCTGCTGGTGCTGATCATCTTCGTGTGGACGCCGCCGCACTTCTGGGCGCTGGCGATCTTCCGCCGCGAGGACTACGCACGCGCGCTGATCCCGATGTTGCCGGTGACCCACGGCGTGACCTACACGCGCTGGCAGATCCTGTTCTACACGGTGCTGCTGCTGGTGGCGACGGTGCTGCCCTGGGCGACCGGCATGAGCGGGCTGTTCTATCTCGGCGGTGCGCTGGTGCTGGGCGTGGTGTTCCTCTGGTACGCCTGGAAGCTGCTGGATCCGCCCGATGAATTCTTCGCGATGCGGGTCTTCAACTACTCCATCGTCTACCTGATGGCGCTTTTCGCGTTCCTGCTGGTCGACCACTGGCTGCAGCCGTGGCTGGCGCCGTCACCGCTGATCGGGTTCGAGCGGATCGGCTGATTCACTCCGGCCGCGCACGCTCCGCAACCGCGTCGAGCGTGTCCGGGCGGATCTCCCACCGGGTGGGCGCGTCGTAATCGAAGTCGACGGTGATACGGCCGGTGTCGCGGCGGATCCTCACCACACAGGCGTTCCACGGCGCCTTGCCGGACACCATGGTGCCGGCACGCAGCGCGTCGATCTGTTCACCCAGCTGCGCGGTTGCCTCGGGGGTTGCTGCCTCCGGCGCAGCGCCGTCGCGGTAGCGGAAGCCCGCGAGCGTCCGGCTCTCCCCGGCATGGACGACGATCAGCGCATAGCCGTCCCACGGCGCGGCGTCGACATTGCGATCGGTCGCGACCAGCCGGCCGATCTCCATGATGCGGGCGTTGTTGTCCATCGGCCGAGGATATCAGGCGATATCCGCGACCAGCCGGCCGATCTCCGCACGCGACAGGCTGTCGAACACCTGGCCTGCGGCGTTCTCGAACACCGTGGTGGACGGGTCGTACACCACCTTGCCGCTCTCCGGATCGGTGACCGAATACTCGACCACCACCTGGTCCGGGCGCAGCGCGCCGGCCGGTGCGAGTTCCACGCGGATGTCGACATCCATGCCGGCATCGAGCCAGTCGGCCCATTCCTGTTCCAGCCGTGCATAGGCGCCGGTATTGAAGTTGCCGTTCTGCGGGAACATGTTCACCGCGCCGTGCCCGTGCACGAAGCGGTAGGCGAAGATGTGTCCGGTGTGCTCGCTGCGGTCGAGGCCGTTGTCGACGCGGAAGCCCGACTGTGCGCGGTTCTCCACGCTGTCGGTGTCGCGCATGCTGCCGCTGCCGGGCAGCCAGGTCAGCGTGCCCTCGGCCTGCAAGGGCCGGCCCTGGTCGTCGAAGGTCCAGGTGACGTCGTTGACCTCGCCGCTGGCGACATCGCTGACCAGCGCGTTGATGCTGCCGGGCGAAACGGTTTCGACGACGCCGACGGTGCCGTCGGGCAGCGTGCCCGAGACCAGCAGGTGGTTGAGTGCCGCGCGCTGGTCGGGATGGCCGGGGTCGCGCTGCACCAGCGTGTGCACGCTGAAGTCCTCGCGGTCGAGCACCGGCGAGCCGGGGCCGTGCGCGGTCGGTGCATCGAACACGCTGGCCGGCCCGGACATCACCCGCAGTTCCGCCACCGGGCGTGCCCTGGTTTCGGTGGTCTTGACCATCACCAGGCGCACGTCGTCGATCGAGTCGACGCCATTGGCATCGGCGAGTGCGCGGAAGGTCGCCTCGAACGGCGTACCGGCATGGTCGCCACCGGCCAGTTCGACGCGGGTACCGGGTGGCCAGGTGCCGGGATCGAGCGGGTTGATCGCCTGCATCGCGGCCGGGGTCGCGGCATTGCGCGGCATGTCGGCCCGGTAGTGCACGCGCACCGGTGCGTCGTGCTGGCCGGCCACCGCCACCGACACCTCCGTGCTCGCTTCCCAGCGGCTGCGCTGGCCGGCGCTGGTCTCGTTGGAGATGCGGGTGGATGCCGGATCGTGTTCGAACCCGACATCGTGGCCCTGCGCGGCCAGCACGTCGGCGCCGAAGCGGCCGGCAGGCGGCTGCAGCCTGGCGGCCAGGCCCGATAGCCAATCAGGCAGCGATGGCCCGGGAAGGCGCGAAGCATCGATGGTCATGCGGCAAAGCCCGTGGGCGGCGCCCGTGCGCCGGCTTCGCAAAGCCTATCCAGTCGGCCATCCGCCCGACATTGGGGGGCACCCGAGGTGCCGGCGGCCGGTTGACATACGGCTCACGGCGGCGGCCGGAGACTCGATGTCCCTTCGCGGCACACCCGGAGCACCCATGGCCAGACCGATCTGGAGCGGCACCCTGTCGTTCGGGCTGCTCAACATCCCCGTCTCGCTGATGGCCGGCGAGCGCAAGACCGACCTGTCGTTCCGCATGCTCGATTCGCGCAACAACGCGCGCGTGCGCTACGAGCGCGTCAATGCCGACACCGGCGAGGAGGTGCCGTGGAAGGACATCGTCAAGGCCTACGAATACGACAAGGACAGCTACGTGGTGCTGGAGCCGGAGGACATCCAGGCCGCCGCCCCTGAAAGCCGCGATTCGATCGATGTCGACACCTTCGTCGAGGCCTGCGACATCAGCCCGCAGTACTTCGAGAAGCCCTATGTGCTGGTGCCGGCGAAGAAGGCCGAGAAGGGCTATGTGCTGCTGCGCGAGGCGCTGACGCGCACCGGCAAGGCCGGGATCGCGCGGGTGGTGATCCGCACCCGCGAGCACCTGTGCGCGGTGATGCCGCGCGGCGAAGCCCTGCTGCTGATCATGATGCGGTTCCCGCAGGAGCTGGTGGACATCGGTGAGTACAGCCTGCCCGAGGCCGATGCCAAGGGCTTCCGCATCACCGAGAAGGAGCAGGCGTTCTCCGAGCAGCTGATCGAAACCATGGCCGCGCCGTGGGATCCCAGCCAGTACACCGACGATTTCCGCGAGCGCCTGCAGCTGGCGATCCGCAAGCGCATGGAGGCCAACGGCGTGGTCGAGAAGCACGAGGATGCCGATTCCCCGGTGGGCGAGCATGCCGCCACCAACGTGGTCGACTTCATGGAACTGCTGCAGCAGAGCATCGACCGCAACCGGCGCACGCCCGCGCGCAAGGCGGCGCCCTCCAAGGCACCGGCGAAGAAAGCCGCGGCCGAGCCGGCGCCGAAGAAGGCCGCGCGCAAGGCCGCTGCGAAGAAGGCCGCCGCAAAGAAGGCGCCGGCGAAGAAGTCGGCCGCGCGCAAGCGGGCCTGACCGGTGGCTGCCCGTGGCAAGGCCGACCGCGACGAAGCCGCCGCATCACCGCGGCTGACCAGCCCGGATCGCGTGGTCTATCCGCGTGCGGGCATCACCAAACGCGAGGTTGCCGACTACTACCGCGCGGTGGCCGATCGCGTGCTCGCGGATGTCGGTGGACGCCCGCTGTCGCTGCTGCGTTGCCCCGGCGGCGTGGGCGGCCAGTGTTTCTTCCAGAAGCACCACGCCCGCGCGCTGGGCGGTGCGGTCCGCGCGATCCCGCTGCGCGAGAAGGATGGCGACGAGGCCTGCTATGTCGCCATCGACAGCGTCGAAGGCCTGCTCGAGCTGGTGCAGATGAACACCCTCGAGCTGCACCCGTGGGGCAGCCTCGGCAATGACCTCGAGCACCCGGACCGTCTGGTGTTCGATCTCGACCCCGGGCCCGGCGTCGACTGGAAGGCGGTGACTGCCGCCGCGCGCGACGTGCGCAGGCGGCTGGCCGACATGGGCCTGCAGGGCTTCGCGCGGCTGTCCGGCGGCAAGGGCGTGCACGTGGTGGTGCCGATTCGCCCCGGCCCGTCCTGGGACGAGGCGCGCGGCTTCTGCGAGTCACTGGCCGATACGATGGCGCAGCAGCGCCCGGACCGCTACGTCGCCACCGCCAGCAAGGCAAAGCGAGACGGCGTGATCTTCATCGACTGGCTGCGCAACGCCCGCGGGCAGACCAGTGTGTCGAGCTGGTCATTGCGTGCGCGCGAAAGCGCCGGGGTGGCGATGCCGGTGCGCTGGGAGGAACTCGGCCGGGTGGGGGCCGGCGACGCCTACGACCTCCGCCGCGCGCTGCGGCGTGCATCGGCGTTGCGCGGCGAGGAATGGCCGGGCTGGCAGGACGCCTGCGACCAGGCGTTGCCGGACGCAACAGTCGACTGAGGGCTCAGCGCTGCAGCGGCCCGGCCATGCGTGCCAGGGTGCCATCGCGCCACCACACCTGGTGCAGGGCCACCATCAGCACATGGCCGGCGACCAGCGCGCACAGCGTCCAGGCCAGCACGCCGTGCGACAGGTTGGCCGGCGCCAGCATCCATTCGATCTTCTGGCCGGTGGCCGGGAACAGCGGGATGCCGAACGGCGCGAAGCCGCGTCCGGAACCGGCCTCGCGCAGCAGCGCGACGGCCGGCACGTACGCCATCAAGGCGTACAGCACGGCGTGGCCTGCGGTGGCGCCACGGCCGATCAGCGTGCGCGGATGCGGCGGGCGCCGTGCCCATTGCGACAGCCCCCACGCACCACGCAGCAGCACCAGCAGCATCAGCAGGGTGCCGACGGGTTTGTGGCTGCCGACCATGAACGCGGTCAACGGATGCCGGCCGACGATGTTCTTCACCGCCATGCTGGCGAACTGCCACAACAGCAGCGCCGCCATCGACCAGTGCAGCAGGCGCGAGACCAGGCCATAGCGGAGCGGGGAGTCGAGCCAGCGGGACATGCGGATTCCTGTGGTGCGGCGCGCGGGACGCGGCGTTGATGAGCGAGTCGGGCGGCCGCGCAGTTCAGCGTGCCGGCGCAGGCATGTCAAACATGGCTGGCGGCCACAGGCCGCTCCGCCACCGGCCCATCCCGCGACCTGCCGGTCGCGAAGCGGACGATGCCGCCACCGTGGCCGCATGCCGACATGGCAGGGCTGCTAGTTGCGGATCGACTGCTGCAGCTCCCGGAGTTCGGCATGCTCCTCCGCGTTCAACGCCGAGGGCGAGCCACCTTCGCGCCACTTGAGCATCAGGTCGTCGACCCGCTGCTGCCTGGTCTGCCTGATCAGCTGCGACACCGCGCCTGCGAATTCCTGTCGCCAGGATTCGATATCGCCGGGCACGTCGCTGGCAGCGAGCTTGTGCAGTGACGTGGCTTCGTCGCGGCCTTCGAATTGCTGCAGCAGCATGCCGGTGCTGATGTCCGGCCGCGCATGCACCAGGTCGATCAGCTCCACCAGCAACGGCACGCCCGGTTGGCGCAGGCCGGCCAGCTGTGCCTGGTCGGGAGTGTCGAGCGCCAGGGCGGGGCGCTGCAGCAGCAGGGTGATCGCGGTGCGCACCAGGCTGCGCTTCGGGGCGGGCACGCCGCGGCTGCTGCGCATGCGTCGCGGTGGCGCCTGTGCGGCCGCCGCGTCGGGCCGCGCGCCGACACCGGTGACGGTGACCAGGTGCTGGCGCATCAGGTCGGCGAAGGCGCCATCGGGGATCTGCGCCAGCAGCGGTTGCGTGCGTTCGGCCAGCCGTGCCTTGCCGTCGAGCGTTGCGAGATTGACGCCTTCGGAGAACTGGTCGAAGAAGAACTGCGACAGCGGCACCGCCTCGCGCAGGCGCGCCTCGAAGCCCGCGGTGCCCTGGCTGCGCACGATCGAATCCGGGTCCTCGCCTTCGGGCAGGAACAGGAAGAACGCCTGGCGGCCATCGCGCATGCGTGGCAACACGGATTCCATCGCCTTGGATGCGGCGCGGCGGCCGGCGGCGTCGCCGTCGAAGCAGAAGTAGACGTCGGGCGCGTTGCGGAACAGCAGCTCCGCGTGGTCGGCGGTGGTCGCGGTGCCGAGCGTGGCCACCGCCTCGCGCAGGCCGTGCTGGAACAGCGCGACCACGTCCATATAGCCCTCGACCACGATCAGCCGCGCGATCTTCTGCTGCGCCTGGCGCACCTGCCACAGGCCGTACAGTTCACGGCCCTTGTGGAACAGCGCGGTCTCCGGCGAGTTGAGGTACTTCGGGCCGTCGTCGGCCTTGAGGACGCGGCCGCCGAAGGCGATCGTGCGGCCGCGGCGGTCGGCGATCGGGAACATCACCCGGTCGCGGAACTTGTCATAGGTGTGGCCGCGGTCGTTCTTCGACAGCAGGCCGGCACGCTCGAGCAGCTTCAGCCGGCGCTCGTCGGTGCCCAGGGCGTCCTTGAGCGCGGAGAAACCCTCCGGCGCATAGCCGATCCCGAACAGCTCGCGGATCTCCAGGTCCACGCCGCGCGCATCGAGATAGGCCTGCGCGGCCGGGCTTGCGGCCAGCGCGTTGCGGTAGTGGCGGGCGGCGGCCTCCAGCGCGTCGTAGACGCCGCGGCTGTCGTCGTCGGGGGTGCGCGCGCGCTCGTCGCGCGGGATCTCCATGTTGGCCGCACGCGCCAGTTCCTCGACCGCGTCGAGGAACTCGAGGCGGTCGTAGTTCATCAGGAAGCTGATCGCGGTGCCGTGCGCGCCGCAGCCGAAGCAGTGGTAGAACTGCTTGACCGGCGACACGTAGAACGAGGGCGTGCGCTCGTCGTGGAACGGACACGGTGCCGAGAACTCGCGGCCCTTGCGCTTGAGCGGCACCCGCGCCCCCACCACCTCGACGATATCGGTGCGCGCGAGCAGGTCGTCGATGAACGCGTCGGGGATGCGGGCCATCGCGCTAGTGTATGCCGCCGCCCCCGGATCACCGGCCTGCGGCGGTCGCTGTCCCCATGCCGCAGCAGCCCAGCGGCGGTGCCGCGGCTACGGCGTGCGATCCGGCGGCGAAGCAACGGGCGGCCTCGCGCCCGGTTCGACCGCCAGCGTCGTCGGGTACACCTGCGGCTCGGCCTGTTCGCCGCGCCGCGCCGCGTCCTCGGGCCAGCAGTCCTCGTGCTCGGGCGGCATCTCCCCGCAGCGGATCTGCGCGCGTTCGTCGATGACCGCGGTGATCAGTGCGCCGACGAAGAACACCATCGCCGCGTAGTACATCCATACCAGCAGGATCACCAGCGTACCCATCGACCCGTAGGCGCTGCCGGGCGCCGCGCGCGCCATGTACATGCCGATGGCCCAGCGCCCGAGCATGAACAGCGCGGCGGTGATCAGCCCGCCCAGGAACGCCTGCTGCCAGCGCACCCGGCGATCGGGCAGGTAGTGGTAGAGCAGCGCGAACGCGAAGGCGTAGATCGCCAGCGAGATGACGATGCCCATCAGCGGCAGCAGGCTGGGCACGCCGGCGAACACCCATTCGATGACCGCCGACAGCACCGTCGACACGATCACCAGGAAGCCGAGCGCGAACACCACGCCGAACGAGAACACCCGCTTGCGCAGGAACGCGACGATGCCGCCGAGCGTCTGCCCGCTGGTGTGGAAGATCAGGTTGAGCGTGCCCTGCAGGCGCGCGAACACCGTGGTGGCGCCGATGAACAGCAGCAGCGTGCTCCACAGCCCGGCCAGCGAGCCGATGTCCGGCTGCTCGCGGGCGTTGCGCAGCACCGTGCCGGCGACTTCCTGCGCGCTGCTGCCGGCGATCGCGCCGAGCTGTTCGATCAGCTGGTCCTGCGCTTCCGGGTACAGCGAGGCCGCCAGCCACAGCAGCAGCACCAGCAGCGGCGCCAGCGACAGCAGCGCGAAGAACGACAGCGATGCCGCCTGGGTGAGCAGGTCGATCTCGATGAAGCGCCGCGCCAGCGCCACCGGCAGGCTGTGCTGCAGGCGCTCGAACTGGCGTTTGAACTTCGCGCGGGTGTCGGACATGGCGACCGGGAAAGCGACGTCGCCGCGAGGATGCCAAGGACGCGCGTGCGTGCGCCGTGTAGGTGCGCACGCACCGGGGCGCGTGCCCTGACCCCGTCAGGCCGCGGCGGCCAGTCGCTGCAGGGCGTCGCCGTCGACGCGCTGGACCGTCCAGCCGTCGAGGCCCACCGCACCCAGCTCGCGATAGAACGCGATCGCGTCGGTGTTCCAGTCCAGCACGGACCATTCGAAACGTGCGCAGCCGCGCTCGACCGCGGTGCGCGCGAGATGGCGCATCAGCTGGCGGCCGATGCCGCGCGCACGGAAGGCCGGGCGCACGTAGAGGTCTTCCAGGTACAGGCCGCGGCGGCCATGGAAGGTCGAGAAGTTGTGGAAGAACAGCGCGAAGCCCGCCGCCTCGCCGTCGACTTCGGCGATCACCGCTTCCGCCGCCGGGCGTGCGCCGAACAGGCTGTCGGCCAGCACAGCTTCATCGACGACCACCTCGTGGGCCAGGCGTTCGAAGTCGCCGAGCTCGTGGATGAAGGCCAGCAGCAGGCCGACGTCGGCGCGCGTGGCGGGGCGCAGGCTGGCGGCGTCGGCCGCCATCAACCGGCCAGCTTCTGCTTGACCAGCTTCGAGACCTCGCCCATGTCGGCCTGGCCGGCCAGCTGCGGCTTCAGCACGCCCATCAGCTTGCCCATGTCGGCGGGGCCGGCGGCACCGGTCTGCGCGATGGCGGCATCGATCGCGGCCAGGATCTCCGCCTCGCCGAGCTTCTCCGGCAGGTAGCGTTCGATGACCACGATCTCGGCGCGCTCGATCGCGGCGAGGTCCTCGCGGGCGGCGGCCTCGTACTGGGTCACCGAGTCCTTGCGCTGCTTGACCATCTTCTCCAGCACCGCGAGCACCGCGGCGTCGTCGAGCTCGATGCGCTCGTCCACCTCGCGCTGCTTGATCGCGGCGTTGATCAGCCGGATCACGCCGAGGCTGGCCTTGTCGCCGGACTTCATCGCGGCCTTCATGTCGTCGGTGAGTCGTTGCTTGAGGGTCATGGGCGGGGCTCCATCGGGCATCGGGGGCAGGGGGCGGCCGCGCCGGGTGTGGGCGGCAGGAACGCAGAAAAGCCGGTCACGCTTGCGCGTGCCGGCTTCTGGCAGCGGCCGGTGCGCGCGGAAGACCGCGCCGCGACCGGCAGCCGACGACTCAGTACAGGCGCTGGCGCTTGGTGACGTCGCGCGACACGCGACGGGCCTGGCGCTTCACCGCGGCTGCGGCCTTGCGCTTGCGCTCCTGCGTCGGCTTCTCGTAGTACTCGCGCTTGCGCGTTTCGGCCAGCACACCGGCCTTCTCGCAGGTACGCTTGAAGCGGCGGAGGGCAAACTCGAACGGCTCGTTTTCGCGGACTTTGACGCTTGGCATAGGGATCTCTGGGAAAGTGGGTGACCGGCCGGCGGGGCCGGCATCCCGGCCGTCGCGGGGCGCATAGGCACGCCACCCCGGCGGGAGAGCCGCGTATGATACCGGGCCTGCGTGGCCGCCTGCAAGATGGGCCTGCAATCCGGCGTGATCGGGCCTGATCCGCCTCCCGGCCCCCGCTGGCCGACCGACCCGGACCTGACCCCATGCGCGTGCTCGGCATCGAAACCTCCTGCGACGAGACCGGCGTTGCGGTCTACGACACCGCCCTTGACGGTGCCGCGGCGCTCAGGGCGCAGGCGCTGTACAGCCAGATCGCGCTGCATGCCGAATACGGCGGCGTGGTGCCGGAACTGGCCAGCCGCGACCACGTGCGCAAGCTGGTGCCGCTGATCCGCGAGACGCTGGCGCAGGCCGGGATGACGCCTGCCGACCTCGATGGCGTGGCCTATACCGCCGGCCCCGGGCTGGTGGGCGCATTGCTGGTCGGCGCCGGCGTGGCGCGCTCGCTGGCCTGGGCGCTCGACATCCCGGCGATCGGCGTGCACCACATGGAAGGCCATCTGCTGGCGCCGCTGATCGAGGACGATCCCCCGGCGCCGCCGTTCGTCGCCCTGCTTGTGTCCGGCGGGCACACCCAGCTGGTGGCGGTGGAGGCGATCGGCCGCTACCGCCTGCTCGGCGAGACGCTCGACGACGCCGCCGGCGAAGCCTTCGACAAGACCGCCAAGCTGATGGGGCTGCCGTATCCCGGCGGGCCGCAGCTCGCGGCGCTGGCCGCGCAATCCGACAAGGCGCCCGGCACCCCCGGCGCGTACCGCTTCTCGCGGCCGATGACCGACCGCCCCGGGCTCGATTTCAGTTTCAGCGGCCTCAAGACCCAGGTGCTGCTGGCCTGGCGCGACAGCGACCAGACCGATGCCACCCGCGCCGACATCGCGCGCGGCTTCGAGGACGCGGTGGTGGACACGCTGGCGATCAAGTGCGCGCGCGCGCTCGATGCCGCCGGCAGCGACACCCTGGTGGTCGCCGGCGGCGTCGGTGCCAACCGCCGCCTGCGCGAACGCCTCACCGCGATGTGCGCGCAACGCGGCGGCCGTGCCTGCTTCCCGCGTCCGGCGCTGTGCACCGACAACGGCGCGATGATCGCGTTTGCCGGGGCTCTGCGCCTGGCAGCGGGCCAGTACGACGACGCCAGCGTGCGCGCGGTCCCGCGCTGGGACATGGCGACGCTGTCGCCACTGGCGGCCTGAGCCGGGCAGGGACGGCGCGTGCAGCGGCTAAGCTGTGCGGCCATCCCCGCAGCCGTTCGACGCACGCCGCCATGGACAAAGTCTTCATCGAAGGCCTCGAGATCGAGGCGCTCATCGGCATCTACGACTGGGAACGGCGGATCCGGCAGACGCTGGTGTTCGACCTCGAGATGGGCTTCGACAACCGCGTGCCCGCCGCCAGTGACGACATCACCCACACGCTCAACTACAAGGCGGTCAGCAAGCGGCTGATCGCGTACGTGCAGGCCTCGGAATTCGGGCTGGTGGAAACCCTGGCGGAACGGTGTGCGGCGATCGTGCTCGATGAGTTCAAGGTCGACTGGTTACGCTTGAAGCTCAGCAAGCCGGGTGCGGTGCGTGGTGCGCGCGCGGTCGGCGTCATCATCGAACGCAGCCGGCAGGCCTGATACAGGGACTTCCGGTGCCGGCGCACCCCGGAGGACCCGACCCCATGCAATCCCAGCTCGAACGCCTCAACGACGCGCTTGCGCCGTACCCGTGGGCCTACACCGTGACCGTGCTCGCCGGCCTGCTGCTGCTGGCCTGGCTGGCCAATTTCCTCACCAAGCGGATCCTGCTGCGCGGCCTGGGACAGCTGCTGCAGCGCACCGCGCTGGGCGGCGCGCAGCACGACCAGCAGGTGCGCCTGCAGGTGATCCCGCGGCTGGCCAACGTGGTGCCGGCACTGGTGATCTCGGCCGGCATCTCGGTGGTGCCCGACCTGCCGCCGCAGCTGGTCGATGTGGTCAAGGCGCTGTGCCAGGTGTTCGTGGTGGTGACCATCGCGCTGGCGGTGTCGAAGGTGCTCGACGCCATCAACCGGACCTACGAGCGGCGCCCCGACGCGCACAACCGGCCGATCAAGGGTTACTTCCAGGTCGTCAAGATCATCATGTTCGTGCTGGTCGGCATCTCGGTGGTGGCGACGCTGATCGGCGCGGAGTTCCTGCACATCGTCACCGGCCTCGGCGCGATGACCGCGGTGCTGATGCTGATCTTCCAGGACACCATCCTGTCGCTGGTGGCCAGCGTGCAGATCAGCAACGACGGCCGCGTGCGCATCGGCGACTGGATCGAGATGCCGAGCCAGAACGCCGACGGCGACGTCATCGACATCGCCCTGCACACGGTCACCGTGCGCAACTGGGACCGCACGGTCACCACCGTGCCGACCAAGAAGCTGGTCTCGGATTCGTTCAAGAACTGGCGCCACATGTCCGAAGGCGGCGGGCGCCGGATCAAGCGCGCGCTGCATATCGACCAGCGCAGCGTGCGCTTCCTGGAGCCCGACGAGATCGCCCGCTTCCGTCGTTTCGTGCTGCTCGACGAGTATCTGGATCGCAAGGACCGTGAGCTTCGCGAATGGAACGCGGCGTTGGCCGAGCGCGGCGCCGAGCCGGTCAACCATCGCCGGGTGACCAACCTCGGGACCTTCCGTGCCTATGTCGAGCACTACCTGCGCCATCACTCAGGCATCAACCAGGAGCTCACCCTGCTGGTCCGGCAGCTGCAACCGACCGAGGCCGGGCTGCCGCTGGAGATCTACTGCTTCACCGCCGACACCCGCTGGGCCGTCTACGAGGGCATCCAGTCCGACATCTTCGACCATCTGCTGGCGATCCTTCCGGAGTTCGGGCTGAGCGTGTTCCAGGCCCACAGCGATGCCGCGGTGGAAGTGCGGCTGCGCCAGCTCGACGGTGACGGTGATGCGGCACGGCCGGCGCGGGCGTTCGCGCCGGCGCAACCCCCGCTGGATGCAGCCGGGGACCGCTGAGGCATCGCGCCCGCGCCGCCGCTGCGCGATCATGGCGCCCCGATCCGGAGCGCCCCCATGCCGCATACCGCCTGTCTGAGCCTCGGCAGCAATGTCGACCCCGAGCGCCACCTCGCCGCTGCGGTGAAGGCGCTGCGTGCGGAGTTCGGCGAGCTGCGGTTCTCGGCGTTCTACCGCACCCGCGCGGTGGGCTTCGACGGCCCGGATTTCGTCAACGCCGCCGCCGTCCTGCGCACCACGCTCGACGTGCACGCGCTCGACGCCTGGCTGCATGCACTGGAGGATGCGCACGGCCGCGACCGCAGTGGGCCGCGTTACGGCAACCGCAACATCGACATCGACATCGTGCTGTTCGACGACCTGGTGATCGACGGGCCTGGGCGGCTGCGGCTGCCGAGGGCGGACCTGCGACACGCCTTCGTGCTGCGGCCGCTGGCGGAAATCGCGCCGGATATCGTCGAGCCGGTGAGCGGGCGCACGCTGGCCGCGCTGTGGGACGACTCGTCCGAACGCGGGCTGGCGATGGAACCGGTGGTGCTGCCCGCATGAACGGTACGCCGCGCGTGGCGGGCGTTGCGCTCGCCGCAGCCGGATAGGCCCAGGCCGCATCCGTATACGCGGCCGGCGGGGGCGCGGGACAGGGCGTGTGTGCATGCGGGCGCGGGCTGCAGCCTGCGCGTGTCCGCGCGATGTCGCGGACACGCGGCTGATCGCGGTCACATCGCCCGCGCGTCATCGTCCTGGTGACTTCCGGCGCTTGCCCGTGCTGGCGGCACCGGCGCAGGATTTCCGTACGTCGACAGATGGAGGTGGGCCATGCTGGAGAAGTTTCAGCGCAGCTGGGCGCTGGTGAAGGCGAGCGCGGCAGTGCTGCGTTCCGACAAGGAGCTGATGCTGTTCCCGGTGATCTCGGGCATGTGCACGCTGGTGGTGCTGGCGACGTTCCTGCTGCCGATGTCGGTGTTCGGTGGCTTCTCCGGCAGCTGGGGCTTCGGCGCGATCGCGGTCGGGCTGCTGTTCTACTTCTGCCAGTACAGCGTGATCATCTTCTTCAATTGCGCGCTGGTGGCGGCGGCGATGATCCGGCTCGATGGCGGCGACCCCGGACTTGGCGACGGCCTGCGCGCGGCCCGCGCGCGACTGCCGGCGATCCTGGGCTATGCGGCGATCGCCGCGACCGTGGGCGTGCTGCTGCAGTCGCTGCGCAACCGCGAGGGCAACATCCTCGTCCGCCTGTTCGGCGGCCTGCTCGGCGCGGCGTGGACCCTGGCCACGTTCCTGGTCGTGCCCGTCTTGGTCAGCCGCGATGTCGGCCCGATCGATGCGCTGAAGGAAAGCGTGCGCCTGCTCAAGCGCACCTGGGGCGAGAACGCCATCGGCAACGTCGGCATCGGTGCGGCGTTCGGCCTGATCAGCACGGTCACCATCGTTGCCGGCATCGCGCTGACGGTGCTGGCGGCCAAGGCCTGGCTGGGCCTGGCGATCCTGGTGGGCGGGCTGTTCGCGATCGCGGTGCTGCTGCTGGGCGTGGTGCAATCGGCGCTGGGCGGCGTGTATTCGGCGGTGCTCTACCGCTATGCCAACACCGGCGATGCGCCCGCTGGCTTCCAGCCGGCAGTCCTGGAGCAGGCGTTCCGCGCGCGCGGCTGAGTGTCTGCGCCGGCGGGCCGCGCGTCGCGCGTGGCTGGCAGATCGCGATGAAGGCCGCTCCCACCGGCCGCGCGCGGCAGGTGGTTCCCGCGCATCAACCGCGGGCCTGGCTTCGCAGGCCGCGGCCTCAGCCAGCGACCAGCCGCCCGCCGTCCACGCGCAGGCTCTCGCCGGTCAGGTAGGTCGCGTCGCGCAGCAACCACAGCACCGCGCCGGCGACCTCGTCGGGGGTGCCGGTGCGCGCCAGCGGCGTGCGCGCGAGCATCGACTGCTGGCGTGCGGGGTCGTCGTCGCCGGCACTGTCGCCCCAGAGGATGGCGCCGGGGGCGACACTGTTGACCCGCACCTCGGGCGCGAGATCGAGCGCCAGCGAACGCGTGGCCGCTTCCAGCGCCGCCTTGGCCATGCAGTACAGCGCATGGTCGGCGCGCGGATGGCGGGCGTAGATGTCGGTCATGTTGACGATCGCGCCGCGCGCCGCGCGCAGGTGCGGTGCCGCCGCCTGGGCGAGGAAGAACGGCGCCTGCGCGTTGCTCGCGAACAGCCGGTCCCAGTCGCCTGTGGTGGCCACGCCCAGCGGCGTGGCGAAGTAGGACGAGGCGTTGTTGACCAGCGCATCGAGGCGACCGAAGCGCGCCACTGTCTTCTCGACCAGCGCGGGCAGGCGGTCGGTGTCGGCCAGTTCCGCCTGCAGCGCGAGCGTGCTGCCCGCACGTGCGGCTTCCAGGTCGGCCAGCAGCGTGTCCAGCTCCGGCCGCTGGCTGCGGTAGTGCAGGGCGAGGTCGTAGCCGGCCGCATGCAGGCGCCGGGCGATCGCATTGCCGAGGCGGTGCGCGCTGCCGGTGACGAGGGCGACGGGGGCGGGGCGGTCGGTCATGGCGATCGGCAGCGGCGACGGCCCGACACCATAACCGCCCGTCCGGCGGGCGTGCAGGCGGCCTCGCTTATCCTGTAGCCCGCCTTCGTGAAGCCAGCCGATGCCAGACCTGCACGCCCACCTGCCCGACGCCGCCCTCGCGCTCAGCGCCCGGCTGCAGGCACTGATCCGCGACGAGATCCACGCCACGCCGGGCCGTGCGATCCCGTTCTACCGCTTCATGGAGCTGGCGCTGTACACGCCCGGCCTGGGGTATTACAGCGCCGGCATGGCCAAGTTCGGCGCCGAGGGCGATTTCGTCACCGCACCGGAACTGGGCACGCTGTTCGCCGGGGCGGTGGCCGAGGCGCTGGCACCGGTACTGCGCCAGCTCGGCGCCGATGCCCAGTTCGTCGAGATCGGCGGCGGCAGCGGCCGTTTCGCCGAACACGCGATCCGTCGCCTGGTCGCGCTCGACACGCTGCCCGCGCGCTACGCCATCCTCGAGCCCAGCGCGGACCTGCGCGAGCGCCAGCGCGACCACCTGCAGCGCGTGCTGCCTGCCGAGGCATTCGCGCGCGTGGCCTGGCTCGACGGCCCGCTGCAGGAGCCGTGGCGCGGCGTGCTGTTCGCCAACGAGGTGATCGACGCGCTGCCAACACCGCGCTTCACCATCCGCGACGGTGAAGTCTTCGAAGAGCACGTCACGGTCGATGCGGACGGCGCATTCGCCATCACCGACCGCCCGGCGGATGCGCTGCTCGCCGCGGCCGTGCGCCATGTCGAACGCCAGCTGGACACCCCGTTCGCCGAGGGCTACCGCTCCGAACTGCTGCCGCAACTGCCGTACTGGATCCAGGCGGTGATCGGCGGGCTGGATGCCGGCGCGATGCTGTTCGTGGACTACGGCCACGCGCGCCGCGACTACTACCGCCCCGAGCGCCGCGACGGCACCCTGCGCGCGTTCAGCCGCCACCGCGTGGGCAGCGATGTGCTGGCACGTCCGGGATTGCAGGACCTCACCGCGTCGGTGGATTTCACTGCGCTGGCCGAGGCGGGCACCGGGGCCGGCTTCGATTTCGCCGGCTACTGCAACCAGGCCAGCTTCCTGCTCGGCAACGGCATCGACCGCCTGCTGGTCGACCTCGAGGCGGAGGCCGGCGACGAGGCCGCGCGCTACCGGCTGCGCCAGGAGGTCAAGCAGCTGACCCATCCCGACGCGATGGGCGAGCGCTTCCAGGTGATGGGTTTCGCCCGCGACGTCGACCTCGACCACGCTTTCCTCGCCGGTGACCTGAGCCACCGGCTGTGAGCCGGCTGCGCCCGGGCCGCCCGCTGAAACCGTTCCGCCGCCCGTGGCTGTGGGCGGGGCTGTGGATCGCGGCGATCGCCACGGTACTGGTGGCGTCACTGTCGCCGGCGCCGCCGCTGCCGCCGGTCGACAACAGCGACAAGCTCGGCCACTTCCTCGCCTATGCAGTGCTGGCGATCGGCGCGGTGCAGCTGTACGCGCGCTGGGCGTCACTGCTGGGTGCCGGGATCGGCCTGGTGCTGCTGGGCGTCGGCATCGAATACGCGCAGGGCGCGCTGACCGCGACCCGGGTGGGGGATCCGGCCGACGCACTCGCCAACACCCTGGGCGTCATCGCCGGGCTGGCAACGCGGCTGACGCCATGGCGCGATGCGCTGCTGCGGTTCGACGGCGGGCGTCGCTAGCCGGGCTGCTTGCGCCGGCCGGGGGACCAGCGGCACGAGGTCGCCCGCCATCAGCGATGCACCCCGGGTTGCGCATGGCGCGCCGGGCGTCCGCCCGCCCATCCGCGATCGCGCGGACTTGCTACGCTGCGCGCCCCTGCAGCCGCCTGTCCCCCCATGCACGCACCCGCCATCGTCCACGCCATCCCCGACGCGCTGCGCGCCACGCAGCGACTGGCCTGGGCGCGCGCGGCCACCGGTGAACCGGCGCTGGAGCTGCAGCGCGCATCGATGGATGCGGGCTTCCGCAGCTACTGGCGCACCCGGGGCGCGGGCCCCGGCCGCATCGTCATGGATTCGCCGCCCGACCTCGAGGACGTGCGGCCGTGGCTCGAGGTGCGTGACCTGCTCGACGCCGGCGGTGTGCGCGTGCCGCGCGTCGATGCGCGCGATGTCGACGCCGGCTTCCTGCTGCTGGAAGACCTCGGCGGCGACACCTGCCTGCAGGCGCTGGCGCGGCTGGATGCCGATGCGCTGATGGAGGCCGCGTTCGACCAGCTGCTGCGCGTGCAGGCGGTCGCGCCGCCCGCGCACCTGCCGGCCTACGACGCGCCGATGCTGCTGCGCGAACTCGCGCTGCTCGACGACTGGTTCCTCGGCCGCCACCTCGGCGTTGAGCTCGATGCCGACGAACGCGCCGCGCTCGACGGGGTGAAGGCGCTGCTGGTCGACGCGATGCTGGCGCAGCCGCAGGTGCTGGTGCACCGCGACTACATGCTGCGCAACCTGATGCCGGTGGCCGACGGCGTGGCGGTGCTCGATTTCCAGGATGCGGTGCGCGGGCCCGTCGCCTACGACCCGGTATGCCTGCTGCGCGATGCCTTCCACAGCTGGCCGGAAGCGCGTGTGGAAGGCTGGCTGGCGCGCTACCACGCGCGCGCGCTGGCCGCCGGCCTCCCGGTGCCCGCGCGCGAACGCTTCCTTCGCGATGCGGCGCTGACCGGCGTGCAGCGCCACCTCAAGGTCATGGGGATCTTCGCGCGGCTGCACCACCGCGATGGCAAGCCGAAATACCTGGTCGACGCACCGCGCTTCCTCGGCTATCTCGACGTGGTGATCCCGCAGTATCCGGAACTCGCACCGCTGGGCGTGCTGCTCGACCGCCATGTGCGGCCGCGGCTGGCCGGCGCAACAAGGTCCGCATAATCCGCGGGGCAGCATTCCGCGCAGGCCCTGTGGGTGGGTCGCCCGCCGGTCCGCGGTAACCGTGAGCCCGGTACGTGCACCTTGCCCTGCGGCGCAACGGGCCCCGCCGCGGGCGCCCTGCACGACACCGCCACCGGCCGTGCGCGATCGTCCGTGACGACACACGCCCGTAGCGAGGCCACGATGGTCGATCTCTTCAGCAACATCCCGCAGCCGAAGCACGGCATCCGCACCGGCATGGGTGGCTGGACCTTCGTGCCCTGGCGCGACAACTTCTATCCGAAGGGCCTGGTGCAGCGGCGCGAGCTGGAATTCGCCAGCCGCCAGGTCACCGCGATCGAGATCAACGGTACGTTCTACGGGCCGCAGAAGCCGGCCACGTTCGCGCGCTGGCGCTCGGAAACCCCGGAAGGCTTCCTGTTCGCGCTGAAGGCACCCAAGCAGATCGTCGAATCACGCCGGCTGGCGGAGACCGGCGCACGCATCGACGGCTTCATCCACGGCGGCATCGCCGAGCTGGGTGACCGGCTGGGCCCGCTGCTGTGGCAGCTGGCGCCGCGGCGTGCGTTCGACCGCGACGATCTCGCCGCCTTCCTCGACCTGCTGCCGCGCACGCTCGACGGCAGGCTATTGCGGCATGTGCTGGAGGTGCGCAACCCGGACTTCATGTGCGCGGAGTACCTGGCACTCGCGCGCGACCAGGGCGTGGCTACGGTGTTCACCGATTCACCGGCGTATCCGTCGTTCGCCGACATCACCGGCGACTTCGTCTATGCGCGGCTGATGCACAGCCGCGACGAGGTGGCCACCGGCTATCCCGATGCCGAGCTCGACGCCTGGGCGCAGCGCGCACGCACCTGGGCCGCCGGCGGGGAACCCGACGACCTGCCGCGGGTCGAGCCGGCCGTGAAGCGCAAGGCGTCGCCGCGCGAGGTGTTCGTGTTCTTCATCGGCGCGGCCAAGGCGCGCAACCCCGCCGCGGCCATGGCGCTGCAGAAGCGGCTGTAGCAGCGCCGATCCGGCAGGTCGCGTGCGCGACCGCATCATCCCGGACGCGCCGCGCGTGTCGGGGCCAGGTGGCATGGCCCACGCCGTCGCCGGGACAAGCTGGACGCATCGCGATGGGCGTATCGATTCCGCTGTCCGGTACAGCCGCTATCGGTTGGCGGCTTTGCCGTCCTCAGCGCGCTGCGCGTTCCTCGTTGATCCGCGCGTCGAGGGCGGCCCCGGCGGCGTCCGCATAGCCGCGGCAGTCGAGTTCGCGCTCGCGTGCGGGGGTGGCGTCATAGCGCCAGCCGCTGGCTTCCGGGTGCGGTGTCAGCAGCAGGTCGCAGGGCAGGGCACGCAGGGTGGCGATGCTGCGGCGGAAGTCCTCGACGATGCGCGGGTAGCGCGGGTTGCCGACCAGCCGGTAGCCGGGTGCGCTCAGGCTGTCGGCGTAGACGATGCGTACCGGCGCGCCGTCGCTGCCGATGTCGGTCCAGCTCCAGCTCATGCTGCCGGGTGTGTGGCCGGGGGTGAAATGCACCTGCAGCTGCAGTCCGCCGAGCGTGAGGGTTTCGCCGTCCTGCAACAGGCGGTCGACCTGCAGCGGGTGATAGAGCATGCCGTCGCCGAAATGCAGGTCATCGGCGCCGCCACGTGCCAGCAGCGCGGCCGACTCGGCATTGCTGGCCACGCGCGCGCCAGTGGTGCGCTTGACCGCAGCCAGCGGGCCGACATGGTCCGCGTGCGCCTGGCTGTGCACGATCCACTTCACGTCCGTCGGCTGCAGCCCCAGCGCGGCGATGTTGGCCAGCAGGTGGTCGGCGGCCTGCGGCATGCCGCCGTCGATGAGGATCGCGCCGTCGTTGCCGGTCACCAGCAGCGCGCTCAGGCCGGCGGTACCGATCTGCCAGGTGTTCTGCGCGATGCGCACCGGCGCGAGCGGCTTCCGCCAGGCCTCGCGCACCTCGTACGCACGCAGCTGCGGCAAGGGATCGGCCGCGTGCGCACTGGCGGGTGCGAGCAGGGCGATGCAGGCGAATGCGGGGAACAGGCGGTGCAGGGTCATGGGTGTATCGGTCCGAGCCGGGGTCAGGTGCACAGTGTGCCGACCGGCGCACTGCTGTCGCCAATCCCGGGAACGGTTGGAGATTCGCGACACCAGGCCCGCAGGGATCTTCCGAGAAGCGACTTCCATGCGTCGTCTGGAGGCGTCTGGACGCGGCCGCCCGATGCGGAGGCGCTGGCGTTCGCTCGGGAGATGGTGCTTCCGCAAGGCTGCGAGGCGGCTCGGGCCGCTCCGTTGTGGC
The DNA here is from genome assembly GCF_021191595.1 of Alterluteimonas muca. Taxonomy (NCBI): domain Bacteria; kingdom Pseudomonadati; phylum Pseudomonadota; class Gammaproteobacteria; order Lysobacterales; family Lysobacteraceae; genus Alterluteimonas; species Alterluteimonas muca. The sequence goes on from NZ_JAIWPS010000001.1 coordinate 171,342, forward strand.
CCGCGCTGCCCGTCGCGCACACCGGGGGGCGTGCTCCCCCGGCCGGAGTCCGCGTCCGGCTACCACGGCCGGCCGCCGGCCATCCATGGCCGGCTGGGAGCACACCCCCCGGTGCACGCGACGGGCGCTGGCAGTCGCCGGCTCCGGCGGGAATTGTCAGGAGCAGGATCCGGCGGAGTCACCTTGAATCGAACACGCGTTTGTTGTCGTTGATCTTGATCTTCGTCCCGTCTCGACGACAGGTCGGGCCCGCCGTGGATGCAGGGGGATGTCCAGAGCCGGCCATGGATGGCCGGCGGCCGGATGTGGGAGCAGGACGCGGAGATATCCGGCTGGACATCCCCCTGCGTCCGCGGTGGGCTACCGGGACATCACGGATGCCCCGTTCGATCGGGAGAAGATCCGGAAGACGCCACGCCAGTGGGAGCAGGACGCGGAAATATCCGGCTGGGCATGCCCTGTCGCCGTAGGTGCGCGACCCGGACCGATGTTCCATCGATCGCGAGAAAGCCCGGAAGCAGCCCGGCAGTGATTGGTCCGGCGGCATCGGGACCGACCCGGCGGTGCCGCCCGCTACGCTGGCGACGGTGCACGCGCATGCCCGATCGCGGCGACCCGGGCCCGCGCCAGGGCCTCGCCGATCGCGGGTCCGGTCATGCCCTCGCGCACCACGTCGCGCGCCTGCACCGCGCGGGCGGCGTCCAGCAGGCGCAGCAGTTCGCCCGCCTGCGGGTAGGGCACGTCTTCCAGGCCCAGGCGGCCGCGCTTGTCGGCCTCGCAGACGGTGGCCAGCCGGGCGATGCGCTCCGGCTTGCGGAATGCATCGCACCGCTCCAGCAGCGTATGCACGGTGCGGTCGCGCAGCTCGAACAGGCGATGCACGTTGAGGTGCTCGCGGCAGGCCATCACCGCCAGCTCGCGATGCGCGGACGGTACCTTGAGTCGCTCGCACAGGCCCAGCAGCGGTTTCACCCCGCGCTGCTCGTGGCCGATGTGCTTCGGCCATTCCGCCGGCGGCGTCAGTGCCTTGCCGAGATCGTGGGTCATCGCCGCGAACCCGACCACCGCATCCCCCGGTGCAAGCTGCGCCGCCATGTCGCAGACCATCCCGGTGTGGACGCCGGTGTCGATCTCGGGGTGGTATTCCGCGCGCTGAGGCACGCCGTACAGCGCATCCACCTCCGGCAGCACCACCGCGAGCGCGCCGCTGTCGCGCAGCGTCTGCAGGAAGGCGGACGGCTGTGCGTAGGCGAGCGCACGCGACAGTTCCTGCCACACGCGCTCGGGCACCAGGTCGGCAAGCTCGCCGCCGGCGGCCATTTCGCGCATGAGCGCCAGGGTCTCCCCGGCCACGCGGAAACCCAGCGGTGCGAAGCGCGCCATGAAGCGCGCCGCGCGCAGTACCCGCAGAGGATCCTCGACGAACGCCGGGCCGACATGGCGCAGCACCCGCGCCTCGAGGTCGCGCGCGCCGCCGAACGGATCCACCAGTCTGCCGTCGGCATCCTCGGCGATCGCGTTGATGGTGAAGTCGCGGCGTTCGAGGTCCTGCTCCAGCGTCACCGATGCGTCGGCCTGCACCACGAAACCGCGATAGCCGCGCCCGGACTTGCGCTCGGTGCGCGCCAGCGCATGTTCCTCAGCGGTATCGGGATGCAGGAACACCGGGAAATCACGCCCCACCGGGCGGAAGCCCGCGGCCTCCATGGCTTCGGGCGTGCTGCCGACGACGACGAAGTCGCGATCGCCCGGTGGCAATCCCAGCAGGCGGTCGCGCACCGCGCCGCCGACGAGGTAGGTCTTCATCACCTGGCGTGCCGGTCGTTCAACGGGTCGACAGCTTAGGCGATGGCCCCGACCGGGGCGATCGGGTCATGGCCCGCAGGGCGCCTGCGCGCAGCCTGTGCGAGCAGCACTGGGTGCGGGCCTCTCGCAGCGACGTCGCTCTCCGGCAGGCTCCTTCGCGCGCAAGCGCGCTACCGCCGATCGCATGGCTCAGGCCGGGCACGCGAACGGCTTGCGCGGTGCGTCCACGCGACCCTGCATGCGCTCGCTGACCGGCACCGCCGCGCCATGCAGCCGCCAGTCGTAGATCACGCTGAAGGCCAGCACGCGCGCCACGTACTCGCGCGTCTCGCGGTAGCTGATGGTCTCGATCCACAGGTCGGGGTCCATGCCCGGGCGCTGTTCCATCCAGCGTCGCGTCGGCGCGGGGCCGGCGTTGTAGGCGGCGATGGCGACATAGGGCAGGCCATAGCGCTCCTTCATCTCGCGCAGGTAGGCGGTGCCCAGGCGGATCGACACTGCCGCGTCGTAGAGGCTCTCCGCGCCGCCCCAGGGCTCGCCCAGGCGCCGCGCCACCGCCTGCCCGGTGGCGGGGATCACCTGCATCAGCCCGCGTGCATCGGCGGGCGAACGCGCGCGCGGGTTGAAGGTGCTCTCGGCGCGGATCTCGGCCGCGATCCACGCCGGGTCGAGGTTGTGGCGGCGCGCCTCTGCGCGGATCAGGTCGTCATGGTGCAGGGGGAAGCGCAGCGTGTAATAGCGGGTCTCCTCGGGCTGCCGGCCGAGCGAGAACACCGCGCGGTCGAACCAGCCGTGGTCCTGCGCCACCGCCACCGCGATGCGACGCTCGGCATCGCTGAAGGTCTCCAGCGCGGCGTTCCATTCGCGCGTCGCCCAGCCGGGGCGGTCGGCGCCGAACAGCGCCATCGCGCGCACCATCTCCGGGCGGTTGGCGACGCGCGCGCGCACGGCGGCGTCTGCAGGCAGTTCCAGGGGGCACAGCGCGTACGGCTGCCCCAGGCGGTCGGCGGCCAGGAAACCATGGAAGGTGGCCTCGCGCGCGGCGCGCGTGAGCTGCGTGCGTGCGGCCTGCGCCTCGCCCAGCAGTTCGTGCATGCGCCCGGCGAAATAGGTCCAGCGCGAATCATTGCGTTGCGTCGGCGGCATGCGCTGGATCGCGGCGAGCGCGGTTTTCCAGTCGGAGCGGGTGATCGCCTCGCGCACCTGCCATTCGTGCAGGCGCTCGTCGTAGGCGGTCAGCGGTACTGCCGCAAGCCGTTCGGCCGAACGCGGCAGGTAGGACGCGACCGTCCACAGCGCGATCTGGTGCAGCACGCGCCCGCGTTCGCTGTCGTCGAAACCCAGCGCCTGGGCGAGTGCGGGCAGTCGCGCCTCGGCGGCGTCCGGGTCCTCGCGCCCCAGTTTCGCCAGCCCGTGCGAAGCCACCGCCCGGCTGCGTGGTGTCTTCGGCCACAGCAGCGCACGGTTGTGCGGCGCCTGTACGAAGGCGGCATAGTCCTCGGCCAGCGCACGTTCGCCCCCGGACAGCCCGGCTGCGGCGCTGCGCATCACCGCCGGGTTCCATTCCGCGGCGGCCAGTTCCAGCCGCTGCCAGCGCAGCGCGGGGGTCAGGCTGCCGCGCGTGGTGGCGGCCGCGAACGGCGCATCGCACTCGTCGGGCAGCGAGTTGCCGCTGCTGGTCCAGATCGCTGCCACCTCCTGGTCCCAGCGGGCATCCGCCGCGCCCAGGCGCTGGCGGGCATCGAGTTCGATGCAACGCAGCGCGGTGTTGCCGATGGTGGGCGCCCACGCGGCGCGGATCCCGGCCCAGTCCTGGCGACGGTGCAGCGCACGCAGCCACTCCTCGCGGAACACCTCGGCCACCGCCTGCCCGCGGTAGCGCTGCATGAAGGCGTCGGCCTGGGATGCGGGCAGGGTGACGAGATTGCGGCGCAGGGCGGTGAACTCCACCCAGCCGTACGCCGGATGGCCGCTCATGTGCGCCGGTACGGTCTGGCCACGCGCGGCGGCTGCGAACGCGCCCCGCAGCCCGGCATCGCCGGCCGGTTGCGCATGCGTTGCGGTGACGGACAGTGCCAGCAGGACGAGCGCGAGCACACGGGACGGATGACGTAAACATGGGATGCGCGACATCCGCCGGACTATAGCCAAGCCGCGATGAAGCGCGTTGATGCCGCGCACACGCACCGTCGCGTGCGCGCTGGGCTAACCTCCTGCGCACCGCCGCTGCCACGAGTGCCACATGCTGACGATGCTGCTGTTCTTCCTCGCGCTCGGCGCCGTGGCCGGGGTGCTTGCCGGGTTGCTCGGCATCGGTGGTGGGCTGGTGCTGGTGGCGGCGCTGGCGTGGTTCCTGCCATTGCACGGCGTGCCCAGGGAGGTGGCCATGCATGCGGCACTCGCCAGTTCGATGGCCAGCATCATCCTCACCGCAAGCTCGTCGGCGTGGTCGCATCACCGCCGCGGCGGCGTGCTGTGGTCGACGGTGGCGTGGCTGGTGCCCGGCATCCTGGTGGGTGCGTGGTTCGGCAGCCGCTTCGCGATCGGCCTGGATGGCGAGGTGCTGAAGTGGTGCGTGGCCGGCTACTGCTTCGTGGTCGGCACGCAGATGGCGCTGTCGCGCGCGCGCAAGGGAAGTGGCCGCGGCGACATCGCGCCGCGCGGTGCGCCGATGGTGGCCGCCGGCGGCGGCATCGGCGCGGTATCGGCGGTGGTCGGCATCGGCGGCGGCAGCATGACCGTGCCACTGCTGGTGTGGCTGGGCGTCGCCCCGGTACGCGCGGTGGGCACGTCGTCGGCCTGCGGCGTGTTCATCGGCCTGTCGGCGGCCGCGGGCTACGCCCTGCAGGCGCCCGCCGGCGCCCTGCCTGCGCACGCGGTCGGCTACGTCTATCTGCCTGCGGCGATCGGCGTCGCGGTGGCCTCGGTACTGGCCGCGCCGCTGGGCACGCGGCTGGCGCATGCCATCAGCGGCGCCGCGCTCAAGCGCGTGTTCGCGGGCTTCCTGTTCCTGGTCGGCCTGAGCCTGGTGCTCTGGTAGCCGGCGGTGATGCAGGTCGGCGAACACTCCGGCAACCAGGCGCAGCTCGACCTGCTGGCGCGGCTGCTGGACGCCGCCGCGCGGCGTGAACTGCCGGTCTGGCTGGGCGGCGGCTGGGCCATCGACGCGCGGCTGGGCCGCATCACCCGCGCGCATGACGATCTCGACCTGACGTATCCGGCCGCGCGCCATGACGAGTTCGTCGAACTGATCGGCACCTTGGGCGCGACGGTCACCGAGATCACCGGTTACGGCTTTCTTGCCGACTGCGGCGGGGTGCTGCTCGACTGCGAGCCCGCGCATTGGACCGGCACCGCCTGGGAGGTGGAGGGCACGCCGCCCGGCTCCTGTCCGGATGCAGCCGAAGGCTCGCTGGCCGGCCTGCGCATGCGCTGCAACAGCTGGGCGGCGATCCTGTGGGACTACTTCCATTACGCCGATGAGTCGCCGCAGGCGCAGTGGCCGGCCAGGCACGTGCACTCGTACGGGCTCGCCTGCGCGGCAGTCGGGGCTGCGGAGGTGGCGCGGTTGCGCGCGCACTTCGACGCCGGGCGGAACAGCCCATCGCGGCAGGACCACTGACGTACAGCGGCGGAAACCGTCCGCGCACGACCATTGCGGCGGCCGATCAGTGACGCAAGTCACAGTTCAGTTTTAACGCTTTGGTTACAACGGGTCGCCGCGGATGGACAGGGGCATCGGCGGCAACCTTCGTCCATGGAGAGAACGATGATGTTGCCGACCCCCTCACGGCTGGCCCGCGCGGTCCAGCTCAGCCTGCTGCTCGCCCTGCCCGCCACCGCTGCCGCGCAGGATGCGCGCCCGGCGTCCACCACCCCCGACACCCGCACCCTCGACGCCGTCCAGGTCACCGGCACGCGCATCCGACGCGCCGAACTCGAGGGCGAAGTGCCGGTGCACACCGTCACCCGTGCCGACATCGAGCGCAGCGGCCTCACCTCGATCGGCGACGTGGTGCAGCAGCTCACCGGCTCCGGTTCGGCGCTCAATACCAAGTTCAACTCGTCGGGCAACTTCGGCTTCCCGCCGGATGGCAGCGGCGTCGGCGCCGGTTCGGCGCAGGTCGACCTGCGCCACCTTGGTTCCAAGCGCGTGCTGGTGCTGGTCGACGGCATCCGCTGGGTCAACGAGTCGTCGGCGTCCGGCGTGGGCGCGGCCACCGACCTCAACACCATTCCGCTGGCGATCGTCGACCGCATCGAGGTGCTCGAGGACGGGGCCTCGTCGCTGTACGGCTCGGATGCGATCGCCGGCGTGGTCAATATCATCACCCGCCGCGATTTCGACGGCGCCCAGGTGACGCTGAACTATGGCGAGTTCGACGAGGGCGACGGTGCCAGCAAGGGCGTGGACCTCGCCTGGGGCCGCACCACCGAGCGCAGCAGCCTGTTCCTGTCGCTCAGCCACACCGACCAGGACGTGGTGTATGCCCGCGACCGCGAGCAGTCGCGCTTCCCGGTGCCGGGCACCGGGGTGGCGCTGGGCAGCTCGGGGATCCCCGCCGGCCGTTTCATGGTGCGCGACCCGAACACCGGCGCGACGCTGGACCTGGTGCCCAACAGCGGAGTCACCGATCCCCTGTACGACCCCAGCCAGACCGGCTGCGCGCGCAGCGATGGCTTCCACTGTTTCAGCACCGCCGACCGCTTCAACTTCGCCGAATACAACCTGTTGCTGACGCCGTCCAAGCGCAGCGGCGCCTTCGGCCAGTTCCGCTTCGACATCAATCCCGGCCTGCAGTGGTATGCCAAGGCGCTGGTCAACCGCCGCGAGTCCACCAACCAGGCGGCACCGGAGCCGATCTTCCTCGGTCCCGAGGGCGCCACCGGCAATCCGCTCGCCGACAACATCACCATCTCCGCGCGCAACCTGTACAACCCGTTCGGGTTCGACCTGGTGTCCGGTGAAAACCTGTTTCTGGTCGGGCGCCGGCCGCTGGAAGGCGGGGCGCGCGTGTTCGAGCAGAAGGTCGACACCCAGTATGTGGGCACCGGCCTGGTCGGCAGCTTCGAGGCCGGCAACTCGCTGTGGTTCTGGGACGTCAACGCCGCCTGGTCGCGCAACAAGGCGCGCCAGACCAACCGCGGCAGCTACAACATCTTCAATATCGCGCTCGCGCTGGGCGATCCCGACGCCTGCGCGGCAGTGGCCGGTTGCGTGCCGCTCGACATCTTCGGCGCCGGCACGATCACCCCGCAGATGCTCGGCTGGATCCAGCCGCTGGTGCGCGACGAAAGCCAGAACGAACTGCGCCTGGCCTCGGCCAACATCTCCGGCGACCTGTTCCGCCTGCCCGCCGGCCAGGTGGGCTTCGCCGCCGGCTACGAGTTCCGCGAGTACAAGGGCTGGTACCAGCCCGATCCGCTGACCGTGCGCGGCCACTACAACGGCGTGCCGTCGCTGCCGACCGCGGGCAGCTACGACGTCAACGAGGTGTTCGTCGAGCTCGACGTGCCGATCTTCGGCGAGGGCGTGCTCGGCCAGAGTCTCAACCTCAACGTCGCCGGCCGCTACTCCGACTATTCGACCTTTGGTGGCGAGTTCACACCGAAGTACGGCCTGCGCTGGCAGGTGAGCGAGGACTTCCTGCTGCGCGCGACCTATGCCGAAGGCTTCCGTGCGCCGTCGATCGGCGAGCTGTTCGGTTCCGACAGTCGCTTCGATGCGCAGCTGATCGATCCCTGTTCCGAGCCGTTCCTGGATGCATCGGTGGAATCCAACTGCCGCGCGCTGGGGGTGCCGGCCGGGTTCGCGCAGGTCAACCCGCAGATCTCGATCACCACCGGCGGCAACCGCGAACTCGAGCCGGAGCGGGCGCGCAGCTTCACCACCGGCTTCGTCTGGAGTCCGTGGTTCGCGGCGAATTCGTCATGGGCGGACCGTTTCGATGTCGAGGTGACCTTCTACCGCCACGACATCCAGGGCCCGATCCAGGCGCTGTCGGCACAGACCCAGCTCGACCTCTGCGTGCGCACGCTCGACGAGGCCTATTGCGATGGCATCGGCCGTGCCGCCACCGGCGGCATCAACGCCTTCAACAACCGCCTGACCAACCTCGGCTCGATCAAGACCGACGGCTGGGACGTGGACTTCTACTGGACGCTGCCCGAAACCGCCGCCGGGCGCTTCGCCTTCGGCTGGCAGAACACCTTCGTCGGCCGCTACGAGGCGGTGGGTGGCGCCGGTCAGCTGCAGCCGCGGCGCCCGGGCATCGAGGTCGAGGACAGTGCGATCCCGGAATGGGCCAGCACCGCGTCGCTGGACTGGACCCGCGAAGCGTGGAATGCATCGTGGACGCTGCGCCACGTGTCGGACCTGGTCGAGGACTGCGGCAATGCGGTGACGTTCCCGGTCTGCAGCGATCCGGCCAATGGTCGCAACCGGCTGGGTTCGACCACCTTCCACGACCTGCAGGCCGGCTACCGCTTCGACTGGCAGCAGGGCCTGACGCTCACCGCGGGCCTCAACAACGTGTTCGCCAAGGATCCGCCGATCTGCCTGTCGTGCTCGCTCAACGGCTACGACGCGTCGACCTACGACATGCCCGGCAGCCGCTTCTGGTACCTGCGCGCGGACCTGAGGTTCTGAGGCATTCCAGGGCACGAAGTGTGCGCGCGGAGCTGCCCTCATCCGGCGCTTCGCGCCACCTTCTCCCGCGGGCGGGAGAAGGGCTTGCCCCGATCCTTCCCTGCGTCCGCGGAACAGCGCCTGCCCCGATCCTCCCCGCATCCGGGGAACAACGCCTGCCGCGATCCTTCACCGCGTCCGCGGAACAGGGCCGGCGCTAATTCGGAACAGGGCAGGCCCCTGATTCGACGCCTCGCGCGTGCAGGGCAGGAGTCGGCGTTGCATCGTCGCTTGCTGGAGAGGGCGTGCCTTGCACCCTTCTACCGCGTGCGGGAGAAGGTGCCCCGCAGGGGCGGATGAGGGCGCTCTACGCCGCGTCGCGCGACGACTGCAGGGCCGCGACCGGCACGTCCATCGCCACCGACACCGCGAGGTGGTCCGACAGCGCCGCCGGCATCGCCTGCATGTCGTTGCAGATCAGCGAGCCGGTGGCCAGCACGTGGTCGATGGCCTTGGCCGGACGCCAGCTGGGAAAGGTCTGGATCGCGCACGAGGGTGGCTGCAGCCTCGTGTTGCGGTAGAGGATGTCCATCTCCGGAGTATCGGCGGTGCAGTTGAAGTCGCCCATCAGTACCGCATTGGGATGGTCGTGCAGCAGCTCGGCGATGAACGACAGCTGCGAGCGGCGCGACTGCGCGCCCAGCGACAGGTGCGCCACCGCGATGCTCAGGCCCTCGGCACCGTCGCCGAAGCGTGCCAGCAGCATGCCGCGGCCCGATATGCGCCCGGGCAGCGGATGCGACTGCACCTCGACCGGCTCGATACGCGCCAGCAGCCCGTTGGCGCTGGAGGCGAGGTTGGCGACATTGCGGTTGGGCTGGTGGGTCCACCAGTCGAAACCGCCACGCTCGGCGAGGTAATGGGTCTGGTTGGTGAAGCCCGAGCGCCAGCTGCCGGGGTCGGCCTCCTGCAGGCCGACGATGTCGTGGGTGCCGGCGAGCTGGGCGATCTGGTCGAGCGCCCAGCGCTTGTTGCCCGCCGGCAGCACGTGCGACCAGCTGCGGGTGGCGTAGTCGCTGTAGCGGCGCGTGCTGGAACCGGCCTGGATGTTGGCGCTGAGCAGGCGCAGGCGGCGGGTGGAGGGGTCGATCGCCATCACCGGTGCGTCGGGAGAGACGCCCGCACCGTAGCCACTGGCGGGTGACGGCGGCGCAGCGTGCGCGGAACCGGCGCCGGGCGGCGCGGTGCGATGCACGACCAGTGGCGACATCACCGCCAGGACACCTCAGCGCGCGTCACGTTCCCGCGCGACCAGGTGCTCGACGGTGTTGAGCTGCTCCTCGAACGCGCGGCCGCCCAGCACGCGGTACCTGCCATTGACCACCAGCGTCGGGGTGGCGTCGACGCCGGCGCGCGCAAGGAACTGCTCGGCACGCTTGAGCTTGGCGTTGACGGTGAAGCTCTGCATGGTGCTGGCGAACTGCGCGGCGTCGGCACCGTGGCTGGCGTAGAAGCCGGCGATCTGCTGATCACTGGCGTTCTGCGGCGACAGGCGGCGCTGCACGTGGATGGCCTCGAACATCGCGCCGTGGGTACGGTCGAGCAGGCCCATCGATTCCGCGGTGTAGAAGGCGCGTGCGTACGGCATCCAGTAGCCACCGAACGGTGCGGCCAGCGGGGTCACGCGGACGTCGGCGGGTTGGCGCTTCTTCCACGCCGAGAACACCGGTTCGAACGCGGCGCAGGCCGGGCAGGTGTAGCCGAACACCTCGACCACTTCGACCTGGCCATTGAGCGGCTGGAACGGCTGGCCGTTGGCGATGGTCACGTAGTCGGTGCCCTCGACCGGGGCCGGGCCCTGCGGCGGCGTGGCAGCCGGTGCAGGCGTAGCAGCTTCGGCGTCGGCTGCCGGATCGACAGCGGCGTCGGCGTCCGCGGACGGCTGCGCGCCGGGATCGGCGGTTGCGGCGTCCTGGGCGGGTGCGGGGTTGGCATTGGCGGCCGCATCCGTGGCGGTCGTGGCGCTGTCGGTGGTCGCGGTCGTGGCCTGGTCGCCACAGGCGGCCAGGGCGGCGGCCAGCAGCAGGGAAACAAGGATGCGTGACGTGCTCATGGCTTGAAGAACCTCGGCTCGAGAAGAAGGGGTGGAGCGGCTCAGCCGCCAGCCTGGCGCTCGGCGGCGATCAGCTGTTCGGCCGTGCGCAGCAGCCCGCGCAGGCTGCGCGCCTGCACCCGGTAACGGCCGTTGATGATGAGGGTGGGTGTGCCCTGCGCGCCACTGCGCAGCAGGAAATCATGTGCGTCGTTCAGCTTCTGCCGGGTCTGCGCACTGGCCATCGCGGCGTCCAGGCGGGCACGGTCCACGCCCAGCTGCTCGTAGAACCAGGCGAGCTCCGCGGTGGTGGCGTTGCGCGGCAGGCGGCGCGCGCGGTGCATGGCATCGAAGGTCGCGGCATGCGTCTGCTCCAGTGCACCGATCTCCCCGGCGGCGAAATACGCGGTGGCGAACGCGTCGTCGGGCCGGTACACCACCGGCAGGTAGCTGAAACGCACGTCGTCGGGCAGCGCGCGCTGCCACGGCTCGATCAGCGGATGCAGGTCGGCGCAGTGGCCGCAGGCGTAGGAGAAGATCTCCACCACCTCGATCCTGCCGTCGGGCGGTGCCAGCGGACGCCCGTCGGGGATGCGCACGTAGTCGACGCCTTCCACCGGCGCATTGCCCTCCTGGGCGGATGCAAGCGGTGCGGCAAGCGCCAGGCACAACGCGGCGAGACAGCTCAGCAGCCGGCGGGACAGGTGCATCGGGACACTCCGGAAAGACGGGAAGCGGTGCGCTGCAACGAAAACGCCGGCGCGTGTGGCCACGGCCGGCGCTTCGGACTGCAGGTGGGGCAACGGCGCGCTCAGGCGCCGGGCAGCGACGACGTCACTCACTGCTGCTGCTGGACGGGCTCCGCCGACTGCTCGGGGTCGATGCCGCTGGCTTCAGGCGAACCCGGCGCGCCCGCCGGCGGGTTGCCGGCTGCTTCCGGATCGGGGTAGCGCGTATCCGCCGCGGGGGCGCTCATCTCCGCCGGTGCCTCGGCCTGCAGCTGCGCCATCTGCGCACGGGTGGCGGCATCCGGACGCGGGTGCAGGCCTTCCATGTAGCTGGCCAGCGCCTGGATCTCCTCGTCGGTGAGCGGCTGCGCGATGGTGTGCATGATCTGGAACATGCGGGTATCGCGCTCGCCGGTGGTGCCGTCGCGGAACTCCTGCAGGCGGCGGGCGGTGTACCACGCCGGCTGGCCCGCCACGTGCGGGTACGACGGGCCCGGCATGCCGGCGCCGGTCGGGCCATGGCAGGCCATGCACGCCGGGATCTGCCGCGTGGTGTCGCCGCGCCGGTAGATCTGCTGGCCAACCTCGTAGAACTTCATGCCTTCGTAGTCACCGGTCGTGACCACGCCGTCGTCGGCGATGCCGGCCTGTGCAGACTGCATCGAGTAGTACGCGCCGACGTCGCGCATGTCCTGCGCGGAGAGCATCTGCGCGAACGGCTGCATGATCGGGCTCGGCCGCTCGCCACTCTTGAACAGCGCCAGCTGGTGGGCCATGTAGGGCTCGTTCTGCCCGGCGATGCTGGGATAGATCTCGCGTACCACGCTGTTGCCGTCGAGGCCGTGGCAGGCGGCGCAGGTGCCGGCGATGGTCGCGCCCCGCTGGGCATCACCCCACTGCGTGTCGGCGAGTTCCGCCACCGCGTTGTCTTCCAGCGGTACGGCCTGCACGGGCGCTTCCTCCGGCAACGGCAGCGCGGTGGACTGGGCGAAGGCCACGGCGCCAATGACGAGGGCGGCGAGGCCGGCGATTCCGTAAACGCGGGCTTGGCGCATTGCTGGGCTCCGACAACATGAATCGAACGCGAACGCGCCCGGGATCGCCGAATTATCGACGCGTGTGGAGACCGGGGTCAAACGGCGCCGGCAGCCACCGGGCCTGCGCACCGGCGGGAAAAACGGGCGGCACACCGGCGCCCATGCGATCCTATCGCCCATGACCAACTTTCTTGCCCGCTCCCGTTACCGGCTGGCGGCGCACACCCCCGCCCAGCTTCCGCCCGACATCGGTTACGAGGTCGCCTTCGCCGGCCGCTCCAACGCCGGCAAGTCCAGCGCCCTCAACGCCATGTGCCAGCAGAACGCGCTGGCACGGGTCTCCAAGACCCCCGGCCGCACCCAGCAGCTGGTGTTCTTCCAGGTCGAGCCCTACGAGGACCGCCACCTCGTCGACCTCCCGGGTTACGGCTACGCCAAAGTGCCCAAGGACCTGCAGGCGCACTGGCAGGCCTTCATCGCCGGCTACTTCGCGCGCCGCGAGGCGCTGCGCGGGCTGGTGGTGGTGATGGATATCCGCCATCCGTTGCGCGACTACGACCGGCAGATGCTCGGCTACGCGGTGGAACGCGGGCTGCCCGCGCACGTGCTGCTGACCAAGGCCGACAAGCTGGGACGCGGTGGTTCCGGCAACGTGCTGCTGCAGGTGCGCCGCGACCTCCAGCAGGCCTATGGCGACTCGGTGTCGGTGCAGACCTTCTCGGCGCTGCACAAGCTCGGCATCGACGAGGCCTGCGGCGTGGTGAACGGCTGGCTGGCACTGCCTCCGCCGCGCTGATCCGAGCCACACCGCGGGTCACGCCCGCTGTGAGGCGACCGCAACGCCGGCGGGCAACGCCGCGTTCCGGATTCGACATGCATGGCCGACGCATCGGCGATTGTGACGTTGCCGGTGACGCAGCGGGCCATGCGCGTGCGCCGTGCCGTCGATGCCGCGGGATATAGTGGCGCCCCCGCGACGTGCCGCCAGCGCGCGTCCTGCAAGCGTCGACGAGCCTCCGCCACGTGCCCACCTCAAGCCCTTCCCCCGATGCCCCGATCCTCGACCCGCGCGAACTGACCGCGGAAATCGCCTCCGGCGAGAAGCCGCGCCCGGACTGGCGCATCGGCACCGAGCACGAGAAGTTCGGTTTCCGCCTCGACGACCTGCGCCCGCCGACCTTCGACGGCGAGCGTGGCATCGAGGCGCTGCTGGACGGGCTGACCCGCTTCGGCTGGGACCCCGTGCGCGAGAACGGGCGCACCGTGGCGCTGCTGCGTGATGGCGCCTCGGTGACGCTGGAGCCGGCCGGGCAGCTGGAACTGTCGGGCGCGCCGGTGGTGGACATCCACGAGACCTGTCGCGAGGTGGGCAGCCACCTGTTCGAGGTCAAGGCGGTCGCCGACGAGTTGCGGCTGGGCTTCCTCGGCATGGGCTTCCAGCCGAAGTGGCGTCGCGACGAGATGCCGTGGATGCCGAAGGGACGTTACAAGATCATGCGCGAGTACATGCCGAAGGTCGGAAGCCTCGGCCTCGACATGATGACCCGCACCTGCACGGTGCAGGTCAACCTGGACTACATCACCGAAGCGGACATGGTGAAGAAGTTCCGTGTGGCCCTGGCGCTGCAGCCGATCGCCACGGCGCTGTTCGCCGATTCGCCGTTCACCGAAGGCCGCCCCAACGGCTATCTCAGCTATCGCTCGCATATCTGGACCGATACCGACGCCGACCGCACCGGCATGCTCGACTTCGTGTTCGAGGACGGCTTCGGCTACGAGCGCTATGTCGACTACATCCTCGACGTGCCGATGTACTTCGTCTACCGCCACGGTGCGGATGGCAAGGGGCATTACCACGACGCCAGCGGGCAGAGCTTCCGCGCGTTCCTGCGTGGCGAGCTGCCGGGCCTGGAAGGCGAGCTGCCGACGATGCGCGACTGGACCGACCATATGACCACCGCGTTCCCCGAGGTGCGGCTTAAGAAATACCTCGAGATGCGCGGTGCCGATGGCGGCCCGTGGAACCGGTTGTGCGCGTTGCCGGCGTTCTGGGTGGGGCTGCTGTACGACGATGCCGCGCTCGACGCGGCCTGGGACCTGGTGCGCGACTTCACCCGTGCCGAGCGGCATGCACTGCGCGACCACGTGCCGCGCACCGCGCTGGCCACCCCGTTCCGTGGCCACAGCGTGCGCGAGCTGGCCATCGAGGCGCTGAAGATCAGTGCGGCCGGGCTGCGTCGCCGCGACCGCCGCAATGCGCAGGACATCGACGAGGTGCGTTTCCTCGAGCCGCTGATCGAGCTGGCCGAAGCCGGGCAGACGCCTGCCGAGCGCAAGCTGGAACTGTTCCACGGGGAATGGCACGGCGACATCGATCGCGTGTTCCGCGAGTTCGCGTACTGACCTGCGTCGCCCGCCGCGGATGCACGCGCGGCGGGCAATCGATGTTCAGTCAAGTGCGCCGCGCAGCCAGCGCGACAGCCGGCGGTGGTAGTCGACGCGATGGCTCGGCGTGCCGGTGCCCGCGAGCAGGTGCGTTCCGCCGGGATAGACCACCATGCGCGCCGGCGCCTTCGAGCGCCGGACCAGCCGCGCAAGCAGCTCTTCCGACTGCCCGAGCGGACAACGCTGGTCGTCCTCGCCCTGCAACAGCAGGGTGGGCGTGCGGATGTCATCGGCATAGGACAGCGGCGACAGCCGGCGATAGCGTTCGTGGGCGTCATCGACTTCGCCATCCATGCTGTACGGGTCGACGTAGTAACCCGAGTCGGATGTGCCGCTGTGCGATTCCATGTTGATCACCGGTGCGCTGATGCCGGCGCGCGCGAAAACCAGGCCATCGCCAGCCGCGCACAGTGCGGCCGCGTGTTGCAGGCCGTCGTCCACCCGGGTGACGGCGCCGCTGGAGACGTCCACGACCACCACTTCCTGCAGACCACGCCGCGCGGCGAGGGTGGCGACGCGATCGCCGTCCGGGTGCCAGACGATGGTCGAACCCTCGAGCTGCAATTCGTCCGCGGGCCTGCGCAGCGAGCCGTCGGCGATATCGACCAGCCACAGCAGGCTCAGCGAGTCGCCTTCGGTGACGGTTCCGCCGAGCGCCAGCGTGCGGCCGTCAGGCGACCAGGTGATGCCGGCGATGCTGGCCAGCCCGTCGGTCAGCAGGCGTGCGTTGCCGCCATCGCCGTCGGCCAGCCACAGGTCCATCCGGTGACGCTGGCTGCCATCGCGCGTACGCACGTAGGCGAGCGACTTTCCATCCGGCGACCACGCGGCTTCCACGACGTCGAAATCACCGCAGACCAGGATCTGTTCGTCGCCACTGTCGACATCCATCGCGAGCAGTACGGTGCGGTGGCCCACCTGTGGGCCGCTGCCATCGAGCTTCCATGGAAGATGGGTCACCACCCACGGCCGGTTGCTGCCATCGGTGGCGTCGTCAGCGTCCTCGGACCAGGGCGTGCGTGCGGAGAGCAGTACCCGCCGTCCGTCCGGCGACCACTGCATGAGCGCCTGCAGTTCGCGCTGCGACCCACCGACCTGGCGCGCTTCGCCGCCGTCCAGCGGCAGCAACTGCACCTGCCTCGTATCACCCGCGCGCGCGGAAAGAAACGCGACATTTCGTCCGTCCGGCGCCAGTACCGGGGATGACGCGCTCGTCCAGCAACCGATCAGCAAGCTGGACGATGACACCTTCACCCGCGTGCGCATCATCCTGCTCAACGGCCTCGAGCACGAGGCGTTGCGCTTCTCGCATGCGTTCGCGCGGATGAATCGCGACATGCGTGCGCCGCTGGCGCGCGTGCGCCGGGTCGAGCAGCACCAGCACACGATGATCAACTGGCTGATCGGTGCCGACCACTCGCCGCTGGAGACCACCATCGCCTACGAGCAGGTGGCCATCGAGATCACCGCCGCGGTTGCGCAGGCGGAGCCGGATCCGTACCTGGCGCAGACCTACCGCTTCGGCCTGCTCGAGGACTTCGACCACATGTACCGCTACTCGGCGATGCTCGACCGGCTGGAAGGCAAGGATGCGAACAACATCCTGCAGTGCTACACCGACATCCTTCCGGGCCGACCGACGGTGGTCGAACACCGCCACCCCGACGACGACCTGCGCAATCCGTTCGATGCCAAGACCGCGCATCCGCTGTCGAAGCTGCACGCGCTCACGATCATGGCGGCCGAGCAGCAGACGCACAATTACTACATGAACATCGGTCCGCTGTTCACCGATCCGGTGGCGCGCCTGCTGTATGCGGAAATCGCCTCGATCGAAGAGCAGCACACCACCCAGTACGAGTCGATCATCGACCCCGACCAGACCTGGATGGAACAGTGGCTGATGCACGAGTTCAACGAGGTCTACAACTACTACGGCGCCGTGCAGCAGGAGGTCAACCCGCGCATCAAGGCGATCTGGGAGCGCTTCCTCGATTACGAGCTCGGCCACCTGCAGTACGTCATGGAGCTGTTCAAGCAGGTCGAGCGCCGCGATCCGATGGAGATCATCCCCTCCACGATGCCCGAGCCGATCGCATTCGCCAGCCAGCGCGACTTCGTGCGCCAGGTGCTGCTGCAGGAGGTCGACCTGCGCGCCGACGGCCCGGACTTCGTGCCGATGGAGCAGGAGGCCGATGGCTCGCGCGCCTACCGCAGGCAGCTCGATTCGGAAGGGTCGCCGACCGAAGCCGTGCCAGCGGGCTATGTGTGGAACCCCGGAACCGAGCTCGCCCTGCCGGCCGAGCAGCAGAAGTAAGCGTCGAGGAGACGAATCATGGAAAACGACATCCGTACCGGCACCAACCGCACCGGCATGAAGGCGTCCCCGGTGGACGCGCGCAAGCTGCTGGAGGTGCGCGAGCTGCAGACGACCGTGCCCGACCCCGAAATCGATGCGGTGGCGCTGCGTGCCTCCTATCTCCTCGAAGCCGAGCCGGTGGGTTCGATGCCGCCGCCGCCGACGCTGCGCGGCATGGCGGGCACCGCGATGAAGGCGCTGACCGGCAAGAAGATGCACGTGCTGCTCGACAAGATCGCCGAGCGCGCCGCGTTCGAACGTACCGGCACCCGCCTCTACGACATGATGCTGCAGAAGGTGGCCGTGGCCCCGGGCCTGCCGGCCGGGATGACCATCGAGGGCGTGCGCGAGATCCGCGACGAGGAGCATTCGCACTACCTGCTGCTGGCCGCGGCAATCGAGACCCTCGGCGGCGATCCGACGGCGATGACGCCGTGCGCCGACGTGACCGGCGTGCAGGGCATGGGCCTGGTGCAGGCGATGGGCGAGCCGCGGCTGACCATCGCCCAGGCGCTGTCCACCCTGCTGGCCGCCGAGGTCATCGACAACGCGTCGTGGGAACTGCTGATCGACCTCGCCACCCAGTTCGGCCAGGACGAGCTCGCCGCGCAGTTCACCGAGGCGCTCGCCGCGGAGCAGCGTCATGAAGTCACGGTGCGCCAGTGGATGGCCACGGCACTGACGGAGGAAGCGGGGGTCTGATACGACCGCCTGATCCACCGATGTGCACGTCGTGGAGGCGTGCCGACCGTGTAGCCTTCGGGCATGCACGCCTCCACGACCGCCGCGCCGCCGCGCGCTTCCGACGACGACACCCTGCGCGAACCGATCGGGTTCGCTGACACCGACACCCTGCTGCGCGATGATGTGCGCCGCCTCGGCGCGCTGGTGGGCGACATGCTCGCCGAGCAGGGGTCGCCCGGACTGCTGGGAGAAGTCGAGGCGGTACGCCGCGCCGCGATCGCGCGGCGCGAGGCCGCGCTGCCGGTCGACGAACTGGCCGACCAGCTGTCGCGCATTCCCCTCGAGGATGCCGAGGCCATGGTGCGCGCGTTCGCCGCGTACTTCGGCGCCATCAATCTGGCCGAGCGCGTGCACCGCATCCGCCGCCGCCGCGACTACCAGCGCGAAGCCGCGGCGCCGCAGCCCGGGGGGCTGCATGCGGTACTGGCCGAGCTGCGCGACGAAGGCGTCGGCGCCGAGGACGTGGCGGCGCTGCTGCCGCGGCTGCGGATCGAGCCGGTGTTCACCGCCCACCCCACCGAGGCCATGCGCCGCGCGCTGCTGGAGAAGGAGCGCGAGATCGTCGCCCGGCTGGTGGCCGACATCGACCGGGGCCGTACCCCGGGCGAGCGTGCGGTCGACATGGAACGCATCCGCCAGGCGTTGACCGCGGCGTGGCAGACCTCCGAGGCACCGCCGACCCGGCCAACCGTGCTCGACGAGATGGAGCACGTCGGCTACTACCTTGGCGACGTGCTGTACCGCGTGCTGCCGACCTATTACCGGGAGTTCGCCGAAGCGCTGGACGCGGTCTACGGGCAGCGGCTGGAGCTGCCGGTGGTGCTGCAGTTCGGCACCTGGGTCGGCGGCGACATGGACGGCAACCCGAACGTCGGTGCCGACACCATCCTCGCCACGCTGGAAGCGCAGCGCGCGCAGGTGATCGGCAACTACGCCGCCGATCTCGGCAAGCTGATGCGCATCCTCACCCAGACCACCGAGCGCGCCGGCATCGATGCCGCCGTTGCGCGGCGGCTGGACGAGTACCGAGCACTGCTGCCCGACGCCGCAGGGCGGCTGAAACCGCGCCAGGTGGACATGGTCTATCGCCAGCTTCTGGACCTGATGCGCGCGCGCCTCGAGGCCACCGCGCAGGGCGCGGAGTGCGGCTACCGCAGTGCCGGCTGCCTGCTGGCGGATCTCGACCTGATCGCCGACAGCCTTCGCGTCCACCGCGGCGACCATGCCGGCCTGCACGCGCTGGAGCGCGTGCGCCTGCGGGTGCGCAGTTTCGGCTTCCATCTCGCGCGCCTGGACCTGCGACAGGATTCCGCCGTGCACGATGCCGCCATCGCGCAGCTTTCCGGCGACGCCGACTGGTCCGCGCGTCCGCTCGACGCACGCATCGCGGACCTGCACCGCTGGCTCGGCGGTGCCCTGCCGGACACGACACCCGACGACACCACCGCGCGCAGCCTCGCGGTGTTCCGCGCCGTGCGCGAAGCCCGCGCACGTTATGGCGAACACGCGTTCGGCCCGTACATCGTCAGCATGAGCCGCACTGCCGCCGATGCGCTGGCGGTGCTGGCGCTGGCGCGCCTGGCCGGCTGCGTCGAGGACGATGCGGTGCCGCTGGACGTGGCGCCACTGTTCGAGACCGTCGACGACCTGCAGGCTGCCCCGGCAGTGATGCGCGCGCTGTTCGCTGACCCGGTGTACCGCGCGCATCTCGCGTCGCGCGGCCACCGGCAGACGGTGATGCTGGGTTATTCCGACAGCACCAAGGACGGTGGCGTGCTGGCCTCGCGCTGGGCACTGCAGCGCACCCAGGCGGAACTGGTGGCGCTGGCCCTCGAGGCCGGGATCGCCATCGTGTTCTTCCATGGCCGCGGCGGCTCGGTGAGCCGCGGCGGCGGCAAGACCGAACGCGCGATCATCGCCGCACCACGTGGCTCGATCGACGGCCACCTGCGCGTGACCGAGCAGGGCGAGGTGATCCATCGCAAGTACGGCATCCGTGCGCTGGCACTGCGCAACCTCGAGCAGACCACCGCCGCGGTGCTGCGCGCGACCCTGCGTCCGCGCGCGGCCGATGCGCGCGAGGACGCCTGGCGCATGCGGATGGCGGAGCTGGCGCAGTGCTCGCGCACGCACTACCGCGCGCTGGTGCACGAGCACCGCGACTTCGTGCCGTACTTCCGCGCGGCCACGCCGATCGACGTGATCGAGCGGCTGCAGATCGGTTCGCGCCCCTCGCGGCGGCGCGATGGCGGGGTCGGCAACCTGCGGGCGATCCCGTGGGTGTTCGCCTGGTCGCAGAACCGCTCCGGGCTGACCGGCTGGTATGGCGTGGGCACCGCGCTGTCGCGCGGCATTGCGGAGTGGGGGATCGAGCCCCTGCAGGAGATGGCGCGCGACTGGCCGTTCTTCGCCGCGACGCTGGACGACATCGAGATGCTGCTGGCGAAGTCCGACCTCGACATCTTCGAGCGCTACTCGCGCCTGGCCGGCAACCTGCACGCGCCGATGTTCGACGACATCGCCGGCGAGTTCCGCCGCACCCGCGACGCGATCCTGGCGATCAAGGGCCGCGACGAACTGCTGGGCGACGACTACCGGCTGGGGCTCTCGATCCGCCTGCGCAACCCCTATGTCGACCCGATCAGCCTGCTGCAGGTCGAGCTGCTGCAGCGCTGGCGCGCCGACGGCAGCCACGACGACGCCACCCTGCGTGCGCTGATCGCCACCGTCAACGGCATCGCCGCCGGCATCCAGAACACCGGCTGATCGATCCCGGAGTAACGTAGCGGCGACACCCGAACCGGACCGCCGCCATGGCCGATCACGAACTGGTCTTCCACACCAACCCGATGTCGCGCGGACGCATCGTGCGCTGGATGCTGGAGGAAACCGGCGCGCCCTACCGCACCGTGGTGCACGACTACGGCGCGGCGATGAAGTCGCCGGCGCACCTGGCGATCAATCCGATGGGCAAGGTGCCGGCCATTGAGCACCGCGGCGTCGTGGTCACCGAGGCCGCGGCGATCTGCGCCTACCTGGCCGATGCGTTCCCGCAGGCGGGGCTTGCGCCGGTCATCGACGACCCGCTGCGTGGCCCGTACCTGCGCTGGTTGTTCTTTGCCGCCGGTCCGGTCGAGGCGGCGGTGACCGCGCGTGCGCTCGGCAGCCTGCCGCCGCCGGAAAAGGCGGGTTTCGTCGGCTATGGCAGCTTCGACCAGGCCGTCGACGTGCTGGAGCAGGCGGCCGCGTCGGCGTCGCCATGGCTGCTGGGCGAACGCTTCAGCGCCGCCGATGTGTATGTCGGCAGCCAGGTGGACTTCGGCTTGGCATTCGGGTCGATCCCGGAGCGTCCCGCGTTCACCGCCTGGGCCGAACGGCTGCGTGGGCGCGAGGCGTACCGCCGTGCAAAGGCCGCCGACGACGCGGCCATGCCGGCTGCCAGCTGAAACCACACGTGCCGGTCCGCGTGCAACTGAGCCGCCGGCGTGGCTGGCGGCTGCCCGAAGGCGCGATCAGCGTCGCCCGGCCAACACGCTGGGGCAATCCGTTCCGCATCGGCGTCGACGGTGACACCGCCACCTGCGTGGCCTTGTTCCGCGCCTTGCTGCTGGCGGATCCGGCACGGCTCGGAGCGGCACGGGCCGCGCTGCGCGGCCATGACCTCGCCTGCTGGTGCGCAGCGGACCAGCCCTGCCATGCCGACGTGCTGCTGGAGCTGGTCAACCGCTGAGGTCGATGCATCGGTCACGCCTCCGTACGCGGTAACGCCGCGTACCAGTCGCGATACGGCGTGTTGTGGACCAGGTGGCGGTTGTAGTCGGGCGTGCCGTCGTTCCACCACGCCGGGCCGCGTTCGCCGAGTCCGAGCTTTGCCGCGTGCACCGCACTGCGCGCGACAGCCAGCGCGGCGGCGTCGCCCGTGCGTTTCGCCGCGGCGACCGCACGCCGCGCATCCATCAGCTCCTTCACCAGCGCGTCGCGCACATCGGCGGGCAGCTGCGGATTGCTCGCGCGCCACAGGCGGCCGCGCACCACCAGATAGCGCCGGTCGGGGGTGAGCGGTGGCGGGGGTGCAGCCATGGGGACAGCATGGCCGGGCGGGGATCAGCAGCCGATGCAGGCCGGTTCCCCGGCAGGTGATATACTGCCCCCCACTATACGGCCGACCGGCGGACATGCCCCATTCCCCCGAGGAAAAGAAGAAGGTCCTCGCCCGCATCCGCCGCATCCGCGGCCAGTGCGAGGGGCTGGAGCGTGCGCTGGAATCCGGTGCCGACTGTGCGCCGGTGCTGCAGCAGATCGCCGCCATCCGTGGCGCGGTCAACGGGCTGATGAGCGAGGTGCTGGAGTCGCACCTGCGCGAGCAGTTCGGGCAGCCCGCCACCGACGCCGATGACCGCCAGCAACGGGTGGCCGAGATGACCGGCCTGATCCGCTCCTACCTGAAATAGGCCGCCGCCCCGCGGCCATGAGCCAGCTTCCGGCGCCACGCGCCGGCCCACGAACAACGCAATCAGGAGTCCCCACATGAAGACCCGTGCCGCCGTCGCCTTCGAAGCCGGAAAGCCGCTGCAGATCGTCGAACTCGACCTCGAGGGCCCGAAGCAGGGCGAGGTGCTGGTGAAGATCACCCACACCGCGCTCTGCCACACCGATGCCTTCACCCTGTCGGGCGAGGATCCGGAAGGCGTGTTCCCCGCCGTGCTGGGCCACGAAGGTGCCGGCATCGTGGTGGAAGTGGGCGAGGGCGTCACCAGCGTGAAGCCGGGCGACCATGTGATCCCGCTCTACACCGCCGAGTGCGGCGAGTGCCTGTTCTGCAAGAGCGGCAAGACCAACCTGTGCGTGGCCGTGCGCGCCACCCAGGGCAAGGGCGTGATGCCCGACGGCACCACGCGCTTCAGCTACAACGGCCAGCCGGTCTACCACTACATGGGCTGCTCGACCTTCAGCGAATACACCGTGGTGGCCGAGGTCTCGCTTGCGAAGGTGAACCCGGAGGCCAACCCGGAGCACACCTGTCTGCTCGGCTGTGGCGTGACCACCGGCATCGGCGCCGTGCACAACACGGCGAAGGTGCAGGAAGGCGACAGCGTGGCGGTGTTCGGCCTCGGTGCGATCGGCCTCGCCGTGATCCAGGGTGCGAAGCAGGCGAAGGCCGGCCGCATCATCGCCATCGACACCAACCCGGCGAAGTTCGAGCTGGCGCAGCAGATGGGCGCGACCGAGTGCGTCAACCCGAAGGACCACGACAGGCCGATCCAGCAGGTGATCGTGGAGATGACCGGCTGGGGCGTGGACCACAGCTTCGAGTGCATCGGCAATGTCGACGTCATGCGCGCGGCGCTCGAATGCGCGCACCGCGGCTGGGGCCAGAGCGTGATCATCGGTGTGGCCGGTGCTGGCAAGGAGATCAGCACCCGCCCGTTCCAGCTGGTGACCGGCCGCAGGTGGCTGGGCACCGCCTTCGGCGGGGTGAAGGGCCGCAGCCAGCTGCCGGGCATGGTGGAGGACGCGATGAAGGGCGACATCCAGCTCGCCCCGTTCGTCACCCATACCCTGCCGCTGGAGCGCATCAACGAGGCCTTCGACCTGATGCACGAGGGCAAGTCGATCCGCACCGTGATCCATTACTGACGCAGGGGCTTCCCTTTTCCCGTCTGCGGGAGAAGGAATGAACGAGAGGAGGTTTCAGCAATGGAACGTATCGAACACCGCGCCAGCTTCGGCGGCTGGCAGGACGTCTACCGCCACCGCTCGGACGTGCTCGGCTGCGACATGACCGTGGGCGTGTACCTGCCGCCACAGGCTGCGCAGGGTGGCAGGCTGCCGGTGCTGTACTGGCTCAGCGGGCTGACCTGCAACGAGCAGAACTTCATCACCAAGGCCGGGGCGCAGCGCTACGCCGCCGAGCACGGCATCATCCTGGTCGCGCCGGACACCAGCCCGCGTGGTGACGACGTCGCCGATGCCGAAGGCTACGACCTCGGCAAGGGCGCCGGTTTCTACGTCAACGCCACGCGGGAGCCGTGGGCCAAGCACTACCGGATGTACGACTACATCGTCCACGAGCTGCCGGAGTGGGTGGAGTCCGACCCTGCTGCCAGCGATGCGCGTGCAATCAGTGGACATTCGATGGGCGGGCATGGCGCACTGGTGATCGCACTGCGCAATCCCGGCCGCTACCGCAGCGTCTCCGCGTTCTCGCCGATCGTGGCGCCGTCGCAGGTGCCCTGGGGCGAGAAGGCGTTCGGTGCGTATCTGGGCGATGACCGCGAGGCCTGGAAACAGCACGACACGGTGGAGCTGGTGCGGTCGGCGCAGGAGAAACTGCCGCTGCTCATCGACCAGGGCGATGCCGACGAATTCCTCCATGGCCAGCTGAAGCCGCAGTTGCTGCAGGCCGCCTGCGAAGCCGCCGGGCATCCGCTCGAACTGCGCATGCAGCCGGGCTACGACCACAGCTACTACTTCATCGCCAGCTTTATCGGTGACCACATTGCCCACCATGCGCGAGCATTGCGCGGCTGAGCGGCATCCGGTCACCTGCGATGCGGGTCGCCAGCGAGCGTAATGGCCGGGCGTGATGGGTGCGACGCACGGATGCCAGGCACTCGTGCGCTGATCCGGATGCCGACGTTCAACCCGCCAGGGTGAACGTGGTGCGCTGGAAGCGGTCCTGGTCCAACGCGCTGTCGCCACGTTGCAGCACGATCGCCGTGGCGAACATCGGCCCGGCGTGCACGACGGTATGGAATTCGCCGTTCTCGCCGCAGGGGTCGACGCCTGCCGGCAGGGCGTCCAGCAACGCGGTGTCGTAGTCACGGCCGGCGAATCCGGCGTCCAGTTGCGTGGTGTCCACGCAGCACAGCGTGGCGCGCAGCCCGCCGGCCAGCATGCTGCGTGCCAGCGTGGTGGTGTCGGCACCGAACAACGGAAACAGCGCCTGCCAGCCGTGGCGCGCGCACAGCGCCTCGCGCCATGCGCGCAGATCATCCAGTGCGAGGTCGCCGAAGGCGATAAGGCGGATGCCTGGCCAGCGCAGGCGCGCCGCATCCAGCGCCCGCGCGAACGCGGCCTCGTAGGCGCGGTTGTCGGCGTCCGCCGGCATCGGCACGTCGATCAGCGGCAGCTGCGCCGCGGCTGCCTGCGCACGCAGCACGTCACCGGCGACGCCCTGCATCGACGCCTGCCCGCCATCGGCGTCCACGGTGGTCAACAGGCCGACGACATCGACGTCGCCCGCCGCGCGCAGCACATGCAGCGCCCACGCCGCGTCCTTGCCGCCGCTCCACGACAGCAGTGCCGGCGTGGCCACCTCAGTAGCGGACGTCGCGCAGTTCCCAGGCCTTGCCGGCCAGCAGCCGCAGGCGGTGACGCAGGATGTCGCCCGACAGGCTGGTATGTGCCACCAGGTCGAAGGTGATGTCGCCCTCGCCGGTCACCCGTGCCGCCGGATCCACCGGGCCGAGCTCGGGATCGACCAGCTCCGGATCGTCCTGGCTGTCGCGCCAGCGCTCGAACAGGCCGGGTCCGGCCAGTGCCTCCTGCAGTTCTTCGGCCATGCCGGGCGCACTCTGCGAGTGGAACGCGAACGTGCCGCTGGTGCGGGCGCGGTCGGGGTCGGGAATGCGGATGTAGTAGGTCGCCATGGATGCGCCGGATTGCTGAAGATGCGGTCGAGCGTAGCAGCGGGCCGCGTGAGGGTGCCGTCCGTACGCTCAGGTGAACGCGTGCGGTGGCGCCGCGATGCCGATCGTGAGCGCGCCCGGGCCGACGTTGACCAGCCCGGTCAGGCTCATCACCGTCTCGAAGACCTCGATGCCATGTTCGCGGCAGCTGGCGATCAGGCGGTCGTAGCCCGGCAATGCCCGCATCGCGTCGAGCTCGCCGCCGTAGCTCAGGCACAGCGTGGGCGTCAGCAGGCCTTCGTGCACACGCTCGCAGGTGAAGTCGAACAGCCTGCGCGCCGCGGGTTCGAAGCCGCGCACCCTGTCCACCGGCCCGGTCTCGCCCTGGTGGCAGTGCAGGATCGGCCGGATGTCGAGCGCGGCCCCGAGCGTGGCGGCGAGCAGGCTGACGCTGCGATCGCCGCGACGGCGGGTGCGCTCGCGCAGGTAGCCGAGGTCGCGCGGCACCATGTAGCTGTAGCTGCGGCCGGCAAGGAACTCCAGCCGTGAGTGGATCTCCAGCGCGCTCGCCTTGGCATCGCGCAGGCGTACCGCTTCCACAGGCAGGATGCCCTGGCCTGCGAACACCTGCTGCGAATCCAGCACCTGCAGCGCGAAGGGCGTCGCATGCCCGGCGGCGGTGCGCGGCTGCCGGTACTCGTTGAGGACGGCGTAGCTGGCGTGCCTTGCGTTGTCGTGGATCCGGCTGCGGCTGCGCGCGACGGTCAGGCAGAACACGTGGTCGTAATCGATCACCAGCCGATCCAGGAACAGCGAGCGGATGCGGTCGGCGGGGAAGGCGGCGGTCTGCGCACTGTGGCCACGCCTGCCATGCGTACGGATGAATGCAAGCGTGGCCTGCGGGTCGCGCAGGTCCACGACGCTGGTACCGCCGATGTGCACCGTGGCCGGCAGCAGCACGATGCCCGCCGCGTCCAGCCACTCCGGAGGCAGGTCGCAGGCTGCGTCGACGACGATTCCGATGCGCATGGGTCTCGTTGGGGCGTGTGCGAACGGTTGCTGCCGCGCGCCTGCGATGCAGGGGTGTGGACGCACGACTCTACGCGATCGACGATGCCGCCGGCACCGATCGGCCACGCGTGATGCAACGTGGGCGTCGGCAGCGCGCACGCGCGCCCCGGCCATGCCTGCCGCTGCCGCGGCCGCCGGTGCACGTAGACTGCGGCCAACCCCTGCTGGAGCATCCCGATGGCCGACGCCGAACTGCGGCTGGCATTGCTGATCGACGCCGACAACGCGCCCGCCTCGAAGATCGAGCCGATCCTCACCGAACTCGCGCGCCACGGCGTGGCCAATGTGCGCCGCGCCTACGGCAACTGGAAGAGCCCGCACCTCAAGGGCTGGGAAGCCGCGCTGCATGCGCATGCGATCCGGCCGATCCAGCAGTTCGCCTACACCAGCGGCAAGAACGCTTCCGACATGGCGATGGTCATCGACGCCATGGACCTGCTGTACGGACGCACGCTCGACGGCGTGGCGATCGTGTCCAGCGATGCCGACTTCACCCCGCTGGTGATGCGCCTGCGCCACGACAACCTGCGGGTGTTCGGCTTCGGCGAGGAGAAGACGCCGGAACCCTTCGTCAAGGCGTGTTCGACGTTCCTGTACCTCGAGAAGCTCGGCGTGCTCGACAACGGCGACAGCGGCGCCGCCCGGCCCAGGACCGCCGCGCAGCTGCGTGGCGATGCCACGCTCATCCAGCTGCTGCGCAGCGCGGTGCAGGCCAGCGCCGACGAATCCGGCTGGACGCATCTCGGTGCGGTCGGCAGCCACGTCGCCAACCAGGGCTCGTTCGACTCGCGCAACTACGGCTACCGCAAGCTCAGCGACCTGATCGAGGCGACGGGACTGTTCGAGGTGCGCCGCACCGGGCAGGCGGTGGAACTGCGCGAGCTGCCGAAGACGCCGGCGCGGCGCTCGCGCAGGGGCGGCGGTGGCGGCGCCACGTAGCGCGGTCGCGTCAGTACAGGTCCACCGGGTCGACGTCGAGCGACCAGCGCACCCGGCGTGCCGCCGGCAATGCGTGCAGTTCCGGCATCGCGCGGTCGAGCAGCGCGTGCAGCGGGCGGCGGCCGGGGCATGACAGCACCAGCTGCGCACGGTGGAAGCCCGCGCGTCGCGGCATCGGTGCCGGCAGCGGGCCCTGCAGTTCGACCGTGCGCTGGGTGTCGATGGCCGCCATCAGGCTGGCGGCCTCGCGCAGGAATTCGCGCGGCAACTCGACGTGGGCGGCCTCGGCACGCAGCAGCGCCAGATGCGCGAATGGCGGGAAGCCGGCGACCTCGCGCTGCAGCAGCTCCGCCTCGGCGAAGGCCGCGTAGCCGCCCTGCAGCAGGGTGGCCAGCAGCGGATGGCCGGGGTGGTGGGTCTGCAGCAGCACCTCGCCACTGCGCGCGCCGCGGCCGGCGCGCCCTGCGACCTGGATCAGCAGCTGTGCGAGCTTTTCCGGTGCGCGGAAATCGGCGGAGAACAGCCCCTCGTCGATGCCGACCACCGCAACCAGCGCCAGCCCGGCAAGGTCGTGGCCCTTGGCCAGCATCTGCGTGCCGATCAGGATGCCGGCACGCGCGCCGAACGTTGCAAGCGCGCGTTCGATGCCGTCGCGCCGCCGCGTGCTGCCGCGGTCGATGCGCACCACCGGCGCCCCCGGAAACGCCTGCACCAGGTGCTCCTCGAGGCGCTCCGTGCCCACGCCCTGCGGCTGCAGGCCGAGGCTGGCGCAGGCCGGGCAGGCCATCGGCGATGGTTGGCGATGACCGCAGTGGTGGCACTGCAGGCGGCGGCCCCCGGCGTGCACGGTCATCGGCCGGCCCTGTTCCGGGATGCTGCAGCGCGTGCACTGCGCACTCCAGCCGCAGTCGTGGCACAGCAGCACCGGCGCATAGCCGCGGCGGTTGCGGAACACCAGCACCTGGCCCCCGGCCGCCAGGGTGGCGCCGATCGCCTCCAGCACCTCGCCCGACAGCCCCGCCTGCAGCGGCCGCTTGCGCACGTCGAGCACGCGCACCGGCGGCGGGCGCGCGACGCCGGCACGCTGCGGCAGGCGCAGCGCCGTATAGCGGCCGCTGCGGGCGTTGTGCAGGGTCTCCAGCGATGGCGTCGCGCTGCCCAGCACCACCGGCACGCCGAGCGCCCGCGCCCGCACCAGCGCGAAGTCCCGGGCGTGGTAGCGGATGCCGTCCTGCTGCTTGTAGCTGCCGTCGTGTTCCTCGTCGACCACGATCAGCCCCGGCTCCGGCAGCGGCACGAACACCGCCGAACGGGTGCCGACGATCACCCGCGCCTCGCCGCGTGCCGCGGCCGCCCACACCTGGGCGCGCTCGGTGTCGTTGAGACCGGAATGCAGCGCGTGCACCGGCACCCCGAGGCGCTCGCGGAAGCGCGCCAGCGTCTGCGGGGTCAGCCCGATCTCGGGCACCAGCGCCAGCGCCTGCCGGCCCTGCGCGAGTGCGTGCGCGATCGCCTGCAGGTAGACCTCGGTCTTGCCGCTGCCGGTCACGCCGTCGAGCAGGAACGCATGGAAGCCGCGGGCGGCACGGATGGCGTCGATGGCCGCCTGCTGCGCCGGATTCGGTGGAGGGCCGGCAATCGGGGTCGGGCCCGGGCGGCCGGCGGTGCCGACCCGCCCGGCATGGCCGCGGGCGGCGAGGGTGCGGGCCGCGGCGCGCCAGCCGGGCAGGCGGTCGTCCAGCGCGGCCTCGTCGACGACCACGCCGTCCAGCAGCATGGCCAGCACGCGCGGCCTGCCGTCGCGCATGGCGGCCAGCGCGGCGCTGCCGGCGGTGGTGAGCGTCCAGCCCCAGGTGCGGGTGTCGGGCAGCGGCTCGCCGCGCCGCAACGTCGCTGGCAGCGCGGTCGCCAGCACCTCGCCCAGCGGCGCATGCAGATAGCGGCTGAGCCAGCGCAGCGACTCCAGCAGTTCGCCGGCCAGCAGCGGCGCGTCGTCCAGCCACGCCAGCGCGTCGCGCAGGCCGTCGGCGCCGTGTTCCGGGCGCCCGACCGCGGCCACCACGCCGACCAGTTCGCGCGGGCCGAACGGCACCCGCACCCGGCAGCCGACCGGCTGCGCCGGGAGGGCCGTGCCCGGGGGCGGGAGGTAGTCGAACAGCCGCGGCAGCGGCACCGGGAGCGCCACGCTCAGGCAGGGGGCGTCGGGGGTGCCGTCGGCTGCAGTCATCGGCCGGGCAGTGTACGCGGCGGCCGCCGCGGCGGACCCGGACTTGCGGGCCAAAGCTGCGCCCACGGGCACGAGGTCGAGGTAAACCGCGGTCACACAACGGGTTTCGGCGTTATCCACACCGCCTGTGGATAAACCTGTGCATCAGCTGTCCGTGAAGGCGCGGAAGGGGCACTGCCATCGGCCGCAGGCAAGGTTGGTGAAAAATTAGCCAAAAGCTGTTTTTTCAGCAAAAACAGCGACTTATCCGTGAAACATGGCTGAACACCGCGACTTCAGCGTTGTGCAGCCTGTGTGTACGGCGGCATCCGGGGCCTGTGGGCAACATCCGTGGCGCGGCGACGCCACCGCCGCGCGTTCGCGCTGTTGTCAAGTCGCGATGCAACGCACCGGCTGGCTATCATGTGGCGATGCAATCGCGCCCCCCAGAGCAGCGCCGACCGTGAGCGACGGCCCCAACGCCTCCACCGCGCTGAGTGCGTTCCTGCGCGGCGTCGAGCGACGGGCCGCGCTGTTCGCGCAGTTGCAGGTGGGCAGCGCCGAGGCCGGCGACGCCGCGCTGACCACCGCCATGGTGGGGTTCCGCGATACCGCCGCGCGCACCCCGTTCGGCGACTGGCCGCGCCGCTTCTGGTCGCTGCTGCTGGCCGCGCCACAGCTGCGCGAACCACCGCGCCGCGAGCACTGGGACGGCGATTTCGGCGTGCTGGGCGAGATCGGCACCGGTCCGCGCGCGGCGCTGCTGCTGCGGCTGGTGGCCAATGTGTCCGAGGGCGACGCCGCCGGGGTCCTCGGGGTGTCGCGCGAGACCTACCGGCTGGCCCTGCGCCGCGCCCTGCCGCGACTGCCGGACGGCACCCCGGACGAGACCCGTTTCCGGGTGCTGGCCGATACCGTGCAGCTGGCGCTGCGCGACACCCCGCCGGAGCGCCTGGCGGAGCTGGCCCGGCTGCGCGACGCCGCCCTGCGCGGGCGCATCTACACCCCGCGCCGGGAACCGCCGCCACGCGTCGTGCGCCCGGCCGGCCCGCGCGCGCGCTGGCTGTGGCCGGCGCTGATCGCGGTGGCGCTGGCCACCCTGGCGGCATTTGCGATGACCTTCACCGACGCCGCCGGCGGCGTGGACCTCGACGCCGAGCCACACGGCATCCGCCTCGACGCGCTGCCGGGCGATGGCGCGCGTGGGCCGGGGCTCGACGGCGACGTCGCGCTGCTGATCCATCCCGATTTCGAGCTGCTGGCCAGCGACGAGGGCGAGGGCGTGGCCCGCGATCCTGCCTTCATGGCCTGGCTGACGGTGGAGCTGGAACGCGGTGGCGTGGAACCGGATATCGCCCGCCCGCAGCGCGACGAGGATGCCGGCGACACCGACGAACGCGCACTGGACGCGGGCGCAACGGAGGCGGCCGATGCGCCGTAGCGCCGTGCTGCTGCTGGCCGCCGCCCTGCTGGCGTTGCCGGCCCGGGCGCTGCCTCCGCAACTGCTGAAGCAGCTGGACGCGCTGCCGCCGGCCGAACGGGCCCGCGTGCAGCAGCAGGTCCGGCAGTGGCGGCAGATGCCCGCCGACCGCCAGCAGGCGCTGCGCCAGCGCGCGGTGGAGTGGGATGCGCTGGACCCCGCGGTCAAGCAGGCGCGGCGTGCCGCATGGGAGACCTGGCAGGCGCTGCCGGAAGCCGACCGCGCCCGCCTGCGCGCCACCGCCGCCGTCTATGCACGGATGCCGGAAACCCAGCGCCGTGCGCTGGGGGAGCGCTATGCGGCGCTGGATGCCTTCGAGCGCGATGGCTGGCGCCTGGGGCCGGTGCTCGGTGCCGACTGGCCGCAGCTGCACGGCCTGTTCGCACTGGTGCCGGACGACCAGCGGCTGGCGTTGCTGGCGATGCTGCGCAGCCTCGACGACTCCGCACGCGCCGACCTGGCGATGATCGCGCAGCGCACCCCGCCGGAGGAACGCGACGCGCTGCGCCGCAGGCTGCTGTCGATGCCGGAGGCCGCGCGCGCCGACTGGCTGCGCGTGCAGGCCTCGCCGAACTAGTGGCCCGCGGCTACATCGTGAACAGCGAGAAGCCGATCACGCCCACCGCGACGGTACCGAACAGCATCGCGTAGACGTAGCCGATCGCCAGGTACTTGAGCACCGTCAGCCACCAGGCCTGGCGGTACACGCGGCGCTGCATCCACAGCAGGTACAGCGGCATCGAGCAGATCAGCGCGATGACCAGCGCCGACAGTACGGTGCCGATGACGGGCACCCGCGCCGCGGCCCAGTCGCCCAGTGCGCTGGCGCAGAACACCAGCAGCAGCGCCAGCATCAGCCAGGCATGGCTGTAGAGCGCGATCACCACATGCTCCAGATACGGCCTGCGGGTGAAGAAGTAGGCGATCCGCAGCAGCACCGCGAACAGCGGCACCAGGACGAACAGGGTGGCCGGGGCGGCGCCGAACAGGAACGCGGTGATGGCACGCGGATCGTCGGCCAGCCGCTCCCAGTTGCGCATCGTGCGGTCGACGAAGGCGTTGCCGGTGGAGACGGTCTCCGCGGCGTCGGAATCGACACCGGCGGGATCCGCCGCCGTTGCCGCGGGACGGGCCGCCACCGCGTCGGATCCATCTGCGGGCTCCGGTGACGGCGTCGCGCGCGGAGCCGGTTCGCCGCCGAGTTCGAGGATGCGGGCATCGGCGGCGGCGTCGATCCGGCGCTGTGCCTCGGCGAACACGAAGCCCAGTGCACGCGGGGCATCGTCGCGTGCGAGGTCGCGCAGCAGGTGGGCGCGCTCGCGCTCCACCGCGGCCACCGACCCGAGCGCGGCGAACGATTCCTCCAGCCCCGCGGGCGCCACCCGCGGCGGCGCGGCTGCCGGCGGCGCCGATGGCCCGGCGGCCTCGGCGAGGGTGGCCGCGTCCTGCGGCAGCGGGTCGGTATCGACGCTGATGACCGGGGTCATCACCAGCCTGGCGGTGAAGAAGGTCAGCGCCGTGAGCACCACGAACAGCCGCAGCGGCGCGATGTAGCGCACCCGGTGGCCGGCGAGGTAGGCATTGGCCACGCGCCCGGGCACGAACAGGTCGCGCAGGGTGCGGAACACCCGGCCATCGAGGTGCCAGAACGACTCGAAGATCTCCTCCACCGCATGGCCGAAGTGGCGGGTGGGGTTGTGCGCCGACTGCCCGCACAGGTGGCAATAGCCGCCCTGCAGCCAGGTGCCGCAGTTCTCGCAGGTGGACCGGTGGTGCCCGGTCGCGGCCGCGGTGCCCATCGTGTGGTCCCCGGTGCCGCGGCGCGATGTCGCGGTGGGCGGTTAAGATACCGGCCCGCCGCGACCCGGTGCCAGCGCCTTTCCGGCGCGGCCGCAGCCGTGGTCCGAGCCGTCCATGCCTTCCCCTTCCCCCCGGGCGCCCTTCCGCAGCGAAGTGCGCACCACAGCCGTGCTGGCCGCGCCGCTGGTCGCAGGCCACGTGGCCACCGGCCTGATCGGCCTCGTCGACAGCGTGATCGCCGGCCGCCACGGCACCGCCACGCTGGCCGCGGTGTCGGTGGGCACGGCGATGTTCTGGCTGCCGATCATGATCCCGATGGGCACGCTGATGGCGCTACCGCCGTCGGTCTCCCAACTCCAGGGCGCCGGCCGCCGCGCCGAGATCGGCCCGCTGTTCCGGCAGTCGCTGTGGCTGGCGACGGCGCTGGGCCTGCTGCTGTTCGCGTTCATGACCCTGTCGGTGCATGCACTGGCGCCGATGGGCATCGATGCCAGCCTGGTGCCGGGTGCAAGCGCGTTCCTGCATGGCATCCGCTGGGGGGTGCCGGCGCTGACCGCGTACTACTGCATGCGCTATCTCAGCGACGGCCTGCACTGGACGCTGCCGACGATGCTGTTCGGCTTCGGCGGGCTGCTGGTGCTGCTGCCGCTGGGCACGGTGATGACCTTCGGCCTGTTCGGGGTGCCGGAACTGGGTGCCGCCGGGCTCGGCTACGCCTCGTCGGCGATGCTGTGGGCGCAGGCGCTGGGCTTCGCCCTCTACCTGTCGCGCGCGAAGCGTTTTGCCGACCTCGGGCTGTTCGCGCGCTTCGACCCACCGCGCTGGCCGGAGATCCGCGCCCTGCTGAAGGTGGGCCTGCCGATCGGCGTCACCGTGGCGATGGAGGGCGGCCTGTTCGTGGTCACCGCGCTGCTGATCGGCCGCCTCGGCGAATTGCCGGCGGCCGCGCACCAGATCGCGATCAACGTCTCCGCGCTGTGCTTCATGATCCCGTTCGGCCTGGCCGAGGCGACCACCGTGCGCGTGGGCCATGCGCTGGGCCGTGGCGGCGCGCGCGAGGGCGTGCGCCGCGCCGCGCTGGCCGGCCTGGTGCTGGTGCTGGCGACGCAGAGCCTGACCGCGCTGCTGCTGTTGACCGGCAACACGCTGGTGGTCGGCCTGTACACCACCGATGCCGCAGTCGCCGCGCTTGCGGCATCGCTGCTGCTGTATGCGGCGCTGTTCCAGTTCCCCGATGGCCTGCAGGTGCTCGCCGCCGGCGCGCTGCGCGGGCTCAAGGACACCCGGGTGCCGATGTTCCTGGCGGCGTTCGCCTACTGGGGCGTGGGCATGAGCCTGGGCGCCGGGCTGGGGCTCGGCCTGGGCTGGGGGCCGCGCGGCATGTGGACCGGGCTGATCGCCGGGCTGGTGGTGGCCTCGGTGCTGATGGCGGCGCGCTTCGCGTGGTCGCTGTCGCGGCTGCCGTCTGCCGACGCACTGCCCGCCGCACCCGTCGCCACCCCGACTTCCGGCGCATGAAACCGTTCACCGCGTCCCGCTAAGCTGTCCGCAGCATCCGATGCATATCCTTTTTCCGGAGTTGATCCAATGAACGAAGCGCGCCGCCGCGGCCCGATCGCCCGCGTCCTGGTGGGAATCTGGGACGCCGTGAACTTCAGCCGACGGCTGGTGCTGAACCTGCTGTTCCTGCTGCTGGTGGTGCTGTTCGTCGCCATCCTCGCCAGCCGCGAAGCCGCCGCGCCGCTGCTGGAGCGCACCACACTGGTGATCGCGCCGGAAGGCCGCATCGTCGAGCAGTACTCGTCGGATCCCACCTCGCGGGTGCTGTCGCGCGCAATGGGTCAGGACAGCCCCGGCGAGGTGCAGCTGCGCGACCTGCTGCGCGCGATGGACGCCGCCGCGAAGGACGACCGCATCGAGCGCGTGTACCTGCGCGTGGACGGCCTGCTGCCTTCGGGCATGGCGACGATGCGCGAAGTTGCGGCCGGCCTGCGCGCGCTGCGCGAGGCCGGCAAGCAGGTGATCGCCTACGGGCAGGGCATGCCGCAGACCAGCTACCTGCTGGCCGCGCAGGCCGACGAGGTCTATGTCGACCCAATGGGGTCGGGCGTGGTGCTCGAGGGCCTGGCCAGCTACGGCCTGTACTTCGGCGAGGCGCTGCGCGAGAAGCTCGACGTCGACGTGCACGTGTTCAAGGTCGGCGAGTTCAAGTCTGCGGTCGAGCCCTACATCCTCGACGCCGCGTCCGAGGAGGCCAAGCAGGCCGACTTCTACTGGCTCAACGACATCTGGCAGCGCTACCTCGCCGACATCGCGCAGGCGCGCGGGCTGGACGTCGCGCGCATCCAGGCCGACATCGACGGCATGGCCGACGGCATCACCGCGGTCGGCGGCGACATGGCGCAGTACGCGCTGCAGGGTGGCCTGGTCGACGGGCTGATGACCGAACAGCAGGTGGAGGCGCTGCTGGCCGAACGTGGCGTGGCGGATGCCGATGCCGAGCATGGCGTGCGCAGCATCGACCTCGACGGCTACCTCGCGCATGTCGACAACGGCGCGGGCAGCGGGCTGGCGCGCCAGCCGCAGGTGGCGGTGGTGGTGGCCGAAGGCATGATCGTCGACGGCGAGCGTGGCCGGGGCAGCGTCGGTGGCGTCTCCACCGCGGCACTGCTGCGCGAAGCCCGCGAGGACGACGACGTGCGCGCGGTGGTGCTGCGGGTCAACTCGCCCGGCGGCTCGGCATACGCGTCGGAACAGATCAACCGCGAGGTCGAGCTGCTCAAGGAGGCCGGCAAGCCGGTGGTGGTGTCGATGGGCTACGTGGCCGCGTCGGGCGGCTACTGGATCAGCATGAACTCCGACCGCATCTATGCCGATCCGTCGACGATCACCGGCTCGATCGGCGTATTCGGGATGGTGCCCAACTTCACCCGCACCCTCGACCGCTTCGGCGTGCATTCCGATGGCGTGGGCACGACGCGCTATGCCGGCGCGTTCGATCTCACCCGCCCGATGGAAGCCGACGTCGGCCGCGTGATCCAGGCAAGCGTCGAGCACATCTACCGCAACTTCGTCGGCAAGGTCGCGCAGGGCCGTGGCCGCGCGCCGGAGGAGATCGACGCGGTGGCCCGCGGACGCGTGTGGAGCGGTGCGCAGGCGCGCGACCGCGGCCTGGTCGACGAGCTCGGCGGCCTGCGCGATGCGATCGCCGATGCCGCGCGGCGCGCGGAACTGGCCGACGACGGCTTCCGCGTGCGCTACATCGAACAGCCGCTGAGCCCGTTCGCGCAGTTCCTGGCCGGCATGGGCCGCTCGGGCGCGCTGGCGGCGCTGTTCGGCGACAGCGCGTTCGCGCAGCGGATGGCGGTGCGCGCGCTGCCGGAGATGGAGCGACACCTCGCCGCGTTCGAAGTGGCGATGGACCGCCCGGTGGCCGGCCCGGTGCGCGCGATGACCTACTGCTTCTGCCCGACGTTCTGAGCCGGGCGATGGACGCCGCCGCCCGGTGACGGGCGGGGCATGGCGTCGAGCTAGCGGCGCACGTCCAGCCGCTCGTGGCGCAGCAGCGCGCCCACGGTGGCGGCGTCGACCAGGTTGAAGTCGCCGGGCACGGTGTGCTTCAGGCAGGCCGCGGCATGGCCGAAGGCCAGCGCGTCGCCATCGGCCATGCCGCCGAGCAGCCCATGCAGCACGCCGGCGGCGAAGGCATCGCCGGCGCCGATGCGGTCGACGATGCCCTCCACGGCCTGCGGGGCGACACGGTGCACGTTGCCTTCGCGGGTGACCAGCAGTGCGCCGAGGCTGTGCGCGTCGACGCTGTTCTGCCCGCGCAGCGTGGTGGCGATGCGACGCAGCTGCGGGAATGCCGCGAACGCGCGCGCGGCAGCGGCGAGGATGCGTGCCTCGTGGGTATCGGCGTGCGCGTCCGCATCGGGCCCCAGGACCACTCGATGTCGCGATGGTCGGCGAACGCGATGGTGGCCTCGGCAAGCACCGCGCGCAGCACCGTGGCCGGATCCGCCTGCCAGGCCGCCCACAGCTTGGGGCGGAAGTTGCCGTCGAACGAAACCTCCAGCCCGGCGGCGCGCGCGCTGCGCATTGCCGTGACCGTGGCATCCGCGCAGCGCTGGCCGAGCGCCGGGGTGATGCCGGAGACGTGCAGGCAATCGAACTCCGCCACCAGCGCGGGCCAGTCGTAGGCGTCGCTGCCGGCGCGCGCGAACGCGGAATCGGCGCGGTCGTAGACCACCTCGCTGGGTCGCAGCCCGGCACCGGTGGCCAGGAAGTACAGGCCCATGCGCGCCCCCGGATCGCGCCGCACACGGCCGACATCCACGCCGTGGCCGCGCAGGGCGGCGAGCGCGGCATCGCCCAGCGCGTTGCCGGCCACCGTGCCGACCATCGCCGCGTGGTGGCCGAAGCGCGCCAGCGACACCGCCACGTTGGCTTCGGCACCACCGATCTGCACCTGCAGCAGCGGCGACTGCAGCAGCAGTTCGCGGCCGGGAGCGCCCAGGCGCAGCAGCAGTTCGCCGAAACAGAGCACGCGTCGGGTCATGGAAGCTGCGTCGCTTCGCGCCGGCGCTCATCCGCCTCGCGCACGGCCCCCTCGACGGCCTGCGCCTTGTCGAGCGGGTCCTGAATGGCGTCGCGCAGCTGGGTGGCCTGTGGCTCGGGTGGCGTGCCCGGCGGTTCGTGCTCGGGCGCGCGGCAACCGGCGAGTGCCAGCAGGGCGGCGCAGGCGAACGCGCCGCGGCGGGCAAGGGATGCGATGGAGGGGGGTGTCGCCATGTCGGACCTCGGTCGGGCTGCGGGCTTGGCTTATCCTACGTGCCGTCATTCGCGGGAGCACCCATGGACCCCCATCGCTGGCGGCTCGACGGCCAACGCGCGCTGGTGACCGGCGGCAGCGCCGGCATCGGGCGCGCGATCGCGCGCGAACTGCTGGGCTTCGGCGCCGAGGTGATGATCGTGGCCCGCGACGGCGATGCGCTGGATGCCGCGCGCGACGAACTGCTGGAAGAATTCCCGACCGCGCAGCTGCGCGCGATGATCGGCGACGTCGCCGATGAAGAGCAGCGGCGCGAGATCCTCGACTGGGTCGAGGACCAGGGCGAAGGCCTCGACATCCTGGTCAACAACGCCGGCGGCAACCTGGTGCGCGCGGCCACCGAGTACGCCGAGGAGGAGTGGCGGGAGATCTTCGAGATCAACCTGTTCAGTGCCTTCGAGATGTCGCGCTACGCACATCCCATGCTGGCGCAGCACCCGGGCGCGCGCATCGTCAATGTCGGCAGCGTGTCGGGCATCGCCCATGTGCGCACCGGCGCACCGTACGGCATGAGCAAGGCGGCGCTGCACCAGATGACGCGCAACCTCGCGGTGGAGTGGGCCG
Source organism: Alterluteimonas muca (assembly GCF_021191595.1). NCBI lineage: Bacteria > Pseudomonadati > Pseudomonadota > Gammaproteobacteria > Lysobacterales > Lysobacteraceae > Alterluteimonas > Alterluteimonas muca. Next base: position 209,703 of record NZ_JAIWPS010000001.1, read on the forward strand.
AGGACGGCATCCGCGTCAATGCGGTGGCGCCCTGGTACATCCGCACGCGGCGCACCTCGACGGCACTGGCCGATCCCGACTATCTCGACGAGGTGCTCGCACGCACACCGCTGGGCCGCATCGGCGAGCCGGAGGAGGTGGCCGCGGCGGTGGCGTTCCTGTGCCTGCCGGCCTCGGCCTACATCACCGGCGAGTGCATCGCCATCGACGGCGGCTTCCTGCGTTACGGCTTCTGAGCGGGCTGCCGATCAGCGGACGCAGGTGGACGCCGCGTAGGTCGCGGCCAGCGCCGCATATTCCTGCTGGCGTTCACGCGCGGTGGGCGACTGCGCCGGCGTCACCTTGAAGCGGAATTCGGCCTCGTCGACGCGGCTTTTCCAGGCGCGGCAGAGGTTCTCCTCCGGCACCGCGGTGCAGCTGTCCTCGACCTGCTCGCAGGCCTGCCCGGCGCCCAGCGTCGGCAGCCCGCCGATGCCGACGGTGTTCAGCGGCCGGCAGCGCGTGGCGGGCACCGCGTCGCCGGTGAGGTAGCGCTCGTTGTCCCAGCGCGTGCACTGGTACAGCGGCGGTGGCGGCACGGGTTCCGCCGTGGCGACGGCCCCGGTCCCTTCGTCGGCCGAGGGCGCGACCGCGGTGACCGGCAGCACGCGCAGCCCCGGGGGTGGCTGTGCCGGCACGAATGCCGGCAGCGGCGGCGCCACGTCGACCTCGATGACCTGCTGGCGCTGGCCTGCGGGGCAGGCCTCGGCATTCTGCAGGGTCACGGTGCCATCGGTGGCGGTACAGCGATAGACCACGTTGCCGGCGACGACGCCGGCGGGGGCCAGTGCCGTGATCGCCAGCAGGCCGAACAGGCCTGCGGCGTGCAGGTTGCCGGTCATCGGGATACGTCCATCAAGCCCCCCATCAAAGCCCCCCATCAAAGCGCGCCAATCAGGATCAGCCCACCGGATCCGCCGCTCAAAGCCCGCAATCCTCGGCGAGCCGTGCGTTGAGCGTGCGTTCCTCGGTGCGCAACGTGCGGCGCTCGCTTTCCTGTGCATTGAACGTCCGCCGGCGGATGGTCTCGCGGCGGTCGCGCAGTCGGGAACAGACCTCGGCCGCCGGCAATGCGGTGCAGCTGTCGCGGATCCAGGTACCACCGCCGCCGTAACCGTAGCCGTGCCCGCGATCATGCCCGTGGCGTGGGGGCGGACGCCGCGGTGGTGGCGGCGGCTGCGGAACGTTGCGCGCCGAGGGAATGCTGATGTTGTTGACCGGCGCGGTGCTGAGCCCGCCGCGCGGCGGACTGGCCACCGTGCGATCACGTACCGGCGGCGGCCGGACCGGCCCGGGGCCATGACCATGGTGATACGGCGCGCCCAGCGTCCACAGCGGCACGAAGCGCGGATTGCCGTCGCCGTTGTCGCTGGTGTAGCGCTCGCCATCGGGGGTCACGCATTCGTACATCGGCTGCGGCGCGCGCATCACGATGGTCTGTACGCCCTGCGTGGCCCGCTCCGTCGGTTCAGGCGGCGTCTGCGCGGGCGTTGGCGTGCGGCTGCCCGGGGGCGGATCCTGCGGGCACTGCATCGTGCGCACGTCCTGGTGCATGCCGGCTGCGCACGGAGCGTCCTGCATGGTGACGGCGCCACGCGCATCGGTGCAGCGGTACAGCGTCACCTCGCCCTGCGCCGGAATCACCGGGACAGCGGCGATGGCGAGTGCGAACAGGGCGGCGGCAAAGGCCCGGGGCAGGTCGCGGTCCATGCCCCGCATCATGCGTGAGGCCGACGACGCGCGAAACCCGCCGGCATCGACCGGCATGGACGCGCGCGGCCGGCATTCAGCTCGCGGCCGACGCTCAATCGCGCAGCACCTGGCCACTGCGCGCATCGCGGATCGGGGTCGGGCGCTCGAGGCCGCCGGTGTCACCGTCGACGATCGCGTCCAGCGCGGCACGCAGGTGCGGATCGAAGGCGCCGAGCGTGCGGGGTGGCGGCGCACCGGCGGGATTGGCGCTCGTGGAGACCAGCGGCCCACCGAACACGCGACACAGTGCGGCAACCACCGGATGCGCGCTGCAGCGCACCGCGACATCTCGATGCACACCACGCACCCACGCCGGCACCCGCGCGGTGGCCGGCACGATCCAGGTGTGCGGCCCGGGCCAGCCGGCGACCACCGTTGCGCGTGCCGCCGGACCCAGCGCGTCCCAGTCCACCAGGTCATCGAGCTGGCCGACGTCGGCGGCCACCAGGATCACGCCCTTGTCGACGGGCCGCGCCTTGAGCGCCAGCAGGCGTCGCACCGCCGCCTCGTTGAACGGATCGCAGCCCAGCCCCCAGACCGCTTCGGTCGGGTAGGCGATCACCGCGCCCGCGTGCAACCGCGCGGCGGCGGCATCGATCGACAGCGCGGCGGGCTGCGCGGTCATGGCGTAGCTCAGAAGGGTGCGTCGTCGATGTTCGAAGCGGCCACGGTGGCAACCGCCGTGCGCGTGGCGGACTTCTTCGCAGCCGTGGTTTTCGCGACCTTGCCGGCAGCCTTCTTCGCGGTCTTCTTCGTGGTCTTCTTCGCCACCTTCCTGGTGGCCTTCTTCGCCGTCTTCTTCGCCGCGGTGGCCGGCGCCTTGGCCGCGGCCTTCTTCGCCACCTTCTTCGCCGCGACCTTCTTGCCGAAGCGCCCGCGTGCCGGCTTGCCGGTCTCCTCGAGCAGCGTCGTCACTTCCTCCAGCGTCAGCGAAGCCGGCTCACGGTCCTTGGGGATCTTGCCGTTGAGCTTGCCGTCGCTGATGTACGGCCCGAAGCGGCCGTTGAGCACCTGGATGTCGCTGCCGTCGAATTCCTTGATGATGCGGTTGCGGGCGATCTCTTCCTTCTCGTCGATCAGAAACACCGCGCGCGCGAGGTCGATGGTGTAGGGATCGTCCTCCTTCTTGAGCGAGGCGTACACGCTGCCGCGTTTGGCGAACGGGCCGAACCGGCCGATGCCGACGCTGACCTCCTCGCCATTGCTCTCGCCCAGGATGCGCGGCATCAGGAACAGCTCCAGCGCGTCGTCGAGCGAGATCGTGTGCATGCTCTGGCCGGGCTTGAGCGATGCGAACTTCGGCTTGTCCTCGGCGTCCTCGGCGGTGCTGCCGATCGCCACGTACGGCCCGTAACGGCCCAGCCGCACGCTGACCGGCTTGCCGGTCTTGGGGTCGGTGCCGAGCTCGCGCGCGCCGGTGGCCTCGTTGCGGTCGACCGACTCGGTCTTCTCCGCCACCAGTTCCTTGAACGGACCCCAGAAGGTCTCCATCAGCGGCACCCAGTCCTTCTCGCCGCGGCTCACCGCATCGAGCTCGTCCTCGAGCCGGGCGGTGAAGTCGTAGTCGACATAGCGGGTGAAGTGGCTGGACAGGAACTTCGACACCGCGCGGCCGACGTCGCTCGGGCGGAAGGCACGGCCATCCATCTCCACGTACTTGCGGAACTGCAGGGTCTGGATGATGGAGGCATAGGTCGACGGGCGGCCGATGCCGTACTCCTCGAGCGTCTTCACCAGCGAGGCCTCGGTGAAGCGCGGCGGCGGCTGGGTGAAATGCTGGTCGGCCTGGATACGGTCGAGCGGCACGCGGTCGCCCGGCTTCATCGCCGGCAGCTTGCGCCCTTCGTCCTCGTCGTCCTTGCTCCTGCTGTCCTTGCCTTCCTCGTACACGGCCAGGAAGCCGGGGTCGACCACGGTGGTGCCGCTGGCACGGAAGCTGTGCTCGTTGCCGGCGGCGAGGTCGACCGAGACGGTGTTGAGCGTGGCCGGGACCATCTGCGAGGCGACCGCGCGCTTCCAGATCAGCTCGTACAGGCGGCGCTCGTCATCGGACAGGTGTCGACCGACCTGGGCCGGAGTGCGCAGCGCCGAACTCGGGCGCACGGCCTCGTGGGCCTCCTGCGCGTTCTTGGACTTGGTCTGGTAGAAATTCGGCTTGTCGGGCAATGCGCCGGTGCCGAAGTCGCGCGCGATCACGTCGCGGATCTCGCCCAGTGCGTCCTGCGACAGGCTCACCGAGTCGGTACGCATATAGGTGATGAGCCCGACGGTGCCCTCCTCGCCGATGGCCACGCCCTCGTAGAGCTTCTGTGCCACCTGCATGGTGCGGCGGGTGGTGAAGCCGAGCTTGCGCGAGGCTTCCTGCTGCAGGGTGGAGGTGGTGAACGGCGGCGCCGGGCGGCGCTTGCGCTCCTTGCTGATGACGTCGGTGACCTGCAGGACACCCTGTGCAGCGGCCGCGATGCGGCTGCGGGCCTCTTCGGCGGTGTCGCCATCGGTGACGGTGAACTGTTCGAACTTCCTGCCGTCGAGCTTCGTCAGCTTGGCCGAGAACGGCTGCGAGGCATGCGCGCACGCGGCCTCGATGGTCCAGTACTCGCGGGCGATGAAGGCTTCGATCTCCTCCTCGCGCTCGACGATCATGCGCAGCGCCGGCGACTGCACGCGGCCTGCGGACAGCCCGCGCTGCACCTTGCGCCACAGCACCGGCGACAGGTTGAAACCGACCAGGTAGTCGAGCGCGCGGCGCGCCTGCTGGGCATCGACGAGGTCCCCGGCGATCGCGCGCGGCTTCAGCATCGCTTCCCTGATCGCGCGCGGGGTGATCTCGGTGAACACCACCCGGTGCAGGTCCTTGTCCTTGAGCAGGCCGCGCTCGCGCAGGATCTCCACGATGTGCCAGCTGATCGCCTCGCCCTCGCGGTCCGGGTCGGTCGCGAGGTAGATGCCGTCGGCGGCCCTGGCAGCCTTGGCGATGGCGTCGACGTGCTTCTCGTTTTTCTCGATCAGGTCGTAGCGCATGCGGAAGCCGTCGTCAGGATCCACCGCACCCTCCTTCGGCACCAGGTCGCGGACATGGCCGTAGGAGGCCAGGACCTGGAAGTCCTTGCCGAGGTACTTGTTGATCGTCTTGGCCTTGGCGGGTGACTCGACGATGAGGAGGTTCTTGGCCATGTGGCTTGGGGGTTCCGGGTGCGCGGGCAACGGACGGGCCGGCCGGCAGGATCTTGCAGAAAGGGACGCCCGGGGCGAGGGACCCCGGGCGTGCGTCTTTTCTAGTGGAATCATGGCGGGGTGGCTGGTGTCAAGCCGGCCGACCCCACGGGGCCGCGATTGTCGCTGCTTCGCGGTCAGGAAGCGAGCCGTGCCGCCAGCATTGTCAATGCCAGCACCAGCAGGGCGGCCGCGGCCCAGGTCCGCGTGCGTCGCCGCCTGCGGGTGCCCGTTCCCGCCGCCGCGAGCGGGCGATCGGCCGCCGGCGGCGCAGCGGCCGACACGCTGGCGGACGGGTCGGACGGGTCGGACGGGTCGGACGGGTCGGACGGGTTGGCTGGAGCGGGTGCAACGGCGCCGGCAGGCAGGTCGCCGGGCGTCGGCGCCGGGGTGACCGCGGCCGTAGTGATTGTCCGCGTCGTCGCGGGATCGGGTTGCGTTGCGGGCAGCGCTTCCAGGCGCCCGTCGGCATGCAGGCGGAAGGCGTCGCGGCGGCTGCGCAACGGGACCGGCGGCGTTGCATCGGCGTCGCGCCACACCTCGGAATCCGCGCGCAGGTGGCCGAAGCGGTACAGGCGTGCCAGTGCTCCGGTGTCGTACGGCCCGCAGGCGCGGCCGCGGGCATCGCGGTAATGCCAGCAGGCGGGGTCGGGTCGGGGGTTCGGGTCCATGCGTTCCATGCGGGGCGCGCGCTGCATCCGGCAGCGCCAGGAAGCCGGGGCGCGACACGCCCCGGCGCCGGGTCAATGCACCGGCTCGGGCTCGTCGGCGAAGATCTGGGTTTCCATCCAGGCGTAGGCGGCCTCGCTGCCGGGCTGGTTGAACAGCACCATCAGCACCACCCACTTGAGGTCGTCGAGGTCGAGGTCGTCCTGGTCCAGCGCCATCGCGCGGTCGACCACCAGTTCGCGCTGGTGGGCGTCCAGCACGCCGTGCTGCTCGAGGAACAGCAGGAAGCCGCGGCACTCCTGGTCGAGCTTGTCGAGCTCGGGACCGGCGAACAGGCGCACCGGCCCGTGCGGGCGCGGCGTGGCCGGGCCAGGCCGCTGTTCGGCCAGGGCGTCGAGCCAGTCGAAGGCCTTGCTGATCTCGGCCGGGCTGAAACCGGCCTGCAGCAGACCGGTCTGCAGCGACTCGCGGTCGCGCAGGAGGTCGGCTTCGTCGGTGAAATAGTGCTCGAACAGGTAGAGCAGGACGTCGAGAATGCTCTCTTTCATTTCCCCCGGCCTGCGCCCCGCGGACGCGTCGTTGCGGATGTACGGGAGTACCGGCCGTGCTCGACCAGAACGCGACCTTCGAGCTCCATGAGCAGCAGCATGGAGGACACCTCGGCCGTCGTCAATCCAGTACGCGCCACCAGCCGATCCATATCCGTTGGGTCGTGCCCGAGGGCTTCCCACAACCGGTTGTAGTCGGGGTTGTCGCGTTCAGGATCCACGCCCGGGGCCGCCGATGGCGGCTCCGCACACGATGTGGGGCCGTGCAGGCGTCCGTGCAAGGCGTGCGCCAGCACGTGGGCCACCGGCTTCAGGGTGGCGATCACCTCGTCGGGGGATTCCACCAGCGCGGCGCCCTCGCGGATAAGCCGGTGGCAGCCGCGGGCCATCGGGTTGTGCAGCGACCCGGGAATCGCGAACACCTCGCGGCCGGCATCCGCGGCGAGCCGCGCGGTGATCAGCGCGCCCGAGCGCAGCGCCGCCTCCACCACCAGCGTGCCGAGTGACAGCGCGGCGACGATCCGGTTGCGCGCCGGGAAGTACTCGCGCAGTGGCCGGGTGCCGGGCGGGAACTCGCTGACCACCGCGCCATGCCCGGCGATCCGCGCCAGCAACGCGGCGTTCGCCGCCGGATAGGCGATATCCGGTCCGCAGCCCAGCACCGCGACGGTCGGCGCATCGGCATCGAGCGCGGCCGCGTGCGCACAGGCATCGATGCCCAGCGCCAGGCCGCTGGCGATCCCGAACCCGGCGCGTGCGAACGCCCGGCTGAAGGCGGTCGCGTGCTCGCGGCCGGCGGCACTGGGATTGCGGCTGCCGACCACCGCGACCATCGGATGCCACAGCAGCGCCGGATCGCCGGCGATGAACAGGCCCAGCGGCGCACCGGGCGCATCGCGCAGCAGCGGCGGATAGTCGGGGTCGGTGCAGGCGATCACGTGGTGACCCGGCCGCGCCAGCCAGTCCATGGCGGTGGCAAGCGCGCGGCTGTTGTCGCCTCCACGCAGCGCGGCGCGCTGGCCGGCGTCGAGCCCTGCGGCATGCCAGGCCTCGCTTCCAGCGGCCAGCGCCGCGGCGGCGCTGCCGTGTGCCTGCAGCAGCTGGCGTCGGCTGGACGCCGGTCCTCCGGCAAGCAGCAGGCGGGTCAGCGCTTCGGGGTCGTCCTGGGTTGGCGTGGCGGTTGTCGGCATCGCCACACTGTCGTGGCGACCCGCACCGCGTCACAGTCGGGGATGTCCATTTCCCGCTGTAGGACTTGCCCGCGTCAGTGCGGGGGCAACGCCAGCGAACGGCGGACCAGGTCCCGCAGGGCGCCCTGCTCGAGGGCCGACAACGGCGGCAGGTACACGCAACCCTTGCGCCACCTCGTCGGCGGAGGCATGCGCGGTCATCGGTCGTCTCCGGTCAGTCGGATCCCCTAACGGCAAACGGCGCCCGAAGGCGCCGTTCGTCCGTACCGGCAAGCAGCCGTCCCACTCAGTAGGGCGCGTCCGGGTGCTTGAGGTGATAGCCCACGCGGGTCGGCTTGATGCTGTCCATGACCAGCGCGTAGCTGACGCGGTCGTAGGTGCGGAACACCATCGCGTGGCCGGCGAACTCGTCGGGCAGGCGCACCTTGTTCTCGACGAACACCGTCTGCGGATCGCGGTCCGGGCCCTTCTCGACGCGGTCGATCGCCGACTGTCCCTCGCGCCACAGCGAGAACACGGTGCCGTTGTCGATGCCCTCGCGGCGGCCGACCGAGATCGCGATGACGTCGCGCGGACCGCCCGAAGTCAGCATGTCGGCCACGGCGAGCACGCGGGCGCGGCCGTACTCGGTCTGCACCCGCGGCGCATGCGGGAAGAACTGCAGGTCGTAGGGCTGCGGGTTGACCGGCACCAGGCGGTCGCCGGTGCGCACTTCGAGGCCTTCGTCGTCGAGCAGCAGGGTGCTGACCTGGATGCCGCCGACCTCGCCACGGGTGACCGTGCCGGCGCCGACGCGGACCATCTCGTGGCCCAGCACTTCCTGACCCTTGTCGGGGAAGGTCACGTTGGTCCAGTACTGCTGGAAGTCCAGCGTGCGGCGGCCGCGGAAGTCGAGGTCTTCGGAATGGAACAGGTCGCAGCACAGGCCGGCACGCTCGAGATGCGTGTAGCGCGTGGTCGGGCGCACGACGGTATAGCGATCGCCGGGCTGCGCCTGCGGCAGGCCGCGCACATAGGCGACCTGGCCGTCGACCGCACGCAGGCGATCGTCTTCCATGCCGACCACGTAGGGCAGGTGCTCGAATTCGTCGACGACCTGCAGGTCGCGCAGGAAGGGCTCGATGTCCGACAGCGGCAGCGCATCGACCGGCGCGGCATCCAGGCGCGGGCCCGGCTGCACCGTGGCACCGGCGACGCGGTCCAGGTACGCGAGGCTGATCACGTCACCCGGATAGATCAGGTGCGGATTCTGGATCTGCGGATTCGCCTGCCAGATTTCCGGCCACAGCCAGGGCCGTTGCAGGAACCGGCCCGCGATGTCCCATAGCGTGTCACCACGCTTGACGACATACGTATCCGGGTGATCACCGCGCACCCCCTGCGCAGCAGCAATTGTTGCGACGGTCAGCAGCGAAACGGCAAACGCCGTCCGCAGCGACCGGGAAAGGCGCTCAAACTTGCCGGCCATCTACCTGCTCCCCTTGGAGATTTCCCCTTGCAGCGGCCGCACTATAGCCTACAAATCCCGGCCGCACGCAAGAGCCGCGGTTACACTGTGGAGCCTGTTTTCCCGTTGTGACCCAGGCCCCCTTTTTCATGTCACTGCTGCCGATCATCGAGTACCCCGACCCGCACCTGCGCGAGCGCGCAGTGGATGTCGACCCCGCGCTGCTGGCGCAACCCGCGTTCCAGAAGCGGCTCGACGACATGTTCGAGACGATGTACGAAGCGCCGGGCATCGGCCTCGCGGCGCCGCAGATCGACGTGCTCGAGCGCTTCATGATCGTCGATGTCAGCGAAGAACGCGGGCAGCCGCTGGTGTTCGTCAATCCGGTCATCCGCAACCGTTCCGAGGCGTTGCGCGCGCACCAGGAAGGCTGCCTGTCGATCCCCGGCATCTATGCCGAGGTCACCCGCGCCGACGGCATCGAGGTCGAGGCGCTCGACCGCCACGGCAAGCCGTTCACGATGCGCGTCGATGGCCTGCTGGCGACCTGCATCCAGCACGAGGTCGACCATCTCGACGGCAAGCTGTTCATCGACTACCTGTCGCCGCTCAAGCGCTCGATGGCACTGAAGAAGCTCACCAAGCTGCGCAAGCGCGGCTGACCCGCGGCGCTGCCGGCGCGCATCGCCTGGCCGGTGGCGGCGCGCGATGGAGCCGTTACCGGCGCCCTTCCAGTTTCCTGACGGACCCTCCGCATGAAAATCGTGTTTGCCGGCACCCCCGAATTCGCCGTACCCGCATTGCGCGCGGCGGCGGGCAAGGCCGAGGTCGTCGCGGTGTACACCCAGCCCGATCGACCGTCCGGCCGCGGCCGCGTGCTCACGCCGTCGCCGGTGAAGCGTGCCGCGCAGGACATGGGCTTCCCGGTCCTGCAGCCGGACACGCTGCGTGCGGCCGAGGTGCAGGAGGCGCTGCGCGCACTGAAGCCGGACCTGATGGTGGTGGTCGCCTACGGGCTGCTGCTGCCGCAGGCGGTGCTCGACATCCCGGTGGATGGCTGCTGGAACGTGCATGCGTCGCTGCTGCCGCGCTGGCGCGGCGCCGCACCGATCCAGCGTGCGATCGAGGCCGGCGATACCGAGACCGGCGTGTGCCTGATGCGCATGGAGAAGGGCCTCGACACCGGCCCTGTGCTGCTGGAACAGCGCACTCCAATCGGCGAGCAGGAGACCGGCGGCGAGCTGCACGACCGGCTCGCCGCGCTCGGCGCCCAGGTGCTGGCCGACGGCCTCGGCCTGCTGCGCGTGGGCATCCAGCCGGTGGCGCGTCCGCAGCCGGCCGAAGGCGTGACCTACGCGCGCAAGCTCGACAAGGCCGAAGCGCGGCTGGACTGGCGTGAACCGGCGCCGGTGCTGGCCAACCGCGTGCGCGCCTTCAATCCGTGGCCGATGGCGGAAGCCGATGTCGCCGGCGAGCGACTGCGGCTGCATGCGGCGGTCGCGCTGCCGCTCGCGCACGGGGCCGCACCGGGGACCCTGCTGGCGGCCGGCCGCCAGGGCATCGACGTCGCCTGCGGCGACGGTGCGCTGCGCATCCGCACCCTGCAGCGCGCGGGCGGCAAGGCGATCACCGCCGCCGACTGGCTCAACGCGCGGCGCGATCCCGCCGTGCCGTCCGCGCAGGGCTGATGGCCGCGCCCGTTGCCGGTGCCCAGGTACGCGCGACCGCCGCGCGGGTGCTGGATGCGGTGATCCGCGGCCGCTCGCTGCGCACCGAACTCGCCACAGCATTGTCGGCCATGCGCGACCCGCGCGATCGCGCGCTGCTGGAGGCGATCTGCTTCGCCGCGCTGCGCCAGCGCACGCGTGCCGACGCCGCCCTCGCCGCATGGACGACGCGGCCGCTCGGCGCGCGCGACAGCCTGCTGCGCGCGCTGCTGCATGCAGGCTTCGCGCAGCTCGATCCGCTCGGCCTGCCGCCGCATGCCGCGGTGGCCGCCACCGTGGAGGCCGCGCGCACGCTCGGCCGCAGCCACCAGTCCGGGATGGTCAACGCGCTGCTGCGCCGTGCGATCCGCGATGGCCTGCCGGCGGGCGATCCGGCGGATACCTGGCCTGCGTGGTTGCGCGAACGCATCCACGCCGACTGGCCGGACGAGGCCGCGCACATCTTCGCCGCCAGCGCGACCGCGGCACCGGCGTGGTTGCGCGTCAATGCACGGCATGGCGACCGCGAGGCCTACCGCGCGCGCCTCGCCACGCAGGAGGTGCAGGCGGAACTGCCGGCGTGGCCGGTCGACGCCCTGCTGCTGCGCACGCCGGTGCCGGTCGCGCAGCTGCCGGGGTTCGACGACGGCGACGTGTCGATCCAGGACCTCTCCGCCCAGCTGGTCGCCGATGCGCTGGCGGCACCGGCGGGGGCGCGCGTGCTCGACGCCTGCGCGGCACCGGGCGGCAAGGCCGCGCACCTGCTCGAGCGCGACCCGGCGCTGCGGCTGACCGCGCTGGATGTCGATCCACACCGGCTGCAGCGCGTGGCCGACACCCTTGCGCGACTGCGCCTGCCCGCGGCGTCGCTGCAGGCGGCCGACGCCCGCGCCGCGGACGGCTGGTGGGATGGCACCCCGTTCGAGGCCGTGCTGCTGGACGCGCCGTGCTCGGCCACCGGGGTCGTACGCCGGCAACCCGACATCCTGCTGCATCGCCGCCCGCAGGACCTCGATGCGCTGCTTGCATTGCAGGCGACCCTGCTCGACGCCTGCTGGCGGCTGCTCGCGCCCGGCGGCGTGCTGCTGTATGCGACCTGCTCGATCCTTGCCGCCGAGAACGCGCAGCAGGTCGACGCCTTCCTCGCCCGCACGCCGGATGCCCGCGCCGAACCACTCGACGAACGCTTTGGGCGGGTGGCCGGCGCCGGGCGCCAGCGGCTGCCCGGCGATGCCGACGGCGATGGCTTCTTCTACGCACGGCTGCGGCGTACGGCGGCTTGAGCGGGTGAGGCTGGCATGCCCTCACCCCATTCCGTCTCCCGTGACGGGAGAGGGGCGATCGTGCCGGGCGGCAGTCGATTCGACGGGCACACCGTGATCGCCGGGAACGAGGGTCCCCGTGCGTCGGTTGTGTCCGGGGCCGGCTAACCAAACCCTAGCGTTTCGCTGTGTAGACTGCGCCGCGTCCACCACCGGCGCCGACCGCACCCCACATGTCGCCCCCGCATCCCTGGCTGAGCGTGCTCGTGCCGTTCTATCGCGTCGAGCCCTACCTGCGCGAATGCGTGGAGTCGGTGCTCGCGCAGGTCGACGGCGGCGTGGAGATCGTGCTTCTCGACGACGCCTCGCCCGACAACTGCGCCACCATCGCGCGCGACCTGCGCAAGGCGCATGGCGATGTCATCCGCCTGCTCGGCCACGACCGCAACCGCGGCCTGTCGGCGGCACGCAACACGCTGATGGCGGATGCGCGTGGCGATTACCTGTGGTTCCTGGATTCCGACGACGTGCTGCTGCCGGGCGCGATCGCCGCGGTGCGCGACGCGGTGTCCATGCATGCGCCGGCCCTGGTGCTGTGCGACTTCCGCGTGCTGCGCGAGAAGTTCACCCTCAAGCACCGCCTGCGCGGCGAGCTGCACCGGCGCACCTGGGCCGGCGCATCGCAACAGCTGCAATCGGATCCGCGCGTGCTGCTGAGCGGCCTGCTGGGCGCCCGCCAGCTGCATGCGTGGTCGAAGATCGCCCGCGTCGACGTGTGGCGGCAGGCAAGGTTTCCCGAAGGGCGCACGTTCGAGGACATCGCGGTGGTGCCGGCGCTGGTCGGCAATGCGCACAGCTTCGTGCACCTGGACCGCCCGATGGTCGGCTACCGGCAGCGCGCCGACAGCATCATGGCGACGCTGGCACCGGACAAGATCCACCACCTGATGGCGGCGCTGCGCGAACTGCACGCGGGCCTGGTGCCGATCGCCGGCGAGAGCGGCGACGCGCGGTTCGCACTCGACTACTTCTGCCTGCGCAGTCTGGCGACCACCGCGCAGAAGGCGATGGGGCAGGACGCGGCGATCGTCGACGACTTCCGCCGCACCCTGGCACAGCTGTTCCCGGACGGCCCCCTGCAGGTGCTGGCGCATTGCCGCCATCGCGGCTGGCGGATGCGTGGCTGGCGGGTGAGGCGCGGCCTGCGCCGGCTGGAGGCGCTTGCGTGACCGATGCCGTGGCGCGGGCGCCGGGCGTCATGCCTGTGGCGCCGCCGCCGAGCACCCTGCCCGCGGCGCCGAAGCCGCGCGTTCTGCATTTCGTGACCGGCGGGTTTTCCGGCGGCGCCACCCAGGTGGCGATCCAGCTGGTCAATGCCGCGCGCGACAGCGGCCGGGTCGAGCCGTTGCTGGTGCTGCGTCGCAAGCGCCGTACCGACCCGGCGCGCATCGCCGAACTGGAGGCCGCCGGCGTGCCGTTGCGGGTGGTGCCGGGCTGGTCGCATGCGGCGACGATCCTCGCGCTGGTGCGCGTGTGCCGGGAGTTCCGGCCCGACGTGCTGGTCGCACACGGCTTCAGCGAACACCTCTGGGGGCGCTACGCCGGGCTGCTGGCCGGCGTGCCGCACCTGGTGCACGTGGAGCACAACACCCGCGAGCGCTACACCCGCTGGCGGCTGGCGCAGACGCGCTGGCTGGGCGCGCGCAGCAGCCGCATCGTCGGCTGTTCGGAAGGCGTGCGGCAGGTGCTGGTGGACATGGGCATGCCGCCCGGACGCACCATCGCGATCCCCAATGGCATCCGCCTGGCGCCGTTCGCGGATGCCGATGCGGTGCCTGCGCCGGCGCGCACCGCGGGCATCGTGATGGTGTCGCGGCTGTCGAAGCAGAAGGACCATCCGACCCTGCTGCGCGCGGTGGCGCTGCTGCGCGATCGCGGGCTGAGCCCGCCGGTGCTGCTGGCGGGCGCCGGCAAGGCACGCCACCGCCGGCCGCTGGAAAGGCTGGCGGCGGAACTCGGCCTGCAGCAGCAGGTGCGCTTCCTCGGTCTGTGCCGCAACGTGCCGGAGCTGCTCATGACGCACCGCATCGCCGTGCTCAGCACCCGTTACGAGGGCATGCCGCTGGCGCTGATCGAGGGCATGGCCGCCGGCTGTGCGGTGGCGGCGAGCGCGGTGCCCGGCGTGCGCGAGGTGATCGAGGACGGCATCGACGGCCTGCTGGTGCCCGGGGCCGATCCGGCGGCGCTGGCCGACGCGCTCGAGCGCCTGCTGCGAGACGACGCCCTGGCGGCACGGCTTGGCGCGGGCGCGCGCGAGCTCGCGGTCACGGAATACGCACGTGAGCGGATGAATGCGCGCTACGAGGCGCTGTTTCTGGAACTCGCTTCCCAGCCGCCGTTGCGCTCGCAGCAGACGCAGTCGCCCTGACCCGGAGAAGGCCGGCCGTATCCGCGGATGTGCGGTAGCCGTGGCGGACACGGCCGGGGCGCATCCGCGACGCGGAACCCGGACGGATATGGATCCCGGATGCGGTGCGTGCGGCTTCTCCCGGCTACGCGGTGAGGGTGAAGCGGATATGCCGCTGGACGACGTTGTCATCGGGCGCCGCCACCGGACGCATGTGTCCCCGACACCGCAGCCAGGTGGCGCCGGTCGCTACCAGCGCAGCGGCCGCCGCGCGACCTCGCGGGTGAGGCGGTCGAGCAGGGCGCGCGCCTCCGCATGCGGCAGGAAGCGGATCCGCAGCGCGGGCGCCATCGAACCGGCGCCGGCGGTATCCAGCCAGAGCGAGGCCATCCCGGTGCAGCGGTCGAGCAGCGAGCGACGCAACCGCAGCGCCTGCAGCTTGTCGATCTCGGCGAAGCGCCAGTGCCGCGACCACCAGCCCTCGCGCACCGCGAGCAGCCGGCCGTCGACGGCATAACCCGCGCGGCGGGCGTGCTGCGCGGCGGCGAACATCGCCCACGGCAGCCACAGCAGGCCGAGCAGGCCCCAGGCGCCAAACCACCAGCCGAGGCCGGTGCCCAGCAGCAGTGCGAACACCAACCCGGGCAGCAGCAGGCGCAACCATGCGCGGCGGTGCAGCGGCTGCCACTGCGCGGGCGGCCAGTCGCCGGCGTCGAGCAGGTGGCGGACCAGCGCATCGCAGGCTTCTGCCGGGGCGATCGGCGCGAGTTCCGACAGGCTGCGCTGGTCCTCGCCGCGGCTGACCACAGCGGTGTCCACCTGCAGGCTGCGCCGCCGCAACAACCGGTGCAGCAGACTTTCCTGCAGCGTCCAGGCCTGGATGCGTCGGCGCGGCACGCTGTTGCGCAGTCGCGTCAGCAGGCCGCGCTCGACGCCGAGCCGACGACCGTCCTCGACCAGCCGGAAGCCGTGGTACTGCACCAGCGCCAGCACCACCGACAGCAACCGCAGCGCAAGTACCGCCAGCACCAGCAGCAGCGCAGCCGCCAGCAGCTGCCCTTGCCAGGCACCGCCGGCCACGCTCACGCGGCCGAAGGCTTCGCGCGCGACGCGGGTCAGCAGGTCACCGGCCATGTTGTCGGGCAGCACCTGCATCGCCAGCGCCACGGCACCGGCCACCACCACCATGCCGCGGTTGGATACGAGGCCCAGGCGGACCACCTCGCCGGTGGACAGCGCCAGCAACGTGCGCGTCGCGGGCATGGCAGCGGCTTCGGCCTCCGGCAGCCCGCCGGCTGCCGTCGCCACCGGTGCACGCCTGCGCACGACCTCCTCCAGCGCCATCGCCTCGGCCAGCGTCAGCACCTGCATCCGCGCTTCGGGCTTGCTGCCACCGGCCGATTCCAGCCGCACCTCGGCCACGCCGAACAGGCGATGCAGCAGCGTCTGGTGCAGCGCTACATCGTGGATGCGCGAGAACGGGATCTGCCGCAGGCTGCGTTCGAACAGCCCGCTGCGCACGAATACGCTGTCGGCGCCGATGCGGTAGCGGAAGGTGAGGTAACGCCACACCGCCGCCGCCAGCAGCGCGACCAGCGCGATCGCGACCACGCCCAGCCGCATGCCGTCATCGCCGCGGGCGCCGAAGATCGCGATCGCCACCAGCGGCACCACCATCTGCCCGATCTGCGACAGCAGCACGAACAGCCAGGACAGCGGATGCAGCCGGCGCTCGTCGTCCGTGGGCAGCAGGGTTTCGGCCGTGGATGCCGTGGCGAGGGCGGCGGTGCCGGCCGGCGGCGGCGTGCCGGTGTTGCCGGCCGCGTCCGCGCCACCGGCGGTCGGGGTCATGTCCGGCGCAGGCCCGGCGCCCGGACCAGGCGTGCTGTCGCTGACAGGCGCGCCGTCGTCCGCCGCGCCCGGCGGGCCGCCGCTGCCGCCGGTCTCAGGCGTCGTCGTCATCGTGCCCGGTCCAGGCCGCGAGGCGGTCGCGCAGGCGTTCGGCATCGCCGGCATCGAGGCAGGGCACCGCCACGGCGCTGTCGCGGGTGCCGGCGGTGTGGACGATCAGCGTCGACAGGTTGGCCTGGCGTTCCAGTGGCCCGCGACGCAGGTCGATGTGCTGCACGCGCGTGCCCGGGACCCGTGTTTCGGTGAACCACAGGCGCCCGCGCTGCAGGCCGAAGCCGTCCTCGTCCAGCCGCCAGCGCGTCCAGCGGTAGCGGCGCAGGCCCATCCAGCCGCCCAGCAGCACCAGCCCCAGCCAGGCGGCCAGTGCGCCCAGGCGCGCGGCGTCGCCACCGATCCATACGCCCAGCGCAACCAGCGCCACCGCGGCCGGTATCGCAATGCCGATCGCCCCGGACAGCGCGAACAGCCAGCGCGCACGCGGTGGCAGTGCGTTCCAGCCGTCGTCGTCGCCGGCATCGCGCGCCGCCGGGCCGAGGTCGTCGAGATCGATCATCGGGCGGCTTCCTCGTGCGCCTTGGGGTAGGGATAGGGCTCGCCGCTGCCTGGCGGGCGGATCGAGTAGCGCTTGTAGGTCCACTGGTACTGCGCCGGATCGCGCCGGGCGATGCGTTCCACCGCCAGGTTGAGCGCGGCCACCGCGGTACGCGGATCGGCGTCGGTGAGGCCGGGCGGGGCCGGCTCGATGCGCAGCGCGAAGTCCGGGCCGTCGCCGATGCGCTCGCAGTAGGCGAACAGCACGGTCGCGCCGGTCTTCGCGGCCAGCCGCCCGAGCAGGGTCATGGTCAGCGCGCCGGTGCCGAAGAACGGCGCGTATTCGCCCTCACCGGCCTTGGGTTGCTGGTCGGGGAGGATCCCGGTGACGCCGCCACCGCGCAGCAGCCGCACCAGCTGGCGCACCGCGGCGCCATCGGCGCGGATCTGGGTAACCCGCTCGCCGGCATTGGCGCGCACCCGTCGCAGGAAGGCCTCGCCCACCGGCGACTCCGGCGCGCGATAGAGCACCGAGATCGGCGTGCGCGTGGCCAGCCACTGGTTGAGCAGCTCCCAGTTCCCGTAATGCGGTGCGGCCACGATCAGCCCCCGGCCCGAGGCGAGCGCGGCGTCGAACAGCTGCACGCCGTGCGTCTCGCGGATCAACGCGAGATTGGCGGCCGCCGGCCGGGTCCAGAAGCGCAGGGTCTCGACCAACTGCAGCGCGGTGGTGCGCAGGACCGCCGCGTGCCAGATCTCGCGTTCGGCCGGCAGCGCGTCCGGGTAGGCGATGGCGAGGTTCTGCCGTGCCACCCGGCTTTCGCGCGCATCCAGCCGGTTCCACGCCGTCGCCAGCGCGTGCGCGACCGCGCGCTGCCAGCGCCACGGCAGGCGGGAAAACAGGGCGGCAAGCGCGTACAGCAGGCGGGCGGCGAACTCGTGCATGCGCCGAGTGTAGAGGGCCCCGCAAGCCTGCAGGCCGCCGGGCGGGCACGGCGACGCGCTAACCTTCCGCGGTCGCCACTGCCCACGTCCCGGATGCTCTGCCTGATCCAGCGCGTCACCCGCGCCAGCGTCACCGTCGACGGCGACACCATCGGCGCGATCGGCCCGGGCCTGCTGGCCCTGGTCGGCGTGGAGCCGGGCGACGACACCCCGCAGGTCGAACGCATGGCCACGCGGCTGCTCGGCTATCGGGTCTTCGCCGACGACGCCGGGCGCATGAACCGCGCGCTGTCCGATACCGGCGGCGGGCTGCTGCTGGTCAGCCAGTTCACCCTCGCCGCCGACACCCGGTCGGGCATGCGCCCGGGTTTCAGCACCGCCGCGGCGCCCGCCGAGGCGGAGGTGGTGTTCGACCGCCTGGTGGCGATGTGCCGCGAACGTCATCCGGTGGTGGAAACCGGCCGCTTCGGTGCCCATATGGAGATCAGCCTGGTCAACGACGGCCCGGTGACGTTCCTGCTCAGGGCGTGAGCCCGCGGTCGGGCCGCCAACGTCCGGTGGGAGCGCGCCTGCGTGCGACGCTTCCGATCAGGCCCCCGCAACGCATCGCGGCGGGGTTGCTTCCACAGGCCGGGCCACCGGAGTGCGGGGCGGGTGGAAATCCACGCGAGCAGCCCCATATCCATCTCCGGGCCGGTTGCACAGGCCCCTCAAGCGTCCCGCCGCGTACCTGAACCGCGCGGCGTCCATGCCCGGTTTTGCCCCGGGAAACGGACCGCTGCTGGTATAATTACGGGTTCACTTTTTTCCAATCTTCTGGTAGCGCGATTCTATGGCCAACGAACGTCAGGCGGCGCCGCAGTCCGACATCAAGCAGCTGATCAGCAAGGGCCTGGAGCAGGGCTATCTGACCTACGCCGAGGTCAACGATCACCTGCCCGACGACCTCGTCGATCCGGAGCAGATCGAAGACATCATCGGCATGATCAACGGCATGGGCATCCAGGTCCACGAGACCACGCCCGATGCCGAGACCCTGCTGCTGGCCGGTGAAGCCAGTGGCAACCGCGATGTCGACGACACCGCCGCCGAGGAAGCCGCCGCCACCCTGACCGCGCTCGACGGCGAGGGCGGCCGCACCACCGACCCGGTGCGCATGTACATGCGCGAGATGGGCACGGTGGAGCTGCTGACCCGCGAGGGCGAGATCGCCATCGCCAAGCGCATCGAGGAAGGCCTGAACCAGATGCTTGCCGCGCTGGCGAGCTTCCCGTGGTCGGTCCAGCTGCTGCTCGAGGACTTCGAGCTGCACAAGGCCGGCAAGAAGCGCCTGCCGGAGATCGTGGTCGGCTTCAACGACCTCATCGAGGAGCAGGACGCGCTCGCCGCCGCTGCCGAGGAAGAGGCCGCCAACGCGCCGCCGGCCGATGCGGATGCCGAGGAGACCGAAGAGGACGAGGCCGATGATTCGTCCGAGACCGAGGAAGCCGGCCCGTCCGGCCCGGATCCGGCCGAGGTCGCGCGCCGCATGGACGCGATGGCCGCGATCTACACCAAGTTCCAGAAGTCCTACGCCAAGAACGGCGCCAATGCGAAGGCGGTGCTGAAGCTGCGCGAGGAGATGGCGGAGATCTTCGTCACCTTCAAGCTGCCGCTGCCGCTGATGGACACCCTCGTGCGCAAGCTGCGCGAGGTGGTCAACGAGATCAAGGACCACGAGCGCCGCATCCTCGACCTGTCCACCCGCGTGGCCAAGATGCCGCGCAAGGACTTCATCCGTGCCTGGGACGGCAACCAGACCAATACGGACTGGGCGGACGAGATGATCAAGCGCAAGCAGAAGTGGTCGTCGGCGCTCAAGGACGTGCGTGACCAGATCGTCGCCGAGCAGGAAGCCATCATCGCCACCGAGAAGGCGATGGGCGTGACGCTCACCGACCTCAAGGAAATCAACCGTGCGATGGCCTACGGCGAAGCCAAGGCGCGCAAGGCCAAGAAGGAAATGGTCGAGGCCAACCTGCGCCTGGTCATCTCGATCGCCAAGAAGTACACCAACCGCGGCCTGCAGTTCCTCGACCTGATCCAGGAAGGCAACATCGGCCTGATGAAGGCGGTCGACAAGTTCGAGCACCGCCGCGGCTTCAAGTTCTCGACCTATGCCACCTGGTGGATCCGCCAGGCGATCACGCGTTCGATCGCCGACCAGGCGCGCACCATCCGCATCCCGGTGCACATGATCGAGACGATCAACAAGTTGAACCGCATCAGCCGGCAGATGCTGCAGCAGTACGGCCGCGAGGCGACGCCGGAGGAACTGGCCCGGGAGATGGACATGCCCGAGGACAAGATCCGCAAGGTGATGAAGATCGCCAAGGAGCCGATCTCCATGGAAACCCCGATCGGCGACGACGAGGATTCGCACCTGGGCGACTTCATCGAGGACACCAACGTGGAGTCCCCGGTCGAGGCCACCACCAACATCAACCTGCAGGAAACGGTGCACGACGTGCTGGCCGGCCTGACCCCGCGCGAAGCCAAGGTGCTGCGCATGCGCTTCGGCATCGACATGAACACCGACCACACCCTCGAGGAAGTCGGCAAGCAGTTCGACGTCACCCGCGAGCGCATCCGCCAGATCGAGGCCAAGGCGCTGCGCAAGCTGCGCCACCCCAGCCGCTCGGAGCAGCTGCGCAGCTTCCTCGACATCGACTGAAGCCGCGTCACCGCTTCACCCGGAGAAGCCCGCCTCGCGCGGGCTTTTTCGTGTCTGCCGGCTGAGTGCCCGTGCGCTACCTGCGTAGCTGCAATCCTTCTCCCGCGTGCGGGAGAAGGTGGCGCGAAGCACGGGATGAGGGCGACCGCGCCAACCCCACGCGCCGATCACCCTGTCCCGCGCATCCTCCCGCGACGGCGCAGGAGACCGGCATGGCAGACCAGGTGGACGTGGCGATCATCGGTGGCGGCCCCGCGGGGCTGACCGCGGCGACCTATCTGCGGCGTTTCCTGCGCAGCTGCGTGGTCATCGACGCCGGCCACAGCCGTGCGCGCTACATCCCCGAAAGCCACAACTGCCCGGGCTTTCCGCAGGGCGTCTCCGGGCGCGAGCTGCTGGCGCGGATGCGTGCGCAGGCCGAAACGTTCGAGGCCCGGATCGTCGAGGCCCGTGTCGAGCGCATCGAGAACAGCGGGGAAGGCTTCACCGTCAGCGCCGGTGAGCGCCGCTGGCATGCGCGCAACGTCATCCTCGCCACCGGCGTGGCCGACCGCCTGCCCGAGGTGCCCTGGTGCGAGGACGCGATCGCCCGCGGTGCGCTGCGGCTGTGCGCGGTCTGCGATGCCTACGAGGCGCGCGACCAGCGCATCGGCATCCACGGCCCGGCCGATGGACTGATCGGCCACGCGCGCTTCCTGCGCGCCTATTCGCCCGACGTGGCGCTGCTGCCCACCGACCACGCGCTCGCCGGGGCCGATGCAGCCACCGCCCGCGAACTGGGCGTGCGCGTGCTGCCACCGGGAGGCACGCTCGACTTCGACGGCGAGCGCTGCCACTACCGCACGCCGGAGGGCGACGAGACCTTCGACACCATCTACCCCTACCTCGGCCACCACAGCTATGCCGACCTGCTGCGCGGCCTCGGCCTGCCCGCCGACGAGGGCGAACTCAAGGTCGACCTCCACCAGCAGACCCGCATCCCCGGCCTCTACGCCATCGGTGACGTGGTCAGCGGCCTCAACCAGATCTCCGTGGCCTTCGGGCAGGCCGCCATCGCCGCCACCCACGCCCACAACACGCTGCCGCACAGGCCGCGCGGATCAGTCCTGTAAAGCCAGTGCGGGGAAGTGTTCCTCGGCATGGCAGTTGGCGCAGAGAAGAATGCACTTCGCGAGTCCGATGCGGATATCGGCTTCGGTCCTGTTCGAAAGCGCGCGAAGATCGAGATTGAAGCGCTTCGCACCGGGGTCAAGGTGATGCCAGGTCAATGCAGCGACATTGCGGCGATATCCGCAGCGGCTGCAGCATCCCCCCGCTTCGCTGACCAGTTGCAGCTTGCGTCTCGTGCCACGGGCCTGCTGGGCACGGTAGCTCTGATGGCGGTGATTGGTGTCCGCGTTCTTGCATGAGCAACTACAGAATCGACGCTGACGGCCACGCAGCGGCTGCTGACAGACCACGCATCCCGCGTTGGTGTCCATGGGGTCCTTCCTGATCCGGCAGGTCGATGAGACTTTGAATTAGGTAAGATCGCACTGGCAACGGGCCTATAGCTCAACGGTTAGAGCAGAGGACTCATCGAAAGGTGACCCCGGCATCGGAAGGGCCGGCGGAAAAACGGGATGAATTCAGGGAAACCGCAGCGGCGGCCGCATTGGCCGGACGGTGGCAATCCTGAGCCAAGCCGGCGGTACACCGCCGGAAGGTGCAGAGACTACCTGGGGGCTGCAGTGCCCTTGATGACAGGCTAGAGCGTCCCGCACCCCACCAGCGCAGGCTGCGGGTGATGAGATAGTCCGCGCCGGGCGGAAACGCCCGGGAAAGCGAATCCTTTGGTTCCAGGTTCGAATCCTGGTGGGCCCACCATTCCGGTCTGGACGTGCGCGATGACGCGCACCCGCCACGACGGCCGCGGGCCGGACACCGGCATCGCCGCTGGTGCCCGCGATCGTCCGCGAGCTTTTTCTCTGAACGGCCGAATGTGACGCGCTGGATGCCGGGACGGCCCCGTCCTTCGGCGCCCGCAAACGGCCTGCTGACCCATTCACTTTTCCAGCGTCGCCCGGCATGTATTACTCCGCCATAGTGGCGGCGGCGCCGACGAGCACGGGTAGAGGATGCGGCTAGCGGACTACATCGAACACAACGCCACGGCGATCGTGGACGCGGCGGAAGAGTTCGCCGGCAGCCAGCTCGCCGGCCGTGTGGCGCTGGACAGCGAGACACTGCGTGACCACCTGCCGCAGATCCTCGCGATCATCGTCACCGACCTGCGCGGCAGCCAGACCGCGCAGCGTGAACGCGAGAAGGCCGAGGGCGAGCACGACACCCCGGCCACCTCGCCGATGTCGCCGGCGCAGTGGCACGGCCAGCTGCGCGCGAAATCCGGCTTCAGTATCCAGCACCTCGTGGCGGAGTACCGTGTGCTGCGCGCGGCGGTGTTGCGCCTGTGGCGCGAGCAGGAGCCGGTGAGTGCCGAAACGTTCGAAGACATGACGCGGTTCAACCAGGCCATCGACCAGGCGATCGCCGAATCCGTGGCCTACTACGCGGCCGAAGTCGAACGCTGGCGCAACATCTTCCTCGGCGTCCTCGGCCATGACCTGCGTGGCCCGCTCACCGCGATCCTGCTGACATCCAACCTGATGTCGAAGATGACGACCGACGCGCCGCTGTCGCGCCTGGCCAGGCGCCTGATCATGAGTGGCGAGCGCATGTCCACCCTGCTCGACGACCTGCTGGACTTCAGCCGCACCTCGCTGGGCATGGGCATCCGGATCACGCGCAGGCATGCGGACCTCACCCGGGAGCTGCGCGACGAGGTCGAGATGCTGCGCATGGCGTGGCCGGATACGCGGATCAGGCTCGATGCCCCCGAACGGCTCGAGGCCCGTGTCGATGCATCACGGCTGCGCGAGGCGGTGTGCAACCTGGTCAACAACGCGGTGAAGCACGGCGATGCGCGCGGCGACGTGCGGATCGCCCTCGGCGAGGATGGCGACGGCGTGGTGCTGACCGTCGAGAACAGGGGCGCCACCATCCCCGAGGCCACGCTGTCGACGATGTTCGATCCACTGCGCCGCGGTGCCGAATACGACGGAGTGGACGACGACGCCAGCCTCGGCCTGGGGCTGTTCGTGGTGCGCGAGGTGGTCAGGGCGCACGACGGCGAGATCACCGTACGCTCCGGGAGCGACACCACCACCTTCACCCTGCGCCTGCCGACCACTGCGGCCACCACCGACGCATCCTGAGTACGGCGGGGCGGGCGCCGCCTTTTCGGCCACCACGTCCAGCCCGGAGTCTTCGCCGTTGCGATGACATGCACGGCGACATCTCCGGTGGGGGCATCCATGCCCCGCAGTGCGCCGGCCCTGTCCCCCTCCGGGCCAAGGTGCAGGCCCGGGAGACCTCAGAAACGCCCGGTGAGGGTGACCCCGTACAGCCGCGGGCTGCCCTGGATGAAGGTCGGCGTGCCGAACAGGCGGCCGGTGTTGCCGCCGTCGATCAGGTAGGCCTTGTCGGTGAGGTTGGACGCGTACACGCCGAGGTCCCAGCGACCGTCGGCCGTGCGCACGCCGGCCTTGAGGTTGTACAGCGCGTAGCCGGCCTGCTCGATCCCCTCGAAGTTGTCGTCCTCGAAGTACACGTGCGAGCGCCAGTTCCAGCTCGGGCGCAGGTACCACTCGTGCGCGCCGGCCGGAAAGCGGATGTCCACGCCGGCGGATGCCGTGTGGTCGGGGGTCAGCCGGAAGCGGTTGCCGGCGAGTTCCTGCACGTTGCCGTCGTCGTCGGTGTCGTCGAAGCTGGCGTCGATGTAGCCGTAGTTGAGGAACGCCGAGAGCCGGTCGCTGGCGCGCCAGCTCATGGACAGTTCGGCACCCCACGCGGTGGCGTTGCCGCCGTTGGCCCGCACGTAGCGCAGGCTGTCGTCGTCGCGCACGGTGGTCTGGAAGTTGCTGTACTCGTAGCGGTACGCGGCGACGTCGTAGACGAAGCGGCCGCCGTCGAACGCGCCCTTCAGGCCCAGCTCGCCGCTGATCACGATCTCGTCGTCGATGATCTCGCTCGACAGCGCGTCCACGTTGACCACGTTCGGGCGTCGGCCGCGTGAGATCGAGGCGTAGCCGGTCAGGTCGTCGTTGATCGCGTAGTCGGCCACTGCACGCCCGACCAGGGACCTGAAGCTTTCGCTGCGCTCGACCAGGGGCGAGGGCAGGTACAGCAGGTTCGGGAAGGCGGCCGGGCCGTTGACCGGCATCATGCCGAGCATGCTGGGTACGCCGAGGAAGTCGGACTGGTAGCCGGCGGTCACGTCCTCATGCGTGCCGCGCAGGCCGAGCGTCAGGTTCAGGCGGTCGTTCACCGCCCAGGTGCCGTCGGCGAACAGTTCCCAGGCGGTGGTGTCGCCGTGGTTGATGTACTGCTCCTCGTGGTAGGGCTTGAGCGGCACCACCACGCCCGGGGCGATCGGCAGCGCGGTGACCATCTCGTTCGGGCGACCATCGGGCAGCAGCGGCGGGATGCCGAGGCCCAGCACCGGCATGGTCACCAGGCTGCGTTCGTTGGTGCGCAGCACGACGCGCTGGCTGCCCTGCTCCTGGAAGTACGACACACCACCGAACCCGGTGAAGCGGCCGCCGCCGTCGTAGTTGAAGCGGAATTCCTGGCTGGTTTGCTTGCCCCGCGCATCCTCGGCGAACTCGGCCACGAACACCTGCGCACCGTCGCCGTCGAACTCCTCGTGCGAGTCGAACTCGCGCCATCCGGTGATCGTCGACAGCGACCACGACGGCGACAGGTGGAAGTTGCCGAGCAGGGTCACGCCATTGACCGTGCGGTCCAGACCGAGCTGGTCACCCCGGTTGAGGTCCGCGGTGCCATCGAGCACGTCCAGGCTGCCGCGGCGCGTGGGGATGGTGCCGCTGCGGAACGCGGTGCCGGGTGGTGCATCCTTCTGGAAATTGAAGATCAGGTCGAGCGAATCGGTGTCGCGCAGGTCGAGCCGGAAGCTGGTGCGAAGCGCAAGCGTGTCCTTGCCGTTGAGGTCGCCGCCGGACAGGTTCTCGATGAAGCCGTCGCGCTTCTCATGGAAGAGTGCGATGCGCGCATACAGCGTGTCGCCGACCAGCGGAGCGTTGGCGTAGCCACTGGCCTGGGTCGCGCCGTGGTTGCCGATGCCGACGGTGTAGCCGGATTCGTAGCCGTTGAAGGCCTTGTTCTGGATCAGGTGCACGGCGCCGATCTGCGCGCCGCGGCCGAACAGCGTGCCCTGCGGGCCGCGCAGCACTTCCACGCGTTCGAGGTCGAAGGGCTGCACGATCGAGCCGCGCGACCTGGAAATCGAAACGCCGTCCTGGAACACCGACACGCGCGGCTCGACGTTGGCCTCGCCGCTGTCCGAGGTGATGCCGCGGATCACGAAGCCCGGGTTGTTTGGGCTCTGTTCCTGCACCACCAGGCCCGGTACCACGTTGCCGATGTCGGTGAAGTCGCGGACGTTGTAGTCCTGCAGGAACTCGCCGGAGTAGGCGCTGATCGCGATCGGCACCTCCTGCACCTGCTGCTCGCGCTTCTGCGCGGTGACGATCATCCGGTCGAGTTCGACGACACCATCGGGTGCGACGTCCTGCGCGTTGGCGGTCAGCGGGGCTGCGCAGGCGGCAACCAGGGCAAGGCGCAGGGACAGGGCGAGCGGATGGCGGCGGCAGGACATGCGGATCTCCGGCAATGGCCCGGCGTGTGCCGGGCGTTGAAGGCCCGCACCTTCGCCGCCGCAAATGTCAGCACGATGACGCCCACGCGGCACCGTACTGTCAACGCCGCGTCATTACCGGCGGGAAGCATGTCGGCTTCATCAAACGGGGTGTGCGCATGCAGTCGACGGGACGCAGGAACTTCCTCAAGGTGATCGCCGTGTCCGCGGCGGCGGCGACCGTGCCTGCCGGACGCGTGCTGGCTGCCATGGCCGCCGACGCCATCACGGTGTCGCGCCTGCGCTTTCCGCAGTCGGTTGCGTCCGGCGATCCACGCCCTGACCGCGTGCTGTTGTGGACGCGCGTCGCGGCCGATGCCGATGGCGCGAGGCCGGTGCGGCTGCGCCTGCAGGTCGCCGAGGATGCGGGCTTCACCGCGCTCAGGGTCGACCGCGACGTGGCGGTGCCCGCCGACAGCGACGGCTGCATCAAGGTTCGCGTGGCGGGACTGGATGCGGGGAGCCGCTACCACTACCGGTTCCTGCTCGACGACGGCGGTGGCTTCGTGTCGTCGCCATACGGCCGCACCCGGACGGCGCCCGCGGCGGATGCCGACGTGCCGCTGCGCTTTGCGTTCCTGAGCTGCCAGGACTTCGGCGGGCGCTGGTACAACAGCCTGCTGCCGCTGCTCGACCAGGATCTGGACTTCGTGCTGCACCTGGGGGACTTCATCTACGAGACCGTGGGCGACCCCAGCTTCCAGGAGACCAGCGGCGAGCGCCGGATCGTGTTCGACGACGCCCGGGGCGCACTTGCACTGGGCGAAGGCGCGGGCCGCTACTTCGCCGCGCGCAGCCTGTCGAACTACCGACAGGTGCACCGCAGCTTCCGCAGCGACGAGGCGCTGCAGGCGCTGCTCGAGCACGCGCCGCTGGTCGCGATCTGGGATGACCACGAGTTCTCCGACGACTGCTGGCAGGACGTCGGCACCTACCGCGACGGTGCGGGCGACGAACGCGACCGCGAGCGTCGTCGCAACGCCGAGCAGGCGTACCTGGAATACATGCCGGTGGATCTCGACAGCGGCGGCGGCGACGGTCTGCCGGTCGAGCGCGGGCGGTTGCACCCCAACCTCTCGCTGTGGCGCGAGCTGCGCTTCGGCCGCGCGCTGCAGCTGCTGCTGACCGACTACCGCAGTGCGCGGCCGGATCATCCGATCCCGGAGGACGCGTTCCCGGGCCAGGTCGTCTATGACCGTCCCGCGCTGGAGGCCCGGTTGCCGAAGCTCGGCATGGACTACGCACGGCTCGCGCCATCGCTGATGCCCTATGTCGATCTCGCGCGGGACGAACACGCGCCCTTGCGAGAAGCGCTGCGCGCCGTGGTCACCGGCGCCTACGTGGCCGCGGGCCAGGCGCAGGTGGACGCGGTCGAGCGCGCCCGCGCGGCGACGTCCGGGCTCATGGCGCTGCCGGTGGTGGAGCGCTTTCTGGCCGGCTACAACTCGGCCGCGCCGGCAGAGCGACAGCTGCAGGCGCCCGATGCCGCAAGCCTGGACCGTGGCCTTGCCTGGCTGGGCCTGGGCAAGACCGCGCTGTTCGGTTCGATGGGCTCGCGCTACATGGTGGTCAAGGACAGCTACGACCTGTTCGCGGCCCTGCGTGCGCTCGACGGCGCGCCCAGCGCCTATGGCGCTGAGCAGCGCGACTGGCTGGCCACCAGGCTGCAGGCGCCGGATGCCCGCTTCCGCGTGGTGGCGAGCTCCGTCTCCTTCACCTCACTGGTGCTCGACCTGCGCGACGAGGCGATCGGTGCACCCGCCGCGATGCGCCACCGCTTCTACCTCAACGTCGACCACTGGGACGGCTTCCCGGTGGAGCGCGACCAGCTGCTCAGGGAGGTGTTCGACCCGGCCGGCGGCGTGATCCTGCTGTCGGGCGACATCCATGCCGGGTTCGCCACCCAGCATTCGGCGGCCACGGTGGAGTTCACCACGCCGGCGGTATCGTCCGAGCCGCTGAAGGGCATGATCGCGCGCACCGTGCAGGGCGACGACCCCGCGGTGCGGGCCGCCGGCGAGCGCATGGTGGCCAACCTCGACGCGATGTTCACTGCGGCCTTCAGCCCGATGCGTTATGCACAGAGCGGGCGCCACGGCGCGAGCGTGCTGGCGATCGATGGCGACCATGTCACGGTCGAGTTCCTCGAACTGCCGGCCGATGCCTGCCGCCAGCGTCTCTACGACGACCGCGCCGCGGTGCAGGCGCGCCTGCGACGGCAACGTTTCAGCGTGGATCGCCAGACCATGACCCTGCGTCCACAGCCCGACGGCCGATGACGACGTCATCGGTGAAGAAGCCATCGATGCCGGCCACCAGCAGCGCCCGGATGTGCGCCACCGCGCCGTCCTCGCTGCGGCTGCGCGGGTCCTCGCCCTGCCACAGGCTGCGCGGCAGGAAGTGGTTCTCCGGGCGGAAGGTGTAGGGCATCACCTGCAACCCGGCGGCATGCGCCGCAGCCACCAGCGGGGTCGGCCCGCCGAGGTGGCCATCGGCGTCCACGTCGACCACATAGCCCAGGTGCGGTCCGAGGATGTCGGCATAGGACGCGATGTCGCGCAGGCCGTCGGCGGTCAGCATCTGGCGATACGTCGGGCCGCCCGCTTCGGCGAGATCGGCCGGCAGCGCGTCGGGTGCGCCGAGCAGCTGCATCAGGCGGATGTTGGCGCGGCCGTCGCCGAGCCTGGCGCGCAGCGCGCGCAGGTTGGCGGTCTGGAACGACTGGATCACCACCGGCGCGGTGCGGGTGTAGGGATGCGCGGCCAGTGCGTCGAGCAGGCGCTCCTCCATGGCCAGCCCGCGTGCGATGAAGTAGCTGGAATGCTTGATTTCCGGGATCAGGCCGATCACCCGGCCGCGCGCCGTGGCCTCGCGCGCCACCAGGTCCACGATCTCGTCGAAGGTCGGCACCGGGTCACGGCCGTCGAAGGCGGTGCTGCGCAGCTGCGGCAGGCGCTCGCGGGCGCGCAGCGTGCGCAGCTCATCCAGGGTGAAATCCTCGACGAACCAGCCTTCCAGCTCGTGGCCGTCCACCGTGCGCGTCGTCCTGCGGCTGGCGAATTCCGGGTGTGCAGCCACGTCGGTGGTTCCGCCGATCTCGTTCTCGTGCCGCGCCACCAGCACACCGTCGCGGGTGGCGACCAGGTCGGGTTCGATGTAGTCGGCGCCTTCCCCGATCGCGCGTGCGTAGGCGGCGAGCGTGTGCTCGGGCAGGCTGGCGCTGGCGCCGCGATGGGCGATGACCAGCGGCTTCGCGGTGGGTTGTGCAGGATTGCTTCGTGGCACATCTGCGGCGTGGACGGAGATGGCAACCAGGGCGAACCCGAGCGCGAGGCAACGGAACATCGTCAACTCCAGCGGATGGCGGCACCCGGCATCATCACGGCCCGGCTTGACAGCGGTGTGACCCGTGGCGTCATGGCGGCATCTCGGCCGGCCGTCGTGTGCGGCACCGATCAAGCGCCGCAGCGGCTGCATCGGCACCGGCTTCGCGAAGCAGGGGCCAGCGCCCATGCCAGCCGCCCGTACCTACAGGGCACGCTGCGCGATGCCAGGGCGTTGCCATCCGGCGGCTTCATCCCCACGGTTGATCCGCGCCATCGCAGCCCCCATCCCTCCGGTATCGCACTCCAGCGCGTCCGCGCCGACGGGGTGGAATCCGGAGCTCTGCCATGTTGCCGATCCAGCGTCCCGCCGTCCGCCGCGCCCGCCCGGGCCCCAGGCAACGCTCGGAGATGCGGCGATGAGCGCGCGTGCCATGCCACGGCTGTCGATCCTCGAGCTGGGCCGCGTCCGTGAGGGTGGCGACCGCCGCACCGCGCTCGACGAGGCGCGCGAGCTCGCCCGCCAGGCGGAAGACTGGGGCTACGAGCGCTTCTGGATCGCCGAGCACCACAATATGCCGGCGGTCACCACTGCGGCTACCTCGATCGTCATCGCGCACGTGGCTGCGGGCACGAAACGCATCCGCGTGGGTGCCGGCGGGGTGATGCTGCCCAACCATGCGCCCTACGTCATCGCCGAGCAGTTCGGCACGCTGGCCACGCTGTTTCCCGGCCGCATCGATCTCGGTCTCGGGCGTGCTCCCGGTACCGACCAGTTGACCCTGCGCGCGCTGCGCCGTCCCCCGGGCAACTCCGACAACTTTCCGCAGGACGTGCAGGAACTGCAGGCGTGGCTCGGGCCGGTGCAGCCGGGCCAGCGCATCGAGGCGGTGCCGGGCTCGGGCACCGAGGTGCCGCTGTGGATCCTCGGCTCCAGCCTGTTCGGCGCGCAGCTCGCCGCCGAGCTCGGCCTGCCGTTCGGTTTCGCCTCGCACTTCGCACCGCAGGCGCTCGACCAGGCGCTGGCGATCTACCGCGAAGGCTTCAAGCCCTCGCCGCAGCTCGACCGGCCCTATGCACTGGTCGGCGTGAACATCGTTGCCGCGCCCACCGATGCCGAGGCGAAGCGCCTGGCGACCAGCCAGCAGATGTCGTTTGCCGACATCTTCCGTGGCGCACGCAACCTGACCCGGCCGCCGATCGACGACATCGACGACTACTGGACCCCGATGGAGAGGGCGCAGGCCTCGCAGATGCTCGCGCACAGCATCATCGGCGGCCCGGAGACGGTGCGCGCCGGCATGCAGGCGCTGGCCGAGCGCACCGGTGCCGACGAGCTGATGGTGGTGTCGGACGTGTACGACTTCGAGCTGAGGCTGCGCTCGTTCCGGATGATCGCGCAGATCGCAGGCACGCATCTGCCGGCGGCATAGCCGAGCCGCGCTGCCTGCGCAGTGCAGCGGCCTCACGGCGGGCTGCGCTAGAGTCGTGGTCCACCATCACGCCCGCGCCATGCTGCAACGCCTGCAACTGCCACGTACCTATCGCGTCGATCGCGCCGTGCTGGCGGTGCTGATCGCGGCCACCGCGTGGTTGGCGCTGACATTCGCACGCGGGCCGGGTGAACTGGCCGCGGTGTGGGTGGGCAACGGCCTGCTCGCGGGCTGGCTGCTCACCCGGCGCACCCGCACCTGGCCCGGCTACCTGGCCGTGGCATATGCCGCCGAGTTGCCGGCGCGGCTGCTCGCCGGAGACCAGCTCGCGTATGCCACGCTCATCGCGCTGTGCAATTCGGGCGAGGCGCTGCTGGTGGCCGGCGTCATCCGCAGCCGGGTGCCCGACATCCGCGACCCCGGTGACTGGATGCGGCTGGGTGGCGTTTCCACCGCCGCCACGCTGGGGGCCTGCGCGGTCTCGGGGCTGGCCGCCGCGACGGTGGCCCAGGGCATGCACGGCCAGCCCTTCGCGGCCGCGTTCACAGGCTGGTATGCCGCGCACGTGCTGGGCATCGTGATCGTGGGCACCACCACGCTGGTCGCGCAACGACGCGGTCGCGGCATGTTCACCATGGGCGGCGGCTGGAGCCTCACGGCGACGATGGCGGTGCTGGTGGTGGTCGCCACCGTGGTCTTCCTGCTGCCGTATCCGGTGCTGTTCCTGGCCTATCCGGCGCTGCTGCTGGTGGCGGTGCGCCACGGCTTCGTCGGCGTGGCGCTGGGGGTGATCGCGCTGGGGCTGATCGGTGCGTACGCCACCCATCTGGGCTTCGGCGCGCTGTGGCTGCCCGGCCTCGACGACGACGGCCGCATCGCGCTGCTGCAGCTGTACCTGGCCGGTGGCTGCCTGATGACCATCCCGATGAGCCTGGCGATGACCGAGCGCCAGCGCCTGGCCCGCCAGCTTGCGGAAAGCGAGCGCCGTTACCGCATGCTCGCCGAGCATTCGCATGACCTCATCGCCCGCGTGCGCGCCGATGGCGAGCTGCTGTACGCGTCACCGGCGGCCGCCGAGATGTTCGGCTGGACACCGGAGGAAATGCTGGGCTCGCGCTGGGAGATCCTGCATCCCGAGGCCCGCACGCTGCAGCAGGAGGCGATGGCCGCGGTGCTGGCCAGCGGCGAGCCGCGCACCGACGTCTACCGGGTGCAGCATCGCGATGGCCGCTTCGTGTGGGTCGAGGGTGTCTGGCGTCCCATCCCCGCCGATGACGGCAGCGACCGTGTCGACGTCATGCTCAACGCACGCGACGTCAGCGCGCGGGTCGCGGCCGAACAGGCGCTCGAGGAGAGCCGGCGTGAACTGGAACGGCTGGCGCGCGTGGATGCACTCACCAATCTCGCCAACCGCCGCCAGTTCGATGAGCGCTTCGAGCAGGCGCTCGGCCGGCTGCAGCGGCACGGCACGCCGCTGGCGGTGCTGTGCATGGACATCGACCACTTCAAGCGCATCAACGATGGCCATGGCCATGCCGCAGGCGACGCGGTGTTGCAGCAGTTCGCGCAGCGCCTGTCCGCTGCGGTGCGGGCGACCGACCTGGTGGCGCGCCTCGGCGGCGACGAGTTCACCATCCTGGTGGAGAACGCCGCGCCCGGCACCGCCGAGACCATCGCCCGCAAGATCATCGAGACCAGCAACGCGCAGGCGCTCGATGCCGGCGGCACCGCACTGCTCATCACCACCAGCATCGGCATCGCCTATGCCACCGGTCCGGTGGACGCGGTCACCCTGATGGCGCAGGCCGACGCCGCGCTGTATGCGGCCAAGGATGCCGGCCGCAACGGCTACCGGGTGCACGCCGACTGAGCGCGTGAAGCGCCGGACTCCACCCGCAGCGCCCTGACCGCTGTTCGCACGCCGCGGGTTGGCCGACCGCTCAACGCACGGTTTGCGCCGCGACGCTGTCGCAACGATGCCGGTTCTTGGCGCGGCGCTCACCGCGGCGCGCCTACCGTTGCCACCCCGTCCCCCGACACCGCGCCATGCACGCAGCCATCCCACAGGTGTTTTCCGCGCCCGTCGGTACCGGGCTGGTGGCGCCTGCGCAGGAACAGCTGCGTACCCGGGCGGGGCCGCGCAGCGCCGATGCCGTGGTCGCGCATCCCACGTGGTGCGACGGGCTGCCGCAGCTCGATGCCGATCGCCTGTTCGCGTCGGCCACCCGCCTGGTGCTGGTCGCGCCCCGGCCGGGCGATGGCGTACAGGCGGCCGGTGGCCTGCTCGCCGCCGCGGCCCGGCGCGCACTGCCGGTGTGGGTCTGGGTGCTGACCGATGGCGAGGGCCACGCCAGCGCCGCGCGCTGGCGGCCACGGCTCGATAGCGCCCTCGATGCCCTCGACGTGCGCAGCGGTGGCATCGAACGCTTCCGCCTGCCGGTCGGCAGCCTCCACGCCGAACGGGACGTGCTCGGCGACCGCCTGCGTCGCCAGCTGCAGCCCGGCGACGTGGTGCTGGCACCGCAGCCCTCCGATGGCACGGGAGATGAGGCGGCCGTGGCACACGCGGTGGCTGCCGCCGCCACCTGCAGCGGATGCGTGCGCCTCGGGGTCCCACTGCACGACGGCTGGCCCGCGCCTTCGCTGCTGGCGTCGCGCCAGCTGCGGCGCTTTGAACTCGACCCCGACCTCGTCGCCCGCAAGCGCGCTGCATGGCACGCGTTCGGCGGCACCCCGGCCGCGGCATTGGCCGCGCCCGCCCCACCACGCACCGACATCGAGATCGTCGCCCTCGGCTGACGCCGTAGCCGGCGAGATGCCCGGACACGCCAGGTGCATTGGGGCTGGCGTCCTCGACCCGGAAGCAGGCGCTGCTGCCATCGCATCGTCCACTTCGCAACCCGTGGCGGCCCCACTCCGCCGCGGGCCTCCAGC
Organism: Alterluteimonas muca; assembly: GCF_021191595.1. NCBI lineage: Bacteria > Pseudomonadati > Pseudomonadota > Gammaproteobacteria > Lysobacterales > Lysobacteraceae > Alterluteimonas > Alterluteimonas muca. The sequence goes on from NZ_JAIWPS010000001.1 coordinate 243,481, forward strand.
CATGGCACCATACGCGCCTGTAACCGTTTTCAACGGAGTGGAAGTGGAGCGCTCGGACCGTATCGACGCCCTGATGGCGCGGATGACGATGGAGGAGAAGGTCGGCCAGCTCGGCTGCTTCGCCGACATGCACCGGCCGTTCGCGGCCGACGTCAATCCGGAAGTCGCCGCGCAGAGTGCGTCCGAGGTGCTGGCGGAGGTGCGCGCCGGGCGCGTGGGCACGCTGTTCAACGGCGTCGGCGCGGCGCTGGGCCGCGAGGCGCAGCGCATCGCGGTGGAGGAGTCGCGGCTGGGCATCCCGCTGCTGTTCGCCGCCGACGTGATCCACGGCATGCGCACGGTGTTTCCGATCCCGCTGGGCGAGGGGGCGAGTTTCGAGCCGGAGCTGGCGCGGCGTACCGCGCGCGCGGCCGCCATCGAGGCCACCGCCGCCGGCCTGCACTGGACCTTCGCGCCGGCGGTCGACATCGCCCGCGACCAGCGCTGGGGCCGCGGGGCCGAAGGCTCCGGCGAGGACGTGCTGCTGGGCTGCGTGTTCGGCGCGGCGCGCGTGCGCGGCTTCCAGGGCGATGACCTGCGTGCGGAGGATGCGCTGCTGGCGACCCCCAAGCACTTCGCCGCCTACGGTGGCGCGGCGGCCGGGCTGGACTACAGCCAGGTCGACATCTCCGCGCAGACCCTGCGCGACGTGCACCTGCCGCCGTTCCGCGCCTGCATCGAGGCCGGCGCACTCACGCTGATGAGCGCCTTCAATGACATCAACGGCATCCCGGCCAGCGCCAACCGCTGGCTCCTGACCGACCTGCTGCGCACCGAGTGGGGCTTCGACGGGCTGGTGATCGGCGACTACACGGCCGACATGGAACTCATCGCCCACGGCTATGCCGAGGACGAGCGCGACGCCACCCGGCTGGCGTTCACCGCCGGCCTCGACATCAGCATGCAGAGCGGTTTCTACCGCGACCATCTGCCGGCGCTGGTGGCCGCTGGCGTGGTGGACCGGGCGCAGCTCGATGCGTCCGTGCGGCGGGTGCTGGAGCTCAAGGACCGGCTGGGCCTGTTCGACAACCCGTACCGCTCGCTCGATCCGCAGCGCGAGGCCGACACCTCGCACCGCGAGGCCCACGAGGCACTGGCGCGTGATGCCGCGCGCCGCTCGATCGTGCTGCTGAAGAATGACGGCGACGTGCTGCCGCTGCGCAGGGCGGGGCAGCGGATCGCGCTGATCGGCCCGATGGCGGAGGACCGCGACAACCTCGAAGGCTGCTGGGTGCTGTTCGGCGAGCGCGAGCGCTACGTGGACCTGGTGACGGGCCTGCGTGCCGCGCTCGAGGACGCCGATGCGCTCACCGTGTGCGCCGGCAGCGGGCTGGAAGAGGCGCTCCCCGGCGGCATCGACGCCGCCGTCGCGGCCGCGCGCGCCGCCGACGTGGTGGTGCTGGCACTCGGCGAGCCGCAGCGTTACAGCGGCGAGGCGCAGTCGCGGGTGTCGATCACCCTGCCACCGGCACAGCAGGCGCTGGCCGATGCGGTGGTGGCCAGCGGCACGCCGGTGGTGGTGCTGCTGCGCCACGGCCGCGCATTGGCGCTGGAAGGCGGGGTGCGCGATGCCGCCGCGATCGCCGCCTGCTGGTTCCTCGGCAGCCAGACCGGCCCTGCCACCGCCGACGTGCTGTTCGGCGGCTACAACCCGTCGGCGCGGCTGCCGCTGAGCTTTCCGCAGCATTCCGGGCAGCAGCCGTATTTCTATGCGCATCCGCGCTCGGGGCGGCCGGAACTGCCGGGCGTCACCGAGTTCAAGAACCGCTGGCGCGAGTGCACCAACGCCGCGCTGTATCCGTTCGGCCACGGGCTGTCGTACACCACGTTCGACTACGGCGCACCGCGGTTGTCGACGTCTCGGCTGACGTGGGACGGCACGCTCACCGCAACGGTGGCGGTGACCAATACCGGCAGCGTCGCGGGCGAGGAAGTGGTGCAGCTGTACGTGCACGACCGCGTCGCCAGCCGGGTGCGCCCGGTGCGCGAGCTGAAAGATTTCCGCAAGGTCGCGATCGGCCCGGGCGAGACGGTGGAGGTCGGCTTCGAACTCGACCGTAGGCAGCTGGCCTTCACCGGCCCGGAGATGCAGTCCGAAGCCGAGCCGGGCGCGTTCGACCTGTGGCTGGCGCCCTCGTCGGTTGCCGGCGAGGCGGTGCAGTTCGAGCTGCTGGGGCCGGGGGTGGAGTAAAGAGCCACCCGTCTCCCGCCCGCGGGAGACAGATCACGGGACTGTCGATCTGGACGGCGAAGCGCCCGGAGGGCGAGCGACATGGATGTCGCGAGTCCAGGTGCCCGAAGGGCGGATGAGGGTGCTTCAGCGCTCTGTCATCCGCGCTCGTTGCCCTCACCCCTGCGCCTCTCCCGCAGGCGGGAGAGGGGTCCCAAGCCCGACTACGTGACGCTTTCTCGCCAGTCGCACCAGGCGAGACGGCCATCGCGTACAACGACCGCCCGCCGACGTAACCGACGTGCCCGCTTGAACGCCATCCTCCGCGCTTCCGACCACCCGATCGCCACGCCTGCCGGCACCCGGGCCCTCGCCGCGCCCGGCGGCGGCGAACTCGCCGCACGCCTGACCCGCCGCTACGGCGACCGCATCACCGGCCACTTCGTGGTGCCGGGGCAGGAGGGCAGCTTCGCGCCGTTTCCCGACGACCTGCCACCGGCACTGGCGGCGGCGCTGCGTACGCGCGGGGTCAACCAGCTCTATGCCCACCAGGCGCGTGCCTGGCAGGCGGCGCGCGACGGCAAGCATCTGGTCGTGGCGACGCCGACCGCCTCCGGCAAGTCGCTGTGCTACACGCTGCCGGTGGTGGCCGCGGCGCTGGCCGAAGGGAAGAAGGCGCTGTACCTGTTCCCGACCAAGGCACTGGCGCAGGACCAGGTCGCGGAGCTGCTGGAATTGAACCGCGCCGGCGAACTCGGCCTGCGCGCGGCGACCTTCGATGGCGACACCCCCGGCGATGCACGCCAGGCGATCCGCTTGAACGGCGACATCGTGGTCAGCAACCCCGACATGCTCCACCAGGGCATCCTGCCGCACCACACCAAGTGGGCGCAGTTCTTCGAGAACCTCAGGTACGTGGTGATCGACGAGGTGCACACCTATCGCGGCGTTTTCGGCTCGCACGTGGCCAACGTGATCCGCAGGCTCAAGCGCGTGTGCGCGTTCTACGGCGTGCGTCCGCAGTTCATCCTGTGCTCGGCGACGATCGGCAATGCGGCCGACCACGGCCGTGCGCTGATCGAGGACGAGGTGACCGCGATCCTCGAATCCGGCGCGCCCAGGGGCGACAAGCACGTGCTGCTGTGGAACCCGCCGGTGGTGAACCCGGACCTCGGGCTCAGGGCCTCGGCACGCTCGCAGTCCAACCGCATCGCGCGGCTGGCCATCAAGGCGGGGCTGAAGACGCTGGTGTTCTGCCAGACCCGGCTGATGGTGGAGGTGCTGACGAAGTACCTGAAGGAGGTCTTCGACCACGACCCGCGCAAGCCGCGCCGCATCCGCGCCTACCGCGGTGGGTATCTGCCCACCGAGCGCCGCGAGGTGGAACGCGCAATGCGTGCCGGCGATATCGACGGCATCGTCAGTACCTCGGCGCTGGAACTCGGCGTCGATATCGGCAGCCTCGACGTGGTGGTGCTCAATGGCTACCCGGGCAGCGTCTCGGCCACCTGGCAGCGTTTCGGCCGCGCCGGCCGTCGCCAGCAGCCCTCGCTGGGCGTGCTGGTGGCCAGCTCGCAGCCGATGGACCAGTACATCGTGCGCCACCCGGAATTCTTCGCCGGTGCCAACCCCGAGCAGGCGCGCATCGAGCCCGACCAGCCGCTGATCCTGATGGACCACATCCGCTGCGCCGCGTTCGAGTTGCCGTTCGTTGATGGCGACTATTTCGGCCCGGTGGAGCCGGCGCCGTGGCTCGAGGTGCTGGCCGAGTCCGGCGTGCTGCACCACGAGGCCGCGCGCTGGGAATGGATCGCCGACAGCTATCCCGCGCAGGCGGTCAACCTGCGCTCGGTGGCCGACGGCAACTTCGTCGTCGTCGACCGCACCGATGGCCGCCAGACCATCATTGCCGAGGTCGACTATTCCGCCGCCGCGCTCACCCTCTACGAGGGTGCGATCCACATGATCCAGTCCGAACCGTTCCAGGTGGAGCGCCTGGACTGGGAAGGCCGCAAGGCCTATGTGCGCCGCACCCATGTCGACTACTACACCGACGCCATCGACTACACCAAGCTCAAGGTGCTCGACGAGGCCGAGAGCGCGCCGTCCGGTGCGGGGCTCGCGCGGCATGGCGAGGTGCACGTGGTGCGTCGGGTATCCGGTTACAAGAAGATCCGCTTCCACACCCACGAGAACATCGGCTACGGCCCGGTGAACCTGCCCGACCAGGAACTGCACACCACCGCGGCGTGGTGGCAGCTGCCGCAGGCGGTACTGGATGCCGCGTTCGACAGCCGCCAGCACGCGCTGGATGGTTTCCTCGGTGCCGCGCACGCGCTGCATCTGGTCGCGCAGCTGCTGGTGATGGCCGAGGCCCAGGACCTGCAGAAGGCGGTGGGCAGCGGCGACGGTGCCTGGTTCGCCAGCGCCGACGGTGCCGGCCGCGGGCAATGGCGCAATGCCGACGGCCAGCCCGGGTCGCCGGACGACGTGCGCGGCTTCACCCCGACGCTGTACCTCTACGACAACTATCCCGGCGGCGTCGGCCTGTCGCTGCCGCTGTTCGAGCGCCGCGCGGAACTGCACGCGCGCGCGGTGGAACTGGTGCGCGACTGCGGCTGCCGCGGCGGCTGCCCGGCCTGCGTCGGCCCGGTGCTGGAAGCGCAGGAAGGCGAGGGCGCCGATTCGCCAAAACGTACCGCGCAACGCGTGCTCGCCCTGCTGGGTGCGGCCGACGCATGAGCGCGCTGGCACGCAAGCTGGCCGGACTGCGCCGGCAGGCGGGCTCGACGTCCGTGGACCCCCGCCTTCGCGGGGACGACGTGCCTGCGGGCATGCGTGGCGCAGCTGATGGGCACGTAGGCAGGCGTGGCGGAGATGACGTGGAGGGTCGGGCTGCCGGTGGCTTCGCACCGGCCGGGCTGGAGCGCATTGCAGCAGCGGAGCAGGTTGCAGCGGCACCAATCGCCTCGTCCACGCATCGCGCGGCGCCTGCCACCGCACCCGCACGCCGCGCCGATCCGGCGGCGCAGCTGCGCCGCCTCCTCAACCTGCGCCCGCAGGCGCCATTGCGGGCGGCGCCGGCCGCCGATCGCCGGCTCGAGGGCGAGGAGATCGCACCCGGCCTGTACTACACCGAGGCCTGGACGCCGTGGCCGCGGCAGGATGCGCTGCTGCTGCATGGCATCGGCCAGGGCGAAGTCGAGCGCGAACGCGTGCTTGCTTTCGACACCGAAACCACCGGGCTGGCCGGTGGGACCGGCACCCGCGCCTTCATGATCGGCGCCGCCGACTGGCATGCCGGTGGCCTGCGCCTGCGCCAGCTGCTGATCGCCACCCTGGCCGCCGAGACCGCGATGCTGCGCACCTTTGCCGGCTGGCTGGGCGAGGACACGGTGCTGCTGTCCTACAACGGCAAGAGCTACGACCGCCCGCTGCTGACGACGCGCTACCGCCTCGCGCGGCTGACCGATCCGCTGCCGGCGTGCGGGCATATCGACCTGCTGCATCCGATGCGCCGTCGCTACCGCACGGTGTGGCCGAACTGCCGGCTTGCGACCGCCGAGCGCGAACTGCTGGGCGTGGTGCGCGAGGACGACCTGCCGGGCTCGCAGGCACCCGCCGCGTGGCTGCAGTACCTGCGTGGCGGCAGCGCGGCAACCTTGCGGCGCGTCGGCGACCACAATGCGCAGGACCTCAGGAGCCTGTGTGGGCTGCTGGAACGGCTGGCCGACTGAGCGCCGGTCGGCATTGCGCTGCTTCGTCCGCCGGCACCCGCGCCGGCGTCGGCTCTCGCGGGCGACCTCCGGATGCGCAGCGGTGCCCGTCCGCATCGGCACCGCCAGCGTCCGGCGCCGCACCCGGCGCTCGCCGTCCAATGGAAAGCTCCTGCATCGGTGTCATGCGTTGCCAATGCGGCCTACATTGCCGGTGGCGGCGGCCGATAACCCCTGTCTTCCCGTCATTTCCGGAGCCGACATGTCCAGCCAGTCCGCCTGCGAGGCCTGTGGCGACGGCCGTGATCTGCCGGTCGCCATCGCGATGGCGTTCCAGCCGATCGTGGACCTCGGCCGCGGCGAGGTGTTTGCATACGAAGCGCTGGTACGCGGTGCGAGCGGCGCCTCCGCGGGCGCGGTGATCGCCGCGATTCCGGATGACCGCCTGTACGCCTTCGACCAGGCCTGCCGGGTGACCGCGATCGAGACCGCGGCCGCACTGGGCATGCGGCAGACCGTGTCGATCAACTTCCTGCCCAATGCGGTGTACCAGCCGGAGAACTGCATCCGCCGCACGCTTGCCGCCGCGCGCCGTGCCGACTGGCCGCTGCAGCGGATCCTGTTCGAGGTCGCCGAACGCGAGCACGTGTCGCGCCCCGAGCACCTGCTCGGGATCCTCGATGCCTACCGTTCGATGGGCTTCCGCACCGCGATCGACGACTTCGGCGCCGGTTACGCCGGCCTCAACCTGCTGGCCGCGTTCCAGCCGGACCTCGTCAAGCTCGACATGGCGCTCGTGCGTGGCATCGACGCCGACCGCGCGCGCCGCACCATCGTCGACCATGTCGTGCGGATGTGCGTGGAACTGGGCGTGGCGGTGGTCGGCGAAGGAGTCGAGACCCGCGACGAACCGGCGGCGTTGCGCGACCTCGGCATCGACCTGCAGCAGGGCTATTTCTACGCGCGGCCGCAACCGGGCGCGCTGCCGGAGCCGTTGCTTCGACTCGAATGAGCTGATGCGGGCCGGCTCCGGTTCTAGTCGCAGGGGAACGCCATCGTCGTCATCAGCGCATTCTCGGCCTGGCGCGAGTCAAGACGTGTGTGCTGCACCACGATAGGCACGTCGGACTCGAAGATGCTCGCGTACGGCGTGTCACGCGGCACCGGTTCCGGGTCCTCGAGGTTGTTGAAGCGCAGGTGCAGCGTGCGGTGCGGCGGCACCTCCACGCGGTAGGGCCCGGCGGGGTCGCGATCCTCGAAGTACAGGGTCAGTTGCACCTGCGCCGTCTGGTCGCCGGCATTGAGGATGCAGCAGGCCTCGTGGCTTTCCAGTTCCGGGGCAGGGCCGGTGCTCTGGCCGGGGATATAGCCTTCGGCGATGGCCCATCGCCTGCGTCCGATCGTGTCCATGCCGGCCTGTGTAGCAGTGGCGATGCATGGACGGCGTCATGGCGGTGCGCGGCATCGGCCGGGTGTTATCGAAATGTAATGCCGCATGCGTGCATCATGCGCGGCTTCCCGGTTCCGGATCCGACCCACGTGCAGCGACGCGACTTCCTGCTGGCGACCGCGATGGCCGCCGTGCTCGCCGGCCGCGGTGGCCATGCATTCGCCGCCACCGCCGGCGCCCGGCCGTTCGATGACGACACCGTGCCTGCACTGGCCCGCGCAGCCGCGGCGGCGGCGTACCAGCCGCCCCCGCAGACGCTGCCGGCCTCGCTCGGGGCACTCGGCTACGACGGCTACCGCGACCTGCGCTACCGCGGCGACCGCGCGTTGTGGGCCGGTCGCGGAGTGCCGTATACCGCGCAGTTTTTCCATCGCGGCTTCCTGTTCCCGCAGCGCGTGGACATGTACGAGGTGGCGGATGGGCAGGCCGAGCCGATCGCGTTCTCGCCGGACCTGTTCGACTACGGCCGCCAGGCGCCGGTGGATGCCGACGAGGATTTCGGGTTCGCCGGCTTCCGCCTGCACGTGGCCGGCGGCGGCCGTGCGGATGGCGACGAGTTGTGCGCCTTCCTCGGCGCGAGCTATTTCCGCGCGGTGGCGCAGGGGCTGGCCTACGGGCTGTCGGCGCGTGGCCTCGCTTTGGGCACCGGCGATCCGGGTCCGGAGGAATTTCCGGTGTTCCGTGCGTTCTGGCTGGAGCGCCCGCAGGCCGGCAGCCCGTCGACCGTGGTGCACGCGCTGCTCGACAGTCCCAGCGTTGCCGGTGCCTACCGCTTTGCGATCACCGCGGACGGCCCGCGCACGCGCATCGAGGTCGACGCGCGGCTGTATCCGCGGGTGGAGCTGCGCGCGGTCGGCATCGCCCCGCTGACGAGCATGTTCGCGTTCGATGCCAGCGACCGCGTGGGCGTCGACGATTACCGCCCCGCCGTGCACGATTCCGACGGCCTTGCGCTGTGGACCGGCAGCGGCGAACAGGTCTGGCGCGCGCTGGCCAATCCGTCGACGCTGCAGGTCAGCGGCCTGCAGGACCGCGACCCGCGCGGCTTCGGGCTGATGCAGCGCAAGCGCGATTTCGAAGACTTCCTCGACGCCGAGGCCGACTACGAGCGTCGCCCCAGCCTGTGGGTGGAGCCGCGCGATGGCTGGGGCGAGGGCGAGGTGCACCTGGTCGAGATCCCCACCGCCGACGAGTTCCACGACAACATCGTGGCCGCGTGGCGGCCGGCGCAGCCTCTGGCCGCAGGCCGCGAATCGCGCTGGCGCTACGTGCTGCACTGGGAAGCGATGCACAGCTGGGACCCGGCGCTGGCACTGGTGAGCGCGACACGCGCGGGTGCGGCGTTCGAGGAAGGCGTGCGCCTGTTCGTGCTCGACTGGCAGGGTGGCGCCCTCGATGCGCTGGATGCCGCCACCGCGCCGGAACTGGAGCTGTCGGCCAGTGCCGGCGAGGTGCGCAACGTGGTGGTACAGCGCAATCCGGAGGACGGGCGCTGGCGCAGCAGTTTCGAACTGGTGCCCGGTACGGCGACCACCGTCGAACTGCGCGCACGCCTGCATGCCGGCGGCCGCGCGCTCGGCGAGACCTGGCTCTACCGGTGGACGGCGTGATGCGTCCACCTGCCGTGCCGTACGCGTGCGTGGCGCATCGCGCATGACGACCGACAACGCCCCCGGCCTCACCGCCACCGCGCCGCCGCTGCCGCCGGATGCACCGCTGCCGATGCCGGTGCAGTCGCTGCGCACCGGTTCCCGTCCGGTCAGCCGCCTGCCGACCACGCCGCGCGGCATGGCCAGCCGGCGTGCGGCGGTGATCGGTGGTGCGGCGCTGCTCACGCTGGTGGCCGCCTACCAGATCTGGTGGCTGCTGCGCGGCGGCGGCATCAGCGTGGCGGAAGGCCTGCTGATCGCGATCTTCATCGCGCTGTTCGCCTGGATCGTGCAGTCGTTCGTCGGCACCTTCGCCGGTTTCCTGGTGATGCTGCAGCGGCGCCCGGCGCGCCTGGGCCTCGATCCGCGCGCGCCGCTGCCGGCACCGCGCGAGCGCACCGCGCTGCTGATGCCGACCTACAACGAGGATCCGGTGCGGCTGATGTCCGGGCTGCAGGCGACCTGCGAATCGCTGATCGACACCGGCCATGCCGGCATGTTCGATGTGTTCGTGCTCAGCGACACCCGCAGGCCCGAGCTGCAGCAGGCCGAGCTGATCGAGTTCGAGGCGCTGCGTGCGCGCCTGGGCGAGCGCATCCGCCTGTACTACCGCCTGCGCGAGGACAACCGCGAGCGCAAGGCCGGCAACATCGCCGACTGGGTGCGCCGCTGGGGCGCGGCGTGGCCGAAGTTCCTGATCCTCGATGCCGACAGCCTGATGACCGGCGAGACCCTGGTGCGGCTGGCCGACGCGGTGGAGCGCCACGACGACGTCGCACTGGTGCAGACGCTGCCGGTGATCGTCAACGGGCGCACGCTGTTCGCGCGCATGCAGCAGTTCTCCGGCCGCGTGTACGGGCCGGTGATCGCCTATGGCGTGGCCTGGTGGCACGGCGCGGAGAGCAACTACTGGGGCCACAACGCGATGATCCGCACGCGCGCGTTCGCCGAGAACTGCGGCCTGCCGGAACTCGACGGCCCGACCCCGTTCTCCGGCCACGTGCTCAGCCACGATTTCGTGGAGGCGGCGATGATGCGCCGCGGTGGCTGGGCGCTGCACATGGTGCCGGGGCTCGGTGGCAGCTACGAGGAAGGCCCGCCCTCGCTCACCGACATGCTGGTGCGCGACCGCCGCTGGTGCCAGGGCAACCTGCAGCATGGCGGGGTGCTGCCGGCGAAGGGCCTGCACTGGGTCAGCCGCTGGCACATGCTGATCGGCATCGGCCATTACCTGACCGCACCGCTGTGGGCGATGCTGATGCTGGTCGGGCTTGCGCTGCCGCTGCTGGCGCTGGCACCGGGCGAGCAGTACTCGGCCGGGCGCTACTGGATGGAACAGGACCCGGACCGCTTCCTGTGGGTGTTCGCGCTGACGATGTCGATGCTGCTGGCGCCCAAGCTGTTCGGCTACCTCGCCACCATGCTCGACCGCGACATGCGCCGTGGCTGCGGCGGTGCCGCACGCGCCGCGGTGGGCGTGCTGCTGGAGACCGTGCTCGCCGCGCTGATGGCGCCGGTGACGATGTACGTGCAGTGCCGCGGCGTGGCCGAGGTGCTGGCCGGCAAGGACTCGGGCTGGGATTCGCAGCAGCGCGATGACGGCAGCCAGCCGCTGTCGGCACTGCTGCGCAGCTATGGCGGCGCCAGCGTGGTGGGTCTGGTCGCACTGGTGATGGCGCTGGGGGTCTCACCCGGGCTTGCGGCGTGGATGTCACCGGTGATCGCCGGCCTGTTGTTCTCGATTCCGATCGTGATGCTGACCTCGTCGCGCGCGGCGGGGCAGTGGCTGCAGCGCCGCCGCATCTTCGCCACCCCCGAGGAGCTGTCGCCGCCGACGGTGCTGGTGCGCGCCAGCGAACTGCGTGCCGAACCGCACCCGTCGGATGCCAGCCGGCGCAGGCGCGTCCGCGGGTAGGGCGTTTACCGCCCGTGCCGCCCGTGCCGCGCGGCAGCCGAATGATTACCCTTGCCGCAGGCCTCGAACCGGAACCGACATGCCCCTCGAAGTACTCGAACGCGAAACCGCCGCCGATCCGCAATGGTCGGTCATCTGGCTGCACGGCCTGGGCGCCGACGGCCACGACTTCGTGCCGATCGTCCCGGAGCTGGTGCGCCGCGACTGGCCGGCGCTGCGTTTCCTGTTCCCGCATGCCCCGGTGCGCCCGGTCACCATCAACAACCGCGTGCCGATGCGCGCCTGGTACGACATCGTCGAGATGGACCTCGCCAACCGCGCCGACGAGGCCGGCGTACTGGCGTCGGTGGCGGAGATCGACACGCTGATCGCACGCGAGAACGCGCGCGGGGTGGCGTCGTCGCGCATCGTACTGGCGGGCTTCTCGCAGGGCGGTGCGGTCGCACTGGCGGCCGGGCTGCGCCGTCGCGAACCCCTGGCGGGGCTGGTCGGGCTGTCGACCTACCTGCCGGCACCGAACGGCGCCCAGGCCGCGCTCGTGGACGGCGCCACGCGCCAGCCGGTGTTCATGGCGCACGGCACCCAGGACCCGGTGGTGCCGCTGCAGGGCGGCCTGCAGAGCGCACAGCTGCTGCGCGGGCTGGGCTTCGACGTCGACTGGCGCACCTACCCGATGCCGCATTCGGTGAGCATGGAAGAGATCGTCGACCTCGGCGACTGGCTGACCGCGCGCTTCACCGGCTGACCGGCGGCCCACGCAGGCAGCATGGAGGCATGACCGACCCCGTACGCGACCCCTGGCTGCCGGACCTGTGCCGGCTGCGCCGGCTGGGCGCACTGCTGGGCCTGGCCCAGCTGGTGGTCGTGGTGGTGGCGCTGGTGCCCGATGGCAGCCGCAGCTGGAGCCTGCCGCAGTTCCTCACCATCAGCGGCTACGCGCTGTGGCTGGCGCTGGCGGTGGGCGTGCTGCTGTGCGTGTCGCGACGTGCGCTGTCGAGGCTGCCGCCACGCAGCGGGGCACTGGCTGCGGTGGCACTGGCCGCGGGGGTGGCGTGGCTGGCGGCAGCGGTCGTGCACGGGCTGTATGCCAGCGTGGGGGCCACCGGCGAGTGGCCGGGGTTCTGGCGCTTCACCATCGGCTCGGCGGCGGTCACCTCGCTGATCGCGGCGCTGGCGCTGCGCTACTTCTACGTCATCGATGGCTGGCAGGCGCAGGTGCAGGCCAATGCGCGTGCCGAGGCCGATGCGCTGCAGGCACGCATCCGCCCGCATTTCCTGTTCAACAGCATGAACATGATCGCGACCCTGCTGCGGCGCGATCCGCTGGTCGCCGAGCGTGCCGTGCTCGACCTCTCCGACCTGTTCCGCGCCGCGCTGGTGGCGGGCGAGGGGCAGGCGACCCTGGCGGAGGAAGTCGAGCTGTCCGAGCGTTACCTGGCCATCGAGCAGCTGCGCCTGGGCGAGCGCCTGCAGGTGGCCTGGACACGCACCGAGCCGCTGCCGTGGACGCTGCCGATGCCGCGGCTGGTGCTGCAGCCGCTGCTGGAAAACGCCGTGCTGCATGGGATCTCGCGGCTGCCCGCGGGCGGCACCGTCGCCATCGTGCTGCGCGTGGATGGCGACCGCCTGCACATCAGCGTGCGCAATCCGTCGCTGCCGCCGCAGCAGCAGCTCACCCGCGGCGCCGGCCATGCCCAGCGCAGCATCGGCCACCGGCTGGCCTGGGCCTTCGGCAAACGCGCGCGGATGACCTCCGGCTGGGCGGAGGGCTACTATGTCTGCACGCTGGATCTGCCGCTGGGGAGCGAAGGAGCGCGGTCGTGATCATGAAGGTCGTCATTGCCGATGACGAACCGCTGGCACGCGAGCGCCTGCGCGCACTGCTCGCGCAGGAAGCGGCCGTCGAGGTGGTTGCCGAGGTCGGCGACGGGCAGGCCGCTCTCGAGGCCTGCACCGCCCATGACGCCGACCTGGTGCTGCTCGACATCGCGATGCCCGGGATCGACGGGCTCGAGGTCGCCCGCCACCTGGCCGCGTTCGATCCACGCCCGGCGGTGGTGTTCTGCACCGCCTACGACGCACATGCACTGTCGGCGTTCGATGCCGCCGCGGTCGACTACCTGGTCAAGCCGGTGCGCCCGGAACGCCTGCACGTGGCGCTCGAGCGCGCACGCACCTTCACCCTGGGCCGCGGGCAGTCGGACGGCGAGGGCGGCGCGCGCGCCCGGACCCACCTGTGCGCACGCCTGCGCGGCAGCCTGCGGCTGATCCCGGTCGAGGACATCCGCTACCTGCAGGCGGAGGAGAAGTACGTGGTGGTGCACCACGCGCGTGGCGAGGACCTGATCGAGGAATCGCTGAAGTCGCTGGAACAGGAGTTCGGCGAGCGCTTCATGCGCATCCATCGCAACTGCCTGGTGTCGCGGCACGAACTGGTGGAACTGCGGCGCAGCCACGATGGCCAGGTGCATGCGGTGCTGCGCCACGTGCCGCAGCCGCTGGAGGTCAGCCGCCGCTGCGTCTCGCAGGTCAGGGACGCGATCCGCACGCTCTGAGCCGCTGTGTCCGTGGCGCAGCGTGGGCGGCAGACCATCGCGTGGGGGCTGCGTGTGGGGCTGTTCACGCGGGGTCGGCAGTCGGGGTCGCATGGCCTGCGATAATGCGCGGCATGAACAACACCCTGCGTATCGCCACCCGCAAGAGCCCGCTCGCGCTGTGGCAGAGCGAACACGTCGCCCAACGCCTGCAGGCGCTGCATCCCGGACTCGAGGTGGTGCTGGTGCCGCTGTCCACCCGCGGCGACGAGATACTCGACCGCTCGCTGGCGGCGATCGGCGGCAAGGGCCTGTTCCTCAAGGAACTGGAACTCGCGATGCAGCGCGGTGACGCCGACTGCGCGGTGCATTCGCTGAAAGACGTGCCGATGGAGCTCGAACCCGGCTTCGCGCTGCCGGCGGTGCTGGCGCGCGCCGACCATGCCGATGCCTTCATCAGCAACCGCTACGACGGCATCGCCGACCTGCCACAGGGGGCCTGCGTGGGCACCTCGTCGCTGCGCCGCCAGGCGCAACTGCGTGCGCGGCGCCCCGACCTTGTGCTGCGCGACCTGCGCGGCAACGTCAACACCCGGCTGGGCCGGCTGGATGCCGGCGAGTACGACGCGATCGTGCTGGCCTGTGCCGGGCTGCAGCGGCTCGGGCTGGAGTCGCGCATCCGCTCGCGGCTGGATGCGCCGGACTGGCTGCCGGCGCCGGCGCAGGGTGCGATCGCGGTGGAAAGCCTGATCGGCGACACCCGCATCAATGCGCTGCTGGCACCGCTGGAAGACGCGCCGACGCGGATCTGCATCGAGGCCGAGCGGGCGATGAACCGCGCGCTGCACGGCAGCTGCCATGTGCCCGTCGCGGGTCTGGCCACGTTGCGCGGCGATCGCGTGCACCTGCGCGGCATGGTGGGCGATGCCGCCGATGGCCGCTGCGTGCGTGCCGAAGCCGAAGGCGACGTGGCCGATCCGCAGGCGGTGGGGGTCGCGGTCGCGCGCGCGCTGCTTGATGGCGGCGCTGGGGAGTTCCTGCCGGCGGCTACCTGAAGGTGTAGACCAGGTTGACCGTGGTCAGGCGGTCGGTGCGGCTGATGTCGGCATCGCTGGCCTCGGTGTTGTGGCGCGCCTGGAAGCCGGCCTTGAGCGCCAGCGAGGCGTTCATCGCCACCGACACGCCGAAGTCGTTCTGCGCGTAGGTGTTGTCGTCGCCCGCTTCGACCAGCAGCGTGTTGACCAGCGTGGTGGTATCGGTCAGGCGGGTGCTGAAGTCGAACAGCCCGCGCAGCAGCGGTCCGTTCTCCACACCGCCCGAGCGGGTGTCCGCACGCCGGTAGCCCGGGCCGATCTCGGTCAGCAGCGTGGTGGTGTCGTTGCGGATGAAGTGGTGGCCGTAGCCCAGCGACGCGGTGCCCTGGTAGTCGTAGGACGAGAAGTCGTCGTTCTCGTAGCGCACCGCGCCCACCAGGTAGCGCCGCGGGTCGAACTTGATCGAGGTGGACGCGCCCATGTCGAAACGATTGGCGGTGATCTGCGCGCGCGTCTCCGGCTCGCCGCCCTCCTCGTAGACGGCGGTCACCTCGCTGCGCGTGCGCAGCCCCGACGCGCGCACCTGGTGCTTGCGATGCGCGGTCTCGCGCTGGAACACGAAGCGCGTGTTGAGGCTTTCGGAGCGGGTGTTGCCGCGCGCCATCGCCATGCCGAGTTCGCCGGTGCCGGTCCAGCCGCGATCCTCGGTCACGGCCTCGACGGTGTGGTCGGGCGGGGGCGTGGCGACGGCGAGCAGCATGGAAAGCAGGTACGACATGGCGGTGGAAACTCCGGGAGGAAACGATGCGGGGCGGGGATCTCAGAATGCATAGCGCAGGCGCAGCGAGCCGGTCTTCTCGGTGCGTCCCTCGCCACCGTTGGCGGCGGTGTCGTGCCACATCTCCAGGCTGGAGTGCAGCATCCAGTCGTCCGCCAGGCGCAGGTCGAGGCCGACGCTCTGGCGGACGTAGGTGTTCTCGCGGCCGGCCTCGAACAGCACGCGCTGGTTCCACAGCGCCCGGTTGCCGAAGCGCTGCTGCAGGCTGAAGCCACCGCGCGCGACCAGCCCGGGTACCGCGGTGCCGTAGTCGGTATAGGGCTCGATGCGGTAGCCGGTGCCCAGTTCCACGCGCAGGCTGGTGTCCTGCTCGCGCACAGCGTCCAGCCGGTAGGTGGTGTCGACGCGCCAGTTGCGCGCATAGGCGATCACCCGGTCGCGCGCTACGGCAGGCGCGTACAGGCCGATCAGGCGGCGGTTGCGCAGACGCTGGGCGGCCGCCTGCTGGCGGCGCACGCTGATCCGGGTGCCGGGCGCTGGCGGGGGCGGCAGCACACGGGGACGCGTGCCCTGCCATTCGGCGTCGGAACACACCAGCTGCAGGCACAGCGAACGCACGGAGACCTGGCCACCGACCAGCGCGATCGGCGCCGGCTGCAGCGGCGCTTCGGGAAGTGGCTGGGTGAATACAGGTAGCCCGACCACGGCGAGCCACCAGCCGGGGAACATCGGCAGTCCTCAGTGGAAGCGTTTACATGCCGACAGTATCACCCGGCGCCGTATTCAGTTGCAAACCGCGCCGGCGGTGCGTGTTCGAGGATCCCGGCGAGTACCAGGGCGGCCGTCGCAACCAGCAGCCACACCATCGCGGGCGCCACAGTGGCCAGCACCCAGCACGCCAGCGGCGCCGCAAGCAGGGCGGCGTGGATGAGCCGCGCGCGTCGCGCTTCCCGCATCGGCGTGGCGCTGCGGTCGTGCTCACGCCAGCGCACCAGCGCGGAGGCCGCCAGTAGCAGCCCCAGCAGGGCGAGCGTGAGCAGCATTCCGGCGTTGCCGCGACCGGACGGCAGCTGACAGGCCATCAGGCAGAACAGCAGCGCCAGGCCGAGTGTCAGCGCGAGCAGCATCCGCGCGGGGATCCGCAGCGGGTCCGCGCCATCCTCGCGCGTGGCGAGTGCAGCGCCGGCGATCGCCAGCAGCGCGGCCGCCGCAAGCGCAAGCCCGAGCAGGCCCAGTACCAGCGCCCGATTGGGGCCGGCGGGGACCCAGCGCAGCACCACGAACAGCGCCGCGGCGATCGCCAGCGCGGTCACCGCGGCAAGGTCGGCCCGGCGCGTCCACGCCGGCGCGGAAAGCGCGGCGTTGTCGCGTGCATGCATGCGCCGGCCGACCAGCGCGATGACGACCAGCGCGCCGCCCAGCAGCAGCGCACTGGCCTGCAGCGGATAGAGCGCGGGCATCAGGTCGGCACGGGCATGCAGCAGCACCACCGAAATGCCCAGCCAGGCGAGCAGGCCGGTGCCGGCGGCAGCCAGCGGGGGAAACAGCAGTGCCACTGATGGGCGCATCGAAGCTCTCCGGGCGTGGGCACGCGTGGTCGGCCGGCATGGCGCCGTATCGGATCCGCATCGTCGGGTGGGCCGCGTCCCCGTGTCGCCCCTGCCGCGCGGCCCGGCGACGATACCCGTCCGCGCCCGCTTTCCCCAATGCTGGCGGTCACAGTTGCCGCGCGGTGCCGCGGCGTCAGGGGTGGAACGGGAAGAAGCGCGGGATCAACAGGATCGCGGCGATCCAGAAGATCACGTTGAGCGGCATGCCCACGCGGACGAAATCGCTGAAGCGGTAGCCGCCGGCGGTGTAGACCATGGTGTTGGTCTGGTAGCTGATCGGGGTGGCGAAACTGGTGGAGGCGGCGAACGCCACTGCGATCAGCAATGGCTTCGGGTCGATGCCCATCGATGCCGCGGTGGCCAGCGCGATCGGCACCACCAGCACCGCCGACGCGTTGTTGCTCATGAACTCGGTGAGGAGCGCGGTCATCAGGTAGATCGCCGCCAGCGTCGCCAGTGGCCCGTAGGGCCCGAGCACGCCGAGGATGGCGTCGGCGGCCATGGCCGCGCCGCCGGTCTTCTGCAGCGCGATGCCAAGCGGAATGATGCCGGCCAGCAGCAGGATCACCCGCCAGTCGATGGCGGCATATGCCTCGTCCGGATCGAGCAGGCGGAACACCACCAGCGCCAGGCAGCCCAGCAGGGCCGAGGCGACGATCGGCAGCCAGCCCAGCGCGGCAATGCCGATCGCCACCGCCATGATCGCCGCCGATGCCACCGCGCGCGGGACGTCCACCTTGGGCTGCTCGCGCTCGTCGAGCACGATCAGGCCGCGGTCCACGCGCAGTGCCTCCACCGCATTGGCAGGCGCGTCGATCAGCAGCACGTCGCCGACCGCGAGCTGCACCCGGTCGAGTGGCTGGCGGATCGTCAGCCGGCGCCGGTGGATGCCGTGCACGCGGGCGCGATAGGTATGGCCGAAGCGCATGCCGGCGAGGGTGTGGCCGACGAGATGGGACCCGGGCGAGACCATCGCCTCCATCAGCATGCGGCCATCGCGGGCGCCGTCGTCGATGTCGCGGGTATTGCGGTCGAAGGCCAGTTTCATCGCCTTGCGCGCGGCCTGGATGTGCTTCCACTCGCCGCGCAGCAGCAGCCGGTCGCCCGCTTCGATGGCGGCCTGCGGGTCGGCCACGGGCGTCCCGCGGCGCAGCACCTCCACCAGGTCGACGCTGTCGAACCCCTCGGGCACGGCGAGGTTGGCGCGCTTGCCCACCACCGTCGCCTCCTCGGGTACCACCAGTTCGGCCACGTAGCGTCCGATGTGGTGGCTTTCATCGCTGTCGGGGGTGCCGCGGTCGGGCAGCAGCCACCAGCCCACCGTCAGCAGGTACACCGCGGCGATCGCCACGAAGATGATCCCCAGCGGCGCGAACTCGAAGATGGTGAAGCCCACGCCCGCGCTCTCCCGGGCCATCGAATCGACCAGCAGGTTGGTCGAGGTGCCGATCAGCGTGCACACGCCGGCGGTCTGCGCCATGTACGACAGCGGGATCAGGAACTTCGACGGCGCCCAGCGGTTGGCGGTGGTGGCGGCGATGATCAGCGGCAGGAACACCGCAACCGTCGCGGTGTTGTTGATGAACGCCGCGACCGAGACCGTGAGCCCCATCATCACCAGCAGGAACACCCAGCGGTAGCGGATGCGCGAGATCAGCTCGCCCACCGCCACCAGCGCGCCATTGCGCTGCAGCGCGCCGCTCAGCACGAACATCGCCGCCACCATCACCGTGGCCTGGTTGCTGAAGCCCGACAACGCCTCGGGCAGGGTGAGCACGCCGGCCACCAGCAACGCGGTCATCACCAGCAGCGCGACCACGTCGACGCGCAGTTTCTCGGTGATGAACAGCCAGATGGCGGCGGCCATCACGGCGAGGGTGATCCAGAGTTCCAGGCTGGGCATTGCGTCCGCGGATGGCCGAAGGAGTGCGAAGCATGCCCGATGCCGCGTGCAGGCCGCCGCCGCGGGCGTGGCGGATGGGATACTGCGCGGCCCGCAGCACCGCGCAGGTCACGCCTTGTCCAGTTCTTCCGTACGCCAGGTCGACGTCGCCATCCTCGGCGGTGGTGCCAGTGGTGCGCTGGTGGCCGCGCACCTGCTCGACCGCGTGGACGCAGCACCGTCGGTGGCGCTGGTGGAACCGCGCACGGCGCTGGCACGCGGCGCGGCGTACTCCACCGGCCGCGACGAACACCTGCTCAACGTGCGCGCGGCGGGGATGAGCGCGCTCAACGCCGACCCGGGCCATTTCGTCGCCTGGCTGCAGCGCCAGCCGGCGCACGCCGGCGTGGAACCGGCGGCGCTGGCACCGCGCTTCATGCCGCGCCGCGAGTACGGCGCCTACCTCGCCGCGTTGCTGGAGGCCGCGCCGGCGGCCGATCGCCTGCAGCGCGTGGCCGCGATGGCCGACGGGATCACGCCGGCCGCTGCCGGCTACCGCATCAGCCTGGCCGACGGAGGGCGCCTCGATGCGCGATCGGTGGTGCTGGCGATCGGCAACCTCGCCGCGCCGCTGCCGCTGGCCGGTGCCGACGCGCTGGACCCGGAGCAGGTGGTCGAGGCCTGGGATTACGGGGCGGTCGCGGCGATCGATGGCGATGCCGACGTCTGCATCGTCGGTGCCGGCCTGAGCATGGTCGATGCCGTGGTCACCCTGCATGCCAACGGCCACCGCGGTCGGATCGTGGCGCTGTCGCGCAATGGCCTGCTGCCCCTGGCGCACACGGTGGCGGCGCCGGCGGCCGGCGACTGGGCGGCACTGCTGCCGCTCGGCGTACGTGCGCGGTTGCGTTCCCTGCGCGCCTGGGCGGCGCACGAAGCGGAAGCGGGCCGCCCGTGGCAGGGCGTGCTGGATGCGCTGCGTCCGCACGTGCAGGCGTTGTGGACCGCGTGGCCGGAGGTTGAGCAGCGGCGCTTTCTGCGCCACGCGGTGCGGCAGTGGGACATCCACCGCCATCGCATTGCCCCCGAGGTCGCGGCGGTGCTCGGGATGCTGGCCGCCGATGGCCGCTTCGTGCTGCATGCCGGCCGCGCCCGCGCGCTGGAGCCCGGCGCGCGTCCGCGGATCCGCTATCGGCGCCGGGGAGACGGTGCCGAAGCGGTGATCGATGCCGATGTGGTGGTCAACGCCACCGGCATGGAGAAGCGCGTCACCCGCGCGCGCAGCCCGCTGCTGCAGGACCTGCTGGCGCAGGGGCTGGTGCGGCCGGGGCCGCACGGGATCGGGCTCGACACCGCCGCCGATGGCGCGCTGCACGATCGCGATGGCCGCCCGCTGCCGGGCCTGTGGACGCTGGGCGCGCTGCGTGCCGGCAGCCTGTGGGAAAGCATCGCCATGCCGGAGCTGCGCGGCCAGGCCTTGCAGGTCGCCGAGGCGGTGCGCGCGCGGCTGGCAACTCCCGTGCCTGAGTCACAGGCACAGCTTGCGCAGGCGCCGTAATTCCTCGTCGAGCAGCTCGGAACGGCCGCCACTGCCGAGCGCGCCGATGTTCTGGCGCACCCGCGGGCAGGGGTCGGTGGTGTAGCCCGGACCACCCATCAGCTGGCCGATGGCATTGGCCACGTCGGCCACGGTGACCGGGTCGCGCATCGCAAAGGGCCCGTCGGTGGCGACGTCGCGGTGGCGCAGCGGATCGGGCAGGAACTCCGCCTGCAGCGGCTGTTGCCGGGACCAGGCCTGCGCCTCGCGCATGAGGTCATGGCCGCGCCCGGGTGCCGGTGTGTCGCCGGCTTCTGCAGGCGCCGCGTCGGGCGTGTCCCTCGACGTGGTGGGGGCAATGCCGCTGCGGTTGCGCGCCTGCACGTGAACCGGAGGTGGCGACCTGCTGGTTTCGGGTGCGCCGTCGGTGGTCGGCGCTGCGACGGGCTCGATCCACGTCACCTGCAAGGCCGGCGTCGACACGGTGCGCGTTGTCACCCGTTGCGCCAGCAGCCACTGCATCACCACGACATGCAGCGCCGCCGTGATCAGCGCCGCCGCCACCCCGGTGCCACGCGTTCCCTGCGTTACGGCCATTCCCGATCCATGTGCATGTCCTCAGTGCGCGGCGAGGCTAGCCGGTGCCCGGTTAAACCTTCGTTGCACGGCGTCGACCCCGGCAACGCATAATCCGGCCATGGACCGATACGAACGCATCCTCGCCCTGCACCGCACGCTCAGGAACTCGCGCTACCCGGTGACGGTGGCGCGGCTGCAGGACGAACTCGGCTGTTCCCGCGCCACCGTCTACCGCGACCTCGCCTTCCTGCGCGACGCGCTGATGGCGCCGATCGTCGGCGATGGCGAGGCCGGCTTCCGCTACGACGTCGCCGAGGCCGACCGCTTCGAGTTGCCCGGCCTGTGGCTGAGCTCCGACGAGCTGCACGCGCTGCTCGCCGCGCAGCAGCTGCTGTCGCGCAGCGGCGGCGGGATGCTCTCGAACGCGCTGGCACCGCTGCAGCAGCGCATCGAGAAGCTGCTCGACGAGCACTCCTCGGGCCGTCAGTGGCCGGTCGACCGCGTGCGGGTGATTCCGCACCGCTCGCGGCGCATGGACGAGCAGGCGTTCCGCTTCGTGTGTTCGGCGGTGCTCGAGCGCAAGCAGCTGAGCTTCGAATACCGCGCGCGTTCGACCGACGAGAAGACCCGGCGCACGGTGTCGCCGCAGCGCATCACCCATTACCGCGGCAACTGGTACCTGGATGCCTGGGACCATGGCCGCGAGGCGCTGCGCAGCTTCTCGGTGGACCGCGTCAGCGGCGCGCGGGTACTCGACGGCGCCGCCAGCGACATCGACGAGGCCGAGCTGGACCGCCACCTCGCCGGCAGCTACGGCATCTTCTCCGGCGAACCCAAGGGCTGGGCGATGATCCGTTTCAACGCCCGCGCCGCGCGCTGGGTGGCCGACGAGCACTGGCACTCCCAGCAGCAGGGCCGCGCGCTGCCCGATGGCGGCTACGAACTGCGGGTGCCCTACAGCTCCCCGCGCGAACTGCTGATGGACGTGCTGCATTACGGCGCCGACGCCGAGATCGTCGAGCCCGCCTCGCTGCGTGAGCAGGCGCGCTCGCTGCTGGCCCTGGCGTTGTCGAACTACGAGAACTGAGCACGTCGCAGCCTGTGCGACCACCCCGGCGGACGATGGCCACGTCATCTTCCTCCGGAGCCCGCCATGCGCCCTGCAAGCCACCGTGATCCCGCGTCGTCGCCGCTGCTGTACGCCGCGCTGCTGGGCCTGATGTTCCTGGCCGTGGTGGCCATGCTCTCGCTTCCCGCCGCCCGTGGCGGCTCGGCGATCGGCCTGCTGCCGCTCTGGCTGCTGGTGCTGCCCGCGGCCTCGCTGGTTGCGCTGCTGGTGCGTGACCGCCTGCTCGCGCCATCGCCGATCACAGCGACCGGAGCGGCCCGTCGCCGCCCGCTGCAGCAGGCCCAGCGGCGCCGGGCGACCCGCGCCACCCGTCCGCGCCCGCGCGTGCAGGCCGCCTGAGTACGCGCCAAGCCACGGGACTTCCGGCACCCCGGCCGCCGCGACCGCTGTGATAGCGTGCGCGCTTTGACCGCTTCCGGGGTGTTGTACATGCCGAATCTCTCCCGACTCTGCCTGGCTGCCGGCCTGGCATTTGGACTCGCCGCTGGCGCGCACGCACAGGAGGGCGCCGACGTGGCCGATCCGCATCAATGGCTGGAAGAGGTCGAGGGCGACCGCGCCCTGGCCTGGGTCCGCGAGCAGAACGCAAAGGCCGAGGCCGAGCTGGCCGCGACCCCCGAGTTCAAGCGCCTGGAAGCCGACCTCCTGGCGATCTACGACTCCGACGACCGCATCCCCGGCGTCTACAAGCAGGGCGAGTACTACTACAACTTCTGGCGCGACCGGAACCACGAGCGCGGTGTCTGGCGCCGCACCACGCTCGATGAGTACCGCAAGCCCCAGCCGCAATGGGAAGTGCTGCTCGACCTCGACGCCCTCAACAGGGCCGAAGGCGAGAACTGGGTCTGGCATGGCGCCGACTGCCTGCGACCGGACTATAGCCGCTGCCTGATCGCGCTCTCGCGCGGCGGTGCCGATGCCGACGTCACCCGCGAGTTCGACCTCTCGACGAAGCAGTGGGTGGACGGCGGCTTCTTCCGGCCGGAGGCCAAGGGCGGGCTGAACTGGATCGACCGCGACACCGTCTACGTCTACACCGATTTCGGCGACGGCTCGATGACCACGTCGGGCTATCCGCGCATCGTCAAGCAGTGGACGCGCGGCACCCCGATCGAGCAGGCCACCGTGGTGTACGAGGGTCGCGCCGACGACATGTACATCGCCGCCATGCGCGACCACACGCCGGGCTTCGAGCGTGATTTCGTCAGCCGCACCCTGGCCTTCTACAACGACGAGCTGTACCTGCGGAACGCGGACGGCACGCTGACGAAGATCGATGCGCCGAACTCCACCAACAAGCGCGTGCACCGCGAGTGGCTGACGCTGGAACTGCGCGAGCCGCTCGAGGCCGGTGGCCGCAGCTATCCGGCGGGTTCGCTGCTGGCAGCGAAGTTCGACGACTACATGGCCGGCGGGCGCGAGTTCGAGGTGCTGTTCGAGCCGACCGACACCACCTCGCTGGCGGGTGCCACCTTCACCCGCAACCACGTCGTCCTCAACGTGCTCGACGACGTCAAGAACCGGCTGAGCGTGCTGACCGCCGGCCCCGACGGCTGGACGCGCAGCGAGTTCGAGGGCGCGCCGGAGTTCGGCACCGTGGCGGTCTCGGCGGTCGACAGCGACGAGTCCGACGCGTTGTGGATGACCGTCACCGACTACCTCACCCCGAGCACGCTGGCCCTGGTGGAGCCGGGCAGGGCGCCGGAAACGCTCAAGACCATGCCGGCGTTCTTCGATGCCTCCACGCATGAGATCGAGCAGCACTTCGCCACCTCGAAGGACGGCACCCGCGTGCCCTACTTCCTGGTGCGGCCGAAGGACATGGCGCTCGATGGCAGCAACCCGACGCTGCTGTACGGCTACGGCGGTTTCGAGATCTCGCTGACGCCCGGCTATTCCGGCGGCGTCGGCAAGGGCTGGCTCGAGCAGGGCGGCGTGTACGCGGTCGCCAATATCCGGGGCGGCGGCGAGTACGGACCGCGCTGGCACCAGGCGGCGCTGAAGGCCAACCGCCACAAGGCCTACGAGGACTTCGCCGCGGTCGCGCAGGACATGATCGACCGCAGGGTCACCTCGCCGGCGCACCTCGGCATCCGCGGTGGCAGCAACGGTGGCCTGCTCACCGGCAACATGCTCACCCAGTACCCGGAGCTGTTCGGCGCGGTGGTGATCCAGGTGCCGCTGCTGGACATGCAGCGCTACCACAAGCTGCTGGCGGGTGCCTCGTGGATGGCCGAATACGGCAATCCCGATGTGGCCGAGGAGTGGGAATTCATCCGCACCTTCTCGCCGTACCACCTGTTCGACGCCGCGAAGGACTACCCGCCGACGCTGATCCTCACCTCGACCCGCGACGACCGCGTCCACCCCGGCCATGCGCGCAAGATGCACGCGCTGATGAGCGGGGCCGGCAAGGACGTGCGCTACTACGAGAACATCGAGGGCGGACACGGCGGCGCGGCCAACAACCGCCAGGCCGCGCATATGGACGCGCTGTACTACACCTTCCTCTGGCAGCACCTGAAGTAGGCGCTGCCACTCCCCTGCGCGGCCGTCCTCCGGGGCGGCCGCGTTGCATTCCGCCGCCGGATCCCCATCCATGAAGCATCTCTCCCTGCTGGCCACCGCCCTGCTCATGACCGCCAACCTCAATGCCGCCGACCTGCCCACGCCGCCCGACGCCGAGCGCCAGCCGCACGAAGTGCGTGCTCCCCACGGCGCGGTGCGCGCGGACGAGTACTACTGGCTGCGCGACGACAAGCGCGAGGCGAAACCGGTCATCGACTACCTCCAGGCCGAGAACGCCTATGCCGATGCGGTGATGGCCCCGCTCAAGGGCCTGCAGGACCGCCTGTATGACGAGATCGTCGGCCGCATCAGGCAGGACGACAGCTCGGTGCCGTACCGCGAGCGCGGCTTCTGGTACTACTCGCGCTTCGAGACCGGCAAGGACTACCCGGTGTATGCGCGGCGGCCGGATGGCGAGGGCCTCGATGCCGCCGGCCTGCTGGCAGCCAACGATGCTGGCCGTTTCGACGGCGAGCAGGTGCTGCTGGACGTCAACGTGCTCGCCGAAGGCAAGGACTACTACAACGTCGGCGATTACGTGGTCAGCCAGGACAACCGCCTGCTTGCCTATGCCGAGGACACCAACGGCCGCCGCCAGTACACCGTGCGCTTCCGCAACCTCGAGACCGGCGAGGACTACCCGGACACCATCACCGGGGTCTCGGCGAACCTGGTCTGGGCCGATGACAACCGCACCCTGTTCTATGTCGAGAACGACCCGGAAACGCTGCTCACCGTACGGGTGAAGAAGCACGTGCTGGGCACGCCGGTGGCCGACGACGTGCTGGTGTACGAGGAGGAGGACGACAGCTTCTACATGGGCATCGACCGTACCCGCGACGACCGCTACATCGTCATCGGCGTGGGCAGCACGGTGTCCGACGAGCTGCGTTATGCACCGGCCGACAACCCGGAAAGCTTCACCGTGCTCGCGCCGCGCGAGCGCGATCTCGAATACGACGCCGACCACCACGGCGGGCGCTGGGTGATCCGCACCAATGCCGACGGCGCGGCCAACTTCAAGCTGGTCACGGCGCCCAGCGGCGCGACCTCGCGTGCGCAGTGGACCGACCGGGTCGCGCATCGCGATGACGTCTTCATCGAGGGTTTCGAACTGTTCGACGGCTTCACCGCGATCGGCGAGCGCTCCGACGCACTCGAGCGCGTGCGCGTGCTCAAGGACGATGGCAGCGAGCAACATGTCGCCGCCGACGAGCCTGCGTACTCGATGGGCCTGGCCGTCAACGCCGAGCCCGATTCGCAGTGGCTGCGCTACAGCTACACCTCGCTGACCACGCCGGCCACGACCTACGAGGTCAACGTCGCCACCGGCGAGCGCCGGATGCTCAAGCAGCAGCCGGTGATCGGCTACGACCCGTCGCAGTACGTCACCGAGCGGTTGTGGAGCGAGGCCCGCGACGGCACCCGCATCCCGGTGTCGCTGGTCTACCGGAAAGGCTTCGAGAAGAACGGCGAGGCGGCGATGCTGCAGTACGCCTACGGCAGCTACGGCATGTCGATGGACCCGGGCTTCAACCTGCCGGTGGTGAGCCTGCTCGACCGCGGCATGGTCTATGCCATCGCCCACATCCGTGGCGGCCAGGAGATGGGCCGCCGCTGGTACGACGACGGCAAGCTGTTCAACAAGGTCAACACCTTCACCGACTTCATCGACGTCACCCGCGACCTGGTCGCGCGTGGCTATGCGGCGAAGGATCGCGTGGCCGGCTACGGCGGCAGCGCCGGCGGCCTGCTGATGGGCGCGGTGGCGAACATGGCGCCGCAGGACTACCGGGTGATCCTGTCGCAGGTGCCGTTCGTGGACGTGGTCACCACGATGCTCGACCCGACCATCCCGCTGACCACCAACGAATACGACGAGTGGGGCAACCCGGAGCAGAAGGACTACTACGACTACATGCTGTCGTACTCGCCCTACGACAACCTCAGCGCGCAGGCCTATCCATCGATGTTCATCGGCACCGGGCTGTGGGACTCGCAGGTGCAGTACTGGGAGCCGGCGAAGTACGTGGCACGGCTGCGCGACCTCGATACCGGCAACGGCCCGATCGTGTTCCGCACCAACATGGACGCCGGCCATGGCGGCAAGTCGGGCCGCTTCCGCCGCTACCGTGAGCTCGCCGAGATGTACGCCTTCCTGCTGGCGCAGCTGCACGTCGAGGACTGACCGCACGCGTCCGGCACGCCCGCGCCCGCCACATGGCCGTCCGCGGGCGCGGCCTATCATGCAGGCATGCAAGCACGCACCCGATTCCGCTGGGCCTGGTGGCTGCTGGCCTATGTCAGCCTCGGGCTCGGACTGGTCGGCGTGTTCGTGCCGGGGCTGCCGACCACCGTCTTCATCCTGATCGCGGCCTGGGCCGCCGCGCGCGGTTCCGAACGCCTGCGCCAACGCCTGCTCGCGCATCCGCATTTCGGCCCCGCCATCGTCGACTGGGAACTGCACGGCGCGGTCGCCCGCCGCGGCAAGTGGATGGCCACCGCGATGATGGCGGTGTGCGCGCTGGTGCTGCTGGTGGTGATGCCGCTGTTCGCCGCGCACCGCTGGTGGATGACCGCGCTGCCGATCGCCTGCATGGCCTGCGTGGCGGCCTGGCTGTGGGCGCGGCCGGAACCGCCGGCGCCGCCTCCGCAGTCCTGACGATCGCCGGTCTCGCGCGCCGCCGCGCACGGTCGCATGCGTTCCTCGGCGTGCCGGGTGCCGCTACACTGCGGCCATGAATCGAAGCCTCCTGCCGCCGTCCGCGGCCTGCCTCGTGGCGCTGTGTCTGGCGCTGTCCGCCTGCGGCAACAAGGGCGACCTGTTCCTGCCACCGCCGGAGCCGGCGGTGGTCGACGATGCCGACACCCTGCCCAGCCCGCCGCCGGCAGACGACGCCGACGACCTGCCGCCCGTGCAAGCTGATGACGGAATGCCACCCGTCGACGGCGATGGCGCCACGCCGCCGGTCGATGGCAGCGGCACGGTGCCGGTGCCCACCGGCGCGGCCGAGGGCGATACCGCACCGCCGACCGGGGATGCCGCGCGCGGCGGGTGACCGCGCCGGCTGCAGCAATGACAGGCCTGCGTTTCAGCAAGATGCACGGGGCCGGCAATGACTTCGTGGTGCTGGACCTGCGCGATGGCGGCCCGCCGCCGGACGCCGCACTGTGCCGCGCGCTGGCCGACCGCCACACCGGCGTCGGCTGCGACCAGATCCTGACCATCGAGCCACCGCGCACGCCCGACGCGGTCGCTGCCTACGGCATCTGGAACAGCGATGGGTCGCCGTCGCGCCAGTGCGGCAACGGCGCGCGCTGCGTGGCCGCCTGGCTGCGTCGCGATGGTGCGGCCTCGTCCACGCGCTTCCTGCTCGACAGCCCTGCCGGCAGCCACGTCGTCGACGACCTTGGCGAAGGCAGGTTCCGCGTCGCGCTCGGCGTGCCCGGCTTCGAGCCGGCGGAGGTGCCGCTGGCCGGCTTCGACACATGCGCGGACCGCTACTGGCTGGACGTCGATGGCACGCGCATCGAGTTCGGTGCGGTGTCGATGGGCAATCCGCATGCGGTGATCGAGGTGGAGGACCTCGACGTCGCCCCGGTGCGCACGCTGGGCCCGCGGCTGCAGCGCCAGCGGGCATTCCCGGATTCCGCCAACATCGGCTTCGCGCAGGTGCTCGACCGCAGCCACGTGCGCCTGCGCGTGTACGAGCGCGGTGCCGGCGAGACGCGCGCCTGCGGCAGTGGCGCCAGTGCAGCGGCCGCCGTGCTGATGCGTCGCGGACGCGTGGAGCGCGCCGTCGACGTGGCACTGCCCGGCGGCACGCTGCGGATCGAATGGCCGCGTGACGACGCCGAACTGACCATGGCCGGACCGGCCGCATTCGTATTCGAAGGGGAGTGGATCGCATGAGCGACACCGTCGAGAAGATCAGCGCGCACGAGGTGGCGGCCTGGCTGCGCCGCCATCCGAAGTTCCTGCAGCAGTTCCCGGACCTCGCCATGACCATGGTGGTGCCGCGCGAGGACGGCCCCGCGGCCTCGCTGGCGGGCTACCAGCTGGAAGTGTTGCGCGACAAGAACCGCGAGCTGTCGCGTCGCCTGCACGACCTGTTCGCGATCTCGCAGGAGAACGAAAGGCTGGCGGTGCGCACGCACCAGCTGACCCTGGCGCTGATGCGTCAGGCCACGCCTGCCGACACCGTGCGCGCACTGGCGGCATCGCTGGCGGAGGATTTCAACGGCGACCTCGTGCGGGTGGTGCTGTTCGAACCCGTCGCGGGGCTGGAGGGCAGCGACTGGGTGCAGGTGGTGCCGCGCGAGGATGCGCTGCTGCGCCCGTTCGTCGATGCCCTGCGCGAGGGCGAACCGCTGTGCGGCCGCCTGCATCCGGACAAGCAGTCGCTGCTGTACGGCGCGCGCGTCGAGGACGTGCAGTCCACCGCGCTGCTGCCGCTGGAAGGCGTCGGCCTGATCGCGGTCGGCAGCCGCGAGGCCAACCGCTTCTACCCCGGCATGGGCACGCTGTTCCTGCGCATGATGGGCGAGGCCTTCGCCGCCGCGATGCAGCGCTTCGCGGGCTGAGGCGCACGCGGATGCGCGAGGACGCCGCCACACCCGTGCCGCTGCCGGCCGACGTGGCCGCGTTCCTCGACCACCTGCGCGTCGAGAAGCGCGTCTCCGCGCACACCCTCGATGCCTACCGCCGCGACCTGCAGGCGCTGGCCACCTGGGCGCAGGCGCAGGACCTCGCGCCCGCGGCCGTCGACAACCCAGCCCTGCGTGCGTTCGTCGCGGCGGAGCATCGCCGCGGTCTGTCGCCGAAAAGCCTGCAGCGGCGGCTGTCGGCCTGCCGCAGTTTCTTCCGCTGGCTGCTGCGCCATGGCCGTATCGAAGCCGACCCCTGCACCGGCGTGCGCGCGCCGAAGGCCGCACGGCGGCTGCCGGAAGTGCTCGACCCCGACGAAGCCAAGGCGCTGGTCGAGGTGGACACCGACGCGCCGCTCGGGCGGCGCGACCGCGCGATGCTCGAGCTGTTCTATTCCTCCGGCCTGCGCGTATCGGAACTGTGCGCCCTGCGCTGGCGTGATCTCGACCTGGTGGATGGGCTGGTGAGCGTGCTCGGCAAGGGCAGCCGCCAGCGGCTGGTGCCGGTGGGCTCGTACGCGGTGCGTGCGCTCACCGAGTGGGCTGCCGAGGGTGGTGCCAACGCGGACGCTCCTGTGTTTCCCGGACGTGGCGGCGGCACCATCACCCCGCGCGCGGTGCAGCTGCGGATGCGCCAGCTCGCCCAGCGCCAGGGCCTGTTCAAGCGCGTGCACCCGCACCTGCTGCGGCATTCGTTCGCCAGCCACGTGCTGGAATCCTCCGGCGACCTGCGGGGCGTGCAGGAACTGCTCGGCCACGCCGACATCGCCACCACCCAGATCTACACCCACCTCGACTTCGGCCACCTCTCGAAGGTGTACGACGCCGCGCACCCGCGCGCGAAGCGGCGCGGCCGCTGACCGGCCGGCGCGTTCGTACGTTGTGTCTTGATCCGCGTCAGGGCGCACGGCACCTGTCCGCGGCACGATGCATGGCATGGTCGAGACGATTGAAGGCTGGCGCTGCATCGGTTGCGGCAAGGTGGATGCGCCGGCGCCGTGCATCGGCATCTGCCAGGATCGCCGCGTGGAGCTGGTGCTGGCCCACGACTACGCCGAACTCGCGTGGCGGGTGGAACAGCTGGAGGCGGCGCTCGCGCTGATCGCGCGCGTCACCCCGAAACCGGACCAGCTCGACGCCTCGTGGGCTGCGCTGCAGCAACGCGCGCGTGCGCTGCTGGACCAGGCACGCAGCTGAACCCGTGGCGGGATGCCTGCGGCCGGTGGCGCTTGAAGCGCGCGCGAGCGGCCCCACTCAGGGGATTCGACCCCGGAGCGCCGCATGGATCCCAGCCAGAACCCCAATGTCTTCCACGCCACCACCATCGTGTCGATCCGCAAGGGCGATCGCGTGGTCGTTGCCGGCGATGGCCAGGTCACGCTTGGCAACACGGTGATGAAGGGCAATGCGCGCAAGGTGCGCAGGCTGGGCGATGGCAAGGTGCTCGCCGGCTTCGCCGGTGCCGCTGCCGATGCCTTCACCCTGTTCGAACTGTTCGAGATCAAGCTGCAGCAGCACGGCGGCCAGCTGGTGCGCGCGGCGGTGGAACTGGTCAAGGACTGGCGCACCGATCGCCGCTACGGAAAGCTCGAAGCGCTGCTGGCGGTGGCCGACCGCGAGACCTCGCTGATCATCAGCGGCAACGGCGACATCATCGAGCCCGACGACGGCATCATCGCCATCGGTTCCGGCGGCTCGTTCGCACTGTCGGCTGCACGCGCGCTGCTGGCGCATACCGAACTGGACGCGCGCACGGTCGCCACCGAGGCACTCAACATCGCCGGCGACATCTGCATCTACACCAACCGCAACATCGTCGTCGAAGAACTCTGATGCCCCAGAACGCCACCACCTCGTCCACCATGACCCCGCGCGAGATCGTGCAGGAGCTCGACCGCCACATCGTCGGCCAGAACGCGGCCAAGCGCGCGGTGGCCATCGCGTTGCGCAACCGCTGGCGCCGCGCGCAGCTGCCGGAAGAGCTGCGCAACGAGGTCATGCCCAAGAACATCCTGATGATCGGCCCCACCGGCGTCGGCAAGACCGAGATCGCGCGGCGGCTGGCGACGCTCGCCAACGCGCCGTTCGTCAAGGTCGAAGCCACGCGCTTCACCGAGGTCGGCTATGTCGGCAAGGATGTCGAGCAGATCATCCGCGACCTCGCCGATACCGCGGTCAAGCTGTACCGCGAACAGGCCAAGCAGCGCGTGCGCACCCAGGCCGAGGACCGCGCCGAGGACCGCATCCTTGATGCACTGCTGCCGCGTCGCGAGCAACCGGCACCGGCGTTCGGCTTCGGTGCGCAACCGAGCACCACCGTCGACATCGGCGCCGAGCCATCGGCAAAGGAATCGGAGACCCGCCAGAAGCTGCGACGCCAGCTGCGCGCCGGCGACCTCGACGAACGCGAGATCGAGCTGGACCTTGCCGCGTCCGCTGCCGGCATGGACATCATGACCCCGCCGGGCATGGAGGAAATGGGCCAGCAGCTGCGGCAGATGTTCGCCAACCTCGGTGGCGGCAAGACGCACAAGCGCAAGCTGACGATCAAGGCGGCGCGCCCGCTGCTGGTCGAGGAAGAGGCCGGCAAGCTGGTCAACGAGGACGACGTGCGCGAGGCCGCGATCGAGGCCTGCGAGCAGCACGGCATCGTCTTCATCGACGAGATCGACAAGGTCGCGCGCCGCAGCGAGGCGGTGGGTGGTGGCGATGTCAGCCGCGAAGGCGTGCAGCGCGACCTGCTGCCGCTGGTGGAGGGCTCCACGGTGAGTACCAAGTACGGCTCGGTGAAGACCGACCACATCCTGTTCATCGCCTCCGGCGCGTTCCACATGGCCAAGCCCAGTGACCTGGTGCCGGAGCTGCAGGGCCGCTTCCCGATCCGCGTGGAACTCAGTGCGCTGACCAAGGAAGACTTCGTGCGCATCCTCACCGAGCCGAAGGCCGCGCTGACCACGCAGTACGTCGAACTGCTGCGCACCGAAGGCGTTGAGCTGACGTTCGCCGAGGGCGCCGTCGACCGCCTTGCCGAGATCGCCGCGCAGGTCAACGAGACCCAGGAGAACATCGGTGCGCGCCGCCTGCATACCGTGCTCGAGCGGCTGCTCGACACCCTGAGCTTCGAGGCACCCGACAAGGGCGGCACCGTCACCATCGACCGCGACTACGTCGATGCCCACCTGGGCGAGCTGGTAAAGGACCAGGACCTGAGCCGCTACATCCTCTGACGGCATCCTGCGGAATCCCCGAAAAGGGAAATATGGGTATTATGGGCGCCTCCCCGGAGGTGCCCCATGTCCCTGCCCCTGAAACTCGACAGCCTCGACGACCTCCCGCGCGCGCCCGCGTCCGACGTCAAGAAGCTCGGCTGGCGCGGCGTGATGCGCACGGTCGCCCGCGAAGGGCGGCTGGCGGTGACCAACCACAACACGCCCGAAGCGGTGATCCTGTCGGCGCAGGAATACGACGCCATGCTGCGTGCACTGGCCGCCGCCGGCGCACCGCAACGTGGGGCGCTGGAAGAGCTGCGCGCGCGTTTCGATGAGCGCCTGGCCGCACTCCAGGCCGACGATGCCGGTGCACGCCTGCGCGCGGTGATGGATGCCCCGGCGACGCTCGGCGGCAGGGTGCGCGCGGGCCGCCCGCGTTGAACGCGCGCAACGGCGGGCCACCCGTCGACGACGCACGCCGCGGCTGACGATGCCGCGTCCCGTCCTCTACGTGCTGGCCGGCGTCAACGGCGCCGGCAAGAGTTCGATCGGCGGCCATCTGCTGCAGCGCGCCGGCCTGGACTGGTTCAATCCCGACGATTTCGCCCGCGAACTCGCGCAGCGCACCGGTTGCGCGATTGCCGACGCCAATGCCGCCGCCTGGCAGGAAGGCGTGCGCCGCCTCGACGCCGCGCTCGCCGCCGGACACCACCACGCGTTCGAGACCACGCTCGGCGGCACCACCGTCGCCCTGCGCATCGCCGAGGCCGCGCGCAGCCACGACGTGCTGATGTGGTACTGCGGGCTAGCCTCGCCCGAACAGCACGTCGCCCGCGTGCAGGCACGCGTGGCCGCTGGCGGCCATGACATCCCCGAAGCGATGATCCGCGCGCGCTGGATGCGCGCGCGCGAAAACCTCATCGCGCTGATGCCGCGGCTGGCGCGATTGCAGGTCTACGACAACAGCACGGATGTCGCGCCGGGTGCGCGCGTGCCGGATCCCGTGCTGCTGCTGGAGATGTCCGCCGGCCGTGCCGTCTGGCCGTCGGCAGATGACCTGCGGGCGCTGACGGCCACGCCGGAGTGGGCGCGACCGCTGGTGGAGGCGGCGCTGCAGTCCGGCAGCTGAAAGCAGGTCGGGACGGGCCGCTATGCTCCGAAGCATGCCGCTGCACACACACGAACGTCCGACTCCCCATCCTGCTGCGGCGCCGCCGGGCGAGGACGTTGCGCGGACCAGTCCCACACGCGACATCTACGCCGACGCGCTGCGCGCCTGCGCGCTGCTGGTGGTGGTGTTCGGCCACTGGATGGCGACGCTGCCGCGCGTGGAGGGCGGACGGCTGGTCGGCACCGACCATCTGCTGCGCAACTGGGAACTCGCCGGTGCGCTGACCTGGCTGGTGCAGGTGGTGCCGTTGTTCGTGTTCGTCTCCGCGGCGGTCAGTACCGGTGGCGTGCTGCGCCGGCTGGGGGAGGGTGATTCGCAGCGGCGCTGGTGGGCCGGACGCGCGCTGGGGCTGGCGCGGCCGACACTGACCTATCTGGTGGTGCTGGCGGCGATTGCGCTGTTCGCACGACTGGCCGATGGCCATCTGCTGCAGGCCTTCAACAGTTCGCTGACCATCCATCTGTGGTTCCTGGTGATGCTGCTGGCGGTGCAGGCGCTGCTGCCGCTGTGCGTGCGCGCCGACCGCCGCTTCGGCCTGAAGGCCGTCGTTGCGTTGCTCGTGGTTGCGGTGCTGGCCGATCTGCTGCGCGCGGGTGTGCGGCATCCCGCGGAGTTGCTGCAGCTGGGTGCACGTGTCGAGGCCAGCGCCGGAGGCATCGGCTGGATCAACCTGCTGGCGGTGTGGCTGCTGCCGCAACAGCTGGGCATCGCGTGGCGCAGTGGGCGCCTTGTCGGCGCGCGTCACGGCGCGTGGCTGCTTGCGCTGGCGGCCGTGTGGCTGGCGGCGGCGATGGCCAGCGGCTATCCGGTGGCGATGGTCGGCGTGCAGCTGGCCGGCAACAACATGCTGCCGCCGACGCTGGCACTGGTCGGGGTGGTGTGGCTGCAGGTGGGTGCGGTACTGCTGACGGAAGCGCCCGCGCGCCGGTTCCTCGAGCGGCATCCGCTGCCGCGGATGGTGGCGGTGCTGGGTGCACTCGGGATGCCGCTGTATCTCTGGCACAAGCTGGCGGAACTGCCGGCGGCGTGGATCGGCGAGCGCACCGGGCTGCCGATCGATGCAGGCGATCCCGGAACACCCGGCTTCTGGCTCGGCCGGCTGTGCTGGCTGCTGCTGTGTGCGGCATGCCTGGCGCCAGTGATGGTGGCGGTGGTGCGCTACGAGATGGGTCGCCGCCGGGATGTGGCCGCGACCGCGGCGACGGCAGCCATCGTGGCTGGTGGCGCCGCGCTGTTTGCCGGGCTTGGTGCCGCGCTGCTGCTGGGCGCGTGGCCGGGGGCGCTGGTGGCGCTGGCCTGCGTGGCGGTCGCATCGTGGCTGCTGCGTGCGCGGGCATGAGCACGCGGGCCTGTGCCGGCCCCCGGGGAAAGCAGGCCTGCACGCGACGCGCTGACCCGCACGTTCCGCAATGACCGCCCGCGCAGTTGACGGAACGTCGGCCGTCGCGGGCCGACGACCGGACCCGCCGCGCGTTGCGCTATCGCAGGACCAGCAGCGGCACCGGGCTGCGGCGCAGCACCTGGCCGGTGGTGCTGCCGAGGAACCATTCGCGCAGCCGTGAGTGGCCGTAGGCGCCCATCACCAGCAGGTCGATACCGAGGCTGTCGACGTGCGCCACGATCGCATCGTCGGCAGGCAGGCCGGCGCGATGCAGCTGCGGTGCGAAGCCGGCGCTAGCCAGGGTGCCCGCCATCTCCTCGAACCCGCGTTGCTGCGCGGCGTCGCCGCCGGCCAGTAACAGGTGGCATTCGAGGCCCCGCAGCAGCGGGCTGGCGGCCACGCGTTCCACCGCGCGGTGGGAGGTCTCGCTGCCGTCGAAGGCGATCAGCACGCGTGTGATGGGCCGCTCCGGGGGCAGTGCCTGGGCGAGCAGCACCGGGCGCTGCACCGTGCGCAGCACCGGTTCCACCTGCCCGCCGATGTCCTGGCCGGAGCCGCCACCACGGGTGCCACGCAGCCCGATTACGAACAGCCGGGTGTCGGCTTCAGCCTCAACGAGTGCATCGCGCAGGCGGCCATGGCGTTGCCGGGTGATGATCTCGACACCACTGTTGTCGGCGCTGGATGCCGCGGCTTCCAGCAGTTGCCGTCCGCGCGCCTGCGCAAGCTGCGCGCGGCGTGCGTCGAGTTCGACCAGTTCCTGCAGCAGCGCGTCCTGCGCACCGAGGCCGATGCTGCCGCTGGCATCCAGCGGCGTGGGCCCGCCATCGTCGGGCAGGTGCAGCAGTTCCAGCGGCGTGCCGAGCCGGCGCGCGGCCCACGCGGCAAGCGAGACCACCGCGCCGGTGGAGGGGGAGCCGTCGACCGCGGCAAGCACGTGGCCGTCGGTGGGAATGGGCGATGTCGACATCGTGCAGCTCCTCAGTGCGGGCCGGTGGTGCGGGCGTCGGGCTTGTCGTGCACGCCGAGGCGGTCGACCAGGGTGGCGCTGGCGGCGTCCAGCCCGACCACCTCCACCAACGTACCCTCGCGGCGGAATTTCAGCACCACCTTGTCGAGCGCGCCCACCGCGCTGAGGTCCCAGAACTGGGCGCGCGAGACGTCGATGACGACCGTTTCCGCCACTTCGCGGAAGTCGAACGCGGACGCGAAGGCATTGGCGGAGGCGAAGAACACCTGGCCGGTCACCGTGTAGCGACGGGTGTGGCCGTCGTCCGCCAGTGCGGAGTCGACGTGCAGCACGCGCGCGACCTTGCGCGCGAAGAACAGCGCCGACAGCAGCACGCCCGTGAGCACGCCCTTCGCGAGGTCGTGGGTGGCGACGGTCACCGCCACCGTGCCCAGCATCACCACGCCCGAGCTGCGCGGGTTGCGCGGCAGGTCGCGCACCGAGCGCCAGTCGAAGGTGCCGATCGACACCATGATCATCACCGCCACCAGTGCCGCCATCGGGATCAGCCCCACCCACGGCCCGGCGAACACCACCAGGATCAGCAGCACCACGCCCGCCACCAGCGTCGACAGCCGCCCGCGGCCGCCGGATTTCACGTTGATCACCGACTGCCCGATCATCGCGCAGCCGGCCATGCCACCGAGGAAGCCGGTGGCGATGTTGGCCACGCCCTGGCCGACGCTTTCGCGGTGCTTGTTGCTGGGCGTGTCGGTGAGGTCGTCGACGATCTGCGCGGTCAGCAGCGACTCCAGCAGGCCGACCACCGCCAGCGTCGCCGACACCGGCAGGATGATCCACAGCGTGTCGAGCGTGAGCGGGATGTCGGGCAGCAGGAACACCGGCAGGCTGTCGGGCAGCTGTCCCATGTCGGCGACGGTGCGCACCTCGATGCCGAAACCGACCGCGACCGCGGTCAGCAGCACGATCGCCACCAGCGGCGACGGCACCTTGCGGGTGACGTAGGGGAACAGGTAGATGATCGCCAGGCCGGCGGCGCACAGTGCGTAGACCGCCCACGGCACGTCGATCAGCTCCGGAAGCTGCGCCATGAAGATCAGGATCGCCAGCGCGTTGACGAAGCCGGTGATCACCGAGCGCGACACGAAACGCATCAGGCTGGCCAGGCCGGTGGCGCCGGCCACCACCTGCAGTACGCCGGCCAGGATCGTCGCCGCCAGCAGGTACTGCAGCCCGTGGTCACGCACCAGGCCGACCATCACCAGTGCCATCGCACCGGTGGCGGCGGAGATCATGCCGGGGCGCCCGCCGGCGAACGCGATCACCACCGCGATCGAGAACGAAGCGTACAGGCCGACCTGCGGATCGACGCCTGCGATGATCGAGAACGCGATGGCTTCGGGGATCAGCGCCAGCGCCACGACCAGGCCCGAGAGCAGGTCGCCACGCACGTTGCCGAACCACTGCTCGCGCAGCGGGGGATAGGGGGTCATGGGAATTTCCGGGAGAAGCGGACGGTGCGGCCCGCGGACGATGACAGGCGCAGATCACGCGGCCGCCGCGGGCGCTGCCGGGCAGAGCCTTCAGCGCGCGGTGGTCCTCATCGTCAGAGGTGCCGCACGCGGTGGCGCAACGGCGCGGATTCTACAGCGGCGGCGCGCTCAGTCCTCGCCGATGTCCTCGTTCCACAGTGCCGGGTTGGCCGCGATCCACTCGCCCATCATCGTGATGCAGCGCTCGTCGGCGAGGTCGACCACGTTGACGCCGGCCTCGCGCAGCCACTCGATGCCACCGCCGAAGTTCACCGATTCACCGACCACCACCGTGCCGATGTTGAACTGCCGCACCAGCCCGCTGCAGTACCAGCACGGCGCCAGCGTGGTGACCATGATCGCGTTGCGGTAGCTCTTCTGGCGGCCGGCCTTGCGGAAGGCGTCGGTTTCGCCGTGGATGGACGGGTCGTCCTCCTGCACGCGGCGGTTGTGGCCGCAGCCCAGCACGCGGCCGTCGCCTGCAAACAGCGCCGCGCCGATCGGGATGCCGCCCTCGGCCAGGCCCTGGCGGGCTTCGGCGATGGCGGTGTCGAGCAGGGCGCGGTAGTCGGGCGTGGTCATGGCGGGGCAGGGCAGCAAAGGGGCGGGCAGTGTCGCATGCACGGCGATCGCCGCCGGCGGTGCGATAATCCGCCCATGAACGAATCCGACAAGCCCGGCACCACCGATTTCGGCTTCCGCGACGTGCCCACCGGCGAGAAGCAGAAGCTGGTCGGCCAGGTGTTCTCCTCGGTCGCGCGCAACTACGACCTGATGAACGACCTGATGAGCCTCGGCATCCATCGGGTCTGGAAGCGCTATTTCACCGCCACCGCGCAGGTCAAGCGAGGCGACCGCGTGCTCGACCTCGCCGGCGGCACCGGCGACATCGCCGCGCTGTTGAAGGATCGCGTCGGCGAGGCCGGCAGCATCGTGCTGGGCGATATCAACGGCGAGATGCTGCGCGTGGGCCGCGACCGCATGACCGACCGCGGCCGCGTGCGCGGTTTCGAATACGTGCAGTGCAATGCCGAGGCGCTGCCGTTTCCCGATGCGAGCTTCGACCTGGTGACGATCGCCTTCGGCCTGCGCAACGTGACCGACAAGAACGCGGCGCTGCGCGAGATGCACCGCGTGCTGAAGGTGGGCGGGCAGGCGCGGGTGCTGGAGTTTTCCGAGGTCAAGCCGGAATGGTTCCGCCCGATCTACGACTTCCATTCGTTCCAGGTGCTGCCGCGGCTGGGCAGGCTGTTCGCCAACGATGCCGACAGCTACCGCTACCTGGCCGAATCGATCCGCAAGCATCCGCCGCAGGACGAGCTCAAGGCGATGATGGATGGCGCCGGCTTCGCCCGCACCCGCTACCGCAACCTGTCGGCGGGGATCGTCGCGGTGCACGATGGCTGCAAGGCCTGAACAGGCCGGGCCGGTCGTCGCCGGTCGGCGGGTAGAATCGTGCGGTCCCCCTGCACGGAAACCCCCGATGCGCCCACTCCGTTCCATCGCCTGCGCGCTGTCGCTGGCGGCGCTCGCACTTGCCGGCTGCAACCGCGCACCCACGCCTGACGCGTCCACGCCCGTCCCCGCGAAGGAGGCCCCGGTGGCCACCGCGGACCGTGACGAACATTCGTATGCCGAGCCCACCCGCGTGGTCATCGACGACCTCGCGCTCGACCTCGACCTGGATTTCGACAGCCGCACGCTGGCCGGCACCGCCACCTACACCCTGGAGTGGAAGGACGACGCGGC
This sequence comes from Alterluteimonas muca, assembly GCF_021191595.1. Taxonomy (NCBI): domain Bacteria; kingdom Pseudomonadati; phylum Pseudomonadota; class Gammaproteobacteria; order Lysobacterales; family Lysobacteraceae; genus Alterluteimonas; species Alterluteimonas muca. The sequence continues at coordinate 282,730 of NZ_JAIWPS010000001.1, forward strand.
CACCGAGCTCGCGCTCGATACCCGTGAGCTGACCATCGAGCGCGTGGACGGCGAGGCAAACGGCCAGTGGCAGCCGCTGGAGTTCGCGCTTGACGACGCGCACGCCAGCCTCGGCAGCCGGCTGGTGGTGCAGGCGCCGGAGCGCAACGCGAAGATCCGCGTGACCTATCGCACCGCCCCCGGCGCATCGGGCCTGCAGTGGCTGACCCCGGAGATGACCGAGGGCAAGCAGCTGCCCTTCATGTTCAGCCAGTCGCAGCAGATCCACGCGCGCAGCTGGGTGCCGCTGCAGGACACGCCGGCAGTGCGTTACACGTACTCCGCAACGATCCGCACCCGCCCCGACGTCATGGTGCTGATGAGCGCCGACAACGACCCGGGCGCGCAGCGCGATGGCGAATACAGCTTCCGCATGCCGCAGCGCATTCCCTCGTATCTGATGGCGATCGCTGCCGGCGACCTGGTGTTCCAGCCGATCTCCGCACGCGCCGGCGTGTGGGCGGAACCGGCGATGGTCGAACGCGCGGTGGCGGAATTCGCCGACACCGAGAAGATGATCGAGGTGACCGAGGCGCTGTACGGCCCGTACCGCTGGGAGCGTTACGACCTGCTGGTGCTGCCGCCGTCGTTCCCGTTCGGCGGCATGGAGAATCCGCGGCTGTCGTTCATCACCCCGACTGTGATCGTCGGCGACCGCTCGCTGGTGTCATTGATCGCCCACGAACTCGCGCACAGCTGGTCGGGCAACCTGGTGACGTTTGCCAGCGCCAAGCATGGCTGGCTCAACGAGGGCATGACCAGCTACGTCGAGAACCGCATCGTCGAGTCGCTGTACGGCAAGGAATTCAGCGACATGGAGTTCGTCATCGCCCGTGACGCGCTGAAGTCCGGCATCGGCGACATGCCCGAGGCCACCCAGGCGCTGGCGGTGAAGCCCGGCACCGAACTCGACGCCGACGACGCGCTGAGCGCGGTGTCCTACGACAAGGGCGCGTGGTTCCTGCAGTTTCTCGAACAGCGCTTCGGCCGCGAGGTGTTCGATGCGTTCCTGCGTGGTTACTTCGACCACTTCGCGTTCCAGTCGATCACCACCGAACAGTTCCTCGATTACGCGCGCGAACACCTGTTCAACGCCCATCCCGACGCGGTGACCGAGGCCGAGATCCAGGAGTGGCTGTACGCGCCGGGTATTCCTGCATCCGCACCGCAGGTGCTGTCGCCGAAGCTCGGCCTGGTCGATTCGGCGCGCCTGGCATGGCTGGGCAGCGCGCAACTGCCACCGCAGCAGCTCACCGCGGAATGGACCACCCAGGAATGGATCCATTTCCTCGAGGGCATGCCGCAGACCCTGACCCAGGAACAGATGGCGCAGCTCGACACCGCCTACCGCTTCACCGGCACGCCGAACGGCGAACTGGCGATGCGCTGGTATCCGCTGGCGGTGCGCAGCGGCTACATGCTCGCGTTCGAGCCGATGACCGAGTTCCTGCAGACGGTCGGCCGGCGCAAGCTGATCCTGCCGATCTACACCGCGCTGGTGCAGACCCCGGAAGGCCTGGCGCTTGCGAGGCAGGTGTTCGAGCGCGCACGGCCGGGCAGCCATCCGATCACTGCGGCTTCGGTGCAGCGGATCATCGACGAGGCCAGGCCGAGACAGGCGCCGGTCGATCCGGCGCAGGCCACGACCGGGCTGGGTAAGCAGCCCGCTTCCGGCGCTCCGGCACGTTAAGCCCCTCCAGCCGGATGGCGTGCCCTGATCCCTCTCCCCTGCGGGAGAGGGATTTCCAGGGATGAGGGCGACAGTCCATGCGGATCCCGGAATCTCCGCCGCAGGAAATCCGTGCAGCCCGTCGCCCGACACTGCGGATCGCCGCGAGCGCCGCTGTTGCCGGCATCAGCGCCCACGGTGTCGCCGCCTGTCCGCCACAGCCGCTAAGCTTGCATCGTCTCCACGGCCGGATCCCTGCGATGCCCCGCTTCCGCCTTCTCGTTCCCGTGCTGCTCGGCGCATTCGCGCTGACCGCCTGCAGTGACCGCGAGGCCGCAGCGGCGGCACAGGCCGAGGCGCGCGCCGCGGCCGCGGAACAACAGGCACAGGAAGCCGAGCAGGGCTTCGGGAAGGCGGTCGCCGAGGAGAACTGGGCGCTGGCGAAGGCGCAGGGCGACGTGCTGTTCATGCGCTGGCCCGATACCGAAGCTGCCGCACGCGTGCGCGAACGCTTCGACGAGGTCGCGGCGAAAGCCCAGGCGGCCCGCGAAGCCACCCGCACCGCGGCGTTGTGGAGCTACCAGTCGATCGCGGTGAAGGGTGGCGAGCAGCGCTCGGCCGCGATCGATGCGCGCGAAGCGGTCGACACCGACGGCAGCGGCACCGGGCCGGTCCAGCTGATCTTCCGCGACCATCCGGAATGGGGGCGCAGCAGCTATCTCGTGCTCAAGGCCGGCGACTTCGACTGTTACCGCGGCTGCCGGGTCAACGTCGCCATCGATGGCGGCGAGCCGCGGCGGATGGCGGCAAGCCGCCCGGATACCGACGAGGCCATCGCGATGTTCATCGAGGACGAGCGCGCGCTGTGGCGGCTGCTCGATGGCGCGGAGACGCTGTCGATCGAATTCCCGGTCAAGGCCGGCGGCACCCGCGCCGCCGGGTTCGAGGTCGGCGGCCTCGACCGTACGCGCATGCCGGGCTGGGACTGAGGCAGGCGCTGCTCGATCGGCTCGTCGCGGCGACATGATCGAGGCTGCGCCGCGCTATCCCGGTCACCGGTAGCAACGTGGTCCGGGTAAGCCCCCCACGGCTGCAGCCGCGGCCTGCATACGCTGAAGCCGGCCGCGTCGTGCGCGGCCCGCTTGCCGGTTGGCCTCAGGCCAGCGAGTAACCGAACTGCTGGCGGAACTGTTCGGCGAACTCGTCGTAGTCGAAGCGCTGGTTCTGGGTGCCCGGGTGCTCCACCTTCAGCGCGCCCATCAGGTTGCCGATGCGGCCGATGGTTTCCCAGTCGTAGCCCTTCTGGATGCCGAACAGCAGGCCGGCGCGGAACGCATCGCCGCAGCCGGTGGGGTCGGTCACGCGGCGTTCGTGCGCGGGCGGCACGTGGTAGCTCTTGCCGTCGGTGTGGATCTCCGAACCCTTCGGGCCGCGGGTGGTGATGTAGGCCTTGACCCGCTTGACGATGTCGCCCTCGCTCCAGCCGGTGCGCTCCTGCAGCAGGTTGGACTCGTAGTCGTTGACGGTCACGTAGTCCGCCAGCTCGATGAAGTTGCGCAGTTCCTCGCCGTTGAACAGCGGCATCGCCTGGCCGGGATCGAAGATGAAGGGCACGCCCATCGCGGCGAATTCGACGGCGTTCTGCAGCATGCCCTCGCGGCCGTCGGGGCTGACGATGCCGAAGCTCACGCCCGCCACATCCTTCACGTGGTTCTCGTAGCTGCGCATCATCGCGCCGGGATGGAAGGCGGTGATCTGGTTGTTGTCGAGGTCGGTGGTGATGAAGGCCTGCGGAGTGAACAGGTCGTCGAGCACCTTGACCTGGTCCAGGCGGATGCCGTTTTCCTCGAACCACTCGCGGTAGGGGCCGAAGTCCTGGCCGACCGTGGCCATCGGCACGGGGTCGCCACCCAGCAGCTTGAGGTTGTAGGCGATGTTGCCGGCGCAGCCGCCGAACTCGCGGCGCATCCTGGGCACCAGGAACGAGACGTTCAGGATGTGGACCTTGTCCGGCAGGATGTGGTTCTTGAACTGGTCCGGGAACACCATGATGGTGTCGTAGGCCAGGGATCCGCAGATCAGGACGGACATCGGCAAGCGCTCGGGCGACGTAAAGCCGCATAGGGTACACCGCAGTTGCGCCACGGGCCCCGTTGTGCCTTGCCGGAAAGCCTGCCCGTCGGCGCTAAACCATGGCAGCAGCACGGTTTTCCGGCCATCACCGGCCACTGCGGCAGGCCCTTTTTTGCTAGGCTTGACGCCCCCTTGACGCGCGCCTTCCCCGCCGCGCCACCCTCACGGACCCTCTTCCCAGATGTTCAAAAAGTTCCGCGGTCTGTTCTCCAACGACCTGTCCATCGACCTGGGCACCGCAAACACCCTCATCTTCGTGCGTGGCCAGGGCATCGTGCTCAACGAGCCGTCCGTGGTCGCAGTGCGCCAGGACCGTGCCGGCGGGCAGAAGGTGGTGGCGGCGGTCGGCAGCGAGGCCAAGCAGATGCTGGGCCGCACGCCGGGCAACATCACCACCCACCGGCCGATGAAGGACGGCGTCATCGCCGACTTCACCTACACCGAGGAAATGCTCAAGCACTTCATCCGCAAGGTGCACAAGTCGCGCCTGCTGCGGCCCAGCCCGCGGGTGCTGATCTGCGTGCCCGCCGGTTCCACCCAGGTGGAGAAGCGCGCGATCAAGGATTCCGCGCTCGAGGCCGGTGCACGCGACGTCTCGCTGATCGAGGAGCCGATGGCCGCCGCGATCGGCGCCGGCATGCCGGTCACCGAGGCGCGCGGCTCGATGGTGGTCGACGTCGGCGGCGGGACGACCGAGGTCGCGGTGATCGCGCTCAACGGCATCGTGTACTCGCAGTCGGCACGCATCGGCGGCGACCGTTTCGACGAGTCGATCATCAACTACGTGCGCCGCAACCACGGCATGCTGATCGGCGAGGCCACCGCCGAGCGGGTCAAGATCGAACTCGGCTGCGCCTACCCGCAGGAGAAGGTGGAGGAGACCGAGATCTCCGGCCGCCACCTCGCCGAGGGCGTGCCGAAGATGGTCAAGATCAACTCCAACGAAGTGCTCGAGGCGCTGCGCGAGCCGCTGATGGGCATCGTCGCCGCGGTACGCCAGGCGCTCGAGCAGACCCCGCCGGAACTGAGCGCCGACGTCGCCGAGCGCGGCATCGTGCTCACCGGTGGTGGCGCGCTTTTGCGCGACCTCGACCGCCTGATCAGCGAGGAGACCGGCCTGCACGTGCAGGTGGCCGACGACCCGCTGACCTGCGTGGCCCGCGGCGGTGGCCGCGCACTGGAACTGCTCGACCTGCACGGCAACGAGTTCTTTACCGCGGATTGATGGCGGTGCGGCAGCATCGATCGGCGTTCATGGCGCGAGCGTCAGGTTCCGGAGGCGCTCTCCCGCGTCGTGCTCTGGAGCCCCTCTCCCGTTGACGGGAGAGGGGTTGGGGTGAGGGCGGAAGTTACGCGCGTTTCCCCTCACCCCATCCCTCTCCCGCGGGCGGGAGAGGGGGAGTTCGTGCCACGCGGGAGTCGCTTCGGATACCTTCGCAAGCGGCGTTCTGAAACACTTTGTTGAACTGGTCAGGTATTTCTGGGGTGTCCTACAGTCCTGCTGCGCCCCGCTCCGGCGATGTTGCCGGCACGCTCCGTCTTCTCGCCTTCCTCGCCATTTCGGTCGGGCTGCTGGTGGCCGACCACCATGGCGAGTGGCTGTCGCGCGCGCGCGCGCAGGCCAACGTGGCGATGCAGCCGCTGTGGTGGCTGGCGGGCCTGCCGTCGCGGCTGGGCCGCAGCGTGCGCGAGGATGCGGTCACCCGCAGCCTGCTGGCCGAGGACAACCACCGCCTGCGCAACGAACTGCTGGTGGTCAATGCACGACTGGCACGGATGCAGGCCGCGGCCGCCGAGAACCAGCGACTACGCGCCATGCTCGAAGCCACCGACGACGGCCGCATGGATGTGCAGCTCGCGCCGATCCTCGAGATCGACCTCGATCCCACCCGTCAGCGCCTGACCCTGCGCGCCGGCAGCCGCGATGGCGTACATGTGGGCCAGAGCGTCATCGATGCCGGCGGCGTGCTCGGCCAGATCATCGCCACCACGCCGACCACCGCCACCGTGCTGCTGCTGACCGACCCCGACCATGCGATTCCCGTGGAAGTGGTGCGCACAGGCGTGCGCCTGATCGTCTACGGCCAGGGCCGCGCCGACCTGCTGGGGCTGCCGAACGTGCCGCTGTCGAGCGATGTCGAGCCCGGCGACGTGCTGGTGACCTCGGGCCTGGGCGGGCGCTTCCCGCCGGGGTTTCCGGTGGGCCGCATCGCCACGCTGGCGCCCGACGACAGCCGCGCGTTCCTGGTCGGCGAGGTGATGCCGACCGCGCAGATCGATCGCGGCCGCGACGTGCTGCTGCTGCGCGAAGGCCGCGGCCCGCTGCCGGCGGTGGCGCGTCGCGCGGCCGAGTGGACGGCCATCGGTGCCGGCGTCGTGCGTGGTCGCGATGTCAGCCCCGCCACCGCCGCCGCCGCGCTGCCCGCCGACGCACCGGCGGAGGCCACGCCATGAGGCGTGCGCGCAACAGCTGGGTGCTGCCGGTCAGCGTGCTGCTGGCGCTGCTGCTGGGCCTGCTGCCGCTGCCGGAGCTGCTGCAGCCGCTGCGCCCGTACTGGCTGGCACTGGTGGTGGCCTACTGGGTGATCGAGGGCGAGGGCCGCCAGGGGCTGGGCTTCGCGTTCGGCGTCGGTCTGCTGGCCGATCTCGCCTTCGGCAGCCTGCTCGGCGAGCAGGCGATGCGGCTGGTGATCCTCGCCTTCATCCTGCAGCGCTTCCGCAACCAGCTGCGCTTCTTCCCGGTGCCGCAGCAGGCACTGGCGATCGGCGGGCTGCTGCTCAACGACCGCGTGGTGAATGCCGCGGTGCATCTGGCCATGGGCATCCCGCAGCTGCCGTGGAGCTATTGGCTGGCGCCGGTGATCGGCATGCTGTTGTGGCCGCCGCTGTTCGTGCTGCTGGATTCGTTTCGCCTGAGCCGGCGGAAGGCCGGCTGAGATGATGGACGTGCGCCGCCAGCGCCGTGTGCGCAACCCGGGCGCGGAAGCCGAGCAGTTCCGCCGCCGTGCGCTGATCGGCTTCATCGGCGTGGTGCTGGCGATGGCCGGGCTCGCCGGCTGGTACTTCAAGCTGCAGGTGATCGACCACGGCGACTACGCGCGCCGCTCCGAGGCCAACCGCATCAAGCCGCGGCCGGTGGTGCCCGGGCGCGGGCTGATCTACGACCGCCAGGGCCGCATCCTTGCCGACAACGTGCCGGCCTACCGGCTCGAGGTCACCCCCGAGCAGGCCGGCGACATCGACCGCCTGCTCGACGGGCTGGCCGAGATCTTCGAGCTCGATCCGGCCGAGGTGGAGCGCTTCCGCGCCGAGCGCCGGGTCAACCGCGGGTTCCGTGCGCTCACGCTGAAGCTGCGCGTCACCGACGACGAGGCCGCGCGCTTCGCGGTCGACCGCTGGCGCTTCCCGGGCGTCGACGTGGTGCCCTATCTCAACCGCCGCTATCCGTACGGCGCGCTGTTCGCGCATGTCATCGGCTATGTCGGGCGCACCGACGAGGACGACGTCGGCCGCTACGGCGCCAACCAGGTGCTGTTCCCGCATACCGGGCGCACCGGGCTGGAGCGCTCCTACGAGGACGCGCTGCGCGGCGTGGTGGGCTACGAACAGGTGGAAACCAATGTCGAGGGCCGCGCGCTCGCCACGCTGGGTCGCGTGCCCGCCACTGCCGGTGCCGACCTGCGCCTGAGCATCGACCTCGACCTGCAGCAGGCGATGGTGGATGCCTTCGGCGAGATGCACGGCTCCGCGGTGGCGGTGGATCCCGCCAGCGGCCAGGTGCTGGGCATGGTCAGCCTGCCGAGCTTCGACCCCAACCTGTTCGTCAACGGGATCTCGCACACCGACTACCGCCAGCTGATGGACGACCCGGCGCGGCCGCTGTTCAACCGCAACGTGCTGGGTGGTGGCCCGCCGGGGTCGACGATCAAGCCGTTCGTGGCGCTGGCCGGCGTCGACAGCGGCCTGCGTACGCCCGGCGACGGCGTGTTCTCGACCGGCGAGTTCTTCATCCCGGGCCAGCGTCGCGGCTATCGCGACGCCTCGCGCGGCGCCGGCTGGACCGAGCTGCGCGATTCGATCTCGCGGTCGGTGAACTACTACTACTACAAGCTCGCCTACGAGATGGGCATCGAGCGGTTCGCCGACTACATGCACCGCTACGGCTTCGGCCAGTCGACCGGCATCGACCTGGTCGGCGAGAACACCGGCGTGGTGCCATCGCTGGCCTACAAGGCCAGTCGCAGCCGCGAGCCCTGGTATGCCGGCGAGACGGTGATCGCCGGCATCGGCCAGGGCTACTGGATCGCCACCGCACTGCAGCTTGCGCGCGGCACCGCGGCGATCGCCAACGGCGGCGTGCTGCATCCGCTGCGGCTGGTGGCCGAACGCAAGACCGCATACGACCAGCCGTGGCGCGCGGTACCGGCGGAGCCTGCGCCGCGCATCACCGACAACGTCGAACACCTGCGCGCGGTGCAGGAGGGGATGGAGGCGACCATCCACGGCCGCGGCACGGCGACACGCATGGCGCAGGGCGCCAGCTACCGCATGGCCGGCAAGACCGGTACCGCGCAGCGCATCGGCCGCCGTGGCAGCGCCAACCTCGACCCGCGCGCGCTGCCGTACCACCTGCGCCACCAGGCGCTGTTCGTGGGCTATGCGCCCGCGGAGAACCCCACCATCGCGCTGGCGGTGGTGGTCGAACACGGCGGCTACGGCGGCGCCACCGCGGCGCCGATCGCCCGGCGCATCTTCGATGCCTGGGTCCTGCGCAACGCGACGGATGCGATCGGCGCGCCCGGTGCCACCGCGGGCGCGGAGGCGGGTGCACCATGAACGTCATCCTGCGCTGGCTGCTGGACCTGCTGCAGCGTTTCACCCGCACCCTCGACTGGCCGCTGCTGGGCGCGCTGCTGGCGTTGATGGGCATCGGCCTCGCGGTGCTCTACAGCGCCGGCGGCCACAGCCAGGCGATGCTGACCGCGCAGGCGCTACGCTACGGCGTCGGCCTGGGCGCGCTGTGGCTGCTGTCGCGGGTGCCGGTGCTGACCCTGCGCGCAATCACCCCGCTGGGCTACGGCCTGTCGCTGCTGCCGCTGGTGGCGGTGCTGTTCATGGGCACCGGCCGCCATGGCCAGCACTGGATCAACCTCGGCGTGTTCTACCTGCAGCCGTCGGAGCTGATGAAGCTCAGCCTGCCGATGATGACCGCGTGGTATCTCAACCGCGCGCCGCTGCCGCCGAGCATCACCGGGGTGCTGGTGGGGCTGGCCATCGTCGGCCTGCCGACCGGGCTGATCATGCTGCAGCCCGACCTGGGCACCGCGGTGCTGGTGGCGGCCAGTGGTCTGTTCGTGCTGTATCTCGCGGGGATGTCGTGGTGGTGGTTCGTGGCCGCCTTCGGCGCACTGGCGGCCGCGGCGCCGGTGGCGTGGTTCTGGCTGCTGATGCCCTACCAGAAGGACCGCCTGCTGATGTTCCTCGATCCCGAGCAGGACCCGCTGGGCGCGGGCTGGAACATCATCCAGTCCAAGATCGCGATCGGCGCCGGCGGCCTGCGCGGCATGGGCTGGGGGCAGGGCAGCCAGTCGCATCTCAACTACGTTCCCGAACACACCACCGATTTCATCTTCGCGGTGCTGGCCGAGGAGTTCGGCTGGCTGGGGGTGATGGTCACGCTGGCGCTGTACCTGTTCGTGGTCGCGCGCTGCCTGTGGATTGCCGCGCAGGCGCGAGATGGCTTCGGCAGGCTGGTGGCCGGCGCACTCGGGCTGTCGCTGTTCGTCTACGTGCTGGTCAATGGCGGGATGATCTCCGGGCTGCTGCCGGTGGTCGGCGTGCCGATGCCGCTGCTGTCGTACGGCGGCACCGCGGCGGTGTCGTTGCTGGCGGGCATGGGCGTGGTGATGTCGGTGCGAGCGCACGCCGGCGCACGCCGGGCCTGACCGCGGCGCGATCGCGGGAGCAGCCTGAACATCGCGCGCATCCCCGGTTCGACGCCCGCGACGTGCGTGCTAACCTCGCGCCGATGACCCGACGCACCCCTGTTTTCCGCGGCTTTGCCGCGAGCCTGCTGCCCCTCGCCCTGGTCGCCTGTGCGACGCAGGCCAATCCACCGCCCGTCGACCAGGTGTCGGCCAGCGCGCCGCCGGCGACCGCGAGTGCGGCCGGCCCGACCACGCTGCCGCCGGTACCGCAGCCACCGGAGCGCCCCGTGGCACCGGAGTCGGTCACCGATCCGGCGATCCCGCGCGAACAGCGCATCGCCAATTTCGTCGACTACACCGCCAGTACCTACGGTGTCGAGCCACGGCACATCCGCGAGGTGCTGGCCCAGGCACAGCTGCGCCAGCCGATCCTCGATGCGATGTCGCGCCCTGCCGAAGCGGTACGCCCGTGGCGCGACTACCGCCCGATCTTCATCAACGATCAGCGCATCAACGGCGGCATCCGCTTCTACCGCGAGAACCGCGCGGCACTCGACCGGGTGGCGGCCGAAACCGGTGTGCCGGCGGAGATGATCGTCGCGATCATCGGCGTGGAGACCAGCTACGGGCGCGTCACCGGCAACTACCGGGTCGTCGATGCCCTCTACACGCTGGCCTTCGATTTCCCCAGGCGTGCACCGTTCTTCGCCGGCGAACTCGCGCAGCTGTTCGCGCTGCAGAAGGCGGAGCCGCAGCTCGACCTGCTTGCCCTCAAGGGCAGCTACGCCGGTGCGATGGGTATGGGCCAGTTCATGCCGTCGAGCTACCGCCTGTGGGCCAAGGATGGCGACGGCGATGGCCGTCGCGACCTGCTGACCCATCTGCCGGACGTGTTCGCGTCGATCGCCAACTACTTCGTCGTGCACGGATGGGAGCGCGGCGCACCGGTGGTGGCACGCGCCGACCGCGCCCCCGGTGCCGAGGATTTCCGCCCCGACACCATGGACCCGGTGCATCCGCTGGCCGCGCTGGCCGAGCGCGGCTACACCCCGCGTGCCGGGGAGCCGGTGGCCGAGGGCGCGACGCTGATCAGTCTCGACGGCGACAGCGGCCCAGAGTACTGGCTGGGCTACCGCAACTTCTATGTGATCACCCGCTACAACCGCTCGCCGATGTACTCGCTGGCCGTGCACCAGCTTGCGCAGTCCATCCGCGCGGGAGCCGCCGGGCCATGAGGTGGCTGGCGGCTGCCGGCGCGGTGCTGCTGCTGGGCGCCTGCAGCGGCACACCGCGCAAGGCCGCGGCCCCGGATGCCGGGGCCAGCACGGGCCCCGTGGCAGCGCCCTCCGGCAGCGCGCGCCGCTCGCCGTACGCACCGGCGCAGGAGGACCCCCGCAAGCGCGGCGATTACGTCGCTGGCGGCCTGTACGCGCCGCATATCCAGGACAGCGCCCCGGACTACATCCCCGACGTCGACGCGATCCCGGAACCGGAGGTGGTCGATGAGCCGCGCTCGGCCTACGGCAACCGCAGCCCCTACCAGGTGCTGGGCAAGTCCTACCACGTGCTCGAAGACACCACAGGCTTCAGCGAACGTGGCCGGGCGTCGTACTACGGCAACAAGTTCCATGGCCGGCGCACCTCCAACCTCGAGGTGTACGACATGTACGCCTTCACCGCGGCGCACAAGTCGTTGCCGCTGCCGAGTTTCGCGCGGGTGACCAACCTGCAGAACGGGCGCTCGGTGGTGGTGCGCGTCAACGACCGTGGGCCGTTCCATGAGGGCCGGGTGGTCGACCTCAGCTGGGCGGCGGCGGTGAAGCTCGACATGCACCGCGCCGGCACCGCCGAGGTCGAGGTGGTCGCGCTGAGCCCGGGCGAGAACGCGCGCCACGAGGCCGGCCGTTACGCACAGGCACTGCCCCCGGCCGCGCCGGAGCTGGCCACCCCCGCCACCGCCGCACCGCCGGCTGCCAGTGCGATCGACCGCGTGGTCGCCGCGTTGCCGATGGCCAGCGCGCATGCGGGCGAACGGCCTGCACCCGTCGCCAGCGCCGGGGTCGCGCCGGCACCGGCCGGTGAATGGCGCTTCGACATGCACCAGAACGGCCGCGCGATGACCGCCGACGAGTTCGATGCCTGGATGAAGGAGCGGCAGATCCGTGTCGCCACCGGTCGTCCAGCCACGCCGCCGTCGAGTGGCCAGGCCGCGCCAGCCACGCCCGCCACGCCAGACGCGTCGCCAGCCGTCACCCCCGTCTCCGGCGGTGCCGCGGTGACCCTGCAGGTCGCCGCCTTCGGCACCCGTGACAATGCCGAGCGCGCGCTGTCGATGCTGCGCGGCGCCGGGGTCGGTGACGCGCAACTGGTCGATGGCGTGGCTGCCGGCAAGCCGGTGTGGCGCCTGCGCGTCGGCCCCGTCGCCTCGCACCAGGTCGCCGATGTGACCGCCCGCTGTGCCGGGCTCGGCTTCGGCCAGCCACAGATCGTTCGCGAGTAGACTCTCGCGCCATCCCACCGGGACGGCCGCAGGGGCCGTCTGTCAGGAGTCCCTGCAGTCCATGAGCCCGCTTTCCACGAGTCTGTTGTCCATGAAGTTCCTGTCGCCCTCTTTCCGCCCGACCCTCGTGCTCGCCGCCGCGTTCGCGGTGTCCGCGCTGGGCTTCGCCGTCGCGCAGACGCCGGCCCCTGCGCCGGCACCGGCCGCACTCAGCGACGCCATGCCCGCACCGCCGCCGCCGGCGATCAACGCGTCGGCCTGGGTGCTGATGGATTACGAAACCGGCCAGGTGCTGGCCGGCGAGAACGCCGACCAGCGCGTGGAGCCTGCCAGCATCACCAAGGTGATGACCAGTTACGTCGTGGCCGCGGAAATGGCGGCCGGCAAGGTCTCGGCGACCGACCAGGTGATGATGACCGAGAACGCCTGGCGCAAGGGCGGGGCACGCACCGACGGCAGCTACAGCGGTTTCCCGGTCAACCAGACAGCCTCGCTGCTGGAGATGGAGAAAGGCATGGCGGTGCAGTCGGGCAACGACGCCGCGATCGCACTGGCCGAACACGTGGCCGGCAGCGAGGACGCGTTCGCCGCGCTGATGAACGCCTATGCGCAGCGCATCGGCCTGAAGAACAGCCACTTCGTCAACTCGCATGGCCTGAGCGAGGAGAACCATTACTCCACCGCGCGCGACCTGGCGCTGTTGGGCCGCGCGATGATCCGCGACTACCCCGAGGAGTACGCGCACAACAGCATCAAGGAGATGACCGTCAACGGCATCACCCAGCGCAACCGCAACCTGCTGCTGTGGCGCGACGACAGCGTCGATGGCATCAAGACCGGCCACCACTCCGCCGCCGGTTACTGCCTGATGTCCTCGGCCAAGCGCGGCGACCAGCGCCTGATCGCGGTGGTGATGGGCTCCAGCAGCGAGGCGCAGCGGGCCACCGATTCGCTGGCGCTGCTCAACTGGGGCTTCCGCTTTTTCGAGACCCACACCATCTACGAGGCCGGCACCGCGATCAGCAGCCAGCGCATCTGGAAAGGCCGTGCCGACGAACTGCAGCTGGGGCTGGCGGAACCGCTGACGGTCAGCCTGCCGCGCGGCAAGTACCAGCAGCTGAAGCCGACCATGGACATCCCGGCCACGCTGGTGGCCCCGGTGGAGCAGGGCGCCGCGGTGGGCACGGTGAAGGTCAGCCTCGATGGCGAAGTGATCGCCGAACGGCCGCTGGTCGCGTTGCAGCCGGTCGAACAGGCCGGCTTCTTCAAGCGGCTGTGGCACGAATTCCTGATGTGGTGGAACGCCGACTGAAGTCCGCTGTGCCTTCCCGGTGGCCCGCGTGGCTGCCGGGCAGGTGCCGGCGCGTGACCGCGTCGGCTTGATCTGGCCGCCGCGGATGGCATGATGCGCGGCAGGGGGCAGGATGCCCGCCCGGAGTCACGCGCATGGATGCCATCGCCGCACGCACCGCCCTCGCCCGACTGGCCCGCATCGACGATGCGACGCGGCTGTACCGGCTCGATCTCGCTTCCGATGCCCCGCTGCTGGTCGAACGCTGGCAGGGCGAGGAACGTCTGTCCGACGGTTTCGAGTGGCAGATCGACGTGCTGTCCACCGATGCCGGCCTCGCGCTGGACGGGTGGCTGGGCCGCCCTGCACGCCTGCTGACGCGGCTGGCCGATGGCGGTGAGGCGGTACGCAGCGGGCTTGTGCGCGAAGCGGTGCTGCTGGGCGCCGACGGTGGCCTCGCGCGCTACCGCCTGCACCTGGTGCCGTGGACCTGGCTGCTGACCCAGGGCCGCCACAGCCGCGTGTTCGAGGACCGCAGCGTGGTCGAGATCGTCGAAAGCGTGTTCGCGGGCTATGCGCCGCTGGCGCGCTGGACCATCGGCGACGAGGTGTCGGGGTTTCTCGCCGATGCGCGTCCGCGCAGCTACTGCGTGCAGTACCGCGAGAGCGACTACGCATTCGTCTCGCGCCTGCTGGCAGAGGAGGGCCTCGGCTGGCGCATCGAGGAGGACGCCGAAGCGCCCGCCGGGCACGTGCTGGCGCTGTTCGCCGACAGTGCGCTGCTCCCGCAGGACCCGGACTCGGCCAGGCACGGCGGCATCCGCTTCCATCGCAGCGACGCCACCGAGGCGCAGGACAGCATCCTCGCGATCGGCCGCCACCAGCGGATCGGCAGCGACCGCTTGACCCTGCTGACCGACGACTACAAGCGCAACCGCGCACTTGGCATCGGACTGCCCATGCAGGGCACCGGTGCGGACGTCGCGCTCGAGAATTATGACCCCGTCGGCGCCTACGCCTTCGCGGACGCGCCGGAAGCGCAGCGCTACGCAGGCCTGATCGCACAGGCCGACGAGGCGCAGCGTGATCGCCGGATCGGCCAGGCGACCGCACGCACCCTGCGCGCCGGCACCTGGTTCCGCCTCACCCAGGCCGCGGCCGGCGTCGCCGATGCGGACGAACTGGTGCTGACCGGCGTCCGCCAGCTCGGCATCAACAACCTGCCGGTCGACCTGCGCGAGCAGCTGCGCGATGTACTCGGCGAGGCCGCCGGCAGTGCGGAGCTGCCCTCCGCCCTGCGCGAGCGTGCCGAGGCGGTGGGGTACGCGGCCCAGTTCGATGCGGTACCGCGCGAGCTCCCCTGGCGTCCTGTGCTTGCCGACGCCACCGGTGCGCGCCTGAATCCCCGCCCGACCGCGCCGGGCTACCAGACCGCGATCGTCGTCGACGGCGAGGGCAGCCACACACCTGCCGGTGCGCAGGAAGTGCATTGCGACCGTCTCGGCCGGATCCGCGTGCGCTTCCACTTCATGGGCAACGCCGGCGCCGATACCGCGCGCGCCTCGTGCTGGCTGCGGGTGGCGCAGCGCTACGCGGGCCCGGGCGTGGGCAGCCAGTTCCTGCCGCGCATTGGTCAGGAAGTGCTGGTGGCGTTTCTCGATGGCGACATCGACCGTCCGGTGGTGGTGGGCGCGCTCTACAACGGGCGCGGCGAGGCCGGCGTGCCGGCAACGCCGGGCGGCAGGCCCGCCGAGGCCGACAGCAGCGCCTATGCACAGGCTTCCGATCACCGCCCCAGCGCGCAGGCCAACCTCGCCGGCGGGCATGCACCGCCCTGGCACGGCATGGGCGGTGGCGACGATGCGCATCGTCATGGGGGCGCGCTATGGGGCATCCAGTCGAAGGAGTGGGGCGGCAGCGGCCACAACCGCCTGCTGTTCGACGACAGCGATGGCCAGCTGCGCCTGCAGCTGTCGACCACGCACGCCTGCAGCCAGCTCAACCTGGGCCACCTGATCCACCAGGCCGACAACTTCCGCGGCAGCTTCCGTGGCGAAGGCTTCGAACTGCGCACCGATGCATGGGGCGTGATCCGCGCCGAGCGGGGGCTGTGGCTGAGCGCGTACGGCATCGATGGCGCCTCACCCGCGGGCACCGCCGTCGCACCGGCCGCGCTGCTCGACCAGCTTGCGCGATTGGGCGAGACCTTTTCCCGCGCGGCCACGACCCACCAGACCGTGAAGCTCGCAGCGCACGAAGGCGTGCAGCGCGCCGATCAGTCCAGCCTGATCCCCGACCAGTCGCCCCTGGTCGCATTGCGCACATCGGTACGCACCACCGTGCCCGGCGGCGCATGGGACGAAGCCGCAGGTGCCGCCAGCGAACGCAGCCCGGCCGCCGGCACCGACCGCGTCCCGCATACCGGCGATGCCCTCGTCGGCCTCGCCGCACCTGCCGGCATCGGCCTGATCGCCGGGCAGTCGCTGCACTGGAGCGCCGGCGAAACCATCACCCTCGCCAGTGGCAGCAACAGCAACCTCGCGGTCGCCGGCGACCTGCGCATCCACACCGGCCAGGCGATCGGCGTGCTTGCCGCAGCCGTCGAAGGCCAGACCGAAGTCAACACCCTCAGCCTCGTCAGCGGCGAGGGCGAGCTCGACCTGCAGGCCCAGAACGACCAGGTCCGCATCCGCAGCCGTGACCAGCTCCGGATCATCAGCGCCAACGCCGAAGTCGACCTCGCCGCCGGCAAGACCATTCACCTCGCGACCGCCGGCGGCGCCAGCCTCACCATCGAAGGCGGCAACATCACCATCGCGTGTCCGGGCAGCATCAAGGTGCATGCGGCGAAGAAGAGTTTTGTGGGGCCAACAAAGATGCGCTACCCGTTGCACGTATTCCCGCAGAGCGTCTGCAAGGAATGCCTGCTGCTTGCGGCGCGGCGCGCCGCTCCCTTTACTCCGAAGGGATGAAATGCATGAGCGTTCTGTTTCCCGATAAGGAGTGGCCCGTAGTACAGCCTGTGCAGAGATTCCTTCTGCTTGATGGGGCGCAGTTCACGGGGTTGACCGTGTTTTTAACGCAGTCAACTCTGATCAATGGCTATGTCCGACTATTCGATGGACTCCTGGCCGACCGCTCTGCGGATCCCTCCGTATTCCTCGTGTGGCTGAACGAAGGCGTCTCTTTGCGAGCTCTCTTCCGCCAACTGGCTGGCCTGGCGAAGTACAGCGGAGGAGCCACGGTTCTGGACACGTCTCTGTCACGGATGGAATTGGCGGGACGCCTGACGCGCAGACTGGATGCACGCCTGCCAAACGGGAAGGAATTCATCGCCCGCTTCTATGACGGGCGGGTCCTTCCCCTGCTCCACAACGTCATGACCGGTGCACAGCGCGCGTCATTCTTCGCGCTGGGACGCTCATGGTGGTACGTGATGCCTGAGCGTAGATGGGCGAAGATCGATCTGCTCGAAGAAGATGTCGATCCCTATGTGCCGCCCCTCGCCCTGGATGATCCGCAGCGCCGGCAGCTCATGAACGACAGCTACCCGTACACGCTCATCGACCACTTCAATCTCACGGACCCGGGTCTGATCGCACGCGTTTCACCCGCTGACCAGTACCGCTTTCTGCGTGACACCATGCGTATGGCCGCCAGCTATGGAGTGCGCGATGGACAGCACCTGCATATGGTCTGCACGTGGGCGCTGCTGCTGGGCGAGGACTTCCACCAGGAGCCGGCATGGCAGCAGCGCCTGCGCGACCTGGGGGCCGGACGTCGCACCACGAAGGATATCGTCGACGAGGTCTGGCCAAAGGAGGAGGTGACGTGGGACGAGTGACTGGAAGTCGGCGAATGTTGGGGGAGTTTGCCGCAACGCTGTCCCGAACTGAGTTGGGTTCTCTTTATTCCGTTGAACCGCGACCGTCGCGCATTACGAATCGGCGCGTGACGCACGATGGTCAGCGCCAAGCGGGTGAAGGAAGTTGGAAGCGGTGGGCCACACGACATGACGTGATCAGACAGCCGAGAGTAGAGAGTCCGCCGCAGGAGATGATGGTCGATGGATAGTTCGAAAGCGTTGATTTGGATCGCGCTGCTTGTCACAACAGCTTTGCTGGTGGGTTGTGCGACGGCTCTCGCGAAGAACCGCGAGCAGCCCAGGCCGCTGACCTTGTTTGCATTCAACTACACGGACCGGGCGATCCTCGACATCACGGTCGACGGCATGTGGCTGGGAGACGCGTCTGCCTATACCAACGGAAAATCGGCCATGGGGCCACGCCCGCCCCGTAACCGGAACACACAACACTTCGTAGACGTAACGTGGGACATCTCTGCAAGTTACTACGACCTTGATACGAATAGGTACGTTGATGATGGGGAGCTTGTCAGCAAGCAGGCCCGGGTTGCCCTGAAATTACCTTATCCGGATGATCCGGACGAACTGGTCTTGCATTTCTATCCGGATGGCCGGGTTGAGGCGGAAGTGATCGACCGGAAGGACAACGTTTTCGATTTCAGACGTATTCCGATTCCAGAAGGACACAGAAGACATGGCCGTCGATAACCACGATCCAACCGAAATCCCTGGCCAGGTCGACTTGGAGCCGGGGTCCCCCGATCCCGTTGCAAATGCGGATCCCAATGCCCGCATCGCGCGGATGGCTCGCGGCACCCGCCCGCTCAGCGATGCGGAACTGGCACGCCGCCAGCAGGCGCTGAACTGCGCGATCGTGGGGCCGGACGATGCGGCAGCGGGTTGTACGCAGGTGCTGCACCTGTCGGTGTTCTTTGATGGCACCGGCAACAATCGTGATAAGGAGCTTGGCAAGCCGGTAGATCGGCGTGCATTTTCCAACATAGCAAGACTGCACCGAGCACATATAGACGAGGAGGACAACATTCTTGTCCCCTATGTGCCTGGGGTCGGCACTCCCTTCTCGGAAGTCGGCGACAAGGGAGGAATCAGGGGGCAGGCGATCGGCACCGGTGGTGCGGAGCGCGTGGCGTACGCGCTAGAGCAACTCGACGAGTTGATCGACAAGCAGCCGGCGCAGATGCGGATCCTTGTGGTCAACGTCTCGGTGTTCGGGTTTTCCCGCGGCGCTGCCCAGGCGCGCGCGTTCGTCCGCGATCTGGCCGCACGCTGCGAACGGCAGGCCGACGGCAGCTTCCAGTACCGGCAGGTGCCGTTGCGGGTCGGTTTCCTGGGCATCTTCGATACCGTCTGCTCGGTATGGCGTTTGATGGCCGGCGCGATGATCAACCAGAACAACGGCCACAACCTGTGGGCGCACGATGTGACGCTGCCGTCGCTGGTCGAGCTGTGCGTGCACATGACCGCAGCGCACGAGTTGCGCCCGCAGTTCTCGCTGGACTCGACCCGCGACGGCGCTCGCTATCCGTCGAACACCATCGAGATCTGGTACCCCGGTGTGCATTCCGACGTCGGCGGGGGCTACGACCCCACCCACCAAGGGCGCAAGAACAGCGTCGCCCGGTTTGCGCTGAACGAGTTGTACGAAATGGCCAGGGCAGGGGGCGTGCTGCTGCGAGACATCGGTGATCTGCCCGTTGAAATCAGGGCCGAGTTCGACAGGGACGACGAGAACCTGCGCGCTGCCTACAATGGCTACCTGCAGGCCGTACCCCGGAAGCGCGGGAGGATGGAGGACGTCCAGGCCGCGCACATGGAACTCCTGCATCGCTGGCTGAAGGTACGCGTCGATGCCGGTGGGAATACCGGATCCATGCAGCGCCTGCGTGAACGCGAAGCGGCACTCGATGCCGAACTGCGCACGTTGTCACGTGCGCAGCGGCACCTGCCTGACCCGTATGCAGAGCCCATGATTCAGCGTCCCACGCCTGCGGAGCAGGCAGAATGGAATCGCCTTGATGCGCTGATCCGGGATCGCCGGGACCAACGTGCAGAAGTGCGAAAGCAGCGCCGCGGTCTGGACAGGGAGACGTCTACGCTCGCCCGACGTATGGACAGCCTGCGGCGAAAGCGGGCACGAGGTGGCCGTTTGACGATGAGCGAGCAGGTCATGCTCGCGGCCTGGGAGAATCCCGAGCCATTGCCGGCGGCTGTCGAGGAGTTCTTTGACGGCTATGGGCATGACTCCATCTCGCATTGGTTCACTGGTGACCTCACCGTTTGGCGGACGATCCATTTCGGACGACAGAAATACACGCCGGGAACCGTCGACGTGGTCGATACAGAGTCCACGGCTACCCCCGAGCCGGCGTTGAACTGATGTGTGGTGGAGTACCGTGGGTACGACCATCTGGAGTCGGGGCGGACTCGAGTCAACGGCCCTGCTGATGCCTCGCGACTCCGTTGACTACATGCAGGCTCGCCTTTTTTGATCCACAAGAATCGCGGCTCGCACAAGGCCGGCCGCTTGATCGTGAGGCTCATCCACGCCGCGAGCTGGGTCACTCTCGGTTTCCTTGCGACGGGCTGCACGCAGAACAGCATGGAGCGCCACACGGCGCAGGAGCTGGATGTCCCGATGCACGAGGTGTGTCTCGGCCCGTACCTTGTCGAAGTGCCGGCCGCGCTTGGGCGCGATGCCAGGCAGCTGGACGCAGGCGGCGACGCGACCTTCTACTTCGGGCAGGACGAGAACCTGACCAAGCTGGATGTCACCGTCAGCGACGTCGCCAGCGAGGAGGCATACGCGGCTGCGGTCGATCAGCGGGCGGCGAGGCTTGCGACGCAGGAGCATTTCACCGCGTCCGTCCCGATGCTGGTCGATCGGCAGCGTATCGACCGACATCTGCAGATGATCCAGTCGTACGCAAGTATCGATACCACCATGGCGTTGCGGATCGAACTGCACGCCCTGCGGGGTCGATCGCACGTCGTGCTCGCGGAGACCGCGTTCTCCGAAGACGCCATCGATGCCGTCAAGGCGCGGCTCCTCGCATTCCAAGGGTCACTCGAGGCACAGCACGATGCAGGCACGGCGACCGGGGGCTACTGCATCGGCGATATCCGGGTGGGCCTGCGTGGCGATGAAGAAGAGGGAGAGTTCGTGTACTCAGGCCAGGTGAAAGGCGTGCCAGTGACCCTGCGTTTCGACATCAACACCTTCGGACAGCCGCCAGAGGAGCCTTCGCTCATCCGGCGTGGCGAGGCGAATCTCGAGGGGCTCGGCGTCAAGCCGCGTCGCCTGCGTGCCGGGCGTGTGCTGGTCGCGGGCGATCCGGGTGAGGAGTGGCTGGGGACCTTCGTCGAGGACGGCCGCCGGCTGCACGGGTTCTATGCGGAGAACACCGTCCAGAGGGCGGTGCCAACAGCGCCGCGCGTTCTCGTGAGACTCACGACGGGGCGGGAGGAGGATCCGGGTGGAGCACCGCAGATGGATGATGCGACCGCGGTGGCACTCTGGGACCGGATCGTGCCGACCATCCGCCGGCAGGCTGCCGCACCGTAGATCGCAGACGCAGACGCAGACGCAGACGCAGACGCGGACGCGGGGCGCAGGGCTCCCTTGGAAACCCGCATCGCCGCACCCACAATTGGCCGATGGACATCAGGTCAGACAACCCCGAGCACGGCTTCCAGTTCCCCGGTGTGTTCGAGATCACTGCGATGGGGCCCGCATCGGCGGGGCTGGAGACGGAGATGCCGCGGCTGCTGCAGGCGGCCGGGCTGGTGGTGCTGGAGGAATCGGTACGCAGCCGTGGATCGAGCGGCGGCCGGTTCGTCTCGGTGAAGCTGAGCTTCCGTGCCAACTCGCGGGAGGAATACGAGGCCGCGCATGCCGCCTTGCGTGAGCACCCCGAAGTGAAGTGGACGCTGTGACCGCGATACACCGGGTCCACGTTTCCGGCTGATCCGCGGTTGCACCCGGTGCAAGTTCCATCGCCGCCTGTGCCGGTCCGGGCGCCGGCGATGGTCCTGCCGGATGACGCACCCCGGTGCGGCTGCAGCCACACTCCCGCACGCAGCGGTGCCGGGAAACGCTGTTCCGGAGTTGCCGTCCCGGGCTGCCGCGCGGTACCGGATAATGGCGGACCTTGCCGCCCGACCGTGCTGCCTTGACCGCCACCACCGCCCTTCTTCGCGACCTTGGCCTCCAGCCCTACGAGCCGGTGTGGCGGGCGATGCAGCGCTTCACCGACACCCGCAACGCCGACACCCGCGACGAGTTGTGGGTGGTCGAACACGAGCCGGTGTTCACCCTCGGCCAGGCCGGCAAGTCCGAACACGTGCTGATGCCCGGCGACATCCCGGTGGTCCACGTCGACCGCGGCGGCCAGGTGACCTACCACGGGCCGGGGCAGATCGTGGTCTATCCGCTGCTGGACCTGAAGCGGCTGAAAGTCGGGGTGCGCGAGTACGTCGAGCGCATCGAGCAGGCGGTCATCGACACCCTGGGCGAATGGAACATCGGTGCCGCGCGCCGCGAGGGTGCACCCGGCGTGTACGTCGCCGGCGCCAAAGTGGCGGCGCTGGGCATCCGCGTGCGCCGCGGCTGCACCTTCCATGGCCTGGCGTTCAACGTGGCCATGGACCTCGAGCCGTTTTCGCGCATCAACCCCTGTGGCTACGAAGGGCTGCAGGTGACCTCGGTGCTAGACTTGGGCGGACCTTCGGGCATGGACGCCGTGAAGCCGGTCCTGCTCGACGCACTGGCGTCGCAGTTCGGCCTGCGGCTGGAGCCCGCCGCGGGCCCGCTCGACCTCCAGGCGGCCTGACGCCGCCGACTCCCCCACGACTTCACGAGACGGCCATGACCGAAACCGCCGACCGGACCATCCCCCTGCAGGTGCTCGCACCCGCGGACAGCGGTTTGCAGCCCGGCACCAAGCAACTGGCTGGCGACAAGATCAACCGCTCGCCGGTGCAGTTCGCCGATGTCCCCGTGCTGCGCAAGCCGTCGTGGATCCGCGTGCGCATCCCGTCCAACGGCGCGGTCGCGGCACTGAAATCCAAGCTGCGCGAGAACCGCCTGGTCACGGTGTGCGAGGAGGCCAGCTGCCCGAACATCCATGAATGCTTCGGCCACGGCACCGCCACGTTCATGATCCTGGGCGAGGTCTGCACCCGCCGCTGCTCGTTCTGCGACGTGGCCCACGGCCGGCCGAAGCCGCCGGATCCGACCGAGCCCTTCAGCCTTGCCAGCACCGTCGCCGACATGGGCCTGAAGTACGTGGTGGTCACCTCGGTCGACCGCGACGATCTGCGCGATGGCGGCGCCCAGCACTTCGTCGACTGCATCGCGGCGATCCGCGCACGCACGCCGTCAACGCGGATCGAGATCCTCACCCCGGATTTCCGCGGCAAGGGCCGCATGGAGCGGGCGCTGGAGATCCTCGCGCAGAACCCGCCGGACGTGTTCAACCACAATGTCGAGACCGTGCCCGAGCTGTACCGCAACGTGCGCCCGGGCGCCGACTACCAGTGGTCGCTGACCCTGTTGCAGAAGTTCAAGGCCCAGCACCCGTCGGTACCGACCAAGTCCGGGATCATGCTCGGCCTCGGCGAGACCATGGAGCAGGTGCAGGGCACCCTGCGCGACCTGCGCGCGCACGACGTGGACATGGTCACCATCGGCCAGTACCTCCAGCCGTCGGCGCACCACCACCCGGTGCTGCGCTACTGGACGCCCGAGGAGTTCAAGGCACTCGAGGAATACGGCATGGGGATCGGCTTCAGCCATGTGGCGTCGGGCCCGCTGGTGCGGTCCTCGTACCACGCCGATCGCCAGGCGATGGAAGCAGGCGTCGCGGCCGCCTGATCGCCCCCGCGTGTCCCCTGCGGGGCGTAACCAGCGTTCACCTGCGGGCGACTGGCCGCGGTTAGAGTGAATCCGCGTCATGACGTGGGTCCGTGCCTGCAACTTTCGGCACTGGATCGCGTCTATCGAGCGTCCACACTGCAGTGACGGACCGCCCTCGCGGCCGGCCAGGAACGAGTCCATACATGAAAGCAAGTCGCCTGATCTCCGCCGCCCTGATCGCCGTCGCGCTGTCGGTGCCGCTTGCGCTGATGGCCCGGGCCGAGGGCGAGTCGGCGATCCCGGCATCGCCCAGCGTCGACCAGGTGCGCACCGCGCAGCTGGTGCACGGCCTGCTGTCCGACAGCCGCTATGCCTACCGCCCGCGCCCGCTCGATGCCGAGATGGAGCGCGACATCGTGCGCCGTTATCTCGAGGCGCTCGACTCCGGGAAGATGTTCTTCACCGCCGCCGACGTGGCCCGTTTCGAGCCGCTGGCGCCGGAACTGGGCATGGCGGTGCGCAAGGGGCAGCTCGAGCCGGCCTTCGCCATTTTCGCGCTCTACAAGGAGCGCGTGGCCGAGCGCGTCGAACATTCACGCGAGCTGCTCAAGCAGGACATCTTCGACTTCACCGGCGACGACCGCTGGGAGTACGACCGCAAGGATGCGCCGTGGCCGGCCGACAAGGCGGAGCTGGATGCCGTGTGGCGGCAATCGGTACGCAACGACTGGCTGCGCCTGCAGCTGGCAGGCCGCGAGCCGGAGCAGATCCGCGAGACGCTCGACCGCCGCTACCGCAACCTCGCCAACAACGTCGCCCAGCTCAATGGCGAGGACGCGTTCCAGAGCTTCCTCAACGCCTACACCGCGTCGATCGATCCGCATACCGACTACTTCAACCCGCGCAGCACCCAACTGTTCAACCAGAGCATGTCGCTGTCGCTGGAGGGTATCGGCGCGCAGCTGCAGCGCCAGGACGACGTGATCGTGATCCGCGAACTGATCGCCGGTGGCCCGGCGGCGCTGAGCGGCAAGTTCCGCGTCGGCGACCGCATCGTCGGTGTCGGCCAGGGCACCGATGGGGCGGTCGAGGATGTGGTCGGCTGGCGCATCGACGACGTGGTCGAGAAGATCAAGGGTCCGAAGGACACCCAGGTGCGGCTGGAGGTCATCCCCGCCGAGGCCGGCATGGACAGCGAGCCGGTGCAGATCGTGCTGACGCGTGCGCGCGTGCGCCTGGAGGAGCAGGCCGCCAAGTCCGAGATCATCGAGATCCCGGGCAATGGCGATGCCGCCGATACGCGCGTGGGCGTGATCAAGCTGCCGGCGTTCTACCAGGACTTCCAGGGCCGCCGGAACCGCGATGGCGACTACGCCTCGGCCACGCGCGACGTGGCCAGGCTGCTCGAGCAGTTCAAGGCCGATGGCATCGACGGCGTGGTGCTGGACCTGCGCAACAACGGCGGCGGTTCGCTCAACGAGGCGGTCGAGCTGACCGGGCTGTTCATCGACACCGGCCCGGTGGTGCAGGTGCGCGAGTCCGGCGGCCGGGTGAGTGTCGAAGCCGACCGCAACCCGGGCGTGGCCTGGGAAGGTCCGCTGGCGGTGCTGATCAACCGGGGCTCGGCCTCGGCGTCGGAAATCGTCGCCGGCGCGATCCAGGATTACGGGCGCGGGCTGGTGATCGGCGAGACCACCTTCGGCAAGGGCACCGTGCAGAACCTGGTTGATCTCGACCGCTGGCCCGGCAACGAGCAGCAGCGTTTCGGCTCGGTGAAGCTGACCGTGGCGCAGTTCTTCCTGCCCGGTGGCAGCAGCACCCAGAACCGCGGCGTGGTGCCGGACGTGATGTTCCCGGTGACCGTGGATGCCAGCGAGTTCGGCGAGAGCACGAACGACAACGCGCTGCCGTGGACGCGCATCGCCGCGGTGCCGCACACCCGTTACGGCGACTTCGCGCCGCTGCTGCCGCGCCTCAACGTGCTGCACGAGGCGCGCATTGCCGAGGACGCGGAATTCAGCTGGTGGGTGGAGGACGTCGAGGAGTTCCGTGCCGAGCGGGCGAAGAAGTACGTGGTGCTCAACGAGGCCGAGCGTCGCGCCGAGCGCGAACGCCAGGAGCAGAAGCGCCGCGACCGCCAGGCGCAGCGTCGTGAACTCGGCCTGCCGCTGGATCCGCTGGCCGAGGACACCGACGACGGCCTGTTCGCCAACGAGCGCGACATTGCGGTGGACACCGCTCGCGAGAAGGCCGCCGAGGAACGTCCGGATCCGCTGCTGCGCGAGTCGGCGGCGATCCTGGCCGACGCGATGCACCTGCTCAATACCGATCGCCACCTGCAGGCGAAGGTGCTGCCGGAATCCACGCGCCCCAACAGCTGGGCGCACTGACACCAGGCTGATGTGATGCCGGACGCCGCCGCAGGGCGGCGTCCGCGTCTGGTGGTCGGTGAGGCCGCTGCCCGGCGACGACGGGCATTCAACGGCCGCTCCCGGAAAAACTTGCGCGTCACGGTGTACGCAGTGTCCCGCCCTCGGCACGGGCAACGGCGTAACATGTCGCGCCGGCCACGCCGGTGCGGTCCCTCCCTCCCCCAGCCAATCCGGATCTCCCATGAGTGCGCCGCCGCTCGTGTCGCGCGACGTATCCCCGCTCGCCGTCGTGTTCGCCCTGGCTCTGGTCTATGTGATCTGGGGTTCCACCTATCTCGGCATCAAGTTCGCGCTGGAGGGCGGTTATCCGCCGCTGCTGATGGCGGGCATCCGCTTCGCCATCGCCGGCAGCGTGCTGTATGCGTTCCTGCGCTGGCGCGGGGTGCCGGCACCCACCCGCACGCAATGGCGCAACGTGGCGTTCATGGGCGTGCTGCTGCTGGGCCTGGGCAACGGGCTGGTGTGCATCGCGGAACAGACGGTGTCGTCCGGGCTGGCCGCGGTCGCGGTGGCGTCGGCGCCGTTGTGGATCGGCCTGTTCTCGGCCATGCACGGGCAGCGGCCGCGGCAGCTGGAATGGCTCGGCCTGGGCATCGGCTTCGTCGGCGTGCTGTGGCTCAACGCCGGCAGTTCGCTGACCGCCGAGCCCACGGGCCTCATCGCACTGCTGATCGCGCCGGTGGCCTGGGCCTACGGCTCGGTCTGGAGCCGCGGCCGCGACCTGCCGGCGCCGTTCATGACCGCCGCGGCGCAGATGCTGTGCGGTGGCGCGGCCATGCTGGTGGCCGGCGCGCTGCTGGGCGAGCGCTTCACCACGATGCCCACGCTGCAGGGCACGCTGTCGGTGGCCTACCTGCTGAGCTTCGGTTCGATCATCGCCTTCAGCGCCTATATCTGGCTGCTGCACCACGTGCGCGCGACGCTTGCCGGCAGCTATGCCTACGTGAATCCGGTGATCGCGGTGGTGCTGGGCGCGTGGCTGGCGGCGGAACGCTTCAGCGCGCACGACATCGGCGCGATGCTGGTGATCCTCGCCGGCGTGGTGGCGATCACCCTGGCGCGCACGCGCGCGGCGAAGCCGGCATGACCCCGGTCCACGACCGCCGCGCGTTGTGGATCGCGGTCGCGGCCTTCGTCATCTGGGGGCTGATGCCGCTGTACTGGCATCTGCTCCGGCACGTGCCCTCGCTGCAGATCGTGCTCCACCGTGCGGTGTGGTGCGCGATCCTCGTCGCCGCGTGGCTCACCGTGAGCCGCGGGCGGGGCTGGCTGCGCGAGGTGGTCGCCCAGCCGCGGCTGGTGGCGATGCTTGCCGCTTCGGGACTGCTGATCGCCGCCAACTGGAGCCTCTACGTGTGGGCGGTCAACAGCGGGCACGTGGTCGAGGCCAGCCTCGGCTACTTCATCAATCCGCTGCTCAACGTGGTCATCGGCGTGCTGTTCCTGCGCGAGCGGCTTTCACTGCCGCAATGGGTGGCCGTGGCGCTGGCCGCCGGCGGCGTGCTGTGGCTGACCTTCAACTACGGCAGCTTCCCCTGGATCGCGCTGTGCCTGGCGGGCTCGTTCGCCATCTACGGGCTGATCCGCAAGTTTGCCGCGGTCGAGGCGGTGCAGGGGCTCGGCGTCGAGAACCTGTTCGTGTTCGGCCCGGCGGTACTGGTGCTGGCGTGGCTGGAGTGGTCGGGCAGCGGCGGGTTCTTCTCGCTGCGCTGGGGCGGCTGGACCGACGTGCTGCTGGTACTGGGCGGCGCGCTGACCGCGATCCCGCTGATCTGCTTCGCCTACGCGGTGCGGCGGGTGCCGCTGACCGTGGTCGGCCTGCTGCAGTACATCGGCCCGACCCTGCAGCTGCTGCTGGGGGTGTTCTTCTTCGGCGAGCCGTTCGGCATCGACCGCGCGGCGGGTTTCGCCTTTATCTGGGCAGGGCTGGCGGTGTTCGCGATCGACGGTTACCTGCAGGCGCGACGGCGCATCGTCGCGCAGCAGCTGTAGCGGCAGCCTGGCAGGGCCGGACGCCGCATCCGGCAGCCGGGACGAGGGCCTGCCTGCGACCGTCCCGGATGCGCTGCGCCTGGCCGGGCTACGGCATGCGCAACCTTTCAGCCCGCAAAGCTGAGGCCGCATCCCGCGCGCGGTGGACGCCCTGGCGGTGTCGGGTGCCGGAAGCGCCTGGCTCGTCCGGGGGACGGCGTTCAGCCGCGGGCGATGAGCCAGAGCACCAGTGCGGTGCCGGTCACCGTGATCGCGCCGGTGGCCCACCACCAGCGCCGTGCACGCCGCCGCAGACGACGTACGCGTTCTTGGTGCAGCCGGCGCGCCTGTTCGACCAGCGGCTGCGCGCGTGCCTGTGCCTGGCGGTGGGCGGCGTCGGTTCCCTCGCGCGTGGTATCGGCACCCGCGCCGCCCTGCGCTGACTCATACAGCGCGAACACCTCGCGATGCAGCGCGGCATAGCGGCGTTCGAGTTCGCCGTTCGACAGGCCGCGCGGATCGTCCGACGCACCCGTTTGCGCGCTCATGCCGCGCGCAGTGCGTCGGTCACCGGCAGCCGCGCGGCGCGCACGGCCGGGAACAGTCCGCCGACGAAGCCGATCGCCAGCGCCCATTTCAGGCCGTTCCACAACAGCTCGGGGGTCACCCTGAACTCGAACGTGAGCTGCCCGACGCCACCGGCAAGCGTGGACGCGGTGTAGCCGTTGAACACCAGCCACGCGATCAGCCCGCCCAGCGCGCCGCCGAGCGCCGCCAGCAGCATCGTTTCCAGCATCACCGCCACCACCACCGGCAGGCCGCGGAAGCCGATCGCACGCAGGGTGGCGATCTCGCGCGCGCGCGCGGCGACAGTGGCGAACATCGTGTTGAGCGCACCGAACACCGCGCCCACCGCCATGATCGAGCCGACCACGATGCCGATGATGCGCAACACCTTCGTCATGCCTTCCGACTGCCGCGAGAAGTACTCCGCGGTGGTGTCGGCTTCCACCTTCAGCCGCGGGTCGGCCTCGAGCGTCGCCTTGAACGCGCTGAAGGCATCCGGGCTGGTGAGCCGCGCGGTGATCGAGTTGCGGCTGCTGCCGCGGCGGTAGGTGGTGGCGACGATGCCGCCATCGGCCCAGATCTCCGATTCCAGCGCGTCGCCGGATGCGAACACGCCGACCACCGTCCACACGTCGCTGCCCAGCCGGATTTCGCCACCGGGATCGAGCCCGGCGAACTGACGCCGCGCGCCCTGGCCGACCACGAGCTCGCGGCGGCCGGACTCGAACGTACGCCCTTCGACGATGCGCATGCCCGGGCGCACTGCCCAGGCCACCGGATCGACGCCGCGCAGCTGCACGCTGCCGTCCTCGTCGGCCTGGCCCCGGCGCGGCAGGTTCGCCGCCACCACCAGTTCCGCCGAGGCCAGCGGGCGGTTGTCGGCGTCGCGGGCGATCTCCGGCGCCTGCGCAGCCGCCAGCAGCGCCTCGCGCTCCATCACCGACATCACCTCCGCCGCCGAGCCGCCGCGCAGCACGATCGCGGTGTCCTCGTTGCCGGTGGCGGCCACCGTCTGCCGGTAGCCCTCGGCCATCGCCAGCAGCGCAACCAGCACGCCGACCACGCCGGCGATGCCGATCACCACCACCGATGACGCGCCGATCCGCTGCGGCAGGGTGCTGATGCCGACATGGGTGACCGAGCCGGCCTGGCGGCCGCTGCGGGTGGCCACCATCCAGGCGATCAGCAGCACCGCGACCGCAAGCAGCGCCTGCCACGGCAGCAGGATCCACGCGGCGACACCGGCCACCACGACGATCGCCAACAGCAGCCCGCTCAGAAGGGATTTGATCCTGGACATCTGCGTTACTCCACTTTGAGCCTTCTCCGCCGGGCGGGAAGGCCTGCCTCGAAGGCGTCTGGTCGGGATAGTTCCGAAGGGCGGATGGGGGCATGCCGCCTTGCCCTCACCCCAGCCCCCCTCCCGCATGCGGGAGAGGGGTTTCAACTGGCAGACAAGGGAAGGAGGAATCCATCCCGGATCAACGCCCGGCGAGTGCGTCGACGATGTTCAGCCGCATGCCGCGCAGTGCCGGCAGCGCGCCGACCAGCAGGCCGATGGCAACCATCAGCGCCAGTCCCAGCAGCCAGCTCTGGAGCCCCACCGGCGGCAGGTTGAGCACGCCGCCGCTGCCCTGGCCGAGCGCAGGACCGGCGATCGCCGCCAGACCCAGGCCCAGCACGCCACCCAGCACCACCAGCAGCACCGACTCCGCCAGCACCATCAGCAGCACGCTGGTGCTGGAGAAGCCGATCGTCTTCAGCACCGCCAGCTCCGAGGTGCGTTCGCGCACCGCCTGCGCCATGGTGTTGCCGGTCAGGAGCAACAGGGTGAAGAACACCGCGCCCATGATCGAACCCACGATCAGGCCGATGTCGGCCATCTGCTTGAGCTGCGAGGCGAACGCCGCCTGCTCGGTCATGGTCTTGGTTTCGTGCGGCGAATTTGCCGACAGCGCATCGATGGCTTTTGCCGCGGCGTCGGCCTGGCGCACGTCGCGTACGCGCGAGACATACCAGCCGACGTCACCATCCACGTACGGGGTGGATTCGGCAAAGTAGTCGTAGCGCAGCAGGAACAGACCGTCGGTGAACCCGGACTCGCCATCACGCGAGCGGAAGATGCCGACGATCTCGAACTCCCAGTTGAGCGTGCCGTCTGCATTCGGAAAGATCGTCGACTGCAGCGGCACGCGATCGCCGACCTTCCAGCCGAAGCGCGTGGCCAGCGCCTGGCCGACCAGTGCGCCGGTGCGGTTGCGCGTGAACGCCTCGCGTGCCTCCGGCGCCACCTCGATCTCGGGATACAGGTCGAGGTAGTTGTCGGCCACCGCGAAACTGAAGATCTGGTTGCGCGGGTCCTGGTAGGCACCGCCGAACCAGTTGGCGTACGTGACCGCCTCGATGTTGTCGACCTGGGCGATGCGCGTGCGCAGCGACAGCGGCAGGGTCTCGATGAACGACAGTTTCGAACCGGTCTGCAGCCGCTGCGCGCCGTCGGCGTTCTGGCCGAGCTGGCCGAACGTCGTGCGGATGCCGTCGAGCAGGCCGAACAGCAGGAAAGCGGCCATGATCGAGGCAAGGGTGAGGAAGGTGCGGGTCTTGCGCCGGAACAGCGCCGCCCAGACCAGGTGCATGTATTTCATGCCGCGTCCTCCGTCAGGCGTAGGTGGGCTGGTTGACCAGCGAGCCCTTGTCGAGGTGCAGGGTGTGCGAGGCGTAGCCGGCGGCCTTCGGATCATGGGTGACCATCACGATGGTCTTGCCGTGCTCGCGGTTGAGTTCCTGCAGCAGGCCGAGGATGTCCTCGGCGGACTGGCGGTCGAGATCGCCGGTCGGCTCGTCGCAGATCAGCAGGTCGGGGTCCGAGACGATGGCGCGCGCGATCGCCACGCGCTGCTGCTGGCCGCCGGAGAGTTCGTTGGGCTTGTGCTTCGCGCGGTCGGACAGACCCACCAGCTCCAGCGCGATGCCGGCATTGCGCTTGCGCTGGGCGCCGGAGAGTTTCGTCAGCAACAGCGGCAGTTCGACGTTGCGTTGCGCGGTCAGCGCCGGCATCAGGTTGTAGAACTGGAACACGTAGCCGACGTTTCGGCTGCGCCAGGTCGACAGCTGGCCGCCGCTCATGCGGTCGATGCGCTCGCCGTCGACGGTGATCTCGCCGGAACTGGGTGCGTCGAGGCCGCCGATGAGGTTGAGCAGTGTGGTCTTGCCGGAGCCCGACGGGCCCATCAGTGCGACGAAATCGCCGCGCTCGATGTCGAGGTCGATGTGGTGCAGCACCTCCACCTTCTCCGAGCCGCGCTGGTAGGTCTTGGTGAGGTTGTTGAT
The DNA here is from genome assembly GCF_021191595.1 of Alterluteimonas muca. Classification (NCBI taxonomy): domain Bacteria; kingdom Pseudomonadati; phylum Pseudomonadota; class Gammaproteobacteria; order Lysobacterales; family Lysobacteraceae; genus Alterluteimonas; species Alterluteimonas muca. The sequence continues at coordinate 314,329 of NZ_JAIWPS010000001.1, forward strand.
CGAAACCAGGGTCGCCATGCCGGTACCTCGCTGCATGCCCGCGATGCGGGCGAACGGCGCGTATCGCGCCGGGGAGCCGTGGCGGTGGCCACGGCTGCGTGTGTTACTGGCGCACCACCAGGCTGCCGTCCTCGAGGTCGGTCGGCGGATCCACCACCACGTCCTCGCCGGCCACCAGGCCGGATGTCACTTCGCGCTGCGCACCCACGGTGGCGCCGGCACCGACCACGCGGCGTTCCACGCGATCACCGGCCAGCGCGAACGCGACGGTGGCGCCGTCGCGTTCCACGATCGCCCCGGCCGGCACCCGCAGGCTGCGTGGCGCGGCATCCGCCGCGTCCGCATCGGCCGCCGCCTGTTCGAGGAAGCTCACCGACACGCCCATGTCCGGGACGATGCGGCGGTCCTTTTCCCTGATGGCGATGCGCACCTTGACCGTGGCCTTGCCGCGGTCGGCGGTGGGCACGATCGCGATCACCTCGGCGGGGATGCGCCAGTCGGGATAGGCGTTGAGGGTGGCGGTGACCGGCATCTGCGGCTGCACGCGACCGATATAGGCCTCGCCCACATCGACCTCGATCTCCAGCGAGTCCATGTCGACGATGGTGCCGATGCCGGTGCGGGTGAAGCCGCCGCCCGCCGACAGCGGCGAGACGATCTCGCCGGGTTGTGCGGCCTTGGCGATGACCACGCCTGCAAACGGCGCGCGCACCACGGTGTTGTCGACGCCGAGGTCGGCGATCGCCAGCTGGTCGGCGGCGACGCGCGCATTGCGCTGTGCGGTGGTGAGCTGGGCACGCAGCGCGTCGCGCTGGGCGATGGCCTGGTCGTACTGCGAGCGCGACACCAGTTGCTGGCCGACCAGCGAGTCCAGCCGTCGCGCCTCGGCTTCCGCCTGCGCCAGCTGCGCCTGCACGCTGCCGGCCTGGCTGCGCGCGGCGGCCAGCTGCGATGACGACAGTGCGCGCTGCGCATCGGCATCGATCGGGTCGAGCGTGGCCAGCACCTGGCCTTCCTCCACCGCCATGCCTTCCTCGATCAGCACCTCGCGCACGCGGCCGGTGATCTTCGACGAGACCGTGGCCATGCGCCGGGCGACCACGTAGCCGCTGGCATCGAGCACCGATGCCGGCGCGCTGCCGGCGCCGCCGGTCGCCACCACCGGTGCGGTGTGCACCGGCACCGGCCGGTCGCGGCCCAGCAGCCACCAGGCGCCAAGTGCGACGACGATGACCACTGCGGCAACGCCGAGCCCGATCCACAAGCCGCGACGCGACGGCGGCGGTTCCGGGCGACGGTCGATGCGCAGTTCCTTCAGCAGATCGGCTTTGGTGTTCATGCGGGCCCAGACGCGGTGAGTCGCCACAGTGTGACCGGGGTGCGGCCGGTCGGGAGTGGCCGGAAGTCATTTCCGTTCCGCGCAGTGTCCACGTCCGCGGCACGCGGTGTCAGGTGACGGTTGTCATGTCGATCGCCTGACGGTGGCGACTGCCGACAGCGGGTCGTCGCGCCCACGCTGTGGCCATCCCGATGGAGCGTTGCCATGCCAGTCACCATGTCTTCCGAGATTCCGGCTCCCGCGGCATGGCTGCACGCAGCACGCTTCCTGCATGGCGCGGTGTGTGCGCTCGATGGCCTCGACCTGGAACTGCAGGCCGGCGAAGTGCTGGCCCTGCTCGGCCCGAACGGTGCCGGCAAGTCCACCGCGGTGGACCTGCTGCTGGGGCTGAAGACGCCGGCAGCCGGCAAGGTGCAGCTGTTCGGCATGGACCCGTGCATCCCGGCAGCGCGCCTGCAGGTGGGGGTGATGCTGCAGAGCGCGGTGCTGCCGGAACGGCTGACGGTGCGCGAGCTCATCGACTGGGCCGGTTGCCATTACCCGCAGCCGATGGCGGCGCAGGAAGCCGCGGCACTGGCAGGGGTCGAGGACCTGCTTGCCCGCCGCTACGGTCGGCTGTCCGGCGGGCAGCAGCGGCGGGTGCAGTTCGCGATCGCGCTGTGCGGGCGGCCGCGCCTGCTGTTTCTCGATGAACCCACCACCGGCCTCGACATCGGCGCCCGCAGCCAGGTGTGGGCGGCGGTGCGGGCGATGGCCGCCCAGGGTTGCGCGGTGCTGCTGACCACGCATTACCTCGAGGAGGCCGAGGCGCTGGCCGACCGCGTGGTGGTGATCGATCGCGAGCAGGTGCTGGCCAAGGGCACCATCGCGCAGGTACGCGCGCTGGTCGGTGGGCGGCGCATCCGCTGCATCACCACGCTGGCACCGGAGACCGTGGCCGGCTGGCCGCAGGTGCGCGAGGTGCGGGTCCGCAAGGGCCGGCTGGAGCTGGTGGCCGCTGCCGCCGAAGCGGTGGTGCGGCGCCTGCTCGAAGCCGACCCCGCGCTCGAGGATCTCGAAGTCACCCGCGCCGGCCTGGCCGAAGCCTTCGTCGAACTCACCCGTCCGTCCGTCCGCGAGGCCGCCTGATGAGCACCATTGCCACGTCCACCGCCAGAACCGGCGCCGCACGCGCATCGGCGCTGCGCGCCTGCATGATCGAGATCCGCTGCGAACTGCTCAGGCTGCTGCGCGAGCCGGCATATGTGCTGCCGGCGGTGCTGTTCCCGGTGCTGTTCTACGTGCTGTTCGGCGTGCTGCTGTCGGGGATGGGCGCGCCCCCTGCGTTCCTGCTCGCCGGCTACGGCGTGTTCGGCACCATCGGCGCGACCCTGTTCGGCATCGGCGTGGGGGTGGCCAACGAACGCGAGCAGGGGTTGCTGCGCCTGCGCCGTGCGCTGCCGGCGCACGCGGGTGGATGGCTTCTTGCCAAGATGGTGGCGGCGATGGCGTTCGCGCTGGCGATCAGCCTGCTGCTGGCGCTGGTTGGCAGCACCCTGGGTGGCGTGTCGCTGCCGGCATCCGGATGGGCGCTGCTGCTGGTGGTCAACCTGCTGGGGGTGTTGCCGTTCGCGGCGCTGGGCCTGTTGATCGGCAGCCTGTTCGGGGGCAATGCCGCGATCGCCGTGGTCAACGTGCTGTTCCTGCCGATGGTGTTCCTGTCCGGGCTGTGGCTGCCGCTGTCGATGCTGCCGGACTTCTTCGCGCGGCTGGCGCCGGTGTGGCCGGCCTGGCACCTGGGCCAGATCGCCTTCAAGGTGGTCGGCCACGACAGCGGCGGGGCGCTGTGGCTGCATGTGCTCGCCCTGCTGGTCCCGGCCGCGGTATTCACCCACTTCGCCCTGCGCCGGCTGTCGCCGCGCTGACCTGCAACCTCTGGAGAACGCTGATGAAACGATGGATCGACATGGTGGCTGCAGGCGCGCTGGTGGCGACGGTTGCGGCATCGGTGCTGTTGCTGGCGCCGGCCACCGGCCGCAGCCCGGCCACGCAGCAGCCGCGCCCGCCGGATGCCGGCGTCGCCATCCGCGGCGCACGGGTGTTCGATGGCGAGCGCGACCTCGGCGTCGCCACGGTGCTGGTGCGCGACGGCCGCATCCAGCAGCTGGGTGCCGAGCTGCAGGTGCCGGAGGACTACGAGGTCGTCGACGGTAGCGGTGGGACATTGCTGCCGGGTCTGATCGATGCCCATGTGCATGCCTGGGGCGATGCCCAGCGCGATGCCGCGCGCTTCGGCGTCACCACCGCGTTCGACATGCATGGCATGCCGGAACGCGCGCAGGCGTTGCGTGCGCAGCGCGAATCACTGGCCGCGACCGGGCAGGCCGACCTCTGGGCCGCGGGCTATGCGATCACGGCGCCGCAGGGCCACGGCACCCAGTACGGCTTCCCGGTGCCCACCGTGGATGCATCGACCGATATCGATGCCTTTATCGGCGAGCGCGTCGGCGAGGGCGCGGACTTCATCAAGCTGATCGTCGAGGACCTCTCGGCATACGCGATCGAACGCCGCCTGCCGACGCTCACCGCGCCGCAGGTCAGCGCTGCGATCGCGGCCGCGCATGGCCACGGGCGCATGGCGGTGGTGCACGTCTCCACGCTGGCCGATGCCCGCCATGCCATCGATGCCGGCGCCGACGGGCTGGTGCACCTGTTCGCCGACGTCGAGGCGGATGCGCAGCTGGTCGCCGCGATGCGCGACCGCGATGCGTTCGTGGTGCCGACGCTGTCGGTGCTGGCCTCGGTGGCCGGTGCCGGCGAGGGCGGGGCGCTCGCTGCCGACACCCGTGTCGGCGCCCTGCTGACCGCCGAACAGCGCTCGACACTGGATGCGCGGATGCATGCGGGCGAAGCGGATCCGGCGGTGCTGGCGCGCGCGCTGGAAAGCGTGCGGCGCCTGCATGCCGCCGGCGTCGACATCCTCGCCGGTACCGATGCGCCCAATCCCGGCACCGCGCACGGTGCCAGCCTGCACGGTGAGCTGGCACTGCTGGTGCGTGCCGAGCTGAGTCCGTCGCAGGCGCTGTCGGCGGCCACCGCGGTCCCCGCGCGTCGTTTCGGCCTGAGCGATCGCGGGCGCATCGCACCGGGTCTGCGCGCTGACCTGGTGCTGGTGGATGGCGACCCGCTCGCCGACATCACCGCCACGCGTGCGATCGCCGCGGTGTGGAAGAACGGCCACCGCGTCGAACGCGATGCGGCCGCCGGTGCCGTGGCCTCCGCAGCACCGGCGCAGACGCTGGTCGGCGACTTCGATGGCGACGTGCTCGCCGCGGCGTTCGGCAGCTGGCAGCCCAGCACCGACCGCATGGCGGGCGGCAACTCCGATGTCGCACACGAACTGGTGCAAGGCGGCGCACGGGGGACGGCCGGCGCGCTGCGCATCCACGGCGAGGTCCGCCCCGGCTTCGCGTTCCCGTGGGCGGGGATGACCTGGCTGCCGGCCGCCGAGCCGATGCAGCCGGTCAACATGTCGGCGCGCGAGGCGCTGGTGTTCCACGTGCGCGGCGACGGCCGCCGCTACAGCGCGATGCTGTTCTCGGGCCCCAGCATGCAGGGCATGCCCAGTACGCAGACCTTTGTCGCCGGGCCGGAGTGGACCGAGGTCCGGCTGCCGCTTGCGGATTTCCCCGGTGCCGATCCCGCACTGCTGCGCGCGGTGGCGTTCACCGCCGGGCAACCGGCCGGTCGATTCGAGTTCTTCCTCGACGAGGTCGAGCTGCGCTGATAAACGTTGCGTCGAGCACGGCCGGAAGTCCCCGCATGTCCACGTTGCGATCGAAATGGTTCACCCCGGCTGCCGATTCGGTGATGGCCTATACGCTGCGCCGCGGCCGGCCGGCATGGTCGGAAGCGGTGCACGTGCTGTGGTCGGCGTGGGTGTTCGTGACCCCGGCCTTCTCGCCGCAGGGTTACGACGCGCGCTGGTGGCTGCTCACGCTGCTGTCCTATCCGCTGTTCCTGGCCCTGTACGCCCGCGTGCTGCTGGCACCGGCGTGCATCGCGTGGCGATCCGCGCTGGGCATGGTCGCGCTGTGCCTGGTGTTGCTGCCCTGGTACCCCTCGGGCATGAGCTACTTCGTGTTCGGCTGCGTGTTCCTGCTGGCGTCGCGCAAGCGCGCTTCGTGGATGGAGGCGGCCGGGCTGCTGCTGCTCAACCTGGTGTTCCTCGGATGGGCGGCGCTACTCGGTTATCCGTGGCAGGCGATGGTGTGGATGCCGGTCGTGACCCTGATCGTCGGCCTGGTGGTGCATGTCGAGCGCGTCAACGAAGCGCGCGACGCCGCCCTGCAGCTGTCGCAGGACGAGGTGCGCCGGCTGGCCGCGACCGCCGAGCGCGAACGCATCGGCCGCGACCTGCACGACCTGCTCGGCCACACGCTGTCGATGGTGGCCCTGAAGTCCGACCTCGCCGCGCGCCTGGTGGACCGCGACCCGGCCGCGGCACGGCGCGAGATCGAGGAGGTCGCGCATGGTGCGCGCGAGGCACTGGGACAGGTGCGACGGGCGGTCAGCGGCATCCGCGCCGCCGGGCTTGCCGCGGAACTCGCATCGGCGCGGCTGCTGCTGGAGGCCGATGGCGTGGCCTTCGACTACAGCCTGGATACCGACATGGCGCAGGCGATCCTGTCGCCGCTGGTTGAAACCACGCTGGCGCTGACCGTGCGCGAGGCGGCCACCAACGTCCAGCGCCATGCGCGCGCGTCGCATGCGCGGGCGACCTTCGCGATCGAGGACGGGCACGCGGTGCTGTGCATCGAGGACGACGGCCGCGGTGGTGCGCTGAAAGCCGGCAACGGGCTGGCCGGCATGCGCGAGCGCGTGCAGGCGGTGGGCGGCCGCCTGGTGGTGGATGGCAGCAGCGGTTGCCGGATCCAGGCACGGGTTCCGCTGGTGCAGTCACCGGCAGAGGCGATTCCGACGGCGCAGGGCGAGCCGGCGCGGTCGCAGCCGGGGCCGCACGCGGCGGTGTAGCCGCGCGGGCGACGGATCCACCACGGACACGACGTTCTACACTGCACCACGTACGTGTCGCCGGTGCCCTCCATGCCCATTCGCATCCTGCTCGCCGAGGACCAGGCCCTGTTGCGCGGTGCGCTTGCCGCGCTGCTGCGCATGGAGCCGGACTTCGAGGTGGTGGCCGAATGCGTGGACGGCGAATCGGCCTGGGTGGAACTGCAGCGCCACCGCCCGGATGTGCTGGTGACCGATATCGAGATGCCGGGCCTGACCGGCCTGGAGCTGGCCGCGCGGGTGCAGCGCCAGGAGCTCGCGGTGCGGGTGGTGATCGTGACCACGTTCGCGCGGGCCGGGTACCTGCGCCGCGCGTTGGATGCGGGCGTGGCCGGCTACCTGCTCAAGGACGCGCCGGCCAGCGAACTCGCGCAGGCGTTGCGCCAGGTGCACCGCGGCGGCCGCGCGATCGACCCGCAGCTGGCGCTGGAGGCGTGGTCGGAGCCGGATCCGCTCGGCGAACGCGAACGCCAGGCGTTGCGGCTGGCCGGGGAGGGCCTGTCGGCCGGCGAGATCGCGTCGCGGATGCACCTGTCCGCCGGCACGGTGCGCAACTACCTGTCCGAGGCGATCGGCAAGCTCGGCGTCGGCAACCGCATCGAGGCGTACCGGCTGGCGCGGCAGAAGGGCTGGCTGTAGGCCGGTGCGGGCGAACCGGGCGCGACCGGCGATGCGCGCCGCGGTAGACTGGGCGCCGGTTCCGTCGTCGATGCCGCCACCATGTCCGCACCCCACGCCCCGACAGGGCAACCTCTTCCCGAGCAGGCCAACGCCGAGCGCCGTTACGAAGTCAGCCGCAGCGAGCTGCCGCTGAGCTGTCCGATGCCGGCGATGGGCGTGTGGGATTCGCATCCGCGCGTCTACCTGCCGATCGAGTCGGAAGGCGGCAAGGCGGACTGCCCGTATTGCGGCGCGCACTTCGTCCTCGTCGACTGACCGCGGCGTGCCGTCCGGCCCGATGCGCCGGCTGACCGTGGTCCAGCTGCTGCCGGCGCTCAATGCCGGTGGCGTCGAACGTTCCACGCTGGAGATCGCCCGCGCGCTGGTGGCCGCGGGCCACCGTGCGGTGGTGGTGTCGGCCGGTGGCCGGCTGGTACCGGCGCTCGAGGCGTCGGGTGCGGAGCACATCACCCTCGATATCGGCCGCAAGTCACTGCTGACCCTGCGCCACGCGCGCGGCCTGCGGCGGCTGTTCGCGGATATGCGGCCGGACATCGTCCACGCCCGCTCGCGGTTGCCGGCATGGCTGGGCTGGCGCGCGTTGCAGGCGTTGCAGGCGATGCCGGTCGCCGCGCGAGCCCGTTTCGTGACCACCGTGCACGGGCTCAACTCGCCGTCGCGCTACAGCGCGGTGATGACGCGCGGCGAGCGGGTGATCTGCGTGTCGGAGACGGTGCGCCGCTATGTGCTGGCGCACTATCCGGCCACCGATCCGGCCATCCTGCGGGTGATCCCGCGCGGCATCGACCCGGCGGCGTTTCCGCGCCGCCCCTGGCCCGACGCCGACGCGCGGGCAGCGGTCGCGCGCGAGCATCCGGCACTGGCCGGCAGCGGGCCGTTGCTGCTGCTGCCGGGGCGCGGTACCCGGCTGAAGGGCCATGGCGACGCCATCGAGCTGCTGCGCCGGCTGCGTGGCAGCGGCAACGATGCGCGCCTGTGGATGCCCGGTGCACGCGAGCCGGGGCGCGAGCGATACGTCGCGGAACTCGAACAGGCGGCGGCTGCTGCCGGCGTCGGCGGTGCGCTGGTGCTCACCGCACCCACCGACGCCATCGCCGGCGCCTATGCCGCGTCCGACCTGGTCCTGCAGCTGTCGCGCAAGCCCGAGGCCTTCGGCCGCACCGTGCTGGAGGCGCTGTCGGTCGGGCGTCCGGTGCTGGGCTGGGCGCATGGCGGTGTGGGCGATCTGCTGGGCGAGTTGCTACCCGCCGGCGCGGTGCCTCCCTTCGACGCGGACGCGCTCGCGCGCGCCGCCACCACCCTGCTCGACCCGGCCGCCCGCCCGTCGATTGCTACGATGCCCGACACGCTCGCGGCCATGCAGGCCGCCACGCTCGCCGTCTATTCCGAACTCTGCCCATGACCGACGCCGTCACCGATTCCCGACCCGACGCCACCGATACCCCGGGCTGGCGCTGGGCGCCGCACTGGGTGCTGGCCTTCGTGGCCCTGTGGCCGATGCCGGGCTATGCGGAAGGGGTGATGGTGCTGGGCGCGCTGATCGCCATCGGCCGCCTGCTGATGGCGCGCTTCCGCGGCGGCAAGGCCCTGCTGAGCGTGCAGGCCTGGGCACTGACCACGGTGCTGTTCGCGGCGTACTGGCTGCCGGAGGTGTTCTCGGTGGTGGGCGCGGTGGATCCCGCACGCAGCATGCGCGAGGCGCTTGTGGACATCCGCTACCTGCCGTTCCTGTGGCTGGTCGCGGCCGCGGTGGCCGATACGCGTGGGCTGCGCATCACCCTCACCGGGATGGCGGTGATCGTGGCCGTGTGGACGCTCGATGCGCTGGCCGAGGGCCTGTTCGCCACCAGCCCGCTGTTCTGGGGCCTGGACGCGGCCAAGCAGCTGGTCAGCTCGCGGCCGATGTGCAGTGCCGAGGACGTGGCCGCGGTCGACCGCCTGAGCGGCGTGCTCGGCCCCTGCAATCTCAAGATCGGCGTGGTGCTGGCCAGCCTGTCGCCGTTCCTGCTGTACGTCGCCGGTCGGCGCTTCGGCGCGACCGGGTGGATCGTGACCGCCGCGGCGGTGGGCGTGGTGATCGTGCTGGCCGGTGCGCGTGCGGCCTGGATCACCTACACCCTGGTGCTGGTGTTCTCGGGCTGGAAGCTGCTGGGCTGGAAGCGGCTGCTGCTGGTGCTGGCGGCCGGCGCGGCCACGCTGGTGGTACTGGCCGCGGTCTCGCCGCAGGTCCGCGACCGCGTCGAGCGCACCTCGCACCTGCTGACCGCCGACGAGTCGGGCGTCGACATGGCGCTGTCGGGACGCGCGCGCATCTGGCAGGCGGCGGTGTGCATGGTGCGCGAGTCGCCGGTGAACGGCGTCGGCGTGCGCGGCTTCCGCCGTGCCTTCGACGATTGCGATGCGGCATCGGGCACCGCGCCGGCCTGGGGCGAGGGGCCGGCGCTGCATGCGCACCAGATCGTCCTCGAGGTCGGTGCGGAGACCGGCATCCTCGGCCTGCTGCTGTGGCTGGCCGGTGCGGCGATGGCATGGCGGGCCTGGCGGTATGCCGACGCTGCGGCGCGGGAACGCGCGCGTCCGGCGATGCTGGCGCTGGCGGTCACCGTGTTCCCGCTCAACACCCATCTGGCGTTCTATTCCACGTTCTGGGGTGGCCTTACCCTGCTGCTGGCCGCCCTGTATGCCGGCAGCCTGCTGGCACGGCCGCAGGGCGACCCTGCCTAGCGTCGCCAGCGGTGTGTCAGCGCCGTTCGAGCGCGCCAGCGCCCAACGCGCCACGGCACGGATGCGGAGAAGATCTCGCGAGCGCTCCTGCAGCGCGCGAACACTGCGGAAGCGGCCTCGGGCCTCGGGCCTCGGGGGGCCCGGCGTGAAGCGCGGCCAGGGCGCCTCATGCGTGCAACAGCAGGTACCCGCCGGCGCCTAGCCCGCGTCCCGATACACGTCGCTGCCATCCGGCTGCCGCTTGAAGCGGCGGTGGATCCACAGGTACTGCGCGGGTGCCGTTCGCGCCATCGCCTCGATGCCGGCCATCACCCGCGCGGTGTCGGCGTGCGGATCGGCGGACGGGAAATCCGCAAGCGCCGGCGACAGCCGCAACGTATAGCCACCATCCGCGCGGCGCTCGTGCTGGAACAGCACCACCGCCGCGCCGGCCATGCGCGCGAGCTGGTGGGTGGAGGTCAGGCTGTGCGCGGGCTGGCCGAAGAACGGCACGTACACCGCATCGCCGCGGCTTGGGTCCTGGTCGGGCGCATACCAGAGCACGCCGCCGCGCTTGAGATGACGCACGCTGCCGCGCAGGTCCTGCTTGGTGAACATCGCCTCGGCATAGCGCAGGCGGCCGCGCCGCACCGCCCATTCCATGGCGCCGGCGGCATGCGGGCGGTACATGCCGGCCAGCGGCACGTGGTCGCACAGCAGCCGCCCGCAGATCTCCAGCGTGGTGAAGTGACCGGACACCAGCAGCACGCCACGGCCATCGGCGCGCGCCGCCTCCAGGTGCTCGAGGCCCTCGATGACCACGTCGCGCCGCATCGGCGCGACGGTGCCCCACCCCGCGCGGGCGAACTCGAAGAAGCCGGTGCCGAGCGCGTGGAAATGCGCGCGCAGAAGCGCCGTGCGTGCCCCGTCGTCGAGTTCCGGGAAGCACAGTTCGAGGTTGCGCCGGGCGATCCCGCGGCGACTGCCCAGCGCCACCCGCAGCAGGTCGCCCAGCAGGCGGCCGAGCGCGCGCTGCAGTGGCCACGGCAGTCGCGCGGCGAGCGCGGCGAGGCCGATGCCGGCCCACGCCGGCCACTGTCGGGGGCCCAGCGGCGGACGCGCGTCGGCGCTGGAGGATGAAGCAGCCATCGCGCCATTCTACGACGGCCCGCCGGCGCGGCCGTGGCACGCAGGTATCCTTGCACGCTATGTCCGTCGACCGCACCGAGCGCATCCTGCGCGTCCTGTATTCCGCGCTGCTCTGCGTGCTGGTGCCGGTCACGGTCTACCACCTGATCTGGCGCGGCTTCCGCCAGGCCGAATACCTGCACCGCTGGAGCGAGCGCTACGCCGTGTACGCCACGCCGCCGCTGGCGGGCACGCTGTGGGTGCACGCGGTGTCGGTGGGCGAGGTCAACGCCGCCGCCCCGCTGATCGACGCGCTGCTGCGCGAGCACCCGCACCAGCGCCTGCTCGTCACCACCATCACCCCCACGGGCTCGGCACGGGTACGTGCGCTGTGGGGCGACCGTGTCGAGCACGTCTACCTGCCCTACGACCTCGGTGGCATGGTGCGCCGCTTCCTCGATCACTACCGGCCGCAGCTGGGGCTGATCGTGGAGACCGAGCTGTGGCCGAACCTGCTGTTCGCCTGCCGCGACCACGGCATCCCGGTGTATGTGGTCAACGCGCGGCTGTCGGCGCGGTCGCTGCGTGGCTACCGGTTGCTGCGGCCGCTGGTCGGGCGTGCGCTGCGCACACTGGGTGGGGTGGCCGCGCAGTCGGCGGATGACGGCCGCCGCTTCGTCCACCTCGGCGCCCGTGCCGACCAGGTCAGCGTGACCGGCAACCTGAAGTTCGAGATGTTCGTCGACCCGGCCTGGGCGGAATTCGCCGGCGACTTCCGCCGGCGCGTGGGTGCGCGACCGGTCTGGATCGCCGCCAGTACGCATCCGGAGGAGGAGGCGGTCGTGGTGGCGCTGCACGCGCGCCTGCGCGAGCGCTGGCCGGACCTGCTGCTGCTGTGGGCGCCGCGCCATCCTGAGCGCTTCCGCGCGGCGGTGCAGGCCGCGATCGACGCCGGCTTCGCCACCGCGACGCGCACGCTCACCCGCTGGCCGGATGCAGGCGATGCCGTGTTCGTCATCGACACCCTGGGCGAACTGATGCGCTATTACGGCTGCGCGCAGGTGGCGTTCGTCGGCGGCAGCCTGCAGGACATCGGTGGTCACAACCTGCTCGAGCCCGCGGCCACCGGCACCGCGATCGTCACCGGCCCGCACCTGCACAACTTCGCCGACATCGCCCGCCAGCTCGGCCGTGCCGGCGCGGTGCGGGTGGAACAGGATGCAGCCGGCGTCGGCAATGCCCTCGAAGCGCTGCTCGACGACGCCGCGGCGCGCACCGCGATGGCATCCGCGGCACGCACCCTGGTGGAGGAGGGTCGCGGCGCGCTGCGGCGCACGCTGGAACTGGTGGCCGACGACCTTGCAGCGCTGGATGTGCCGCCGGCACCACTCCGCCCGCCGCGGCCAGCGCCCCGGATACGCAAAGGCCCCCGGTAACGGGGGCCCTGCGGTGTCGCGCGACGCGGCGGGTTACTGCTGCGAACTGTTGATCGGCGCGGTGGGGGCGGTGGTGGGGCTCTCGGCCTCGACGGTCAGCAGGCGGTTGATGTCCTGCAGGTCGTTGATGTCGAGCGTGCCCACGGCCTGTTCCAGCAGCAGCCGGTTCTGCAGGAAGTTGTAGCGGGCCAGCGCGAACTGCTGCTCGGCCTGGAACAGCGTCTGCTGGTTGATCAGCACGTCGACCACGGTGCGGGTGCCGACTTCCAGGCCCACCTGCGAGGCGTCGTAGGCGCTGCGCGCCGACAGCACCGCCAGCCGGCGGGCCTCGACCTCGGCGACACCGGCGACCACGGTCTGGTAGGCGTTGCGGGCATTGCGCTCGAGCGCACGGCGGGTCTGGGTCAGCTGGTCCTCGGCGATGTCGCGGCGGGCGATCGCCTCGCGCACGCCGGACTGGGTCGCGCCGCCGTTGAAGATCGGCACGGTCAGGGTCAGGCCAACGCTATGGCCCTCGTTGCGGCGGGCGCCGGTCGGGTTCTCGGGATCGCTCACGCCGGCGAGCTCGCCCCAGTACGCCTGGTTGTTGTAGCCGGCGCCCAGCGACAGCCGCGGCAGATGGCCGGAACGGGCGCCGGTGACGCCGATCTCGGCCGCACGCACCGCGTATTCGGCGGCGCGCAGCGACGGGTTCTGCGCGATCGCCGCGTTGACCCAGCTCTCGGCGTCGCCACCGGCCGGGACCTCCGGCTGGAAGTCCTCGGGCAGCGCGCGCAGGTTGCGCACCGGCGTGCCGGTGATCTCGGCCAGCGCCTGGTAGGCATCCTCCAGCGAATTGCGGCTCAGGATCACCTGGGCGCGGGCGGCGTCGTACTGCGCGCGCGCCTCGTGCACGTCGGTGATCGGCGCCAGGCCGACTTCCAGCCGGCGGCTGGCGAAGTCGAACTGCTTCTGCAGCGCCTCTTCGGCGGCTTCGGCGGCGGCCAGGGTCTCGATCGCGACCAGCACGTTGAAGTAGGCCGCCGAGGTGCGGGTGATCAGGTTCTGGTTCGCGGCCTGCAGGTCGAAGCCGGCGGCGGTGTCGAGCTGGCGCTGCGCGCGCAGGTTGGAGATCTGGCCGAGGTCGAACACGGTCTGGTTGAGGCTGGCGCCGATGCTGCGCGAGCGCTGGTCGCCGTCGGTACCGGCCGCGTAGCGACGCGAAAGATCCACGCTGCCGCCGATCTGCGGCAGCAGTTGCGCGCGTGCCTGCACCGCGCCCTCGCGCGAGATGTCGCGCTGCGACTCCGCGATCGACAGCTGCGGATCGCCGGCGCGTGCCAGTTCATAGGTCTGCACCAGGTCCTGGGCGAAGGCCGAGGCGGGCAGCAGCACGAGGGACAGGGCAAGGGCGAGGGGGCGGCGCAGCATGGGAGGTCCTTGGCGTCAGTGGAGGGCCGGCGCCTTCGGGCGCCGGCGCTGCAGTCCGCGCCGGTGTGGCGCAGGCTGCTGGATCAGAACTGGAATTCGGCCACCGGCTCGGTGCCGGCGAGGTAGTCCAGTTCGGTTTCGAACAACGATTCGATACGCGGCGCGTTGACGTCCTCGCCCTGGCGATGGACCAGCACGGCCTCCATCACCGGCGCGCGGCCGCGCACGATGAACATGCGGCCACCCGGACGCAGCCACTCGATGAAACGTGACGGCACCTGGTCGACGGCCGCGTTGACGCAGATCGCATCGAAGCGGCGCTCGCTGTTCCAGGCGAAGGCGTCGGCATGGATCACGTCGATGTTGGCGAGGCCGGCCTCGCGCACCCGCGCCTGCGCGGCGACGGCGAGGGCGGCATGGCGCTCGAGCGAGATGACATCGCGGCCGAGCTGGCCCAGGCAGGCCGAGACATAGCCGCTGCCGGTGCCGATCTCGAGCACGTCCTCGCCCGGCTGCAGCAGCAGCGCCTGCAGTGCACGCCCGGCCACCACCGGCTTGAGCATGCGCTCGCCGTGCGCCAGTGGGATCTCGAAGTCGGCATAGGCCACCGACTGCCACGGCGCGGGCACGAACAGCTCGCGTGGCATCGCGGCGAGCACGTCGAGCACCCGACGGTCGAGCACGTCCCACGGGCGGACCTGCTGTTCGACCATGGCGGCGCGGGCGGAGGCGTAATCGATCGTCATCTCAGGGGCTCTGGAGCGCGGGGACCGCGCATTTTAGCGGTTGCGGGTGGTGGAAGGAGGATCGCCGCGGGTCGACGGGGCACCGAGTGCCGGAAGTCACCACGACCGGCGTCACGGCCGGGTGCCGTATGCGCGCAGGAACATGTCGACCGCCGAGGCGACATGTGCCTCGCACTCGTCGCGCTCGGCGTCGCCGGTCACCCCGAACACCATCCGCTGGTACAGCTCGCCACGCAGCAGCGCGAAGAACTGTTCGGCGGCGCGTGGAACGTCGTCGATGGCGAGGTCGCCGGCGGCCATCCGGCGCTCGAGCAGCGCGGTGAACTTGTCCTGCACCCGCTGCGGGCCGCTTTCCCAGAACAGCCGCGCCATGCGCTTCTCGACCATCTGCGCCGAACACAGCAGGCGGTGGCCGGAAATCGCCTGCGGGGCGCTGATCATGGCGAAGTACGCGCGGCCCACGGCCAGCAGGCGCTGGCGCAGCGGCACCGCGGGGTCGGGGTTGAAGGCCGAGGTCGGCAGCTGCTTCTCGCAGTAGGCGCGCACGGCTTCGGCGAACAACGCATCCTTGTCGCCGAAGTGGCTGTAGACGGTGAGCTTGGACACGCCGGCGTCGGCGGCGATCTGGTCCATGCTGGTGCCTTCATAGCCGTGCTCCACGAACAGCGACTCGGCGGCGTGGAGGATCGCCGCGCGCTTGTTCATGTCCCTGGGGCGGCCGGGGCTGGCGGGGGTCTTCACCGCCGGCGGGCTGGAAGCGGATTGGGGCATCGGATA
Source organism: Alterluteimonas muca (assembly GCF_021191595.1). Lineage (NCBI taxonomy): Bacteria > Pseudomonadati > Pseudomonadota > Gammaproteobacteria > Lysobacterales > Lysobacteraceae > Alterluteimonas > Alterluteimonas muca. Next base: position 329,601 of record NZ_JAIWPS010000001.1, read on the forward strand.
AATACTAGACCAATCGGTTCGGTATTTATACTCTACGCGCCAGTTCATTAATGGCGGCGGCCGATGGGTTCGCGATACCTGCGGTGTTCGATGGTGCTGGTGCTGGTGCTGTCCGGATGCCGGTCCGAAGTGCCGCCGGAGCCGCCGCGCCCGGTGCTGGTGGATACCGCACCGGCGCAGGCCGGCGCTGGGGCCCTGGCACTCGCCGGCGAGATCCGTGCGCGCGAGGAAGCGGCATTGTCGTTCCGCGTCGGTGGCCAGCTGGTGCGGCGGCTGGTCGATGCCGGTGACCGCGTGCACGCCGGCCAGGTGCTGGCCGAACTCGATCCCGCGGACCTCGCCCAGCAGGCCCGGGCGACGCGTGCGCAGGCCGCCGCGGCGGAAGCCGAACTCGCGCGTGCGCGCTCCGAACATGCGCGATACCAGGCGCTGGCGGCCGGGCAACTGGTCAGCCGGTCCGCGCTGGAGGCGCAGGCCACCGCCCTGCGTGCCGCGGAGGAACAGGCGCGTGCCGCACGGGCGCAGGCGGCGGTGGCGGGCAACCAGTCCGGCTATGCGCAGCTGCGGGCGCCCGCCGATGGGGTGATCGCCACGCGCGAGGCCGAGGCCGGGCAGGTGGTGGCCGCCGGTCAGACCATCTACCGTTTCGCCGGCGACGGTGCACGCGAAGTCGCGATCGCGCTGCCCGAGGCACGCGCCAGTGCATTCGTCATCGACCAGCCGGTCGAAGTGGAGTTGTGGGCGCGACCCGGTGTGCGGATGGCCGGCCGCATCCGCGAGATCTCGCCGGCGGCCGATCCGCAGTCGCGCACCTATGCCGCGCGGGTCGAGCTGGAATCCGCCGCGGGTGAGGTGTCGCTGGGCCAGAGCGCGCGCGTGCATCTGGCCGCGGGCGATGCGGGCCACCGCAGCGTGCCGCTTTCGGCGGTGCAGCGGGGCGAGGACGGCAGCCCGCGGGTGTGGATCGTTGCGGATGGCGTTGCGCGACCGGTCGCGGTGACCCTCGGCGGGTACGGCGAATCGCGCGTGGCGGTGCTGTCCGGCCTGCCCGCCGACGCGCTGGTGATCGCCGCCGGTGGTCATCTGCTGCGCGACGGCCAGCCCGTCGTCCCAGTGGATCGCGACAACGCCCCCGTGGAACCGGTCCAGCCGAAGCCAGCGACGGACGCCGCGCCGTGACCCCACCCACACCACTCCCGCATGGCACGACCGCTGCTCTCCCGCCCGCGGGGGAGGGCATGGGGTGGGGGCACCGTGGCTCCGTCCGCGATGGCGCGCACTCCGCTGTCTCCCGTTGCCACGCATTGATGGGGTGGTGGACGCAATGACTCCTTCTCACACCTGCCAGTGACGGGCCGGGCATCCCGATGAGCCGCTTCAACCTCTCCGAATGGGCGCTGGCCAACCGCGGGCTGGTGCTCTACGCGATGCTGGTCGTGGCTATCGTCGGCGCGTGGTCGTACATGCGCCTGGGCCAGTCCGAGGATCCGCCGTTCACCTTCAAGGCGATGGTGATCCGCACGGCGTGGCCGGGCGCGACCGCGGAGGAGGTCGCGCGGCAGGTCACCGAGCGCATCGAGAAGAAGCTGATGGAGACCGGCGACTACGAGTTCATCCGCTCGTACTCGCGGCCGGGCGAATCGCAGATCGTGTTCATGGCGCGCGACTCGATGCGTTCGCAGGAGATTCCCGCGCTCTGGTACCAGGTGCGCAAGAAGGTCGGCGACATCCGCGCGACGCTACCGGCCGATGTCATCGGCCCGTTCTTCAACGACGAGTTCGGCGACACCTTCGGCAACATCTATGCGCTGACCGGTGCCGGCTTCGACTACGCGGTGCTCAAGGACTATGCCGACCGGCTGCAGCTGCAACTGCAGCGCGTGCCCGACGTCGGCAAGGTCGAACTCATCGGCCTCCAGGACGAGAAGATCTGGATCGAGATCAGCAATACCCGGCTGGCGACGCTGGGCATTCCGCTGGCCGCGGTGCAGGACGCACTGGCGCAGCAGAACGCGGTGGCGCCCGCCGGCTTCTACGAGACCGGCAGCGAACGCGTGCAGCTGCGCGTGGATGGCGCCTTCGATTCGGTGGACGCGATCCGCGCATTCCCGATCCGCGCCGGCGACCGCACCATCCGCCTCGACGACGTGGCCACGGTGCGCCGCGGCTTTGCCGATCCGGCGGCGCCGCGGATGCGCTTCATGGGCGAGGACGCGATCGGCATCGCGGTGTCGATGCACGACGGTGGCGACATCCTGCGCCTCGGGCGCACGCTGGAAACGGAATTCGCACGCCTGGAGCAGACACTGCCGGCCGGCATGCAGCTCCGGCGCGTGGCCGACCAGCCACAGGCGGTACGCGATTCGGTCGGCGAGTTCGTCAAGGTGCTCGCCGAGGCGGTGGTCATCGTGCTGCTGGTGAGCTTCGTGTCGCTCGGGTTCCGCACCGGGCTGGTGGTCGCGGTCTCGATCCCGCTGGTGCTGGCGATGACCTTCGCGGTGATGCACTACTTCGGGATCGGCCTGCACAAGATCTCGCTGGGCGCGCTGGTGCTGGCGCTGGGGCTGATGGTGGACGACGCGATCATCGCGGTGGAGATGATGGCCATCAGGATGGAACAGGGCTACAGCCGGTTGAAGGCCGCCGCGTTCGCGTGGACGAGCACCGCGTTCCCGATGCTCACCGGCACCCTGGTCACCGCTGCAGGCTTCCTGCCGATCGCCACGGCTGCATCGAGTACGGGCGAATACACCCGGTCGCTGTTCCAGGTGGTGACCATCGCGCTGGTGGTGTCGTGGATCGCGGCCGTGCTGTTCATCCCGTATCTCGGCGAGAAGATGCTGCCCGACCTCGCCAATCCGCAGCCGCCGAAGCCGGGCTCGCTGGCCGCGCGCGTGCGCGCCTGGCGCGAGCGCGCGGCGGACCGCCATCCGGCGTTCGCGGACATGCTGGCGCCGAAGCCGGTTGGCGCGCACGACCATGACCCCTACCAGCGCCCGTTCTACCGCCGCTTCCGGCGCTGGCTGGAGTGGTCGCTCAGCCACCGCTGGCTGGTGATCGGCGCGACCGCGGGCATGCTGGTCGCATCCATCCTGCTGTTCCGCTTCGTGCCGCAGCAGTTCTTCCCGGATTCCACCCGCCTGGAGCTGATGGTGGACCTGGAACTCGCCGAGGGCAGTTCGCTGCGTGCCACCCGGGCCCAGGCCGAGCGGCTGGAAGCGATGCTGGAAGGCCGACCCGGCATCGCCAACTACGTGGCCTATGTCGGCACCGGTTCACCGCGTTTCTACCTGCCGCTCGACCAGCAGCTGCCGCAGGCCAACTTCGCCCAGTTCGTGGTGATGACCACCGACCCCGAAGCACGCGAGCAGGTGCGCGACTGGCTGATCGATGACATCGCACCGCGCTTCCCGGAACTGCAGCTGCGCGTCACCCGGCTGGAAACCGGCCCGCCGGTGGGCTATCCGGTGCAGCTGCGCGTATCCGGCGAACACATCGAACGCGTGCGTGGGATCGCGCGCGAGGTGGCCGAACGCGTGCGTGCCAATCCGCACACCACCAACGTCAACCTCGACTGGGACGAGCCCAGCAAGGTGGTGCGGCTGGTGATCGACCAGGACCGCGCCCGTGCGCTGGGCGTGAGCTCGCAGCAGGTCGCGCACTTCCTTTCCGGTTCGCTGTCGGGCCTGCGGGTGAGCGTGTATCGCGAAGGCAACGAACTGGTCGAGATGCTGATGCGCGGCAGCGGCGACGAACGCGCCGACCTCGACATGCTGGGCAGCCTGGCGGTGCCGACACCGTCAGGACAGCCGGTGCCGGTGTCGCAGATCGCCACGCTCGAATACGGGTTCGAGGACGGCATCATCTGGCATCGCGATCGCCTGCCCACGGTCACCGTGCGTGCCGACATCCGCGATGCGACCACGCCACCGACGGTGGTCGCGCAGATCCTGCCGACCCTCGACGACATCCGCGCGGAGCTGCCGCAGGGCTACCTGCTCGAGACCGGCGGCACACTGGAGGATTCCGAGCGCGGGCAGGAATCGATCAAGGCCGGCCTTCCGCTGTTCCTGTTCGTCGTGGTCACGTTGCTGATGATCCAGCTGCGCAGCCTGTCGCGCAGCCTGCTGGTGCTGCTGACCGCACCGCTGGGCCTCATCGGCGTCACCCTGTTCCTGCTGCTGTTCCGGGTGCCGTTCGGCTTCGTGGCGATGCTCGGCACGATCGCGCTGGCCGGCATGATCATGCGCAATTCGATCATCCTGGTGGACCAGATCGAGCAGGACATCGCCGCCGGCCACGAGCGCTGGGACGCGATCATCGATGCGACGGTGCGCCGCTTCCGCCCGATCGTGCTGACCGCGGCGGCCGCGATCCTTGCAATGATCCCGCTGTCGCGCAGCGTGTTCTTCGGGCCGATGGCGGTGGCGATCATGGGCGGCCTCACCGTGGCCACGGTGCTGACACTGATCTTCCTGCCGGCGCTGTACGCCGCGTGGTTCCGGGTGCCGGTGCCGGAGCGGCTTTGATACCGGCGACACGATGGTCGCGTCGCCCGCACGAGGCCTGGACCGTCATCCGGAGCCGCCGGATATGGCGCCGGCCACGGCTCCCGCACACGCACGTGCTGCCTGCTAACCCCCGGTCCAGCTGCGGACCAGTTCCGCGCGTGGCCCGTTGACCGGCCCGACCCAGCCTTGGCTGTCGAGGCCGGCGTCGGCGAACGCGCCTCGCATCGCCTGCAGCGCGCGTGCCGCGTGGTCGCGGGTCGCGAACCAGCCGAACACGCTCGGGCCGGCACCGGACAGGCTGGCGCCCAGCGCGCCGTGATCCATCGCCGCGGCCTTGACCGCGGCGAAACCGGGTACCAGCGGCGCACGTCGCGGCTCGACCAGGATGTCCTGCAGGCCGGCGGCGATCAGCTCATGGTCGCCCCGTGCCAGTCCGGTCAGGAACAGCGCCAGGTGTGTGCCATGCCGGACCACCTGGGCAAGCGGGTAGGGCTGGGCGAGCACCGCGCGCGCGTGGCGCGTCTCCAGCACGAAATGCGGATGCACCACCGCGCACCAGAGCTCGGGCGCGTCCAACGGCAACAGCAGGTCTGGCGTCGCCAGCGCGATGCCGCCGGTGAGCATCGGGCCGACGTTGTCGCCCTGCACGCTGTCGGTGGCGACCGCCTCGCCGGCGAGCGCATGCGGGTACAGCGCCATGCGCGGCAGCGGTGCCTGCAGCAGCGCGTTGCCGGCAACCACGGCGGCAACCGCGGAGGCGGCGGAACCACCCAGCCCGGAACCGAGCGCGATCCCCTTGTGCAGCTCCAGTTCGAAACCATGCGCGGCGCCGGTCGCCTCCAGCAACGACAGCAGCGCGCGGCCCGCGGTATTGCGTGTGGCGTCCAGCGGCAGCGCGGACGCGCCATGGGCATCGCCATGGACCCCGGTGATGCGAACGCCCACGGCGGGCACGCGCCGCACGATGGCGCGGTCGCCGGGGCCGTGGACGGTGTGGCCGAGCAGGTCGAAGCCGACGCCGATATTGCCGACGCCACCAGGCGAAAAGGCTTCGGCGTGCGTGGGTGCATGGGATGCGCTGGATGTCATGCGCACATTCTGAAGGTCACGGGGCGGGTCCGCAGCAGGACCGGCTCGGCGCGTGATACCACTGCGCAATCCGCAGGACCGCCGGCGCCAGCGCGACGGCCGTCGTGGTGTGATCCGTTCGGCGTCCCGGTTGCACACCGCGTTGCGGAAGGAGCGCCCTCGCATCCGTCCTGCGTGCTGGCCTTTGCGCGGTCGCCATGCTCCAATCGCCGCCGAAGCGGGGGCACCGGCGCCATGGCGCCGGTTGAGACAGACCCTTCGAACCTGATGCGGTTGATACCGCCGTAGGGAAGCTTCGCGCGACCTCCGTGCCGGGGGTCCGTGTGCTCCTGCTTCGTGCGTCCGCGATCGCGGCCATCCCTTCGAAGCAGGACCCCGCCATGAATGCCGTGTCTTCCGATCTGGCCCGCCAGGCCGAACAGCTGTCCGCCGACGTCGTACGCCCCATCCCGGGTTCGCGCAGGATCCACGTCACCGGCGCGCGTGCCGACGTGCGCGTGGCGATGCGCGAGATCGTCCTCGAGCGCACGCCGACGCTGTTCGGCGGCGAGGACAACCCGCCGCTTGCCGTGTACGACACCTCCGGCCCGTACACCGATCCCGAAGCATCGATCGACCTCACTCGCGGGCTGCCGCGGCTGCGCGAAGGCTGGATCGCCGCACGGAGCGACACCGTCGAACTGCCCGGGCCGAGCTCCGACTTCGGCCGCCGGCGCGAGGCGGACCCGAAGCTCGACGCGATCCGCTTCGGCAACCGCCCGCGGCCGCGCCGTGCGCTGCCGGGCGCCAATGTCACCCAGATGCACTACGCCCGGCGCGGGATCATCACCCCGGAGATGGAGTACATCGCCATCCGCGAGAACCAGCGCCTGGATGCGCTGGGCGATCCCCGCCTGGCCGCGCAGCATCCGGGGCAGTCATTCGGGGCGTCGATCCCGGCGCGGGTCACGCCGGAGTTCGTCCGCGACGAGGTCGCACGCGGCCGCGCGATCATTCCGTGCAACATCAACCACCCCGAAAGCGAGCCGATGATCATCGGCCGCAACTTCCTCACCAAGGTCAACGCCAACATCGGCAACTCGGCGGTGTCGTCGGGCATCGCCGAGGAAGTGGAGAAGCTGGTGTGGGCGATCCGCTGGGGTGCCGACAACGTGATGGACCTGTCCACCGGCAAGCACATCCACGAGACGCGCGAGTGGATCATCCGCAACTCGCCGGTGCCGATCGGCACGGTGCCGATCTACCAGGCGCTGGAGAAGGTGGACGGCCGCGCCGAGGAGCTGACCTGGGAGATCTTCCGCGACACCCTCATCGAACAGGCCGAGCAGGGCGTGGACTACTTCACCATCCACGCCGGCGTGCGCCTGGCGCACGTGCCGCTGACCGCGAAGCGGGTGACCGGCATCGTCAGCCGCGGCGGCTCGATCATGGCCAAGTGGTGCCTGGCGCACCATCGCGAGAGCTTCCTCTACGAACGCTTCGAGGAGATCTGCGAGATCATGAAGGCCTACGACGTGGCCTTCTCGCTTGGCGACGGCCTGCGCCCGGGCTCGATCGCTGATGCCAACGATGCCGCCCAGTTCGCCGAACTCGACACCCTTGGCGAGCTCACCCGCATCGCCTGGAAGCACGACGTGCAGACCATGATCGAAGGTCCCGGCCACGTGCCGATGCACCTGATCCGCGAGAACATGGAGCGCCAGCTCGCCACCTGCGGCGAAGCGCCGTTCTACACCCTGGGCCCGCTGACCACCGACATCGCCCCCGGTTACGACCACATCACCAGCGCGATCGGTGCGGCGCTGATCGGCTGGTACGGCACCGCGATGCTCTGCTACGTGACGCCGAAGGAGCATCTCGGCCTGCCCGACCGCGAGGACGTGCGCGCAGGCCTGATGGCCTACCGCATCGCCGCGCATGCCGCCGATCTCGCCAAGGGCCACCCGGGCGCGCAGGCGCGCGACAACGCGCTGTCGAAGGCACGCTTCGAGTTCCGCTGGCAGGACCAGTTCAACCTCGGTCTGGACCCGGAGCGCGCCCGCGAGTACCACGACGCCACGCTGCCGAAGGACGCGCACAAGGCAGCGCACTTCTGCTCGATGTGTGGCCCGCAGTTCTGCTCGATGAAGATCACCCAGGACGTGCGCGACTATGCGGCTGCGCAGGGGGTCGATGCGCAGGCTGCGCTCACCGCCGGCATGCAGGCGAAGGCCGACGAGTTCCGGGCCGCCGGCGGCGAGGTGTACCAGCCGGGCTGACGGCAAACCGGCGCTGAACGTCGCATGCCGCCGTCGCATGCAGTCGACGGCGGCACCGGTACGGTCATGCCACGGAGCGGCGTGGCCGCCCTGCCAGTCACCGAGGAGAACCTGCCATGCGTACCTCCCGTCGTCTCGCCGCCTGGCTCTTCGGCCTGTGCGCGCTCGCGCTGCTCGCCGGTTGCGCGACCGGCCCACGCGTCAGCACCGAAGCCGATCCGCGCGCCGACTTCTCGCGGTACCGGACGTGGGCCTTCTACACGCCGCTCGCGCTGGAAAGCCATGGCTATGAAACCGCGACCAGCGAAGTCGCGAAGGCGGCGATCCGGGCGCAGATGGAAAGCCGCGGCTACCGGTACCAGCCGCAGGACCCGGACATCTGGGTCAACGTGAACGCCTACCTGCAGCGTCGCACCGACGTCTCGACCACGCCCACCGTGGACTACGCCTACTACTACAGCTATCGCGGCCGCGGCTACGTCGCGGTGCCGTACTGGAACGAGCGTACCCACGTGCACCGCTATACCGAGGGCACGATGAACGTGGACATCGTCGATCGCCGGCAGAACCGGCTGGTGTGGGAGGGAATCGCGGTTGGCCGGGTGGGCCGGAACAGCCCCGCCGAGCGCGATGCCCGGGTCAACGCGACGATCGCGGAGATCTTCGCGCGTTACCCGCACCGCGTGGGCGGCACCTCCTCCGCCATGTAGGCACCGGCCCCCGTATTCACGCACGCGCTGTGGTCGTCCACTGCCGCGTGCGGGAACACAGGTGTTTGTCGAACGCAAGTGTTGGATGTGCCGGATCGGTCCGTTGCCTTGTCGCTGTTCAGTCGCCGGGCGTGATCATCGCGTTCCCTTGGTACACGATTGAAAGCAGTTGGACGTAGTGCGCCCTGTCGATCTGGATCGTTGGCGTGTGGGCGATGCTTCGGTAGACGCGCTCACGCGCGAGGTCACGATGCCCGGTGCGCGCCGCCCGGTGCGTATCACCCCGAAGGCACTGGCTGTATTGCGCGTGCTGGCGGCGCAGCCCGGGCAGGTGGTGACGCGGCAGGCCCTGCTGGACGAGGTCTGGTCGGAAACCATGCCGACCGATGATGTCCTGACCCAGGCCATCACCCAGCTTCGCAAGGCGTTCGGAAGCGGCGCCGGCGGTCCCGACGAGGGCCGCGCCTATATCGAGACGATCGCCAAGAGTGGCTACCGGTTGCTGTGCGACGTGACCGTGCCAGGGCAGGATGCGGATCGCGCGGCAGTGGTGGCGTCGTCCCCGCCAACGCAGCTGCAGGGCGCGGCGCAGGCGGCGTTGCCTGACGCACCGGTGCCGCGTGCATTGCAGGTGCATGGGCCGCGGTCCGCCCCCACGCGACGGTGGTGGATCGCCGTGGCGGTCGCCGGTTGTCTGCTGCTTGCCGCCGTGGGCGTGGTGCTCTGGTCCGGCGTGCGCGGTCATGGTCAGGACGATGCGTCCACCGGGCCGCGGGCCACCCGCCTGATCACCTCCAGCATGGGCTTCAAGGGTTCGCCGTCGCTGTCTCCCGATGGCCGCCAGGTCGCCTATGCCGCGACTGCTGCCGATGGCGCGGCCGGCCCCGCCGGCAGCGTGATCCTCGTGCAGCCGACGCATAACGCGCCGGCCCGCGTGCTGGCGCCTGCGCCCGCGGGCACGGATGCGACCGACTCGGTGCCGCGCTGGTCGCCCGACGGTCGTGACATCGCCTTCCTGCGCCGCTCAGGCGATACGGGCTGCGCGGTCATGGTGGCCGATGTGCGCGGCAACGACGCGCGCGAAGTGGCGCGTTGCGATGGGGCGCAGACGGTCAGTTTCGACTGGACCGCCGATGGGGCCGGCCTGCTGTTCGGCACGATGGATGGCAGGTTCGCCGCGCCCGGCCTGCGCGTGCTCGACCTGGCGACCGGGGCCTGGCAGCCGCTCGCCTACGACCATGCGCCGGGGGCCATCGACCATGCGCCGCGGGTGTCACCGGACGGTGCCTGGATCCTGTTCGCGCGCAACCCGCAGCTTGGCGACCTCTGGCGCGTGCCCGTAGGCGGCGGACGTGCGGAGCAGTTGACTCACCTCAACACCGAACTGCGCGGCTGGGCCTGGGCAGATGGTGGCCAGGTGGTGTTCGGCCGGCGCGTCGACTCCGAGGTGCGCCTGTACGGGCTCGATCCTCGCAGCGGCGCGATCTCGGACCTGGGCTTCGACGATGCCCAGGCGCCGTCGATGGTTCCTGCCAGCGGCGCGCTCGCATTCGTGCGCAGGAACCTGCATTTCGGCCTGTTCCGCGTCGCGGTGGATGCGTCGGGTGGCATCGACAAGCAGCGCCTGTTCGCTTCCAACGGCCGCGACAACACCCCGGCCTTATCCCCCGATGGCGACCGGCTGGCATTCGCATCCGATCGCGCCGGACCGTATGAACTCTGGCTGGCAGACCTGCAGGGCCAGTCCAGCCAGCCGGTGCCGGTGCCCGGAATCACGCCGGTGGGCAGCCATGCGCCCACCTGGTCGATCGACGGCCGGCATCTGCTGGTGGCAGGCGTCAGCGATTCCACCGACCCCGGCGCGCCGACCGTGCTCTACGAGGTGGAAGCCGCCAGCGGCGATGTCCGCCGGCTTGAGGTGCCGGTACGCAACCCGGTGCAGGCCCTGCGGCTGGATCCGCGCCAGCTGGTGGTGGCGGCGCAGGCCCGCGACGGCCCGTTGCAGCTTGCACTGCTGGTGGCCGACGAGCGCGGCTGGCGGCAGCTGCGTGCGTTGGACGATGTCTCGCATTTCCTCCACGACCCGGTGGCCGGCCGCATCCTGTTCACGCGGCTGTCCGGTGATGGGCTGTGGGAAGCGTCGATCGACCTGCGCCCGGACAGCGTGCACCAGGTGGATCCGCATCATCCGCGACGTGTCCATTACCGCGGGTGGTCGCCGTCAGTCGATGGCGCGGTCGACTACGTGGTCTCGGCACCGGGCTGTCGCACCCAGCTCAACCGCTTCGGCGGATCGGAGGGCTCCCGCCAGCTGTGCCTGAGTGCGGAGCGACGCGCCGCCACCAGCGGGTTCAGCAGCAGCACCCGCGACGGCACGCTGTACCTGTCGATGGTGATCGACGATGGCATGGAAATCGGCTTCACCCACCTCCCGAAGCGTCGTTCGGTGTCGACACTGGGCATCGTCAACCTGCTGAAATTCCGGGGAAAACCGGTTTCGTAACGGTTTCGGAAGAGTTTCCGCCAGATTTCGCACAGGATTCGGTGGGATTTCCGGTAGTCCGCGCGCATTACCGGCAAAACAGAGGCTCCCCACGCTGGATGCCTCCATGACCACGAGCAATGACTGGGCCGATCGCGGCCGCATGCTTCAGATCGATCTCGACGATGCCACCGTTCCGCGCCCGCACTGCGTGGGCCTGTCGCGGATGGGTGGGGCACGCGTGGCCGCCGCGGCCTGCTCGGCCTGGGTGGTGCTGCGCGGCAGCGCCTCGGTGGAATGCAAGGAAGGCCGTTTCCGCCTGCCCCGCGGCGAGTGGATGGTGTTCGAGCGCGAATCGGTACCGGTGCTGCATACCGACGACAGCAGCCTGGTCATCGGCGTGGTGTTGCGCGGTGCCGATCTCAAGCTGCTGGAGCAGGCGGCCGACACCGTGCTGTATCCCGGCCGTGGCGCCCTCCCGGCGCGCCAGCTGCGGGTGGCCCTGCAACTGTGGCGCGCGGCGCGTGCCGATGGCAGCGCGGGCGCGCTGCGGCCGGTGCTGCTGCACATCGCGCGCTCGCAGCGCGACCTTGCCACGCGGGTGCAGCTGTGCCCGGGACGCTCGCGCAGCCGCAAGCGCCAGGTGTTCGGCCGCATGCAGCGCGCGCGCCTCTACCTGGAAGGGCACAACGACCGCGTGGTCCGGATCGGCGAACTTGCCGACCTCACCAACTTCTCCAGCTGGTACTTCTCCAAGGCGTTCCAGAGCCTGTACGAGGAAAGCCCGCAGGCACTGTCGGCGCGACTGCGTCTCGAGCGTGCGGCCGAACTGTTGACCACCACGTCGATGACGGTGGGGGAAGTCGCGGCATCGTGCGGGTTCGACAACTGCTGCAGTTTCGCCCGTGCCTTCCGTGCCCGGCATGGCACCACCGCCACCGGTTACCGCGCCCGTCATGGCGGCGCGGACCGCGGGCAGGTCGCAGCCTGAGCGATGTGTCGGCAGCCGCCGGGCAGCCGACATGTATGGCCTACCTGCGTGTCCGATGGGTGACAGAAACCACTCCGGACAGATTGCGCAAAGTCATAGGGCCCGCGCTGCAAAGCATGCGCGCACACGGCGCCGTAACGTTCGGATGCGTCTTAACGCATCACTAATGCAATTCTGGAGAGAGAATCAATGAAAGCTCGCATTCCAGCGATGCGGCCGGGCCTGCTGCCTGCTGCCATCCTGACGGCGCTGCTCCCGGTCGCCGCCTCCGCGCAAGCGCAGGACGCCGCCGGTGGGGCGACCACGCTCGACCGCATCTCGGTGACGGGCTCGCGCATCCGTGGCGTCGAGATCGAGAACCAGCAGCCGATCCTTACGGTCAGCCGCCAGGACATCGAGCGCAGCGGCCATACCTCGGTCGCCGACCTGCTGCAGAACATCCCGTCGGCGGGTTCGCCGGCCATCTCGCGCGCTGACGCGCTGGCCTCGGGCGAGAACGTCGGTGGCTACTACATCGACATCCGCAACCTCGGTGCCAACCGCACCCTGGTGCTGCTCAACGGCGTGCGCCTGGGCGCCACCACCGGCGGCTACCAGGACCTGAGCCAGATCCCGATGTCGGCGATCGAGCGCATCGACGTCCTCAAGGACGGCGCCTCGTCGATCTACGGTTCCGACGCGATCGCGGCCGTGGTCAACGTGATCACCCGCAAGCGTTTCGAGGGCGCGGAAGCGTCTGTCCAGTACGGCCAGTACGGCCAGGGCGACGGTGCCGAGACCACCTATTCGGCAACCGTTGGCGTCGCCAACGACCGCAGCGGCATCACCGTCAGCGCCGAAGTGATGGAAGCCGACCCGGTCTACGGTGGCGACCGCTTCTTCAGCCGCTACGGCAATGCCGGCCCGGACTACCCGGGTTCGGGCTGGAGCCCGGTGAGCCAGTACGGTTCGTGGTTCGACGAGGGTACCGAGACCTGGCGCACGCTGCGTCCGGGTGGCAACCCGGCCAACGCCGCGGACTACGTCGCCATCACGCCTGCGGAGTACGCCAACTCCAACGAGCAGATGCTGGTCTCGACCGGCATGAAGCGCGAGTCGGTGTTCTCCAACATCAACTACGACCTGACCGACCGCATCACGCTCAATGCGGACCTGCTGTTCAACAAGCGCACCACCGACCAGATGATCGCGGGTTACCCGTACCAGTCGGCATCGGCGGCGATCAATACGCCTCTGTCGGCCGACAGTGCGTTCAACCCGACTGGCGAGCAGATCCAGTTCCGCCGTCGCCTGTGGGAAGTGCCGCGCACCACGACCAGCCAGCTCAAGACCACCCGCTTCTCCGGTGGCGTCAGCGGTTACTTCGACATCGCCGACAAGCCATGGGACTGGGACGTCAACTACGCCTACAACCGCAATGAAGTGACCAAGACCGGTCATGGCGATGCCAGCCTGATCGCCGCGCGCCAGGCGCTGGGTCCGTCTTTCATCGATGCCAACGGTGTCGCGCGCTGCGGCGTGGCTGGTGCGACCAATGCCGGTCTGGATGCGTGCCGTCCGTGGAACCCGCTGCTGCCGTACGGCGTTGCCGGCCAGGGTTCGCTCGGCAATTCCGAAGTGCAGGACTTCCTGTTCCCGTACTACACCGACACCGGCGAGACCAAGACCAAGATCCTGTCCGCCAACCTGAGCGGTTCGCTGTTCGAGCTGCCGGCAGGCGACCTGTCGATGGCGGTGGGCATCGAGACCCGCAAGGAAGAAGGTCGTTTCGTTCCCGACGCGTTCGCGCAGAGCGGCCAGTACACCGGTCTTGCCGCCAGCACCACGCTGGGCGAGTACGAGGTCGACGAGGCCTACCTCGAGTTCAACGTGCCGATCCTCGCCGACATGGCGTTTGCCCGCGAGCTGACCGTCAACGTGGCCACGCGCTACTCCGACTACAGCAACTTCGGCGACACCATCAACAGCAAGTTCAGCGTGCTGTGGCGTCCGACCGACGCGGTCGCGGTGCGTGGTACCTGGGCGGAGGGCTTCCGTGCCCCGAGCATCGACAACCTGTACGGCGGTACCGGCGCGAGCTTCGAGTCGTACACCGATCCGTGCTCGGTCGGCGTGCCGGGCAGCGTCAACGGCAATGCCGCCTGTAATGCCGCCGGCGTGCCGGTGGGCTACGTGCAGCTGGGCCAGGGTTACCAGCCCTGCACCTCGTGGCCGTGCCAGACCCCGGACCAGTTCATCTCGGGTTCCAACCCGAACCTCGGGCCGGAGACCTCGGAGAGCGTCACCGCGGGCATCGTGTACAGCCCGGAGTTCGTTGACGGCCTGGATCTGAGCCTCGACTGGTACCGTTACGAGCTGGAGAACATGATCATCTCCGACAGCGTCAATCGCATTCTTCGCGATTGCTACGTGATCGGCGATTCCAGCCGTTGTGGCGGTATCACCCGTTCGGGCCAGGGCCATATCAGTGCGATGTTCTACGGCCTGACCAACCTCGGCAGCATGGAAACCGAGGGCTGGGACTTCGGCGTGAAGTACCGGATGCTGGACACCGCGTTCGGCGGCTTCCACTTCAACTGGCAGACCACCTACACCAGCAAGTACGACCAGGCCGGCCAGAACGCGGATGGCGAAGACATCATGATCGGTTATGTCGGCGACCCCGGCATCTTCCGCGTGAAGTCCAACCTCAACGTCAACTGGGCGATCAACGACGAGTGGAACGTCGGCTGGACCACCCGCTACTATTCCGGCATCAACGACGGTTGCGTCGCGAACCGTCCGTGCTCGGATCCGGATCGTTACGCCTATGGCGAGACGGCCCCGCGTAACCAGCTCGGTTCGAACACCTTCCACGACTTCCAGGTGGCCTACACCGCACCGTGGAATGCGACCATCTCGGTCGGCGTGGACAACGTGTTCGAGCGTGAGGCGCAGATCATGTACTCGGGCGGCAACGTGAGCACCGCGTTCCCGTACTACCCCGAGTTCGACATCGGCCGCTTCACCTACATGCGTTACGTGCAGCGCTTCTGATCCACGGATCGGAAACGTGCTGAAGGAGGGCGGGCCGCGAGGCCCGCCCTTTTTCTTTGGATCGGTGCAGGTCAGCCGCCATGCGGGATGCGGTACGCGGCAGTGCGCAGCCATCGCTGACTGCAATGGCGAACTTCGCTGGCGCCCGTGAGCGACGGTGTGCTTGTGCAACCCGGCGCCGGATGCGCCGCGCCGCAGCGGCGCGATCAATGCCGATCAGCAGCAGCCACGCCGACGCGCTGAACACCAGCTGCTCGCAATCCAGACCGGCACGGCCGCAGGCAGCCGCACAGCGCGGTGCCCCCGCGGCGGACCGCCGGTTGCTGATCCGGTCGTGGAGGCGTGTACGCGGCGGGGGCCGCGGGGGGTACCGCTACGCAGGCTGCGGCGTGACGCCCATCAGCCGATCCGCCTGGGTGCGCCAGCCATCGAGGCGATCCAGCACGCCGGTGCGGCGCAGGTAATCCTCGTCGACGCCGACGCGTGCCACCAGCGAGGTGGCCACGTGCACGGCACCGGTCACCCAGAAGCTGCGCGTGCCGGCACGCGCTGGCGCGCGCTGGAAGGCCACCGCCTCGATGATCGGCATCGGCAGGCCCCACAGGCCCAGCAGGTATGCCCCTGCTTCGGCATGGTCGAGCACGTCGCCCTCGCCGGCGCCATCGTGTTCGCCCGCAGCGGCGTTGCGCGCGTCATGGACACCCGGCAGCAGCAGGCCGATGTCGGCCAGCAGCGCCGCGGTGGCGCCGAGCTCCGCACTCGATTCCGGCAGCAGCCGCCGAGCGAGCTGCGAGGCCAGCAGCGCACGCTGCTGCAGCGCGTGCCGGTCGACGCCGGTCTGCGCGCTCTGCCCGAACACTTCGCTGGCCAGCACCAGGTTGCGCAGGGTGCCGATGCCGAGCCGGGTCACGGCCATGCGCAGGTCGGTGATGCTGCGTCCCGCGGAGAAATACGCCGAGTTGCACAGCTGAAGCACCTTGGCCGCGATTGCCGGGTCGCCGGAGATCAGCCGTGCGATCTCGGTCGCGCTGGTCTCGTCGTCGGCCTCGAGCGCGTGCATCAGCGCCAGATAGGTGTGCGGCGGGGAGGGCAGCTGGTCGATGCGGCCGATGTGTTCGCGCAACCGCGGGTCGCCCAGCAGGTCGCGCAGTTCCTCGAGGCTGCCGATCGCTTCCAGCAGCAGTTCCTCGCCCAGCGGCAGCGGCAGGAAGCGGTGGGCAAGCGACAGCACACGCGCGGGCGGTGGCTCGCGGTCGCCGACCAGGGCGATGCGCGAGGTTTCCGGGCGCAGGGTGCGGATCTGCCCGAGGAGCGTTGCCGCGGGCATGTCGGGAAGCACCGGGGCGACCACCACGATGTCCTGTGGCAGGTCGGCGGCAAGCGAAGTGGCAGTGGCGCCGTCGCCGACGCACTGCACGTCCCAGCTTTCATCCATGCCGCCGACGAGATCGATCAGATCGGGCGGCAGGCTGTCTTCGCCGCCCACGAACAGGATGCGCAACTTCGGAACTCCCCCTGGCAACGGCGCGGACCCGACGGGCCCGCGTGTGCGAAGGATGTTAACAACGCGACGGCGCTGGCGACCCGTGCCACAAGTCAAACTGTGACGGTGCCGCCGGAATGGTCAGGCCTGCTCGTTGGCACAGGCGCTGATGGCGTCCTCGAGGATCTTCTTCGCCTCGGCGGCATCGCCCCAGCCGTCGACCTTGACCCACTTGCCCTTCTCGAGATCCTTGTAGTGCTCGAAGAAGTGGCCGATGCGCTCCAGCCAGTGCGCCGACACCTTGTCGAGGTCATCGACGTGGGCATAGCCGGCGAACACCTTCTCCACCGGCACCGCGAGGATCTTCTCGTCGTTGCCGGCCTCGTCGGACATCTTCAGCACGCCGACCGGGCGGCAGCGGATCACCGAGCCGGGCACCAGCGGCAGCGGCAGGATCACCAGCACGTCGGCCGGGTCGCCATCGCCGCACATGGTGTGGGGCACGTAACCGTAGTTGCACGGGTAGCGCATCGGCGTGGACAGCACGCGGTCGACGAAGATCGCGCCACTGGCCTTGTCCACCTCGTACTTCACCGGCTCCGCATCCTTGGGGATTTCGATGATGACGTTGATCTCGTGCGGCGGGTTGTTGCCGGTGGTGACGCGCTGCAGTCCCATGTATCGACTCCGAAGGCGGACGTGGCGCGCGCCACGTCGGGTAGGGGAAACCGCGCATTCTACGCCGCCGGCTGTTGCGTCGCAGCAGAGCCTCGGGTCGACCCCACCTTGGGGTAGGCCCCAGCTTGGCCGGTCCCGTACTGGGGCGTATCCATATGCCCCACGCCCCCAGACGCAACGGATTCCGACATGACCCACCTCGACGCCGCCAGCCCTGCAGCCCTCCAGCCGACGCAGGGGTACTGGGACGGACAACAGGCGCAGGACGCCACCCAGAACCGTTTCAACGATGCACCGCTGCGCTCGACGGACGCGCCGGCCCAGGTGGCCGACCGCGCGGTCAACGTCGCCGACACCGCGATCCCGATCCAGGGCAACGACCGTGGCAGCAGCCTGCCCGGCCTGCAGACCCCGGATGGCAAGCGCATCACCAATTCCGAATTGCACGTGGGCGAGCAGGCCACCGTCACCCGCGAGCAGACCGTCGCCGACTACGGCATCACCAGTGACCAGGTGGTGTTCACCACGAGCACGGGCGAGGGCGACGACGACGTGCGTATCAGCCAGCGCGACGACGGCACCCTCGACGTCGAGGTCAATGGCGAGTCCTATGCCGTCCGCCTGACCGAGCGCCAGGAGCTGACCCTGCGCACCGGTGGCGGCAACGACACGATCACCGCCTCGCCCAATGTCACCGTGAACCTGGTGATCGATGCCGGCGCCGGCGACGACGTCATCCGCACCGGCATGGGCGACGACCGCATCTTCGGCGGCGACGGCAACGACACCATCGAGACCATCGGTGGCCGCAACGACATCGATGGCGGCAACGGCGACGACACCCTCGTCGGCGGCGATGGCGACAACATCATCTTCGGTGGTGCCGGCAACGACGTGATCCGCGCAGGCAGCGGCTTCAACTTCATCGAAGGCGGCCTCGGCAATGACGAGATCTTCGGCGGCGCCGGCCAGAACATCCTCTCCGGTGGCCGTGGCGACGACGTCATCCATGTCGATGCAGCGGGGCGCAGCTCGGCCTATGCAGGCCTCGGCAACGACACCATCAACGGTGCCGGTGCCAACGACCTCGTCTACACCGAGGTCGGCGACCTGGTGAACGCCGCCACCGGCGCCCGGCCGACCGTGGTCAACGTCGAGATCGACACCGGCGCCGGGCAGACCATCGCGGTCACGGGCTCCGAGCAGTTCCGCCAGCGTGTGGAATCCGAGCTGGATTTCCTGCGCAGCTCCGCCGCCGGGACCCAGATGCTCTCCGAGCTTGATGCCGCCGTCGAGAACAAGGGCAACCGCGTGACCATCCAGGAGCTGGCCAACGAACAGAACGGCTATGCCCAGACCTTTGGCCGTGGTGGTGCCGAGATCGTCAACGGCCGTGCCGGCGTGGGCGGTGACGTGACCATCGGCTACAACCCGTCGTTCCACATGGATGCCTTCCCGGCCCCCACCGTGGTGCTCTATCACGAGATGTCGCACGCCTATAACGGCGTCAACGGCACCTTCCAGCCGGGCAGCTACACCGGCTCCGGCCCTGATCGCGGCATCCGCAATGCCGAACGCCAGGCCGTGGGACTGGAGACTTCTGCTCCCGCCTTCGACTTCGATGGCGATCCGAGCACCCCACCCACCACCCACAACCCGATCCACCTGACCGAGAACGGCCTGCGCCGCGAGCTGGGCATGCCGGATCGTCCGAGCTACCGGCTGTAAGTGCAGCCGCCAGCACGTCCCGCTCCATGACCGGAGCTGCAGGCGGCCCGCATTGGCGGGCCGCCTGTCGTCCTTTAGGCTGCCCTGCATGAACACATCACCGCGCTCCGCGCGTACCGTCTTCGCGACCGCCATCCTCGCCGCGTTGCCGCTCGCGGCCTGCGCACAGGCGCCCGTCGTCCCGCCCACCGGAACCGCATCCATGTCCGACTCCATCCAGCTGGCCCCCGTGGCCGACGGCCCCGTACGCCTCGCTGCCGGCTTCGCATACGAGCCGCGCAGCGGCACCGTGCGCGTGCGGTACCGCGTCGAGAACGCCGGCGCGCAGGCGGTGGCGGTGTTCGACCGCGGCCACCGGCACGCGGTCCTCACCGGTCGGCAGCCGTCCGGCGCGGTCGGCGAACCCACCTTTGTCGAGGAGCGCCCGGGCGAGGTGACCCTGCGCCATATCGCATTGCCGCTTCCCGATCCGGCGCCGACGTCGCCGCCCAGCCCGATGGCCGCGCGCATCGACCCCGGCGCCAGCCTGGAAGGCGAGTTCGCCTATGCGCCACCGACCGACGCGGAACCGCGTCGCGTGCGCTGGTGCCTGGGCGTGGCGCCGTTCGACGCGGACCTGTTCGATATGCCGGAGGATTCCGCCGGCGTCAGCGTCTGGCGCGCCAGCTTCGACGTGGTCGACCGTCAGCAGCAGCTGTGCACGCCGTGGTACGACGTGGCGGCAGGCGCGTTCGAGCGTTGAAGGCGAGGGGTTGATCTGCAGCGTGGGATGGACCCTCGCAACGCGTGCCCCGGGCCAATGCCGCGCATGCGCCCGGTTGCATCGGATATGCGGTGTAGAGGCGCCGCGGCCTGACTCTTCCCCCGCGCGCGGGGGAGAAGGTGCCCCGCAGGGGCGGATGAGGGGGTTTCGCGCTTCCCCTCACCCCAACCCCTCTCCCGCAAGCGGGAGAGGGGCGTTGGTGCCGGACGGGAGATGCTTCACCGGGCGGTGTCGTGGCGGTTCGACGCCGGGGCTTTCGGTTTCGGTTCTATAGAAGCGGGACCATCAGCAGCGCCACGATGTTGATGATCTTGATCAGCGGATTGATCGCCGGCCCCGCGGTGTCCTTGTAGGGGTCACCCACGGTGTCGCCGGTCACCGCTGCCTTGTGGGCTTCCGAGCCCTTGCCGCCGAAGTGGCCGTCCTCGATGTATTTCTTGGCGTTGTCCCAGGCGCCGCCACCTGTGGTCATCGAGATCGCCACGAACAGCCCGGTGACGATGGTGCCGATCAGCAGGCCGCCCAGCGCCCGCGGCCCCAGCAGCAGGCCGACCACGATCGGCACCGCCACCGGCAGCAGCGACGGCAGGATCATCTCCTTGATCGCGGACTTCGTCAGCATGTCGACCGCGCGCGAGTAGTCGGGCTTCGCGGTGCCCTGCATGATCCCCGGGATCTCGCGGAACTGCCGGCGCACTTCCTCCACCACGCTGCCGGCGGCGCGTCCGACCGCCTCCATCGCCATCGCGCCGAACAGGTACGGGATCAGGCCCCCGATCAGGAGGCCGATGATCACGTAGTGGTCGGACAGGTCGAAGGCGAACGTCGTGCCCGGGTTGTTGGCCTGCAGGTTGTGGGTGTAATCGGCAAACAGCACCAGCGCGGCCAGTGCCGCCGATCCGATCGCATAGCCCTTGGTCACCGCCTTGGTGGTGTTGCCGACGGCGTCCAGCGGATCGGTGACTTCGCGCACTTCCGGCGGCAGCTCCGCCATCTCGGCAATGCCGCCGGCGTTGTCGGTGATCGGGCCGTAGGCGTCGAGCGCGACGATCATGCCCGCCATCGACAGCATTGCGGTGGCCGCGATCGCGATGCCGTAAAGGCCGGACAGCGCGAAGCACACCCAGATCGCGAGGCACACCGCGATCACCGGCCACGCGGTCGACTTCATCGAGATGCCGAGGCCCGCAATGATGTTGGTGCCGTGCCCGGTGGTCGAGGCCTGGGCGATGTGCTGCACCGGCCTGTACTGGGTGCCGGTGTAGTACTCGGTGATCCAGACGATCACGCCGGTCAGCACCAGGCCCACCAGCGCGCACCAGTACAGGTTGTCCGCGCCGTGGCTGTTGTCGGCCATCAGCTCGGTGGTGATCGGCCAGAACAGCACGGCCGCGATCACGCCGGAGACGACCACGCCCTTGTACAGCGCGCCCATGATCGAGCCGCCGGGCTTCACCTTGACGAAGAACGTGCCGACGATCGATGCCAGGATCGAGGCCCCTCCCAGCACCAGCGGATACAGCACGCCATTGGCGCCGACGGTATCGGCCATCAGGTAGCCCAGCAGCATCGTCGCGATCACGGTGACGGCGTAGGTCTCGAACAGGTCCGCGGCCATGCCTGCGCAGTCGCCGACATTGTCACCGACGTTGTCGGCGATCACCGCCGGGTTGCGCGGGTCGTCCTCGGGGATGCCGGCTTCCACCTTGCCGACGAGGTCGGCGCCGACGTCGGCGCCCTTGGTGAAGATGCCGCCACCCAGCCGCGCGAAGATCGAGATCAGCGAGCTGCCGAACGCCAGCCCCACCAGCGCGTGCAGCGCGGCCTCGCCGCCGATGCCGAAACGCGGCAGCAGCCACCAGTAGCCGGCCACGCCCAGCAGGCCCAGGCCCACCACCAGCATGCCGGTGATGGCACCACCGCGGAACGCGACATCCATGGCCGGGCCGATGCCACGCCGCGCGGCCTCCGCGGTGCGCACGTTGGCGCGCACCGAGACGTTCATGCCGATATAGCCGGCCGCCCCCGACAGCACCGCACCGAGCAGGAAGCCGACGCCGGTGGCCCAGCCCAGGAAGATGCCGACGAGCACGAACAGCACCACGCCGGCAACGGAGATCGTCAGGTACTGGCGGTTGAGGTAGGCGCGCGCGCCTTCCTGGATCGCGCCGGCGATCTCCTGCATCCGTTGGTTGCCGGCCGGCTGCCGGTTGATCCAGGCAGCGGAAACGATCCCGTAGAGAATCGCGATGACGGCGCAGGCCAGCGCCATCCACAAACCGTGTTGCTCGAGCATGTAACCCCTCCCAGAGTGGAATGCCTGGGACTGCCCGCACAGATGATGAGGACAGATCCCCTCGCACAGCGGTGATGCCGCCCGACTATGGCACAGCGGCATGGGGCGGTGTGCGCGCCGTCGCGCCTGCCACGTGGAAGCACGATTCAGCGCCACCGTGACAGCCTGTGCCACCGCCCCCTGCGAGCCGCACCATGTCCCCCACCACCTGCCTCTCGCTTGCCCTGCTGCTGGCGGTGCCTGCCGCCGCCGCGCAACAGGCCCCGGAGATCTCCCGCGAGCCGGCGACGCCGCAGGCCGATGGCGCGGCGCATACCGTACGCACGATCCCGGAAGCCTGCGCCCGCATCGAAGGCGTGTTCACCGGCCAGGCGCAACCGCCTTACCGCTTCTCGGTCAAGCAGACCGCGCCGCAATGCCAGCCACGCGCGCGGCTGGTCAACGCCGACGAGGTCGAACCCGATGCCGCGCAGGGCTGGCTGTACCACGACGAGGTCCGCATCCCCAGCGCCGCCTGCGAGGGCCTGGTGGCGGTGGCGCGGATCTGGCGCAAGCCGGGCACCGATACCCTCGAACTCGATGCCCAGGGGCGCGCGCGCATCTATCTCGACGAGGCCCGCGCGGATGCCGAAGCCGGCCGCGCCCGCGACCCTGCGATGTACGCCGCGCAGCTGCGCGTGCAAGGCGACGGCTGCCGCTGAAAATCCTGCGGGGATCGGCCGCCAGGACTGCACCGCCCGGGTCGCTGCCACGCCGTGCAGGCGCGGCCATGAACCGCGTGCACGGCGCCGCGGCGACGGTCATCGTGCAACGTACCGCGGTGGGATATAACGGCCGCCCGAAAACCCGGCACGGTCGATGAAGCTCGCCATCCTCTCCCGCAACACGCGGCTGTATTCGACCCGTCGCCTCGTCGAGGCAGCGCGCACCCGCGGCCATACCGTGCGCGTGCTCGACCCGCTGCGCTGCTACCTGCGCATCGCCTGCGACGGTTTCGCGATGCACTACAAGGGCCGCCCGATCTCGGACTTCGATGCGGTGATCCCGCGCATCGGCGCGTCGGTCACACGGTACGGCAACGCGGTACTGCACCAGTTCGAGCTGATGGGCGCCTACACGCCGAACCCGTCTGCCGCGATCGGCGCCGCGCGCGACAAGCTGCGCGCGCACCAGATCCTCGCCGCGCAGGGCATCGGCCTGCCGGTCACGGTGTTCGGCGACAACCCCGACGACACCCACGACCTGCTGTCGATGCTCGGCCCGCCGCCGCACATCATCAAGCTCAACGAAGGCGCCCAGGGCGCCGGGGTCATGCTTACCGAGAAGCCATCGGCCTCGCGCAGCGTCATCGAAACCCTGCGCGGGCTGCAGGCGACCTTCCTGGTGCAGGAATTCATCGGCGAGGCGGCCGGCTGCGACCTGCGCTGCTTCGTGGTCGGCGACCGCGTGGTCGCGGCGATGCGGCGCGAGGCGCCGATCGGCGATTTCCGCTCCAACCTGCATCGTGGCGGCACCGGTACCGCCGACACCGCCTCTGCCGACGAGCAGGCGCTGGCGGTACGCGCCGCGCAGGGGCTGGGGCTGCGCGTGGCCGGGGTCGACCTGATCCGCTCGGCCCGCGGCCCGCTGGTGCTCGAGGTCAATGCCTCGCCCGGCCTCGAGGGCATCGAGGGTGCAACCGGCGTCGACGTGGCCGGGCTGGTGGTCGAGCACGTCGCCGCGCATGTGGCCGCGCGCCCGGTGCGGATCCCCCCGAAGCGTCGCCGTAACGCACGCGTACCGGCGGGTTAACCGGCCTGTAACCGGCGCCGGGCTATGGTCGCCACACATGGTCGGCAGCCGGGCAACCGGCTCGGGCGATGGTCATCGGGGCGGTAACCTTTCGACCCAGGCGGCGTTCCCCCGCCTGGGTCTTTTTGTGTCCGGCTGCGGCGGCCATCACGAGGGCCGGGGTCCACGCGTCGGACGTGTGCCAGAATCGGCGCTCATGTCGCGCGCCTTCCGGCGCCATGCCCGCAGCCGTTCACGGCACCGCCGTGACCTGCAGCCCAGTATGTCCGCCCCTCAACGCAACGGCCTCCCATGCGCATACTCGTGATCGAAGACAACCAGGACATCGCCGCCAACCTGGGCGACTACCTGGAGGATCGTGGCCATACCGTCGACTTCGCCGCCGATGGCGTGACCGGCCTGCACCTGGCGGTGGTGCACGACTTCGACGCGATCGTGCTCGACCTCAACCTGCCGGGCATGGACGGCCTCGAGGTCTGCCGCAAGCTGCGCAACGACGCGCGCAAGCAGACCCCGGTGCTGATGCTCACCGCGCGCGATTCGCTCGACAACAAGCTCGCCGGCTTCGATTCCGGTGCCGACGACTACCTGGTCAAGCCGTTCGCGCTGCAGGAGGTGGAAGTCCGCCTCAATGCGCTGTCGCGCCGCGGTCGCGGGGTGCAGACCCGCGTGCTGGAGGTCGGCGAGATCGAATACAACCTCGACACCCTCGAGGTGCGCCGGCTGGGCAAGCTGCTGCAGCTCAACCCGACCGCGCTCAAGATCCTGCAGGCGCTGATGGAGGCCTCGCCGGCGGTGGTCACCCGCCAGGACCTGGAAACCCGGGTGTGGGGCGAGGAGTTGCCCGATTCCGACTCGCTGCGCGTGCATATCCATGGCCTGCGCGCGGTGATCGACAAGCCGTTCGACACCCCGTACATCCAGACCCGCCACGGCATCGGGTACCGGATCGCCGCCCCCGATGGCGGCAGCTGACCGGCACGCCTCGACGGCGTCGCTGCGCGGGGCCCGCCGTTACCGGCGGCGCCTGCGCAGCCGCATCATCCTCTCGTTCCTGCTGCTCGGCCTCGGCCTGACCCTGCTGTTCGCGTTCGCCACCCAGTACGCGCGCAACCGGGTGGAGAACGCGCTGGTCGAGGACGTGATGAACCGCAACATCGACGAGTACGCGCACCTCTACTACAGCGACCCGACGCGCAACCCGGACCTGCCGGTGCAGCAGATGCGCGGCTACGTGTTCACGCCCGACCGCATCGACCGCCTGCGCCGCGACTTCCCGGAATGGGTGGAGCTCGGCACCGGCATCCATACCCTGGGCGGCACCGACGAGCTGGGCCAGCCGTTCGCCTACAAGCTGGCGGTGCGCAAGACCGATGAGGAGTGGTTCTTCCTTGCCTACGACATGACCCAGACCATGCGCGGCGACGAACAGTTCCAGCGCGCCATCTACGGATCGGTGCTGGTGTTCTCGCTGCTGTCGCTGCTGGTGGGCTGGTGGGCGGCGTCGCGGGTGATGAGCCCGGTATCGGAACTCGCCCAGCGCCTGCGGCAGTCGGGCGGCACCGCGCAGCCGGTGCCGCTGGCATCGCATTTCCCCGACGACGAGGTCGGCCAGCTTGCCAGCGCGCTCGACGACTATTCCGCGCGCCTGACCGAGGTGGTGCAGCGCGACCGCGAGTTCAATGCCGACGTCAGCCATGAACTGCGCACGCCGCTGGCGGTGATCCGCGGTGCGGTGGAGCTGCTGCTGGCGCGGCCGGAACTCGACGACAAGACCCGTGCGCGGCTGCTGCGCATCCAGCGCGCCGAACAGCAGTGCACCGACCTCATCAGCGCGCTGCTGCTGCTGTCGCGCGCCGAGCGCGGGCACGGCAATACCGACATCGCGCGCGCGGCCGAGCAGCTGCTCGAAGCGCACCGCGCGCAGGTGGGCGGCAAGCCGCTGGAACTGCGGCTGGAAGGCGAGGGCGGCCTGGTCGTCGATGCGCCGGAAGCCGCGGTCGCGGTCGCGCTCGGCAACCTGATCGGCAATGCGGTGAAGTACACGCCGTCGGGCGAGGTGG
Organism: Alterluteimonas muca; assembly: GCF_021191595.1. Lineage (NCBI taxonomy): Bacteria > Pseudomonadati > Pseudomonadota > Gammaproteobacteria > Lysobacterales > Lysobacteraceae > Alterluteimonas > Alterluteimonas muca. The sequence goes on from NZ_JAIWPS010000001.1 coordinate 355,480, forward strand.
TGGTGCGGGTGCTCGACGATGCGGTGCAGGTGATCGACAGCGGCCCGGGGCTGAGCGCCGAGGATGCGGCAAGGCTGTTCGAGCGCGGATACCGTGGCTCGCATGCGGAGCATTCGCAGGGCGGCGGCATCGGCCTGTCGATCGTTCGCCGCCTGTGCGACCTCTATGGCTGGAGCGTGCGGGTGGTGCCGGGAGCGACGCGCGGTGTGATCGCGACGCTGTCGTTCCGGCCTGACTCCAGCGATGCCGCCGTCGGCTGACGGCGGCAGCGGCAGGCGCGGTCAGCGCTGCGTACGGGGCGCCACCACGGCAGGCGCGCGCACGTCGGCATCGCCGCTCACCAGCGTCCAGCCGGCAACGTCGTGGCCGAGTGCGGCCAGCGCCTCTTCGAACGCGGTGACCACGTTCTCCACCGCGGTGCCCGTCGCCGGCACGGTCTGCAGGAAGGTACGCGAGGCGACCACGCGCTGGTCGTGGTTGTGCAGCAGGCGCGCACCGAGTTCGATGGTGGCCTGCGGAATGTCGCGTCCGGCGTAATCGGACTCGAAGCGGCGCAGGTCCAGCACCAGCTTGTAGTCGGCGCGGATGCCCGCGCCCGAGGTCGCCACCGCGGGAATGCGGTCCGACGCCTCGAATGTTCGCAGCAGGGCCAGTTCCACCAGTTCGGTGGCCGGCTGCGCCCAGACCGATCCGGCGTAGACCTGCAGTTCCGACGGCGTGCGGCGCACCGAGATCCGCGGGCTGTCGACGACGCGCGGCGCCGTGGTCGGCACGATGGTCAGCTGCCAGTCCACCGCGGGCCACGCGGGATCGCTGCGCGTCTCCACCACCGGCGACCAGGTGGTCACCGGCTCGCGCGAACCGCCGCCGAGCAGGCTGCAGCCGGCGAGCAGGATGGGCAGAAGGCAGGCGGTGCAGAGGATCTGGAAGGCGCTTCTGGCGGGCGTGTTGCCCTCACCCCATCCTCCGCTCCGCGCCCCGGCCCTCGCGTCACCGCGAGGGCGTTCATCGACACGCGAGCCAATGGCTCGCAGGCGCGCCTCTTCACCCCGCCTGCGGGAGAGGGGCGATGGTGCCGGGCGGGAGTCATTCCACTGGACACGGTGGGCTGATCCTGGGGCACGGGCTCCCTGTTCTTCATTCATTGGGGTCGAACTCCTTGGGTGCGTCGCCGCCGAGCAGGAACCGGGTGGGGTTGCCGTTGAGGCGGTCGCTGATGCGGCGCAGGTCGCGGACCAGGCTGCGCAGCTCGGTGAGCGTCGGCCCCAGCTGCGACAGCCCGTCGTTGGCGAAGCTGTGGATGGCGGCGCGGTTCTCGTTGAGGATCGCGTCGGCGCCGCCGGTGGCGGAATCGAACTGCGCCAGCGAGTTGTTGAGGCGATCGACCATCCCCGGTAGCTCCTGCACCAGTTCGCGGTCGATGGTCTCCACCGCCTGGTTGGTGGTGGCGAGCGTCTGCTCCAGCTGGACGCTGGCCGCGCGCGCGGAGGCCAGCAGTTCGCGGATGTCCTCGCGGCCGGCGGCGATCGATCCGGTGGCCTGTTCGATATGGGTCAGCGTCTGCGAGATACGGGCGACGTTCTCCTCGCTCAGCACCTGGTCGAGGCGCTCGACCAGCCGGTTGGCGGTATCGGAGATGTTCTGCAGCGCCGACGGCTCGGTGAGGATGATCGGGATCTCGCGGTCGGAGACGTCGACCAGCCGCGGCAGCTCCGGGCTGCCGCCGGTCAACTGGATGATCGGCGAGCCGGTCAGGCCGGTCATCGACATCCGCGCGCGGGTGTCGGTCCGCACCGGCGCACGTGCATCCAGGCGCAGGTGCGCGATCACCTGCCGCGGATCGTCCGGTGCCAGCTGCAGGCTCTGCACGCTGCCCACCGCAATGCCGTTGTACTGCACGCTGCTGCCTTCCGACATGCCGGTGACCGGCTCGTTGAAGACCACCGCGTAGTCCTGCCAGCTGCGGTCGGAGGCGTATTTCGCCGCCCATAGTGCGAACAGCAGGCCGAATGTCACCACCGCGATGGTGAAGGCGCCGATCAGGACGTAATTGGCTTTGGTTTCCATGCTCAGGCTTCCAGTGCGGGCGCGGTGGCGCCGTCGGCGGCGCGCGCCGCGCGTGCGCGGGGGCCGTGGAAATAGGATTGCACCCACGGGTGGTCGACGCGTTCGACTTCCGACAGCGGGCCGATCGCCAGCACCCTGCGGTCGGCGAGCACCGCGACGCGGTCACAGATGGCGTAGAGGGTGTCGAGGTCGTGGGTGATGAGGAACACGGTCAGGCCCAGCGCTTCCTGCAGGGTGCGGATCAGCTCGTCGAACGCCGCCGCGCCGATCGGGTCCAGGCCGGCGGTGGGCTCGTCGAGGAACATCAGTGGCGGATCGAGCGCCAGCGCACGGGCCACGCCGGCGCGCTTGCGCATGCCACCCGACAGCTGCGACGGCAGCTTGTCGATGGCATCCGCCGGCAGGCCGGCAAGCTTCACCTTCAGCAGCGCCAGTTCGTAGCGCAGCGAAGGGCTGATGCCGGGGTAGTGCTCCTTCAGCGGCACCTCGACGTTCTCGCCCACCGTCAGCGACGAGAACAGCGCGCCGTCCTGGAACAGCACGCCGGTGTGGCGCTCGATATACGAGCGCCCGGCGGCGTCGGCGTCGATCGCATCGATGCCGAACACCTCGATGCTGCCGGCATCCGGTGTACGCAGGCCGAGGATGGTGCGCATCAGCACCGACTTGCCGGTGCCCGAGCCGCCGACCACGCCGAGGATCTCGCCGCGGTGCACGTCGAGGTCGAGGCCTTCGTGGACGACCTGCTTGCCGAACCGGTTTTCCAGCCCGCGCACGCGCACGATGATCCCGTCGTCGGCGTCCGGCGCGGTCGTGGCGTCGCGCTCGTTCGTGCTCACCATCCCAGCTCCATGAACCACAGCGCGGCGAGCGCATCGAGCACGATCACCAGCGCGATCGCCTGCACCACGCTCGACGTCGTGCGCTCGCCCACCGACTGTGCGGTGCCTTCCACCTGCAATCCTTCCAGGCAGCCGATCAGCGCGATCAGCAGGGCGAACACCGGCGCCTTCGACAGGCCCACCAGCATGTGCCGCAGCTCGAAGGTGTCCTGCATCCGCGAGAGATAGCCCTGCGGCGGGATCTCGAGGCTGAAGACGCCGACCGTCAGGCCGCCGGCGAGACCCGCCACCATCGCCAGGAAGGTCAGCAGCGGCAGCATCACCATGAGCGCGATCACCCGCGGCAGCACCAGCAGGTCGATCGGATCGAGGCCGAGGGTGCGGATCGCGTCCACTTCCTCGCGGCTGACCATCGCCCCGATCTGCGCGGTGAACGCGCTGGCGGTGCGGCCGGCGAGGATGATCGCCGTCAGCAGCACGCCGAACTCGCGCAGGAACGCGATGTTGACCAGCTCGACCACGAAGATCTGCGCACCGAACTCGGCAAGGATCGTCGAGCCGAGGAAAGCGATGACCGCGCCCACCAGGAACGACAGCAGCACCACCAGTGGCACCGCATCCAGCCCCACCTGTTCCATGTGCGCCACGGTGGGCGTGAGCCGGAAGCGCGACGGCTCCTTGATCAGGCGCATCAGCTTGATCAGGTTCTCGCCCAGGAAGCTGATCAGCGCCATGATCTCGCGGCCGTTGTCGACCATCGCGTAGCCGAGCCGGCCCAGCGCCGCGGCGAAGCCGTACTCCTTTTTCTTCGCCGGGCGGTCGTCGTGCACGTCCTCGATCGCCGCCACCAAGGCGCGGTGGTCGTCGCGGAAACGGAACTGCTCGAAATCGATGCCGCGCTTGTGGGCGAAGCGCAGCAGCTGCAGCACGCCCACCGAGTCGATGCGTTCGATATGCGTGGCGTCCACCTCGTGCGCGTCCTCGGGGGCCTCGCGCAACGCCTCGCCGATCTCGCCGGCATGGCTGAGCGTCCATCGCCCGCGCAGCACCATGCGGCCGTCGGGATCGGCGTCGAAGCTGGGCGCGGTGTCGATCATGCGGACGGAACGGGCATGCGGAGGGATGTGTCCGGGCGGCGCGGGCCGGTGCCGCATAGAGTACGCAATCGGGTCGTGAAGCTGTGCATCGCAGCAACGCACGCGCCGCGCGTGCGATCCTGTGGCGATGGATCGCCCGTCTCCGCACACCTACGGATATGCCGCCCGCATCGCCTTCGTGGTGGAGCTGGCCGAACACCTGCATGCCTACGGCACCACCGCACAGCGCCTGGAAGGCGCGGTCACCGACGTCTGCGAACAGCTGCAGCTGCACTGCGAGCCATGGGTGAACCCCACCGGCATGGTGCTGTCGTTCAACGACCCGCACCGGCCGCCGGGCGACAGCGACACCACCCGGGTGATCCGCGCCGCGCCGGGTGATCTCGACCTGTCCAAGCTCAGCGAGGTGGACCGGATCACCGAGGAAGTCGTCGCCGGCCGCCTGGACCTGTCGGAAGGACATGCCGCGCTGCTGGCGCTGGACCTGCACAGGCCGGACTGGCGCGGCCGGCTGTTCCATGTGCTGGCCTACGGCATGGTCGCTGCGGGCATCGCCGGGTTATGGCGGCTGCCATGGCTGGATATCGCCACCGCCTCGGCGATCGGCGTGCTGCTGGGCCAGCTCGATGCGGTGACCCGGCGCAGCGTGCGCATGCGCGAATCCGCCGATGCGATCGCCGGCATGATCGCCGGCCTGGTGGCGATCGCAGTGGCCGGGTATGTCGCGCCGCTCAACCTCAACACCGTGATCATCGCGTCGCTGATCGTGATGCTGCCGGGCATGGCGCTGACCAACGCGGTCAACGAACTGACCAGCCAGCACCTGGTATCGGGAACGGTGCGGTTTGCCGGTGCGCTGACCACGGTGATGAAACTCACCGTCGGCACCATGATCGCGCTGACCGCGGCCCAGCTGGCCGGCGTGGAGCCGCAGGTGCGCGCCTGGCGTCCGCAGCCGGACTGGGTGGAGTGGGCCGCGATGCTGGTGGCCGCCTTCGCCTTCGCGGTGCTGTTCCGGGCCCCGCGTCGCGACTACGTGCTGGTGATGTCGGCGGCGATCGGCGGCTACCTGATCTCGCGGTATGTCGGCCTGGCGCTGGGGGCATCGGTGGGACTGTTCGCATCCGCGCTGCTGGTCACCGCTGCCGGCAACGGTTACGCGCGCTGGGCCAACCGCCCCGGTGCGGTGATCCGCGTGCCCGGCATCATCATGCTGGTGCCCGGCAGTGCCAGCCTGCGCGGCCTGATGAGCCTGTTCCAGCAGCAGGACGTCGCGGTGGGGCAGCAGGCGATGCTGGGCGTGCTGAATATCATCCTGGCGCTGGTCGCGGGCCTGATGTTCGGAAACCTGCTGCTGCCGGCGCGCAAAAGCCTGTAATCGGGACTGCTGTCGGTAATCGTGTCCGCGCTTCGCCGGTCCATGCGCGAAGGAAGGTGTCTTCCGCCGATCGAGAAAGTTCTTCGAGTCTGGGCGGCCCACCACGGCCACAGGGGGATGCCCAGCCGGATATCTCCGCGTCCTGCTACCACATCCGGCCGCCGGCCATCCATGGCCGGCTCTGGACATCCCCCTGCGGCCGCGGCGGGCCCCAAGCTGTCGTCGCGTCGGGACGGAGATCAACGGCGACGGTCGATCGGCCGTTCTGTCAGCCGAGGACTTCGGCTTCAACCGCCGTTGATCTTCCTGCCAGTGTCGGCGGACGTCTGGGCCCGTTGCGTGCACAGGGGGTGTGCGGACAGCCGGCCATGGATGGCCGGCGGCCGGCCGTGGTAGCTGGACGCGGACTCCGGCCGGGGGAGCACATCCCCTGTGCGCGCAACGGGCAGCGCGAAATCGAAACGGAGCCACCCCGTAGGCGCTCAGGCAGTCCAGCGTCTGTGATCGTCCGGAGCAAACAAAGAAAACGCCGGCACTGGGCCGGCGCTTCTTTCTGCATTTCGCTGATCGATTACTGGATCAGGAAATCCTCGATCTTCTTTCCATCCGCCAGTTCCGCCGCCAGCCAGCGCGGATGCTTGCCGCGGCCCGTCCAGGTTTCATCCCGGTTGGCCGGATTGCGGTACTTCGGCGGCACCTTGCCGAGCTTGCGGCCAGCAGCGGACTTGCCGGCGGCCGCGGTCTTGCGCGTGCGCGGCGCGCTGCTGCCGGCGGTGCCACCGGTGCCGAACAGCTCGGCGACGGTGTATCCCTCGGTCTTCAGCAGCGCCTCCACCTTGCGGCGCACGCTCGCGGCGGGCTTGCGCTTCTGCAGGGTGGTCTTGCGCTTGCGCGCCTGGGCGATCAGTGATTCGAGTTCACGGGGAGAAAGGGTATTGAGGTCGATCGCCATGCGCTGCTCCGGAAATGGTTGTTGGAATGGGAGTCGTCCTGACAGTGTGCGCGGCGATGGTAAAGCAAGCAGGCACGGCGGGGAAACCCCGGTGCAACCCGGGTGGAATATGCGGCCGGAGGTTTCCGGAGGTAAGACGGAAAAATCGGCCGCGCCGGTTGTTCCCGTTTCCATCAGTCAGTGGCGGGCCGATGGGCAGCCCTGATGCGGTCGCGGCATATCCGGAGGTGCTGCGGAATACGCCCTGCAGACCCGCGTGGCCGCGCAGCCTCCGGACTATTCGCCCAGCCCCAGCCGTGCGCGCAGATTGCCGCGGTCCAGATGTTCCGCGTCGCCGCCACGCCGGGCGCGATATTCGAACGTGCCCGCCGCAAGCCCGCGCTCGGAGACCACCACCCGGTGCGGGATGCCGATCAGTTCCATGTCCGCGAACATCGGGCCGGGGCGCAAGCCACGGTCGTCGAGTACCGCGTCGAGGCCGGCCGCGCGCAGCTCGCGGTGCAGGGCCTCGGCGGCCTCGTCCACGTCGGGGTTCTGCTTGGGATTGATGATGCACACCGCCACCTGCCACGGCGCCATCGGCTCGGGCCAGATGATGCCGGCATCGTCGTGGTTCTGTTCGATCGCCGCGGCCACGATGCGCGACACGCCGATGCCGTAGCAGCCCATCGCCGGCACCACCGCCTTGCCCTGTTCGTCGAGCACGCTGAAACCCATGGCCTCGGCATAACGGCGGCCGAGCTGGAAGACATGGCCGACCTCGATGCCGCGCGCGATGCGGATCTCGCCGCCATCCAGTGCGCGATCACCCTCGGCGACATTGCGCAGGTCCGCGACCAGGTCTGGCTCGGGCAGGTCGCGCCCCCAGTTGACACCGGCCAGGTGGAAACCGGGCTGGTTGGCACCGACAACGAAATCGGCCAATGCCGCGACCTCGCGATCGGCGACCACGCGGATCGCACGCGCAGGGGCCACCGGGCCCAGGAAACCCGGCTCGCTGCCGAGGTGATCGGCGATTTCGGCTTCCGTCGCCATGCGGTACTCGGCAAGCCCCGGCAGCTTGGCCAGCTTGATCTCGTTGACCGCGTGGTCACCGCGCATCAGCACGGCGACGAAACCGTCCTCGCCCATTACCGCCACCGTCCGCACGGTGCGCGCCAGCGGGACGCCCAGCAGTGCGGCCACGTCCTCGCAGGTTTTCTGGGTGGGGGTTTCAACCCGCCGCATTTCCTCCGCGGGCGCCGGCCGTGGCGCCGGCTCCGCGGCCCCGGCCAGTTCGACGTTGGCCGCGTAATCCGAGGCGGTGGAAAACGCGATCGCGTCCTCGCCGGAATCGGCCAGCACGTGGAATTCATGCGAGGCGCTGCCGCCGATCGCGCCGGTATCGGCCTCGACCGCGCGGAATTCCAGCTGCAGGCGGGTAAAGATACGCACGTAGGCGTCGTACATCCGCCGGTATTGCGCGGCCATGCCGGCATCGTCGATATCGAACGAATAGGCGTCCTTCATCAGGAACTCGCGCGCGCGCATCACCCCGAAACGCGGGCGGATCTCGTCGCGGAACTTGGTCTGGATCTGGAAGAAGGTGACCGGCAGCTGGCGATAGCTCGCCAGTTCCGAGCGCGCGAAGTCGGTGATGACTTCCTCGTGCGTGGGGCCGTAGCAGTACCAGGATTCCTTGCGGTCCTGGATTTTCAGCAGCTGGCCGCCGAATTTCTCCCAGCGCCCGGTTTCCTCCCAGAGTTCGCGCGGCTGCACCGACGGCATCAGCAGTTCCACCGCGCCCGCGGCCTCCATTTCCTCGCGCACCACCGCTTCCACCCGGCGCAACACGCGCAGTCCCAGCGGCGACCAGGTATAGAGGCCGGCGGCCAGCTTGCGGATCAGCCCGGCGCGCAGCATCAGCCGGTGGCTGGCGATCTCGGCGTCGGCGGGGGTTTCCTTGCTGGTATGGAGATGGAACTGCGACAGGCGCATGGCAGGCGTCGGGAATCAGGGGGCGGGCATTGTGCCACGCGACCTGCGCCGCGGCCGGAGGGCGCGCTGGCGATGATTATCCGTGCCGGGCATCAGCGGCCGAGGCGGGAGCGCGCGGCGCCAGGCCGCTTCGCCCCGGCACGTCCATGGTCGACCACCCATTCGGCTGTCGAGAGCATCCCCTTCGCGGGGATGACGACCGGGAGGCTCGCGGGAATGGCGTCCGGGGATGCGTCAGCCGCAGTAGGCGCGCGCGGCGGCCTGGGCGAATTCCAGCTGCGCGGCGCGCTCGGCATCGTTGAGCGTACGCGGATTGCCACTGCCGTCGTCCTGCTGCACCGGGCCCGCGCCATTGAGCGCCTCGATATTGGCGCGCGCGGTGCGGCACTGTTCGGCGCGCGGATCATTCGTCGCGGCGGCGCTGGCGGTCGCGGTCGCTGCCGATGCGGCAGTGCTGGCCGGCTGCGCCGGGCTGGCGCCGGACTGGGTCACCCGGCGGTGGGTGTACTTCTCTCCCCCACTGGGCGGAGCTTCCGAATAATGGGTGACGCCACGCGCGTCCTTCCACTGGTAGATGTCCTGTGCGCCGGCGGCACCGGCCAGCAGCGCGGCGACAAGCCCGAGGGCGAGGCCGTTGAGCGGATGGCGCATGTGGAGCTCCTTGAGGGGTCGGTGACGTGCGCCGGATTGCAGCACCGCCCCGTCCCCGGCGCAAGCGGCACGCAGCGCGGGTGGCCCCGCAGCCGCTAGACTTGGGCGATGGATCACGATCGGGACCCCGCCGCCCCGCTGCCATCGCGCGGCCGCGGCATCTACCTGCTGCCCAACCTGTTCACCACGGGCGGGCTGTTCGCGGGTTTCTTCGCCATCATCGCCGCGTCGCAGGGGCGCTTCGGAGCCGCCTGCGTGGCGATCTTCGTTGCCGGCATCCTCGACGGCATCGACGGCCGGGTGGCGCGGCTGACCAATACCCAGAGCGAATTCGGCGTGCAGTACGACTCGCTTGCCGACCTGGTGAGCTTCGGCATGGCACCGGCGCTGGTGATGTATCACTGGGCGCTGATCGAGATGCGCATGGACGGGCCGACGCTGGGCAAGGTCGGCTGGCTGGCGGCGTTCCTGTATGCCGCGTGCGCGGCGTTGCGGCTGGCGCGCTTCAACAGCCAGGTCGGCACCGTCGACAAGCGCTGGTTCGTCGGCCTGGCGAGCCCGGCGGCTGCCGGTGTCATGGCGAGCTTCGTGTGGACCTGCCACGAGCTCGGGCTGCGTGGTATCGACCTGCGCTACCCGGCGCTGGCGGTCACCGTGGTGGCGGGCCTGGCGATGGTCAGCCGCATCCGCTATTCGAGCTTCAAGGGCGGCGGCACCGGCCCCAGGGCCGACCGCGTGCCGTTCGTGGCGCTGCCGATCGCGGTGGCGATCCTGATCGCGCTGTGGATCGACCCGCCCAAGACCCTGCTGGCGGCGAGCACGCTCTACCTGCTGTCCGGGCCTGTCCTGTGGCTGTGGCGCCGGCGTCGCAGCCCGACCGCCACGGCATGAACTGGGACGGCTTCCAGCGCGAAGCGCTTGCCGAGCTGGGTTACCGGCTCTATCGCCCGTTCGATGCATCGCAGCCGGTAGCGGTGGAAGAGGAGGTGGCTGTCGCTGCACCCGCCCCGGCGCCGGCACCGTCGGACCGCCCGCCAGCGCTGCATCCGCTGCACCTGGCGCTGTTGCGCGCCGTCGGCCGTAGTCCCGACGACCGCGACACCGCGCGCCTGTGCAGTGAGTGGCCGGCACCCGAGGCGCTGCGCACGCCGGCCGCCAAGCGCGCGCTGTGGCCGCGCCTGCGCGCATTGCGGGCACGCCGGCGGTGAACGCACCGGCGGCCGATCGTGTCGGTGCGCCGGCGCTGCGGCCGATGCGCGAGGACGATCTCGACGCGGTGATGGCGGTGGAACGGCGCGCCTATCCGTTCCCGTGGACGCCCGGCATCTTCCGCGACTGCATCCGCGCCGGTTATCCCGCCTGGCTGCTGTACGAGGGCGCGCAGGTGATCGGCTACGCGGTGCTGAGCATCGCCGCGGGCGAGGCGCACCTGCTCAACCTCTGCGTCGACCCGTCCGCCCAGGGGCGCGGCCACGGCCGCCGCCTGCTGCAGACGGTGCTGCGGCTGGCGCAGGGACATGGCGCGCAACGGGTGTTCCTGGAAGTACGCCCGTCCAATCCGGCGGCGATCGCGCTCTACCACGCGCAGGGCTTCAACGAGATCGGCCGGCGACCGCGCTACTACCCGACCGTCAACGGCCGCGAGGACGCGATCGTGATGGCGATGGAGCTGCTGGCCGACAGTTGAGCGGGGTGGCTCAGCCGCTGCGGCTGCGGAACAGCAGGAACGAGATCGCCAGCATCGCCAGCGGCGGGATCATGTAGGCGATGCGGAAGTCGAACTGGTAGACGCTGGCCATGCGCACGAACTGGTTCTGCAGCAGCCAGAAGCCCAGCGCGAACACCACGCCCACGAACAGCCGCCGCCCCAGGCCGCCGCTGCGCAGGTTGCCGAACGCGAACGGGATCGCCGCCAGGCACAGCGCCAGCACGTTGAGCGGATAGAACCAGCGGCCCCAGTAGTGTTCCTCGTACTCCGAGGCGTCGAGCGCGTTGCGGTGGCGATAGTCGATGCCGCGCTTGAGGTCGGCGGCGGTCTGGTAGCGCGGCCGCCACAGGTTGCCGGCGGTTGCCAGCGCCGCGGCATCGAGCTGCGAGGCCCAGGTTTCCTCCATCGCCTCGGTGCGGGTGACCGCGCGTTCCTCGAACCAGGTGCGCTCGACATCGCGCAGCAACCAGCCGTCGCCGGTGTGCTCGGCGATCTCGGCGCGCGCCACCGACACCAGACGGCCGTTTGCATCGAACTCGAACAGGCGCACATCGCCGAGCTCGAGCCACTGGCGGCCGCCCTCGTCGCGCTGCTGGCCGACCTGGGCGTTGAGGAAGGTATTGCCCTCTCGCGCCCACAGGCCGGAATAGCGCGCAACCACCATGTCGTTGGAGCGTGCCGCGGCTTTCATCGCGTCGCCGGCGCGCTGCGCCCACGGCCCGAGCGTCTCGCCGTTGAGGATCATCAGCACGGTCAGCAGCGCCAGCGGCGCGGCGGCGGCAAGGCTGATTCGCCGGCGCGACAGCCCGAGCGCGCGCAGCGCGGTCAGTTCCGAACTGGCCGCCAGCTGGCCCAGGCCCATCAGCGTGCCGATCACCGCGGCGGTCGGGAACATCATGTAGGCGCGTCGCGGCACTGTGTACAGCACGTAGGTCAGTGCCGACACCGCGCCGTACTGGCCCTCGCCGATGTTGTCGATTTCCGCCAGCAGGCCGCTGATGACGAGGTCCACGCCGACCAGCACCGCCCAGGTGAGCAGCACGGTGACGGTCACCACGCGGGCGACATACAGCGTGTGGATGCGCGGGAGCAGGTTCATGCCGCGCGCCTCCGCGGGCGGCGCAGGCGGCCGTCACGTGCATACGCCCATAGCGCGAACGCCAGCAGCGGCAGCAGCAGCCACCACAGTCCCAGGCCCGGCGCGAGCTTGCCGTCGGCGATCCAGTCCTGGCCCAGCATCGTCAGGTTGATCGACACGAAATAGCCGAGGAACGCCAGCATCGTGCGCCCGTAACGCGACTGCCGCGGCGGGCTGCGCGCCAGCGGCACCGCCAGCAGCGCGAATGCCAGCGCCAGCAGCGGCGGCGCGATGCGGTAGTGCAGTTCCGCCTGCGCTTCCGGTCGGCCATCACCGAACAGCGCCACCGTCGAACTCGTGCCGGGATCGTCGTCGTCACGTCGGCCATCGGTTTCCGGCAACTGCAGCTCGTTGCTGGCGAAGCGCATCATCCGGAAGTCGAGGCCCTCGCGCAGCGGCCCTTCGACGCGGAAGCCGTCGCCGAGTTCGAGAAAGCGGTGGCCGCTGTCTTCGAGGTGCAGGGTGCCGGTGGCGGCGGTGGTGACGTCCATGCGCTCACCGTCCTGCTGGTAGACGAACACGCGCGCCATCTGGCTGCCGTCGTTGGACATGCCGCCCACGTACACCACGCCGCGCCCGCCCGGCAGTTCCACGAAGCGGCCAGCTTCCAGCCCGGCCAGCAGCAGGCTGCGGTTGCCCTCGGCGATCATCCGCTGCGAGTAGTCGCGCGCCCACGGCCCCAGCCACAGCGAGCACAGGCCGATCACGGTGACCATCGGCACCACCAGCATCAGTACCGGGCGCAGCAGCCGCTTCGGGCCGACACCGGTGGCGGTGAGCACCGGCATTTCCGAATCGCGGTACAGCCGGCCGACCGACATCAGCAGGCCGATCATCAGCCCCAGCGGCAGGATCAGCGGCAGGTAGTTGAGCACCTGCAGGCCGAGCTGCGACAGCATCATCCCCGCCGGTACCCGGCCGCGGGCGATGTCGCCGAGCACGTCGGCGAACACGCCGCCGAGGCTGACGACCATCAGCACCACGAGCACCGCGAAGGTGGCCTGGGTGAATTCGCGGAAGAGGTAGGTATCGAGCTTCGGCATCGTCTGGCGGGTTGCTTTAGACTACGGGGTCCATTCCGGGCGCTTTTTTCATGCGGGCCGGCCGCCAGGCCACCGGTCCTCGGCTGCGGTCAAGCGCTCCATTGTAGGGAATGCGGATAAAGAACGTGCCGAGTGCGCGGCCGGCCCCCACAACCCCCACGGAATCTCCTTGATGACCCTCGAATTCACCCTGAACCAGCAAGCGACCACTGGCGTCGAGACCGGCTGCGTGGTGGTCGGCGTGTTCGCCGGCAAGCAGCTGTCGCCGGCCGCCCAGGCGATCGACGCCGCATCCGGCGGGCGCCTCACCCGGCTCATCGAGCGCGGCGACATCACCGGCAAGCCCGGCCAGACCGCGCTGCTGCATGACCTCGACGGCGTCGCTGCCCCGCGCGTGCTGGTCGTGGGCCTGGGCGAGGCGGACAAGTTCGCTACGCCGCAGTACCTCAAGGCGGTCGCCGACGCGGTGCGCGCGCTGCGCACCGGTCCGGTCGACAGCGCCCTGCTGACCCTTGCCGAGCTCGACGTGCCCGGCCATGACACCGCGTGGCGCGTGCGCCAGGCCGTGGTCGCCGCCGGCCACGCTGCCTACCGTTACACCGCGACCCTGGGCGCGAAGAACCGCAAGCGCGAGGAAACCGGCCTGAAGGCGCTGGCGATCGCCGGTGACGACGCGGCCGCGCTCGCGCAGGGGCGTGCCATCGCCAACGGCGTGGAGTTCGCCCGCGAGCTCGGCAACCTGCCGCCCAATATCTGCACGCCGGCCTATCTCGCCGAGCAGGCGCAGGCATTCGCGGCACGCTTCGACAGGGCCGCCTGCACCGTGCTCGAGCGCGAGCAGATGGAGGAGCTCGGCATGGGCTCGCTGCTGGCGGTGGCCCGCGGCTCGGCCAACACCCCGCGGCTGATCGTGCTGGAGTGGAACAACGGCGGCGACGCGAAGCCCTACGTGCTGGTCGGCAAGGGCATCACCTTCGACACCGGCGGCGTGAACCTCAAGACCCAGGGCGGCATCGAGGAAATGAAGTTCGACATGTGCGGTGCGGCCACCGTGCTCGGCACGTTCGTGTCGGCGGTTGGCATGGAGCTGCCGATCAACCTGCGCGTGGTGGTGCCCGCGGTCGAGAACGCCATCGACGGCAACAGCTACCGCCCCTCCGACATCATCACCAGCATGTCCGGCAAGACCATCGAGGTCGGCAACACCGACGCCGAGGGCCGCCTGATCCTGTGCGACGCGCTGACCTACGCGCAGCGCTTCGAGCCGCAGGCGCTGGTCGACGTGGCCACGCTGACCGGTGCCTGCATGATCGCGCTGGGCACCCAGGCCAGCGGCCTGATGAGCAAGCACGACGACCTCGCCAACGAGCTGCTCGCCGCCGGCGAGCAGGTCTTCGACCGCGCCTGGCGCCTGCCGCTGTGGGACGAATACCAGGGCGTGCTCGATTCCGCGTTCGCCGACGTCTACAACATCGGCGGCCGCTGGGGCGGGGCGATCACCGCCGGCTGCTTCCTCTCGCGCTTCACCGAAGGCCAGCGCTGGGCGCATATCGACATCGCCGGCAGCGGCAGCGACAGCGGCAAGATGGGCATGGCCACCGGCCGCCCGGTCGGCCTGCTGTCGCAGTGGCTGATGGACCAGGCCGCCTGACGGCAGCGGGGCGGAACGGCAGGTTCGCTCGCGCCGTTCCGCTCCGGCTCCCACGCCCGGCTTCCCGATGCCACGCGCCGACTTCTACCTCATCGCCAGGCCGCGCTTCCGCGACGACCCGTTGCGGCTGGTCGCCGAGCTCGCACGCAAGGCCTACGACAGCGGCCAGTGGACGCTGGTGCTGGCACGCGACCAGGCCCAGGCCGAGGCGATCGACGACCAGCTCTGGGACATGGGCGACGACGTCTTCATCCCGCACCAGATCGCCGGTGACGAGGAGGACGACGAGTGCCCGGTCCTGATCGCCACGCCGGAGTTCGACCCGCCGCTGCGCGCGCTGGTGATCAACCTGCGCGATGCCGCGGTGCCCGACGGCTTCGAGCGCGTGCTCGAGGTGGTGCCGGCCGATCCGGCCGCGCGCGAGCCGCTGCGCGAACGCTGGAAGCAGTACCGCGCGCGCGGCATCGAGCCTGCCAAGCACGACATGTAAGTCATCCCACCGGTTGTGCCGGGAAGGCGTCCTGCGGGCCCGCCGTTCCGTGTTCCCCGGCCCAGTCCCCGGCGCCTTCCCCAGCGGGGAAGGCGGTCACCATCGCGAACCGCCAGCCATGACCGACCAGCTTCCCTCCAGCTACGACCCCCGTGCCTTCGAGTCCCGCCTGTACGCGGAGTGGGAAGCCTCCGGCGTGTTCGCGCCGCAGGGCGACGGCCCGGCCTACTCGATCCTGCTGCCGCCGCCCAACGTCACCGGCACGCTGCACATGGGCCACGCGTTCCAGCACACGCTGCAGGATGCGCTGGTCCGCTACCACCGCATGCGCGGGTACCGGACCCTGTGGCAGGTCGGCAGCGACCATGCGGGCATCGCGACCGAGATGGTGGTCGGGCGCAACCTCGCGATCGCCGGTGAGGGCGAGACCCGCGACTCGCTGGGCCGCGAGCGGTTCATCGAAAAGGTCTGGGAGTGGAAGGCGCAGTCGGGCGACACCATCGAGCGGCAGATGCGCCGGCTTGGCGCGTCGGGCGACTGGTCGCGCAAGGTGTTCACGATGGACGAGGCGCCGTCGGCCGCGGTGGTCGAGGCGTTCGTGCGCCTGCACGAGGAAGGCCTGATCTACCGCGGCAAGCGCCTGGTCAACTGGGATCCGGTCCTGCAGACCGCGGTGTCCGACCTCGAGGTGGTCAGCGAGGAGGAGGACGGCTTCCTGTGGTCGATCCGCTATCCGCTGGCCGACGGCGCGAGCTACGAGCATGTCGAGCACGATGCCGACGGCAACGAGACCCTGCGCGAGACCCGCGATTACCTGGTCGTCGCCACCACGCGCCCGGAAACCATGCTCGGCGATACCGCGGTGATGGTGCATCCGGAGGATCGGCGCTACGCCGGCCTGATCGGCAGGGCCGTGCAGCTGCCGTTGACCGGCCGCCGGATCCCGGTGATCGCCGACGACTACGTCGACCGCGCGTTCGGCACCGGCGTGGTCAAGGTCACCCCGGCGCACGACTTCAATGATTACGCCGTGGGCCAGCGCCATGGCCTGCCGATGATCAACCTGTTCACCGATACGGCCACCGTCAACGACAGTGCGCCGGAGGCCTACCGTGGCCTCGACCGCTACGACGCGCGCAGGGCGGTGCTGGCCGACCTCGAGTCCGCCGGCCTGCTGGTGGAAACCAGGCCGCACCGGCTGCAGGTGCCGCGTGGCGACCGCAGCGGCCAGGTCATCGAGCCCTACCTCACCGACCAGTGGTTCGTGCGCATGGACGACATGGGCCGGCGCGGCCTGCAACTGGTGGAGGACGGGTCGGTGCGTTTCGTGCCGCCGAACTGGATCAATACCTACCGCCACTGGCTTGGCAACATCCAGGACTGGACCATCAGCCGCCAGCTCTGGTGGGGCCACCGCATCCCCGCGTGGTTCGACGATGCCGGCAACGTGCATGTCGGGCGCGACGAGGCCGACGCGCGCGCGCGCAGCGGCCTGGGCGCCGACGTCGCGCTGCGCCAGGACCCGGACGTGCTCGAGACCTGGTTCTCGTCGGCACTGTGGCCGTTCAGCACCATGGGCTGGCCGGACGAGGCCGCCATGCGCGAGCGCGGGTTCGCCGACTACCTGCCGTCGAGCGTGCTGGTCACCGGGTTCGACATCATCTTCTTCTGGGTGGCGCGGATGGTCATGGTCACCGACCGCCTGACCGGGCAGGTGCCGTTCCGCGATGTCTACATCACCGGTCTGGTCCGCGACAAGGACGGCCAGAAGATGTCGAAGTCGAAGGGCAACATCCTCGACCCGATCGACATCATCGACGGCATCGCCCTCGACGACCTCGTCGCCAAGCGCACCGGCGGGCTGATGCAGCCGCAGATGGCGGCGAAGATCGAGAAGGCGACACGCAAGGAATTCCCCGAGGGCATCAGCCCGCATGGCGCGGATGCGCTGCGTTTCACCATGGCCGCGCTGGCCGGCCCGGGCCGCGACATCAAGTTCGACCTCGGCCGCGCCGAGGGCTACAAGAACTTCTGCAACAAGCTGTGGAACGCGACGCGCTTCGTGCTGATGAACACCGAAGGCGCGCGTTTCGCAGGTGTGCCGCAGCCGCGCACCGATGCCGAACGCTGGATCCTCGCGCAGCTGGCGCAGACCAGCGCGCAGGCCGCCGAGCATTTCGCCGCCTACCGCTTCGACCTGCTGGCGCAGACGCTCTACGAGTTCGCCTGGAACGAGGTCTGCGACTGGTTCCTCGAACTCGCCAAGCCGGCACTCAATGGCGACGATGCCGAGGCCGCGCGCAGCACCCGCCACACCCTGCTGTACGTGCTCGAATCGCTGCTGCGGCTGCTGCATCCGCTGACCCCGTTCGTCAGCGAGGAACTGTGGCGGCAGGTGGCGCCGCGGCTGGGCATCGGCGCGGCGACGATCTCGCTGCAGGCCTATCCGCAGGCCGGCGACATTGACGTCGCGGCGTATGCGCAGGCCGCAGGCGACATCGAATGGCTCAAGCAGATGGTGTCGGCGCTGCGTCGCGTACGCAGCGAGCTGGGCGTACCGCCGGCACGCCACGTCCCGTTGCTGGTGCAGGGCGGCGGTGCGCAGGAGGTCGCGCGCCTCGAGCGCTTCGGCGCGTCGCTGCAGTTCCTGCTGCGGCTGGAGCGCATCGATCGCGTCGAAGGCGATCCACCGCCGTCGGCAACCGCGGTGGTCGGCGAGCTGCGCCTGTTCGTGCCGCTGGAAGGTCTGGTCGATCTCGATGCCGAGCGCGTGCGCCTCGACAAGGAGCTCAAGCGCGTCGAAACCGAGATCGCCAAGTGCAACGGCAAGCTCGGCAGCGCGACATTCGTGGCCAATGCGCCGGCCGCCGTGGTCGAGCAGGAGCGCCAGCGCCTGGCCGACTGGACCATGCAGCGCGACGGGCTCGCGGCACAACGCGCACGCCTCTGAAGGTTTCTCTGCCGCGGGCCTGCGCGAATGCACGAGGGCGACAGCGGTGTGTTCGTGGCACTCCGGTCGGTGCGCGTCGTCGCGGGCCGTGACGCAACGAGGCGGCCGCACCCGCCTCGATGTTTCCGCTTATCCGCGGACCTGCTACTCGCTTATCCGTTCTATCGCATTCCATCCGCGTCGATCCGCGGCAGGCCGCCTCAGCGCTTGGGCTCGCGCAGCAGCCGGGTGCCGCTGGCGCGGTCGTGCCAGGTCAGGCCATCGCGGTCGAACCACGCCCACCAGAAGCCCAGGCCGCCGGCCAGCAACGACAGCGTTCCGACCACATAACGTCGCCACAGTGCTGGCGCCTGCGCCGGGCCGCCTTCGAGCGTGACCAGCCGCAAGCGCCATGGCCGCATGCCGAGTGTCTGCCCGCCGCGGCGCCAGCTGGCGACCGCATAGAGTCCCGTCACGGTCCAGCAGCAGGCCCACAGCAGCCACTGCAGCGCACCCAGCGGCGAGATGTTCTCGCGCGGATCGTGCTGGCCGAGCACCGTGTGCCCGAGCGCGAACACGAAGCCGAGCGCGAACCACATCGCAAGCACCGGCCACAGGTCATAGAACAGTGCGGCGAGGCGCCAGCCGATCCAGGGGCGCGGGCGTGCGACGGGAAGCGCGTGCTGGTTCATCGCGCAAGGATACCGTTCGCCACGACGCAGGTTCCGTCGCGGTGCACGCCGGCGACGCGGATCCACAAGCGCGTTCCAGCGACACTGTTCGTCGCCTGCCCCCTGCCGCCTGCCGTCGGCACCGGCAAAGGAACGCCAACCCGCTAACCTCCGCCGCATGCCCACTCCCGCTGACCGCCGCCAGGCCTCCATGTCGCTGCCGCAATTGGCTGATGCCGATGCGCGGGCCATTGATCGTTGCCTGGATGTCGTCTGGGCGGAGCGTGGGCTCGCGCGCAGCACGCTGGAGAGCTACCGCAGCGACCTCGTGCTGCTGGCGCGCTGGCTGGATGGCCGTGGCGGTGGCCTGCCCCGGGCCGCTCGCGCCGACCTGCTCGATTACCTCGCATGGCGCGCCCTCCACGGCTTCACCGCGCGCAGCAATGCGCGGCTGCTGTCGGCACTGCGCACCTTCTTCATCAGCCAGGTCGCGCGCGGCGAGCGCAGCGACGACCCGACCGCCCTGCTCGAAGCCCCCAGGCAGGGCCGCCTGCTGCCGAAGGCGCTGACCGAAGGCCAGATCGAAGCGCTGCTGGCGGCGCCCGACACCGATGATGTCGACGGCCTGCGCGATCGCGCGATGCTCGAACTCATGTACGCCTGCGGATTGCGGGTAAGCGAGCTGGTCGGGCTGGTCGCCAATGGCGTCAACCTCCGCCAGGGCGTGCTGCGCGTGACCGGCAAGGGCAGCCGCGACCGCCTGGTGCCGCTGGGCGAGGAAGCGCAGTACTGGCTTGAGCAGTACCTCGCGCGCGCGCGTCCGCAGCTGGCCGCCCGCGGTTCCGGGGGCGCGCCCACGGGCCGCGCATTGCCGGCGGATGGCGTGCTGTTTCTGGCCCGCGGCGGACAGCCGCTGACGCGGCAGCGGTTCTGGTCGATGGTCAAGGCCTACGCCGCGGTCGCGGGCATCGACCCGGCACGGGTCAGCCCGCACGCACTGCGCCACAGCTTCGCCACCCATCTGTTGAACCACGGCGCCGACCTGCGTGCTTTGCAGATGCTGCTCGGCCACAGTTCGCTGTCGACCACGCAGATCTACACCCTCGTCGCGCGCGAACAGCTCAAGCGCCTGCACGCCCGCCACCATCCACGCGCCTGAGCGCTCAGCGGGCGTCCGGGTGGGGCGTGCGACAATCCGGCCACCTTCGAGACCGCCTCCGCGCGCGGTCGGATCCGCACGATGACCCCAGCCATGAAGCTGTTGCTGCCTGCGATGCTGATCGCGTCGTTCAGCCTGACCGCCTGCGCGCAGGCGCCCGCACCCGCCGCCGGCGAGGGCGCCGCCAACGGGACGCCGCCGGCGTCCGGGCCCGATGTCGACCCGGCCAGTGCCGATGGCCGCGCGGTCGATGCGATCCGCAGCATCAATCCGCGCGTCGAGGTCGATGCCGTGGGTGCGGCGCCGATCGACGGCTTCCGCGAGGTGATCGTCAGCGGCCAGGTGCTGTATGTCAGCGATGACGGCCGCTACCTGCTGCAGGGCAGCCTGTTCGACATCGAGCAGCGGCGCGATCTCAGCGAGGTCGGGCTGGCGAAGGTGCGCCGCACGCTGCTGGCTGACGTTCCGGAGAGCGACCGCATCGTGTTCGGCCCGCCGGCGCCGACCTACACCGTCACCGTTTTCACCGACGTCGAATGCGGCTACTGCCGCAAGCTCCACCAGGAGATCGACGAGTACAACCGCCAAGGCATCGCGATCCAGTACCTCGCATTCCCGCGCATGGGACCGTCGAGCGAGGACTTCCGCACGATGGAGGCGGTCTGGTGCGCGGAGGACCGCAAGCAGGCGCTGACCGACGCCAAGTCGGGCAAGACCGTGCCGTCGCGCCGCTGCACCAATCCGGTGGCGATGCATTACGAACTCGGCCAGCGCATCGGCCTGAGCGGCACTCCGCTGATCATTGCCGAGGACGGCACCCAGCTGCCGGGCTACATGCCGCCGACGGCGCTGCGCGCGGCACTGGATGACCTGGCGAAGAACGCCGATGGTGCCGTTGCGGCTGATGGCTGAGGCCAGCCACCGGCCGCAGGCCGCAGGTTGACCGCGGGCTGAGCGGCCGTACCGGGCGGCGGGGGGCTGGAGTGCAGGGGCCGGGCCTGCGGCACCGCGTCCGCTACAATAGCGGGCCCGTCCCACCAGCTGCCGGACATGATCGTCCTCGAGGGCCTGCCGGCCCTGTCAGCGTTCCGACTGGAGCGCCTCCAAGCCCGCCTGCTCACCGTTGCCCCGGACCTGCGCCTGCTGGGCGCATGGCATGTCTACTGGGTCGATCCCGAGCCGGGCGCGATCCCGGATCCGGCCGCCCTGCAGCGCATCCTGCAGGCGCGCGACGGTGTCGAACCGCTGGCCGAAGGCGCGGTCTCGCGTTTCGTCGCCCCGCGGCTGGGCACCATCTCGCCCTGGGCGAGCAAGACCACCGAGCTCCTGCAGGGTGCCGGCCTGCCGGTGCACCGTGTCGAGCGCGGCGTGCGGCTGGATTTCGCCGGCTGGCGCGACGCCGGGGCGCCCGCGATCGAGCGCCTGCTGCACGATCCGATGACACAGTCGCTGCTGGCCGGCCACGACGAGGCTGCCGGCCTGTTCGCGGTGCCCGCACGCGGCGCGCTCGAACGCATTCCGCTTGGCGAACTCGATGCCGCCAACGACCGGCTCGGCCTGGCCCTGGCCGAGGACGAGATCGCCTACCTGCGCGAGCGCTATGCGCAGCTCGGCCGCGACCCGTCGGATGTCGAGTTGATGATGTTCGCGCAGGCGAACTCCGAGCACTGCCGGCACAAGATCTTCAATGCCAGCTGGACCGTCGACGGCGAGGCGCAGCCGAAGTCGCTGTTCGCCATGATCCGCCACACCCATGCGCAGACGCCGGCATACACGCTGACCGCCTACAGCGACAACGCCGCGGTGGTGGAAGGTTTCCCCGCGCGCCGCTTCCGACCCGATCCGCAGACCCAGGAATACCGCGCCGAGCCGCTGGCCGACAGCGCGTTCTGCATCAAGGTCGAAACCCACAACCACCCCACCGCGATTTCGCCGTTCCCGGGCGCCTCCACCGGCGCCGGTGGCGAGATCCGCGACGAGGGCGCCACCGGCCGGGGTGGCAAGCCGAAGGCCGGACTGGCCGGGTTCTCGGTGTCGCACCTGCGCATCCCGACCCTGCCGCAGGACTGGGAACAGCCGCGCGCGCTCAATCCGCGCCTGGCGCCGGCGCTCGAGATCATGCTCGACGGCCCGCTGGGTGCCGCCGCGTTCAACAACGAGTTCGGCCGCCCCAACCTCACCGGTTATTTCCGCAGCTTCGAACTCGCGCAGCCCGACGCCGGGATCACCTGGGCCTACGACAAGCCGATCATGCTGGCGGGGGGACTGGGTGCGATCGACCGCAACCAGGTGACCAAGCTGCCGCTGCGGCCGGGTTCGGCGGTGGTGGTGCTGGGCGGGCCGGCGATGCTGATCGGGCTGGGCGGTGGCGCCGCCAGTTCGGTCGCCGGCGGCAGCAGCGACGAGGCGCTGGATTTCGCCAGCGTGCAGCGCGAGAACCCGGAAATGGAGCGCCGCTGCCAGGAGGTCATCGACCGCTGCGTGGCGCTGGGCGAACGCAACCCGATCCTGTCGATCCACGATGTCGGCGCCGGCGGGCTGTCCAACGCGATCCCGGAACTGCTGCACGACTCCGGCGTCGGCGGCGTGATCGACCTCGACCGCGTGCCCAGCGACGATCCGTCGCTGTCGCCGATGCAGCTGTGGAGCAATGAATCGCAGGAACGCTACGTCCTGGGCATCGCGCCCGAGCGCGTGGAGGAGTTCGCCGCGCTGTGCGAGCGCGAGCGCTGCCCGTTCGCGGTCGTCGGCCACGCCACCGCCGAGGAACGGCTGGTGGTCGGTTACGGCGCCACCGTGGATTCGGTTTATGGCGATGCCGCCGCGGTGCCCGGTCAGCAGGCACCGCCTGCCGGCGTTCGCGAAGGCGCGGACCCGTGGTCCGCAAACGCCTCCGCTCACCCCATCGACCTGCCGATGGACGTGCTGTTCGGCAAGGCCCCGAAGATGCACCGCGATGTGGAACGCCCGGCGACGGCGCGCTGGCCGGTGCTCAACGGCCGCACGCTCGATCTGCACGACGCCGGCCTCAGGGTGCTTGCGCACCCGACCGTTGCTTCCAAGCAGTTCCTGATCACCATCGGCGACCGCTATGTCGGCGGCCTCACCGTACGCGACCAGCTGGTCGGCCCGTGGCAGATGCCGGTCGCCGACTGCGCGATCACCCTGGCCGGTTACGACGGCCATGCAGGCGAGGCGATGGCGATCGGCGAACGCACGCCGCTGGCGCTGATCGATCCTGCAGCCGCCGCGCGCATGGCGGTCGGCGAGGCGATCACCAACCTGTGTGCCGCGCCGGTCGCCTCTCTCGAGCAGGTCAAGCTGTCGGCGAACTGGATGGCCGCCGCCGGCCACGACGGCGAGGACGCGCGGTTGTTCGATGCGGTGCGCGCGGTCGGCATGGAGCTGTGTCCGTCGCTCGACCTGTCGATTCCGGTCGGCAAGGACTCGCTGTCGATGCAGGCGCAGTGGCAGGGCGAGGAGGGCGCGCACAAGGCGGTCTCGCCGGTCTCACTGGTGGTCAGCGCATTCGCGCCGGTGGCCGACGTGCGCCGCCAGCTCACCCCGTTGCTGTCGGGCCGCCGCGATACCGAGCTGTGGCTGATCGGTCTCGGCGGTGGTCGCCAGCGCCTTGGCGGCTCGATCCTGTCGCAGTGCCACGGCGCCTTCGGCGGTGCCTGCCCGGATCTCGACCAGCCCGAGCGGCTGCGCGCATTCTTCGAACTGGTGCGCGACGCACGCGAACAGGATCTTCTGCTCGCCTACCACGACCGATCCGACGGCGGTGCCTTCGCCGCACTGTGCGAAATGGCGTTCTGCTCGCATGCGGGTCTGGACATCGATCTCGCCGGCTGGGGCGAGGACCGCATCGACGACGTGTTCCGGGTGCTGTTCAACGAGGAGCTGGGCGCGGTGGTCGAGATCGCGGCGGGCGACCGCGCCGAGTTCGCCGACCTGGTCTCGCGCCACGGGCTGGTGGAGTGCGCGCAGCGCATCGCGCGGCCGACGACGGCGCCGACCATCCGCGTGCTGGACGACGGCGACATCCTCGCCGAGTGGCGTTGGGAGGCGTTGTTCGATGCGTGGTGGTCGGTGAGCCATGCGCTGCAGCGCCTGCGCGACAACCCCGAGTGCGCCGACGAGGAGCGTGCTGCCGCGCGGCGGTTCGACGATCCCGGCCTCAAGCCGGTACTCGGATTCGACCCGGCCGACGACATCGCTGCGCCGTACATCGCGCGCGGCGTGCGGCCGCGGGTGGCGATCCTGCGCGAGCAGGGCGTCAACAGCCAGACCGAGATGGCGGTCGGCTTCGACCGTGCCGGTTTCAGCGCGATCGACGTGCACATGAGCGACCTGGTCGCCGGTCGCCTGCAGCTGGGCGACTTCCAGGGCCTCGTCGCCTGCGGCGGCTTCAGCTATGGCGACGTGCTCGGTGCCGGCCGTGGCTGGGCCACCTCGATCCTCGAGCGCAACGATCTGCGCGATGCATTCGCCGCGTTCTTCGCACGCGAGGGCACGTTTTCGCTGGGCGTGTGCAACGGCTGCCAGATGATGTCCCAGCTCAGGGACATCATCCCCGGTGCCACGCACTGGCCGCGCTTCCTGCGCAACCGCAGCGAGCAGTTCGAGGCGCGCCTCGGGCTGCTCGGCGTGGAGGCGACGCCGTCGCTGCTGTTGCAGGGCATGGAAGGTTCGCGCATCCCGGTGGCCATCGCCCACGGCGAGGGTCGGGCCCGCTTCGACAGCGATGCCGATGCCGGCCAGGCCGTGGTGGCGCTGCGCTACCTCGACAACACCGGCGCGCCGGCGGCGATGTACCCGGCCAATCCCAACGGCTCGCCGGACGCGATCGCGGGCCTGACCAGTGTGGACGGCCGCGCCACCATCCTGATGCCGCATCCCGAGCGCACGCTGCGCACGCTCAACTTCAGCTGGCACCCGGCCGACTGGCCTGACGATTCGCCCTGGCTGCGGATGTTCCGCAACGCCCGCCGCGCGGTCGGCTGACCACGCGGCAGCGGGCCGGCCGCAGGTCAGGCCGGATCCCCTCCAAGCCCGCCGCAAGGCGGGCTTTTTCGTGCCGGCGGGAAAGAAGCGCCCGGTTCCTCGCGTGTCTATGCCGGTGTTCGTCCGTCTGACCTCGGGCGTGGCGCGTCGGGTCAGGTGGCTGCATGTGTGACCCGCAGCCAGTTGCCCGTAGTGACGTAGTTCCGTCGCGTCATGGCGACATCGGCCGGTCTCGTGCTGCCACGCGGTCATATTCGTGACGAATGTCGTCACATCCAGTGCCTTCATGGCTGTTCCGCGTCACGGCTTGACTCCCTGCGTCACCGGGTCGCAGTATCGAGCGTCAACAGGCCGTTGAGGGGGAGTTCAGCTTTGCATGCAGGCCGTGCACCCGTGCACGGCGGACATGCCAGCTGTCCGGCCTTGGCAGATCGTCTGCCTCTTCCTCGATTTCCAACCTGCGCGCTCTGCGCGTGGCGTCCACCACTCTCGAAGGAACGCATCGATGAACCGCATCTACCGCAAGGTCTGGAACAAGTCGCTGAACCAGCTGGTCGTGGCATCGGAGCTCGCCTCGGGCGACAGCGCCGGTGTACGGGCAGCCGATGTCGTGCTGCGCGGATACGGCATGCGGGCAGCGACCCTCGGCCTGGCGCTGGCCGGTGCATTGTTGGCGCCGGCGGCGATGGGCCAGTCGGTTTCAGTGGGCGAGAACCGCAACTGCCTGGTGCTCGATACCAGCCTGCTGGCGCGCTGCGCCGCGGCCGGGTCCGCGGATGCGAGCGGGCAGAACGCGGTCGCGATCGGCAGCCAGGCGAGGGCGAGCGGCGCGCAGGCAGTGGCGATCGGACGTGCCGCACAGGCCACCGGCGCCAACACCGTGGCACTGGGTGCGTCGTCGCAGGCCACCGCCACCAGCG
Organism: Alterluteimonas muca; assembly: GCF_021191595.1. NCBI lineage: Bacteria > Pseudomonadati > Pseudomonadota > Gammaproteobacteria > Lysobacterales > Lysobacteraceae > Alterluteimonas > Alterluteimonas muca. The sequence continues at coordinate 381,160 of NZ_JAIWPS010000001.1, forward strand.
CGACGTCGGTCGGCGCCAACAGCCGCGCGACCGCCGCCAACGCCACCGCGCTGGGTGCGGGCGCGAATGCGCAGCAGACCGGCGCCACCGCGCTGGGCTCGAACGCGCGCGCAGGCGCACAGCAGAGCACCGCGGTCGGCTTCAACGCGCAGACGCTGGCGACCGGCGGTGTTGCGGTCGGCCGCGCGGCGATCGTGCAGGGCAGTGCGGAGAACGCGGTGGCGCTGGGTCACGGTGCGATCGCCAGCCAGGCCAATACGGTGTCCGTGGGCAATGGCACCGGTGCCGGTGGTGCGCCGGCGACGCGGCGGATCGTCAACGTGTCCGCCGGCACTGCCGACACCGACGCGGTGAACGTCGCCCAGCTCAATGCGGTGGCGGACGTCGCCGAGGAGACCAGCCAGTACTTCCAGGCCACCGGCGAAGGCCAGGCCTGGGCAGAGGGCGAGGAGTCGGTGGCCGCCGGCGCGGATGCGCTTGCGGAAGGCGACTATTCGACAGCGGTGGGTTCGACCGCGCAGGCACAGGGTGACGAGTCGTCCGCCTTCGGCAGCGGCGCGTACGCAATGGAAGCGGGTGCCACCGCGATCGGCTTCAACAGTGTGGGCGCTGGCATCGATTCGGTGGCGCTGGGCGCGTTCGCCGAAGCCTGGGGTGAAACCAGCACCGCACTGGGCACCGCGGCCTACGCGGGCGAAATCGGCGCGACCGCGACCGGTGCGTCGGCCACCGCCGACGGCGCCTATGCCACCGCCACCGGCACCGAGGCCACGGCCTCCGGCACCCAGGCCACCGCCAGCGGCTTCCGTTCCGAGGCCACGGCCGATGGGTCGTCGGCCTACGGCAGCTACGCCACCGCCACCAGCTTCGGCGCCACCGCGCTGGGCTACGGCGCGGAAGCCTCGGCCGATACCAGCACGGCCGTCGGTTTTGGTGCACTGGCCTCGAACTTCGACGCCACCGCGGTCGGCGCCAACGCGATCGCCAGCGGCGACAATTCGGTCGCGGTGGGCGGTGCGTTCTTCGGCCTGATCCCGACCGAAGCCGCGGGCGATTTCTCCACCGCCGTGGGTGGCGCCGCCTTTGCCGGTGGCTTCAACTCCACCGCGCTGGGCAACTTCGCTTCGGCCGAAGGCGATAGCAGCCTGGCGCTGGGTTCCGACAGCGTCGCGGCCGCCGACAGCAGCGTGGCACTCGGCCAGGGCTCCGTGGCTGATCGCGACGACACGGTGTCGGTCGGTTCGGCCGGTGCCGAACGCCAGATCACCAATGTCGCCGCCGGCACCGAGGGCACCGACGCGGTGAACCTTGACCAGCTGCAGGAAGCCACCGCCGACACCCGTTACTTCCGCGCCACCGGCGATGGCGAAGCCTATGCGCTGGGCGAGGACGCCACCGCGGCAGGTTCGGATGCCTACGCCGAGGCCGACTACAGCACCGCGGTCGGTGCCGGCAGCAGTGCGCTTGGCGAGGGCGCGTCCGCGTTCGGCACCGGTGCACTGGCGGGCGGGCAGTTCTCCACCGCGTCCGGTTATGGCGCGGTGGCCGAGGCGACCTCCAGCACCGCCGTCGGCGGCACGCTGTACTACGTCGATCCGGCCACCGGCGAGGTCCTGCTCGACCAGGCCACGTCGGCCACCGGCGACGGTGCTTCGGCCCTGGGTGCCGGGGCACAGGCGTCCGGCGCGTTCGCCACGGCCACCGGCGCCGGGGCCGTCGCCAGCAACACCCAGGCCACCGCCACCGGTTACAACAGCCAGGCCACCGGCCTGGCAGCCACCGCCAATGGCGGCTTCACCGAGGCCACCGGTGATTTCGCGACCGCCCTGGGCTATGGCGCCGCGGCCACCAACACCCGCACCACCGCGGTCGGCATCAGCGCCTCGGCTTCCGGCCTCAACGCCACCGCGCTGGGCAACACCGCCACCGCCAGCGGCAGTGCCAGTCTCGCGGCAGGTAGCACGGCGACCGCCAGCGGGCTCAACAGCACCGCGATGGGCGGTTCCGCGCGAGCCACCGCCGACAACACCACGTCGCTGGGCCAGTTCGCCTGGGCCACCTCGGCAGGTTCCACCGCGATCGGCCGCGACACGTTCGCCTATGGCGGCATCAATGCCACCGCGATCGGCGTGAGTGCCTGGGCCAATGGCCAGAGCAGCGTGGCGCTGGGCGCCGGTTCGCGCGCCACCGAGGCCAACGTGGTTTCGGTCGGCAACGGCACCGGTGCCAGCGGGCATCCAGCAACGCGCCGGATCATCAATGTCGCGGATGGCATCGATGCCAACGACGCGGTCAACATGGGCCAGCTCGAGGCAGTGGCCGACGTCGCCGAAGGCACGTCGCGCTACTTCAAGGCCAGTGGCGAGGGCGAGGCGTTCGTGACCGGCGACGAAGCCGTCGCGGCGGGTTCCAACGCAGCCGCGGATGGCGACTACAGCACCGCGGTGGGTTCCTCCGCGCTCGCGCTGGAGCAGGGCGCCTCGGCGTTCGGCAGCGGGGCGTTCGCACTCGAAACCAACGCCACCGCGGTCGGTTTCAATGCCAGCGCCTCGGCGGCCAATGCACTGGCGCTGGGCGCGCTCGCCGAGGCGGCGGGCGAATACTCGATCGCGCTGGGCGCCGAGAGCCTGGCGTCGGGTGAGCTGTCGACCGCCACCGGGGCAGGCGCGGTTGCCACGGGCGACGGCAGCCTGGCCTCGGGTGCGCTGGCCGACGCCTCGGGCATCGAAGCCACCGCGGTGGGCTTCTTCGCCGATGCCTCCGGCGAGGTGGCGACCGCGGTCGGTGCGGAAAGCGTCGCAAGCGGCGAATCCTCGGCCGCATTCGGCTTCCTTGCGCAGGCGACCGATGACTACACCACCGCGGTCGGCGGTTACGCGACCGCCTCGGGCTTCAACAGCACCGCGCTCGGCAACTTCAGCGAGGCGTCCGGCTCGGGCAGCCTGGCGGTCGGCTCCGACAGCGTGGCGGCCGGCGATACCAGCACCGCAGTCGGCCAGGGCGCACAGGCGACCGGTGCCAACTCGGTCGCCGTGGGCGGCGCAGGCTTCTTCGGCCTGCTGCCCACGGAGGCCTCGGGTGATTTCTCGACCGCCATCGGCGGGGCGGCCTATGCGGCCGGCTTCAACTCGACGGTGGTCGGCAACTTTGCCGAAGGCCTCGGCGACAACACCGTGGTGCTCGGCTCGGATGCCGTGGCAACCGCGGAAGGTTCCGTGGCACTTGGCCAGGGTTCGCTTGCGGACCGCGACAACAGCGTGTCGGTGGGCTCCGAAGGTGCCGAGCGTCAGATCACCAACGTGGCGGCGGGGACCGAGACCACCGACGCGGTGAACCTCGGCCAGCTCGAAGAGGCCACTGCCGACACCCGCTACTTCCGCGCCACCGGCGATGGCGAGGCGTTCGCCGAAGGCGCGGACGCCACCGCCGCGGGGTCCAATGCGCTGGCCGAAGCCGACTATTCCACCGCGCTGGGCTCGAGCAGCAGCGCCTATGGCGTGGGCTCGACCGCAGTGGGCAGCGGCGCGACGGCGTGGGGCACCTACGCCTACGCCTCGGGCTACAACGCGGTGGCAGAAGGCGATTCCAGCACCGCGCTCGGCGGCTGGCTGTACTACGAGGACGAGGCCGGCAACGTGGTGCTCGACCAGGCCACCGCGGCGACCGGCTTCGGCGCCTCGGCGTTGGGGGCGGGCGCGCAGGCCAGCGGCTTCCTCGCCACCGCCGTGGGCGCCGGTGCCGATGCCGTGGGCGGGCAGGCGATCGCGGCCGGCTACAGCAGTTCGGCGGCGGGCGACTACGGCTCGGCCTTCGGTGGCTTCAGCGAGGCCACCGGTTACCAGTCCACCGCGCTCGGCTACGGCGCCGCGGCGGCCAGCGATTACTCGACCGCGGTCGGTGTCGCGGCCGGTGCGTCAGGCACCGGCAGCGTCGCGGTGGGCGAATACAGCGCGGCCACCGGCGACGAGAGCGTCGCGGTCGGCGGTACCACGTTCTTCGGCCTCATCCCCGCACAGGCCACGGGCACCGGTGCCGCCGCATTCGGCGCCGGCGCATGGGCCACGGAGGACTATGCAACCGCGGTCGGCTGGAATGCCTGGGCCGATGCGACGAGCGCAACCGCCATCGGCGAGAGCGCGTTCGCACTTGCCGACAACAGCGTGGCCCTGGGCGCCGGATCGGAAGCCGACCGTGCCGATACCGTCTCGGTGGGCAGCGCCGGCAACGAGCGCCAGATCACCAATGTCGCGGCGGGTACCGAGGACACCGATGCGGTGAATGTCGCCCAGCTCAACGAGGTGGCGGACGTCGCCGAGGAGACCAGTCGTTACTTCAAGGCCACCGGCGAAGGCGAGGCCTGGGTCACCGGTGAGGAAGCGCTTGCGGCGGGCTCGGGTGCCGCAGCGGACGGTGACTACTCGACCGCGGTGGGCTCCACCGCGCAGGCACAGGGCGACGGGTCGTCCGCCTTCGGCAGCGGCGCCTTCGCAATGGACATCGGCGCCACCGCGATCGGCTTCAACAGCGTGGGCGCGGGCATCGATTCGGTGGCGCTGGGCGCGTTTGCCGAAGCCTGGGGTGAAACCAGCACCGCACTGGGCACCGCGGCCTACGCCGGCGAAATCGGCGCGACCGCGACCGGTGCGTCGGCCACCGCCGACGGCGCCTATGCCACCGCCACCGGCACCGAGGCCACCGCCTCCGGTACCCAGGCCACCGCCAGCGGCTTCCGTTCCGAGGCCACGGCCGATGGTGCGTCGGCCTACGGCAGCTACGCCACCGCCACCGGTTTCGGCGCCACCGCGCTGGGCTACGGCGCGGAAGCCTCGGCCGATACCAGCACGGCCGTCGGTTTTGGTGCACTGGCCTCGAACTTCGACGCCACCGCGGTCGGCGCCAACGCGATCGCCAGCGGCGACAACAGCGTCGCCGTCGGTGGTGCGTTCTTCGGCCTGATCCCGACCGAAGCCGCGGGCGATTTCTCCACCGCCGTGGGTGGCGCGGCCTACGCCGGCGGTTTCAACTCCACCGCGCTGGGCAACTTCTCCTCGGCCGAAGGCGACAGCAGCCTGGCGCTGGGGTCCGACAGTGTCGCGGCTGCCGACAACAGCGTGGCGCTGGGCCAGGCCTCGGTGGCCGATCGCGACGGCACGGTGTCGGTCGGTTCGGCCGGTGCCGAGCGCCAGATCACCAATGTCGCGGCGGGTACCGAGGGCACCGACGCGGTGAACCTCGACCAGCTGCAGGAAGCCACCGCCGACACCCGTTACTTCCGCGCCACCGGCGACGGCGAAGCCTTCGCGCTGGGCGAGGACGCCACCGCGGCAGGTTCGGATGCCTACGCCGAGGCCGACTACAGCACCGCGGTCGGTGCCGGCAGCAGTGCATTCGGGGCCGGTTCCTCGGCAGTCGGCAGCGGCGCGACGGCACTGGGCGACAACGCAGTGGCCGTCGGCATGAACAGCAGTGCGGCGACCGGTTCGGTCGCGGTCGGTGGCATGGGCCAGGCCTACGACCAGTTCAACTCGCCGATCACCGACGACGAGGGCAATCCCGAGCTCGTCGCGGCCCAGGCCGGGGTGGATGCTGCCGCCGTGGGTGCCGGCGCGCTGGCCACTGGAGCTAGTGCTTCCGCGTTCGGCAGCGGTGCCCAGGCATTGGGGGGCAACAGCACCGCCAACGGCTTCAAGTCGCGCGCAACGGGTGAGTGGAGTACGGCCGTCGGCAGCAATGCATGGGCCAGCGGTGGCGACGCCACTGCGACTGGCGCCTACGCGTGGGCCACCGCCAATGGCGCAACTGCCTTCGGCGCCTCGGCCTGGGCCACCGCCGCCAACGCGTCCGCCTTTGGCTACGGTGCCTGGGCGGCAGACGGCGGTGCCACGGCGCTGGGTATGGATACCTGGGCGGATGGCATCAGCGCCATCGCAATCGGCCGCGGCGCCCTTGCCACGGAGAACTATGCGATGGCGCTTGGCGCGACGAGCCTGGCGGACGGCACCAACGCGGTCGCGATCGGTCGCGGCACTCTCAGCCTCGCCGACAACGCGATCGCGCAGGGCTGGCGGGCGACCGTCGACAGCAATGGCATCAATGGCGTCGCAATCGGCGCGAATGCCTATGCAGCGGCGGCAGACAGCGTGGCGCTCGGCGCCGGTTCGATGGCTGATCGCGCCAGCACCATCTCGGTCGGTGCGGCGCAGGCGTGGACCGACGAGTACGGCGTCGTTCACCAGCCCGTCGATCGCCAGATCACCAACGTCGCGGAAGGTACCGAGGACACCGACGCCGTCAACGTGGCTCAACTCAACTCGGTCGCGGAAGGTGCGGTGCGGTACGACGACGAGTCGCACTCGGTGATTACGCTGGACGGCAACAACGGCACGCGGCTGACCAACCTCGCCGCAGGCGCCGTGACGTCCGGCAGCAGGGACGCCATCACCGGTGGACAGCTCTTCGGCGCGATGTCGAGCACTGCGGAAGCGCTCGGCGGCGGCGCAGGCGTGACGGCGTTCGGAAGCCTCGTCGCACCGGTCTACACCGTTCAGGGGGGCAACTACTACAGCGTCGGTGACGCGATCGGCGCACTCGATGCCGAGATCGGCTCGCTGACGAACCGGATGTCGTGGGCGGAGCAGGACATCGCGGGCGTCGCTGCCGCGACCTCGGCATTGCAGTCGGACGTCGCTTCCCTGCAGACATCGCAGGACGCCGCCGTGCAGGACGGGGCTGGTGCAGGCGACGCCGTATCACCGGATGCGTCCGCATCGGTGACCGGCGACACCGGCATCGCGATGGTGGACGACGGCCCGGTTTCGACCGACTCTGATTCCGAAGAAACGCCCGCAGTGGGAACGGCAACCGTATCCGGCGGGCCCCGGACGATGTCGGCCGGTGGTCCGGTGCAGGTGGGCGGTGCACAGGCCGCTGCGCCGGGGGGCAGCCAGCTCACCGCTCCGGTGAGTTCGGCGGGCACCGCGATCGGTGAAGGCGCGGTGGCATCGGGCAACAACTCGGTCGCGCTGGGCGACGGTTCGGTTGCCACCCGCGCCAACACCGTCTCGGTCGGCAGCACCGGCAACGAACGGCAGGTCACCAACGTGGCGGCCGGTACGGCTGATACCGACGCGGCCAACGTGGGCCAGGTGCGCAGCACCGCAACCCAAACGCTGGGCTCGGCGAATGCCTACACGGACGCGAAGTTCGCCGCATGGGACGACAACTTCGAGGCGTACCGCGGCGACGTGGAGCGTCGCTTCGACGATGTCGACCGTCGCATGGACCGCCAGGGCGCGATGAACGCCGCGATGCTCAACATGGCCACCAGCGCCGCGGGCGTGCGCACGCAGAACCGCGTTGGTGTCGGTGTCGGCTTCCAGAGCGGCGAGAGCGCGCTGTCGATCGGTTACCAGCGTGCGATCAGCGAGCGCGCGACGGTGACGGTTGGTGGCGCCTTCAGCGGTGACGAGAAGTCGGTGGGTATCGGCGCGGGCTTCGGCTGGTGATGGACACGGGGTGGCCGGCCCGCCGGCCGGCCACCTGACAGCGCAGGGATTTCCAAAGCGGTTCGCGGCGGCGCGACGACGGATCGCACACGTGCAGCACCCAACTCAAGAGAGGCAGGAACGAGATGAAGCAGAGCAAGATCAGCATGGCGGTCGCCGCGGCGATCCTCGTCGGCAGCGTTGGCATGGGCGTGTCCGCGGCCGACCGCATTTCCGGCACCCGCGTGAGCGAGCCCTCGACCGCGCCCGCCGTGGCCACCACCGGTGACCGCTATGTGGTCAAGTACCGCGATACCGCCGCGCGCTCGCAGGCGGCGGCGCTGAAGAACGCATTGGGCCGCTCCGGGCTCGACCGTCCGTTGCAGGCCACCGCGAACGCAAGCGCACGCGCCGCGGTGTCCGCGCAGGTGCTGCGCCGCACAGCAGCACCCGGCTGGCACGTGGTCACCACCTCGCGGCCGCTGAGCGCGTCGGAGTCTGCGACCTTCCTGCGCGAACTGGCGGCCGACCCGGCCGTGGTCTCTGCGGAACCCGACCTGCTGTACCGGCACATGGGCACGATGGGCCCGGCCGCGGCGCCGAACGATCCGAACTACGCGCAGTACCAGTGGAACTTCAACAATCCCGCAGGTGGCGTTGGCGCCGAGGAGGCCTGGGAGATCTCCACCGGCGAGGGCGTCGTGGTGGCGGTGCTCGACACCGGCATCGTGCAGGGGACGCTGGACCTGCAGAACAACGTGATCCCGGGTTACGACATGATCAGCGACGCGCGCGTGTCGCGTCGGGCCGAGAACGGTCGCGTTCCAGGCGGCTGGGACCTTGGTGACTGGGAGGAGGAGAACTACTGCGTCGCGCTCGGCGCGCCGCCGCACGGGCCGGCATCGAGTTCCTGGCACGGTAGTCATGTCGCCGGCACCATCGCCCAGGAGACCAATAACGGGACGGGCCTGGCGGGCATCGCCCATGGCGCGCAGGTGATGCCGATCCGCGTGCTTGGTTCCTGCGGTGGCTTCGGCAGCGATATCTCCGACGGCATGCTGTGGGCCGCCGGCATCAGCGTGCCCGGGCTCCCGGACAACCCGAATCCGGCCGAAGTGCTCAATATGAGCCTGGGCAGCGGCGGACAGACCACGTGCCCGGGGCTTTACCAGGATGCGATCAACCAGGTCAACGCTGCCGGTTCGATCATCGTCGTCGCGGCGGGCAACGCCAATGGCAACGCCGCCAACTACACGATGTCGGCCTGCAACGGGGTGATCAGCGTCGGCGCCACCCGCATCACCGGCGGCAAGGCCTCCTACTCCAACTACGGCGCGCGCGTGGACATCTCGGCGCCGGGTGGCGGTGGTTCGGCCGACGGCAACCCGAACGGCTACGTCTGGCAGGTGACCAACGGCGGTGCCCAGAGCCCCGAACCGGGCAACTGGATCCTGCGCGGTTCCGCCGGTACCTCGATGGCGTCGCCGCACGTGGCCGCGGCCGCGGCGATGGTGCAGTCGGTCGTGGAGACGCCGCTCGACTGGCAGGAAATGCGTGACCTGCTGGCCGAAACCGCGCGCCCGTTCCCGGTGGCGATCCCGGCGTCCACGCCGATGGGCGCGGGCATCCTCGATCTGCCGGCGCTGCTGGAAAAGGCCACCGAGGAGCCCTGCGATCCGGCGGTCGAGGAATGCGGGCCGGACGCCACCACGATCCAGAACAAGGTGCCGGTCCCGGGCCTGGGTGGTGCAGCGGGTTCGGAAGTGCTGTACGCGATCGAGGTTCCGGCAGGCATCACCGGTCCGCTCAGCATCAGCACCAGCGGGGGCAGCGGCGACGTCTCGCTGTACGTCAGCTTCGACGAAGAGCCGTCCGCAGGCGACGCCGACTGGAGCTCCACGCGTCCGGGCAACAGCGAGACGGTGCGCATCCCCTCACCGCAGGCCGGCACGTACTACATCAAGCTGGTCGGCGTGCGTGCCTACAGCAACGTGACGCTGCAGGCCCGCCACAACTGAGTCCGCAAAGCGGTATGGAAAAGCCCCGGCTGGTGCCGGGGCTTTTTTTGTGGTTTCTCCAGAAGAGAAGAACCCTCTGTCAGCTGCGGCGGGCGGTCCCGGACCGGCCGCGCATCACCCGCTCAGAAACGCACCGCGGCGTGCAGCGCGATGTCCGCATGCGGCCAGCGTTCGCGGGCGTCCAGCGCCTCGAGTTCGACCAGCACGCCGACGCCGACGAGTTCCACGTCGAGCCGCTGCAGCAGGCGTGCACCGGCGATCAGGGTGCCGCCGGTGGCGAGTACGTCGTCCACCAGCAGCACGCGCTGGCCGGCCTGCAACGCATCCACATGGATCTCCAGCCGGTCGCGGCCGTATTCCAGTGCGTAGTCCTCGTGCAGGGTGCGCGCCGGCAGTTTTCCAGGCTTGCGGATCGGCACGAAGCCCGCGCTCAGCGACAGCGCCAACGCACTACCGATGATGAAACCACGCGATTCGATACCGGCCACCGCATCGATGCCGGACCCCCGCCACGGCGCGGCCATCGCATCGATCGCAGCGGCGAGGCCGCGTGCATCGGCCAGCAGCGGAGTGATGTCGCTGAAGCGGATCCCGGGCCGCGGAAAATCGGTGACCTCGCGGATCAGGTGGTGCCAGTCGTGCATGGGTGTTCTCCGGACGGCGATGCATGATAGCCACGCGGCGGGTTAAGGCCGCAGCCATGTTCGGGCTCCCGTTTCACTGCCTGTTTGCGGCGGCGTACGCACCATCGCGTCACCCCATCGCGTCACCCCATCGCGGAGAACGACATGAACAAGTTCCGCAGCTTTGCCGGTGCGGCCGTGCTGTCGCTGGCAGCGTTCGGCACCGTGCACGCGCAGACCTACGGCCCGCAGGACGAAGGCCGGCGCTTCAATGACGGCAGCCGCGTCGTCTGCGAGGACGTCGAAGTGCAACGCGCAGGCAGTGATCCCAACCGCGTTGCCGGCACTGCCGCGGGTGCGGTGATCGGTGGCCTGGTCGGCAACCAGATTGGCAGCGGCAGTGGCCGCAAGATCGCGACCGTCGGCGGTGCCGTTGCCGGTGGCGCGATCGGCCGCAACGTGCAGGGCAACCAGCAGGAAGCCCGTGGCGAGCGCGTCGTCGAACAGCGCTGCCGACGCGTCCACAACTGACGTCCCGCTATATCCCGCGGCAAAGCAGAAGGGCCCGCAATGCGGGCCCTTCTCACGTTCCGGGGGGGGCGACGTCGCCGCCGCGTGCGCGCGTCAGGGGCGTGCTGTCCCGGCATCCGTCACCGGCACCAGCCGGAACATCCGGCCGCTGGAACCACGGCCACCGTCCTCGAGCAGCCATAGCGCACCATCCGGCCCCTGCTCGACTTCGCGGATGCGGGTCTGCATCGGATAGCGCTCGACTTCGCGCGCGCTGTCGCCATCGAAGGCCACCCGCACCAGTGCCTGCGACGACAGGCCACCGATGAATCCGTCGCCGCGCCAGTCCGCGAACCGGTCCCCGTCGTAGATGACGAAGCCTGCGGGGGAGATCACCGGCGTCCACACCACGGCGGGCGCGTTGAATTCGGGCCGCGTGGCATGGTCCGGAATCGGCCGGCCGTGGTAATGCTCGCCGTCGGACACCAGCGGATAACCGTAGTTGGCGCCGCGCTCGATGCGGTTGAGTTCGTCGCCGTTCTTCGGGCCCATTTCGTGCACCCACAGCCTGCCGTCGCCGTCGAAGGCCAGGCCCAGCGGGTTGCGATGGCCCAGCGACCACACCTGCGCGGCCACGCCACCCTGGTTGGCGAAGGGATTGTCGGCGGGCACGCTGCCGTCGTCATGCAGACGGATGACCTTGCCCAGGTTGGAGGCCATGTCCTGCGAGGGATCGAACTTCTGGCGCTCGCCCGAGGTGATCCAAAGCATGCCGTCGCCATCAAAAGCGATGCGATACGCGTAGTGGCCCTGCCCGGAGACCTTCGGGACCTGTCGCCAGATCACCGCGAGGTCCTGCAGCTCGCCACCGTCGCCATCGATCCGCAGCCGCGCGCGGGCGACCACGCCGCCCGCGCCACCGTCGCCGGCTTCGGCATAGCTGATGTAGACCAGCCCGTTGTCGGCATAGCCCGGGTGCAGCACCACGTCGCCCAGTCCGCCCTGGCCACCGTAGGCGACTTCGGGCACGCCGGAGATGTCGCTGCCGCGGCCGCTGGCCGGATCGAACAGCTTCAGCGTGCCGGGCTTCTCGGTGACCAGCAGGCGGCCGTCGGGCAGGAAGGTCATCGCCCAGGGTTCCTTGAACTGCGCCACTTCCTCGGTGATGAAGGGACGGCCGTCCGCCGCGGGCAGCGCGATCGTGCGCGCCGCGGTGGTGGCGGCAGGCGCGGCATCGGCGACCGGGGCAGCGGCGGCGTCGGCACGGGCGCTGGTGTCCGCGCTGCAGGCGGCAAGTGCGGCAATGCAGGCGGCAGCAAGCAGGTGTCGGGTCATGGGAGCGTCCGGCTGGAATGGTGGATGGGAAGGGTAACGCGTACGAAAGGCCGGCAGAACCGATGGAGACCCGCCGCCCGTGCCGCTTGCCGGCGGACCCGACAGCAGTGGCGACGGCACGCCCGGCCGCGACGAGGCCGCGACGCATTCCGCATCGGCGAGCGGTGCTCGACGGGCGGATGACGACGGCGACAGCCAGCTGACCGCTGACCAGTACCGCATGTCCGCCGCCGCTCAGGGCGCACGCCCGGCCGGCGACGAGTGACCGCTGGATGCGGCATTGCCCTGCAATGAAGACAGCGAAGCCGCCGCGGCCGCCTTCGTCATGTCCGGTGCGGTGTCGATACCGCGGCCCGGGTCCTACAATCCGCCGATGCAGACGTCCTCTCCCGACACCGCCGCCGGCGGTATCCACCTCGTGGGTTTCGATGCCGACGACACCCTGTGGCGCAGCGAGGATTACTTCGCCGCCGCGCAGCGCGAGTTCGAGCGCATCGTCGGCGGCTATATCGACCTCGACAACGCACGTGCACGCCAGCGCCTGCTGGCGATCGAGAAGGGCAACCTCGCGCTGTTCGGCTATGGCGTCAAAGGCATGGCCCTGTCGATGATCGAGGCTGCGGTCGACATCACCGCGCAACGCATCAGCGCGACTGACCTGCACCGGATCGTGTCGATCGCCAAGGACATGCTGCGCCATCCGGTGGAGCTGCTGCCGGATGTGCGCGCGGCGGTGGAGGCCGTCGCCCGCGAACATGCGGTGGTGCTGATCACAAAGGGCGACCTGTTCCACCAGGAGGCGAAGGTGCGCCAGTCCGGTCTGGCCGACCTGTTCGGCCGCATCGAGATCGTCAGCGAGAAGGATGACGCCACCTATCACCGTGTGCTCGGCGAATTCGGCCTCGGCCCGGCCCAGTTCTGCATGGTCGGCAACTCGTTGCGCTCCGATATCGCGCCGGTGCTGCGGCTCGGTGGCTGGGCGGTGCACGTGCCCTATCACCTGACCTGGGAGCACGAGCGCGAGGCCGACATCGATCCGGCGGTGGGCGATCGCTGGCGCGAACTTCCCGGCATCGGTGGCCTGCCCGCGGCGGTGCGCAGTCTGCATGAGCTGGCGTGCGCAACGCGCTGAGCATCGCCGCCGGTGACGCGCGGGTAAGCCGTTGCATGGCTGAAAACGCGTTGTAAGGGGTTACGTCTGAACGGGTTCGCGTAACAGGCGCCGGATCCAGTTGTGGTTCACCTGTGACGAGGCAGCTTGGACCCGCGCGCTGCGATGGTCGTGGCGCGATCGGACCCAAGGAGCACCTCATGCCCGTAATTGCCCGCTGGATCGCGCCACTGGCGCTTGCACTCGGCCTGGGTGCCGCCTCGCTGATGCCGGCATCGGCCCGTGCCAGTGATGACCTGGTGCGTGTGATCGTCGATGCCGCCGACGTCATCCTGCGTGGAGGTGCTCCCTATTACCGCCATGAAGGCTACGACGACCGGTTGATCGTCGAACGCGACCGCTATGGTCGTCCGGTGTACTACCGCTACGCGCCGCGCAATGCCCACGTCGTGCATTACCGTGGCCGGCATCCGGTGCATGGCATTCCGCCGGGGCATCGCAACAATGTCCGCCATGCGCCGTCGCGCAACGTGCGTTGCGACCGCCGCGGTCGTTGCACCGCGCAGTACTACGACCCGCGTTACGACCGCAAGACGCGGGGCCGTCGCTGGTAGCACGCACCGGCGCTGCCGGGCCGTCATTTGGCCCGGTGGTGGTGATCCTCGACCGCCGGCGCCACGCGCAGGCTGGCCTCGACACCGGCGCCGACCTGCTCGCTCAGCTGATGCAGCACGATCGCGTATCCGACCCCGGCGAGCAGCAGTGCCGACGCGCCGATGGTCCAGCGGCGCAGGCGGGGGCGGATGGGGGCGGATGGGGATTCGGTGCTGGCCATGACTCGTACTCCGGGTGCTGCCGCCGCTTTGCGACATGCACGGCAAGCGTAGGCAGCGCCACGTCTCGGCGGCGTGCACGCCACGGGCGTACGCGTGCGGCACAATCGCCGCATGCGTAATCCAACGGGCATCGTCGCGGGACCGGCCATCCTTCTGCTGCTGTCGGCATGCGGATCGCCGTCGCCGGAGCCACCTGTGCAGGCGGAACGCATGGAATGGCAGGGCATGCAGCACTGCGCCGATTGCGATGCCATCGATACCGTGCTGGTGCTGTCGCACGGAGACGGCGAGCAACGGTTCGAAATGATCGAGACCTATCGGCTCGACGGCGGCGGTGAACCCTTCACCGATGCCGGCGCATGGCGGTACGACGACACCCTGGTCCGCCTGCAGGGCGACGATGGCAGCCTGCGCACCTACCTGCTGCTGGGCGACGGCCGCCTGCAGTCGCGACAGGCCGATGGTCGCGCCGAGCGCGCAGCGCATGAACTGCAGCCGGTGGCCGGAGTGACGCAATGAACATGATCCAGCGCTTCCTTGTGGCGTCCGCAATGCTGCCGTTGCTGCTGGCCCTGATGCCCGCTGCCCTGGCGCAGGATTCGGCCACAGCGGAGGCCGCCGAGGAGAGTGCATCCGTGCAGCCGGTCGCTGCCGGCCCCGCCACCGGCGACACCTGGATCGATGCCCGGCTGCTGGATATCGACCACTACGCCGCGCGCCACCTCGATGCCTTCATCGATGAACTGGTGCGTTACCACGGGGCGCCGCGTGCGCTGGCCGCGGAACTGCTCGCACGCGAGGATGCGTGGTCCGCGGGAGACCTGTATTTCGCCTGCGCGCTCGGCCAGGTGTCCGGACGTCCCTGCCGTACCGTGGTCACCCTGCGCGAGCGCGCGCCGGCGCAGCCCTGGTCGGAGATCGCCGGCCAGGTGGGCGCCGCACCGGGGACTGCGCCCTTCCAGCGCCTGCGCACGGAAATCGCCGCAAGCTATCGCCGCTGGGCGCGCCCCTTGCCGGACGCCGACTGACCGGTTCTGTCGCCGGCACTGCCTGCGTGGCCCCGATGCCGCTCAGTGGCGGAAGTGGCGCACGCCGGTAAAGACCATCGCGATGCCGTGCTCGTCGGCGGCGGCGATCACCTCGCCGTCGCGCATCGAACCGCCCGGCTGGATCACCGCGCTGATGCCGCATTCCGCGGCGGCATCGATGCCGTCACGGAACGGGAAGAACGCATCGCTGGCCATGACCGAACCCTCGACCTCCAGCCCGGCGTCCGCCGCCTTGATGCCGGCGATGCGCGCGGAGTACACCCGGCTCATCTGACCGGCGCCGACGCCGATGGTGCGCTTGTCCTTCGCATAGACGATCGCATTGGACTTCACGAACTTCGCCACCTTCCACGCGAACAGCAGGTCGGCGAACTGTGCCTCGGTGGGCGCGGCCTTCGTCACCACGGTGAGTTCGTCGCGCGTGACCACGCGGTCGTCCACGGTCTGCAGCAACAGGCCGGAGCCGATGCGCTTCGTGTCGATGAAGCCCGGTGCCGCCGCGGCCATCGGGATCTTCAGCACGCGCACGTTGGCTTTCTTCCGCGCGTACTCGAGGGCGCCGTCGTCGTAGTCCGGGGCGATCAGCACCTCGACGAACTGGCGGTCGAGGATGGCCTTCGTGGTGGCGGCATCGAGGGCGCGGTTGAACGCGATGATGCCGCCGAACGCGCTGGTCGGATCGGTGGCGTAGGCGAGCTCGTAGGCGTCGCCGCAGGCCACGCCTACCGCCACGCCGCAGGGATTGGCGTGCTTGACGATCACGCACGCCGGCGCATCGAACTGGCGCACGCATTCCCAGGCCGCGTCCGAATCGGCGATGTTGTTGTAGCTGAGTTCCTTGCCCTGCAGCTGGCGGAAGGTGGCCAGCGAACCCGGCGCCGGATGCAGGTCGCGGTAGAACGCGGCCTGCTGGTGCGGGTTCTCGCCGTAGCGCAGGTCCATGACCTTGATGAAATTGCCGTTGGCCTGCGCCGCGAACGGGGTGCGCGTCGGCACCGTGGCCGCGGCGTCGGTGACCGCGGACAGGTAGTTGCTGATCGCGGCGTCGTACTGGGCGACCCGGTTGAACGCCGCCACCGACAGCTCGAACCGCTTCGCCGCCGACAGGCGGCCGTCGTTGGCGGCAAGCTCGGCAAGCAGGCCGGGATACTGGTCGGGCGAGGTCGCCACCGCCACGCGGGCGAAGTTCTTCGCCGCCGAGCGCAGCATCGCCGGGCCGCCGATGTCGATGTTCTCCACCGCCTCGGCCAGCGTGCAGTCGGCGCGCGCGGTGACCTCCTCGAACGGATAGAGGTTCAGCACCAGCAGGTCGATCGGGGCGATGCCGTGCTCGGCCATCACCGCATCGTCGGTGCCGGCGCGGCCGAGCAGCGCGCCGTGCACCATCGGGTGCAGGGTCTTGACGCGGCCGTCCATCATTTCCGGAAAGCCGGTGACCTCCGCCACGTCCCTGACCTCGAGCCCCGCGTCGCGGATCGCCTTTGCGGTGCCGCCGGTGGACAGCAGTTCGACGCCGCGCGCGGCGAGCGCGCGCGCCAGCTCGACCAGGCCGGTCTTGTCGGAAACGGACAGCAGGGCCCGGCGCACGGGCAGGAGATCGACGGACATCGCGGGGATCTGCAGGCGAAAACGGGCGGCCATTGTACCGGTGGCGTCCGGGTGCCCGCGGTGCGCGCGCGCTTCGTCCGCGGATGCGGCTTCAGTCGCCGACGGTAAGGCCGTAGTCGCGCAGCTTCTTGCGCAGCGTCGCGCGGTGGATGCCCAGCATCGCCGCGGCGCGGCTCTGGTTGCCCTCGCAGTGGTTCAGCACCTCGACGAACAGCGGGATCTCCAGTTCGCGCAGCGCGACCTCGTAGAGGTTGTCGGTACCGCTGCCGTTGAGATCGCCGATATAGCGCCGCACGGAATTGGCGACGTGCTCGCGCAACGGCGTGCGCTGACCAGCGCGATTGGACGGTTCTGGGCGATCGGCGGTGTTCAAGGCGGCTTCCGCAACTGCGACGGCGCCGTCGGCAGCCCCTGCCTCCCCACGGCAGCGGACCCGCGACGGGGCCAGCGAGTCTAGCGCGCCGCTCGGCCCGAAGTCCAAACCGCTCAGCCGAAGGTGAAGTTGAACGCCACCGTGTGCGGGGACGGCTCCACCACGTCGATCCGGAACGCGGCGGCGGCGCCGGGGGCCAGCATGTCGGCGGCATCGGTCGGCCGGTATTCGCCGGGTGCGAACCAGCGCGCGCCGAGCGGACGGCCGTCGACATCGGACAGGGTCAGCAGCAGCATCGGCCACGCCTGCGGGTAGGCGGCATCGTTGCGCAGCGTGGCGCTGACCTGCAGCACGCCGGATTGCGCGGGATGCGGACGCACGTCGCGCTGCACGAGAACGATCGCATCCGGCGCATGCCACGGTGGCAGCGTGCAGCGCGCCAGCGTGCATGCGGCCGCGACCCACGGCCGCCAGGTGGCGTCGCCGGCAAGACGGACGCGATCGGCAAGCAGCAGCTGCAGCACCAGCAGCACCGCAAGCGCGGGGATCGCGATGCGCAGCACGCGGCGTTCGCGCGGCGACAGGGCGTGGGCGGCCGGCGATGCCGTGCGCAGGAAGCTGGGTGCCGTGCGTACGCCCGCAGCAGGTTGCGCGGACGGCGGCGCAGCGGGCGCACCGGTGGCTGCGGGCGCCGGCGCGCTCGCGGGCGCCTGCGGGGCAGGCGACGATGTCGATGCCGCCGGCGCTGTTGCCTCCGCGACAGGCGTGTCGACATCCGCCACGGCGGACGGCGCCGGCTGCGTCGGTGGCGGCGCGGTCGCTGGTGGTGGCCGGGTGCCCGCAGCGGCCGTCGGCCGCGCTGTGGCGGGCGCCGGTGGCGCGTCGTCGCCGGGTGCCTCGTCGTCCTGATGTGGGGAGGGGCTCGCGGCTGCGTCGGTCGCGCGCCCGGCTGCATCGTCGCGAGGGGGTGCGGCGGTGTCCGCAGGTTCGAACCCTGGCGACGATGGCGGCACCAGTGCCGCGCTGGGTGGCGGTTCGTGCAGCGGGATAAAACGCACCGCGGGCTTGGGACCCGGCGCGGGCGGCGTCGCCGGCATCATCGGCGCGGTCGGGGCGGCGAGCCCCGGCGGATCGGCCAGCAGCGGCGGTGGTGCGACGGCCACCGGATCGGTGGCCGTGGGCACCGTCACCTGCCGTGCCTGCATATCGCGCAGGCCGAAGTCGCAGCGTGGGCACTGCAGCGGCGGCAGGTCGGTCACCAGGTCGGTGGCGACCAGCGCATTGCAGTTCGGACAGTTGATGAACATGACGGACCGCGATCCCCCCGGAGCCGCCCTATTCAATCACGGCGACGCACTCCGTCGATGCGAACCCAGTCACCTTCGTGGGTGACGGCCAGCGACTCGAACCACGGCCGGTAGCGACGCAACAGCTCCTCCTGCTGGCCATCGAGGATGCCCGACAGCGCCAGCCTCCCGCCCGCTTCCACCCGCTCGGCGATCGGCTCCGCCAGTGCATCCAGCGCACTGGCGAGGATGTTGGCGACCACCACCGGGAACTGCCCGGCGGGTGCCGCCTGCGGGTTGGCGACCTCGAGCTGCGCGCCCACCGCGTTGCGGTCGGCGTTGTCGCGGCTGGCCAGCAGCGCCTGCGGATCGTTGTCGATGCCGAGCGCGGCGACGGCACCGAGCTTGAGTGCGGCGAGTGCGAGGATGCCGCTGCCGCAGCCGTAGTCGAGCACCCGGCGCCCGCGCAGTTCACCGGCGGCGGCGAGGCCATCCAGCCACTGCAAACACAGCGAGGTGGTCGGATGGGTGCCGGAACCGAAGGCGAGCCCGGGGTCGAGCCGCACCACCGCGGCATCGGCGCCCTCGGCCTCGGCCGGCAGCGGAGCGTTCCACGGCACGATCCAGGTGCGCGCGCCGAAACGCAGCGGCACGTACTGGTCCATCCACGCGCGCTCCCAGTCCTGGTCCTCGACGGTGCGGAAGGACGCCCGGCTCCAGTCGAGCACCGGGTCGAACGCCTCCAGTGCCGCCAGCAGCAGCAGCGGGTCGGCGTCGTGCGCGAACAGTGCGTTGAGCACCAGCGAGCGCCACAGCGGCGTCTCGCCGACGCCCGGTTCGAGGATCGCGCGCTCGTTGCCGGTCTCGGCATCGGCGTCGAGCAGGGTGACCGCCAGTGCGCCGACATCGTCGAGCGCGCGCTCGTAGCGCGGCTGTTCGTCCTCGGTGCAGGGCAGGGAAAATTCGAGGTACGGCATGGCGGGGGACCAGCAGGGGGCCGCGCATCTTGGGCCCCGGGCCGGGCAGGGTAAACCCCGGTGCGTGGACGCGATGATGGCGTACCATGCCGCCACGCCGGGCGCGTCGACGCCGCGCGGTCGTGACGACGGAGGCTTGCATGCGGCAGTTCGCCGCGCTGGTGGATTCCCTGTTCTCCGGGCGCGGCGCGGCACCCGTCGCCGGGCTGGCGCGGGCGCTGATGCTGGCCGTGCTGGCGGCGTTGCTGGTTGCCGGGCTGGCGCGGATGCGTGATGGCGAGGCCGCGTCGGCGGTTGTCGTGGACACCGGCGAAGCGCCCATGATGCCGGGCGGAGCCAGCGCTCCACGTCCGGTGCCGGCCGTGCGCGATCAGCCGGCCCCTGTGCAGGCGACACGGCCGGTCCCCACGGCTTCCGTGCATCGCCCGCTGGCCGCCCGCCGCGCCGATGCCCTGGCCGCCGCCTTCGAACGCGCGCCCGACCTTTATGCGCTGTCGCGTGACCTCGCGCCCGCGGTGATGGCGGGCGACGCCGACGCGTTGTGGGTCAACAGCCGCATCCACGACTACTGCGCGGGCTATGCCGCGTCGCCGGCCGGATATGCACGCGACACCGGCGTGCTTGCGCGGCTCGATGGCCGGCGTGCTGCCGCACTGCGCGCGGCGCGCGAGCGCGTCGCGCAGCGTTGCGGCCGTTTCGCGCCTGTCGATGCGTTGACCGTGGCCGGCGTCATCCGCCAGCGCGAGGACGCGGCGCTGGCCGGCCATCTCGCCGCCGAGGCCAGCCTGCTGGCGCTGGAGGTTCCGCTCGATGACAGCCCGGAATACCTGCGCGACCTGGTCGAGCGGGTGCACCGGTCCAGTGATGCCGAGGCGTTCGCCGCGCTGTCGCCCGGGATGGGCGTCGCGGCCAGTGGCCGGACGGCATTCGCCGGCCTGGTGGCCGGTACCCCGTTGGCCGAACTGGCCTGGCAGCTGGCGGCGTGCCGGCAGGGGCTCGACTGCGGCCCCGGCTCGGCGCTGATGACCGGCTACTGCGCGAACGGCGGCATCTGCGCGCGCGATGCCAGGCAGGATTTCGAAGGGTTCGTATACGACGCTGCAATTCCGCGACAGGGGGCGGAAGAGCTCGAGGACATGGTGGACACACTGCTGCAGCGCGTGCAGCCGCAGCGTGTGTCCGGGAGGCTGGAGCGATGAACAGAAGGACGGGTAGCCGCGCGCCGCGGCGGGCGCGGCAATGGGTGTGGGTCGCGGTGTTCGCCGCCTACTCGGTCACCGCGGCCGGGGTGATGATCGACGCGCTCGCCGACAACTACCGCGAGCTCTCGCAGGTGGCGTCGACCTCGGTCGAGTCGCCGGAACACACGCGCAGCCTGGGTGCGACGCAGCTGGCGGCGGCGTATCGCGCGCAGAGCGGGGCGCCGTTCGCCACCCTGCCGCCGGGCAGCATGTTCCGGGTGGTGTGGCCCGACGGCTCCAGCGAATACGTGATGGTGGTGAGCCGGTCCTCCGGCACCGGCATCCGGCCGATTCCCGGTACCCAGCGGCCGGCGCCCGAGGATGTTGCCGCGACCGGCCGGCTGCAGCTGTTGCCCGCCTCGGCCGGCGAGGTGCGTGCCGTGCAGGGCCGCGTGCGCAACTGAGCCGCCGATGCCGACCGCGCAGCCCGCGCGGTCGGCATGCGGGTGCAACCGCGGCGCCCGGGCCGCGGTGCCGGCTCAGCCGATCGTCAGCGACTTGTCGCGACGCTCGGCCAGGCGCTTCTCCAGGTAGTGGATGTTCTGCCCACCGGCCTGGAAGCCCTTGTCGCGCATGATCCGCGCCTGCAGCGGGATGTTGGTGCGGATGCCGTCGATGACCATCTCGGAGAGCGCCACCCGCATCCGGCAGATCGCCTGCTCGCGGTCGGCGCCATGCACGATCAGCTTGCCGATCATCGAGTCGTAGTTCGACGGCACGCGGTAGCCCTCGTACACATGCGAATCGACGCGCACGCCCGGGCCGCCCGGGGCGTGGAAATGCTGGATCAGGCCGGGTGACGGCAGGAACGTCTCCGGATCCTCGGCATTGATGCGGCACTCGATCGCGTGCCCGGTCAGCACCACGTCCTCCTGGCGGATCGACAGCTTCTGCCCGGCGGCGATCATCAGCTGCTCGCGGATCAGGTCGATGCCGGTGACCATCTCGGTGACCGGGTGTTCGACCTGGATCCGGGTGTTCATTTCGATGAAGTAGAAGCGGCCGTTCTCGTACAGGAACTCGAACGTGCCGGCACCGCGATAGCCGATGCGGATGCAGGCCTCGGTGCACACCCGGCCGATCTCCGCGCGCTGTTCCTCGGTGATGCCCGGCGCCGGCGCTTCCTCGACCACCTTCTGGTGGCGGCGCTGCATCGAGCAGTCGCGCTCGCTGAGATGGATGGCATTGCCCTGGCCATCGGCCAGCACCTGGATCTCCACATGGCGCGGGTTCTCGAGGAACTTCTCCATGTAGACCATGTCGTTGCCGAACGCGGCCTTGGCTTCCTGCTTGGTGGTGGCAATGGCATTCGCCAGCGCGGCCTCGGTATGCACCACGCGCATGCCGCGCCCGCCGCCGCCGCCGGCCGCCTTGACGATCACCGGGTAGCCGATCTCGCGGGCGATCTTGACGTTGGTCGCCGCGTCGTCGCCGAGCGGGCCGCCGGAGCCGGGCACGCAGGGCACGCCGGCGTCCTTCATCGCGCGGATCGCCTCGACCTTGTCGCCCATCAGGCGGATGGTCTCGGCCTTGGGGCCGATGAAGATGAAGCCGGACTGCTCGACGCGCTCGGCGAAGTCGGCGTTCTCCGACAGGAAGCCATAGCCCGGGTGGATGGCCTGGGCGTCGGTGACCTCGGCGGCGGCGATGATCGCCGGCATGTCGAGATAGCTGCGGTTGGATGGTGGCGGGCCGATGCACACCGACTCGTCGGCCATGGCCACGTGCTTGAGGTTGCGGTCGACGGTGGAATGCACCGCGACCGTACGGATGCCCAGCGAGTGGCACGCGCGCAGGATGCGCAGCGCGATCTCGCCGCGGTTGGCGATGACGACTTTATCGAGCATGCCCGCTCACCCGATCACGAACAGCGGCTGGTCGAACTCCACCGGCTGGCCGTTCTCGCACAGGATCGCCAGTACGGTGCCGGACGCGTCGGCCTCGATCGGGTTGAACATCTTCATCGCCTCGATGATGCCCAGCGTCTCGCCGGCCTTGACCTGCTGGCCGACGGTAACGAACGGCGGCTTGTCCGGCGCAGGCGATGCGTAATAGGTGCCGACCATCGGCGAGAGCACCCGGTGGCCTTCGGGCATCGCCGGGCCCGCGCCGCTGGTCTCGGCGCTGCGCCCACTGCCGGTGGCGGCGTCCACCGGCGAGGCCATCGGCATCACCGGCTCGGCGGCCCGCGTCGGCTGCGGCGCTGCCTGCACTGGCGCGTAGGTCATCGGGGTGCCGGTCGGGTTGCGCGACAGCCGCACCGACTCCTCGCCTTCCTTGATCTCGATTTCGGCGAGGTTCGACTCCTCGAGCAGGTCGATGAGCTTCTTGATCTTTCGCAGGTCCATGGAGGCCTCGTGGTTGCGGGCCCGGGCGGGCCGGGCATCAGGATGGGAAACGGGTCAGGCCGACGCCAGGTGCTTGAGCGCGGCGTCCAGTGCATAGCGGTAGCTGTCGGCGCCGAAGCCGCAGACCACGCCGACGGCGCGATCGCTGAAATAGCTGTGCTGGCGGAACGGCTCGCGCGCATGCGGGTTGGACAGGTGGATCTCGATGTAGGGAATCGCCACCGCCAGCAACGCATCGCGCAGCGCCACCGAGGTGTGGGTGAACGCCGCCGGGTTGATCAGTACGAAGGCGGTGCCGTCGTGTGCGGCTGCCTGCACGCGGTCCACCAGGACGTGCTCGGCGTTCGACTGCAGGCTGTCGAGCGTGTGGCCGGCGGTTTCCGCGCGCTCGCGCAGGTCGGCGTCGATCGCGGCCAGCGTGGTGCTGCCATAGACCCCGGGCTCGCGGGTGCCGAGCAGGTTGAGATTGGGGCCGTGGAGGAGCAGCAGGGTCGCCATGCAGCGCGCCGGGATGACAAGGCGCGCAGTCTGCTGCATGGGGGCGATGGTGTCCAGTTCGCCGAACTTGCCCGAAGTTGAACGTTTGTTTGAATCAGCGACCAGTCGCGGGCGTATGGTGGTGCCGGCTGCTCAGTGGCGCGCCCAGGCGTCGATCTCGCCATGCTCGAACGGGCCGATGCGGGCCTTGAGCAGGCGACCATCGGCGGAGATCAGCACCGAATACGGCAACACCCCGCGCGGATTGCCGAGCCGCACCCCGGCGTCGGTCGGCCCGGGCACGTCGAGGGCCTGCGGGTAATCGACCGGGATGCGCTCAAGGAATGCGCGCACCGCGTCGGCATCGTCGAGCGCGATGCCGAGTACCTGCGTGCCGTCGGCGCCCTGGCTGCGTGCGTAGCGGTCGAGTTCCGGCATCTCCTCGATGCACGGCGCGCACCAGCTCGCCCACAGGTTGACCAGCAGCGGCTGGCCGGCGAAATCGGCAGGCAGCGCGTAGGCATCGCCGTCGAGCGCGGGCACGGTGAACGCGGGCACCGGCTCGCCACGACGTGCGGTGGCGACGCCCTCGGGCGCCGCAGGTGCCGCCGCCTGCAGTGCGGCCTGCGCCATGCGCTGCCCGGGTTCGGTGCGCAGCAGCGGGCCGGGGCCGGAACCGAGCAGTGCCGCGCCCAGCCCGAGCAGGCCGGCGGCCAGCGCGACGCCGATGACCACGCCGGTCCTCATCGCGCACCACCCGCGGCCGCGCGGGCCACCGCGGCCAGGGTGGCGCTCTCCGTCAGCAGCGTCGGCAGCACTTCGCCGGGGCCGCCATCGGCCGGGTAGGCCACGTACAGCGGCACGCCCACGGCGCGGTGCTGGTCGAGGAACGCGGTGATCGCGGCGTCGGTATGGGTCCAGTCGCCGACCATGTAGACCGTGCCGGTTGCCGCCAGCGCGTCGCGGAACGGCTCGCGCGACAGCACCCGGCGCTCGTTGGCCTTGCAGGTCACGCACCAGTCGGCGGTCATGTTCACGAACACCGGCGTGCCCGCCGCACGCAGCGTGGCCAGCCGCTCGGCGGAATATGCGACGGCGCCGGAGTCGTCGGCGGCGTCGGCAGGCGCCGGCGGCGCGAAGCGCTCCACGCCCGCCACCGGCCACAGCGCTGCCAGCGCCAGCAGCAGCGCCAGCGCGGGCGCGGCACGCCCGCCGGTCCAGCGCTGGCGCTCGAACCACCACAGCGCCAGCGCCAGCAGCGCCAGCCCGGCGATCACCAGCGCCATCGCATCGACGCCACGCTGGCGGCCCAGCACCCACACCAGCCACACCGCGGTGAGATACATCGGGAAGGCCATCGCCTGCTTCAGCGTCTCCATCCACGGCCCCGGGCGCGGCAGGCGGTCGGCAAGCGCCGGCACGAACCCGACCAGCAGGAACGGCAGCGCCAACCCCAGCCCCAGCGCCAGGAACACCCCGAGCGCAGCCACGCCGGAACTTGCGAACGCGAACGCCAGCGCGCCCCCCATGAACGGCGCAATGCAGGGGCTGGCGACCACGCAGGCGAGCACGCCGGTGAAGAAGTCACCGGCCGGTCCGGTGCGACTGCCCAGCGACTGCGCGACCCCACCGATGCTGCCGCCCAGCGTGAACACGCCGGAAAGCGCCAGCCCGACCGCGAACACCAGATAGGCCAGCGCGGCGACGAACCACGGCTGCTGCAGCTGGAAGCCCCAGCCCAGCGCCTGCCCGGTGGCGCGCAGCCCGAGCGCCAGCAGGCCCACCGCGGCGAACGCCACCAGCACGCCGGCGGTGTACCAGAGCGCATGCCGCCGCGCGCTGGCCCGGCTGCCGCCACTCGACGCCAGCCCGACCACCTTCAGGGACAGGATCGGCAACACGCAGGGCATCAGGTTGAGCAGCAGCCCGCCCAGCAGCGCCAGCAGCAGGGCACCGGCGAGGCTGCCACCAGCGCGTGCCGGGGTCGCGACGGTACCTGCCCCCGCTGCCTCCGCTGCCGCAGCCGCCGCCGCCGCCGTCGACGCCGGCGGTGTCTCGCGAATGGCGTTGTCGGGGTCGCCGGCCGCGTCGTCATCCGCAGGCGAGGCGGGCGCCGGCTCGTCACCGGGCACGGGCGGTGCGGTCATGGCCTCGCCGGGTGCGGACCACGTCCCCGACGCCGGCACCGCGATTTCCACGGTGCGGGTCATCGGCGGATAGCAGATGCCGTCGGCCTGGCAACCCTGGAAGGTCGCGGTCAGCGCGACCGTGGTGGCATCGCCATGCAGGCGCTGCAGCGGCAGCGCGACCTCGACGGG
This sequence comes from Alterluteimonas muca, assembly GCF_021191595.1. Taxonomy (NCBI): domain Bacteria; kingdom Pseudomonadati; phylum Pseudomonadota; class Gammaproteobacteria; order Lysobacterales; family Lysobacteraceae; genus Alterluteimonas; species Alterluteimonas muca. Next base: position 406,754 of record NZ_JAIWPS010000001.1, read on the forward strand.
ATCGAAATACACCACCACGTTGCCGAAGTGCTCGTCGTGGTGATCGACGCCGGCCGGCCACCGGGGGCTGCCGGCGGTGATGCCCTCGCCGCGCACGGTGAATCCGCTGCGGTCGCGATACAGGTAATAGCCGGGCGCCGGCACGAAGCGCAGCAGCAGGCGGTCGCCGCCGTCGGCGATCGCATCGAAGCCGAAGGCCTGGGCCTCGGGCAGCGGCAGCGCCTGCGGGCGCAGCGCGTCGGCAACCCCGCGTGACGCAGTGCCGGCACCGAGCAGGCTGCGCCCGAGCGCGGCAAAGCCGGCGCGGCCGCTGGCGGTGGGGCCGGCGGGCAGGGCCACGCTGATCTCGCGCGTCTGCGGCGGATAGCAGATGCCGGCATCGGCGCAGCCCTGGAAGCGGACCCGCACCACGACCTGCTCGCGGCCGTCCGCGGCGTTGCCGGGCAGGGCTGCGCGCATGCGCCCACGGTAGGTCTCGACCTCACCGAAGAACTCGTCGACGTGGCGCTTGCCGTCGGGCAGCTGCAGGCCGTCCGCGGGGAAGCCTTCGGCTTCGGCGCCCATGCGGTGGCGATAGAGGTAGTAGCCCTCGGCGATGGTCCAGTCGAATTCGATGCGCTCGCGGTCCGGCGCGTGCACGCGCAGCGCGAAGGCCTCGTCCACCGGCAGCAGGTCGTCCATGTCGACCGCTGCCTGCGCGCCGCCCGCCACGACTGCGAGCGCGCCCAGCGCGAGTGCGCGCCACCAGACCGCGATACCCATCAGGATGCCGGCCCCGCGGTCTCGCGCACGATCCAGTCGAGATAGGCGGGCAGGCCGTCGACCAGGTCGCAGGCGACCAGTTCCGGCACTTCGTACGGGTGCAGCGCGCACAACCGCTCGCGTAGAGCGGCGAACGCCGCCCGGGTGGTCTTGATCAGCAACTGCACTTCCTCGCCACGCTCGACACGGCCCTCCCAGCGATAGACCGACCGCGCACCCGGCAGCAGCGTCACGCAGGCCGCCAGGCCCTCGCCCACGAGGGCGTCGGCGATGCGGTCGGCGGTGGCACGATCCGGGCAGGTGGACAGACAGAGCAGGACGGACACGGCAGGCAGGCGCAACGGGTGGGCCGCATAGGGTAGCCCACGCCCATGCGCCGCGCGCTTAAGCCCGTCGCGCCCGTCGCCGCGCGCTCACGACGGCAGGATCTACAATCTGCACTCCCCGGTTCACTAATCCCCGCCCATGTCCAGGATCCGCCTTCCGGCGCTGTGCGCCATCGCGATGGCAGCTGCCGCCGTGTTTCCCGCCGCCGCGCAATCCCAGTTCGAGCTCAGTGCCGGCGCGTCGTGGACGCGCGACAACGAGGTCACCCCGGTCATCGCCGCGGCGTGGCTGCCGGAGCTGCGTGGCCTCGACAACGCGCTGCTGCGTTGGGAGCTGGGTGTGATCCACGTGCCCGGCCGCGACGACACCGCGTACGACCTGGAGGACGACGTCACCGTCGGCCACGCCGGCCTGCGTTACGACCGCACCGACAACGGACTGACGCTGGGCTTCGGCATCGGCGTGCAGAGCGGCTACACCGACGCGCTGTCGGGCGACCCGCAGTTCGTCAGCACCATCGGCTGGCGCTGGGAGCGCTTCTCGGTGCTGGCGCGGCATATCTCCAACGCCAGCATCCACCAGCCCAACGACGGCGAGACGATGGTGGTGGCGGCCTGGCGCTTCTGAGCCGGGTCCAGGCCCGCGTCCGTCCACGGCCGGGGGCGACGGAAATTTCCATCGGGCCCCTTGAAAGGCCCTGAACGGCCCCCAACTTCTGGTCCGTGCCCGGCTTGCCGGGTCTTTGCCGCCCGCGGCCTTGGCACTCTCCGAGTGCGAGTGCTAAGATCGCCGCCATTCTTCAACCCAATCAATCACTTAAGAGGATTGACATGAGCAATATCAAGCCGCTGTACGACCGCGTGGTCATCAAGCGTACCGAGGAAGAGAAAGTCTCGGCCGGTGGCATCGTGATTCCGGATTCGGCCACCGAAAAGCCGATCAAGGGCGAGGTCGTCGCCGTGGGCGAGGGCAAGGTGCTCGACAACGGCAACCTGCGGGCGCCGAAGGTGAAGGCCGGCGACCAGGTGCTGTTCGGCAAGTACAGCGGCACCGAGGTCAAGCTCGACGGCACCGACTATCTGGTGGTGAAGGAAGACGACATCTTCGCGATCCTCGGCTGATCGCGGCGCTTCTTTCCACTCCCACGAATTCCACCCAAGACATTCAGAGGTAAAGAGTCATGGCTGCCAAGGAAATCCGCTTCGGCGAAGACGCGCGCTCCAAGATGCTGCGCGGTGTGAACACGCTTGCCAATGCCGTCAAGGCGACCCTCGGCCCGAAGGGCCGCAACGTCGTGCTCGAGAAGAGCTTCGGCTCGCCGACGATCACCAAGGACGGCGTGTCCGTCGCCAAGGAGATCGAGCTCGCCGACAAGTTCGAGAACATGGGCGCGCAGATGGTCAAGGAAGTCGCCTCGCGCACTTCCGACAACGCCGGTGACGGCACCACCACCGCCACCGTGCTGGCCCAGGCGCTGATCCGCGAGGGTTCCAAGGCGGTCGCCGCCGGCATGAACCCGATGGACCTCAAGCGCGGCATCGACCAGGCCGTCAAGGCCGCCGTCGAAGAGCTGAAGAAGCTCTCCAAGCCCACCGCCGACGACAAGGCGATCGCCCAGGTCGGCACGATCTCGGCCAACTCCGACGAAGTCATCGGCAACATCATTGCCGAGGCGATGAAGAAGGTCGGCAAGGAAGGCGTGATCACCGTCGAGGAAGGTTCGGGCCTGGACAACGAGCTCGACGTGGTCGAGGGCATGCAGTTCGACCGCGGCTACCTGTCGCCGTACTTCATCAACAACCAGCAGTCGATGTCGGCCGAGCTGGATGACCCCTTCATCCTGCTGCACGACAAGAAGATCTCCAACGTGCGTGACCTGCTGCCCGTCCTCGAGGGCGTGGCCAAGGCCGGCAAGCCGCTGCTGATCGTCGCCGAGGAAGTCGAGGGCGAGGCCCTGGCGACCTTGGTGGTCAACACCATCCGCGGCATCGTCAAGGTCTGCGCCGTCAAGGCCCCGGGCTTCGGCGACCGTCGCAAGGCGATGCTGGAAGACATGGCCGTGCTGACCGGCGGCACCGTGATCTCCGAGGAAGTCGGCCTGTCGCTCGAGAAGGCGACCATCAACGACCTCGGTCGCGCCAAGAAGATCCAGGTCACCAAGGAAAACACCACCATCATCGACGGCGCCGGCGAGACCGGTGGCATCGAGTCGCGCATCAAGCAGATCAAGGCGCAGATCGAGGAGACCTCCTCGGACTACGACCGCGAGAAGCTGCAGGAGCGCGTGGCCAAGCTGGCCGGCGGCGTTGCGGTGATCAAGGTCGGCGCTGCCACCGAGGTCGAGATGAAGGAAAAGAAGGCGCGCGTCGAAGACGCCCTGCACGCCACCCGTGCAGCGGTCGAGGAAGGCGTGGTCCCGGGCGGCGGCGTGGCCCTGCTGCGTGCCAAGGCGGCCATCGAGAACCTGCGTGGCGCCAACGAAGACCAGAACCACGGCATCGTGATCGCCCTGCGTGCGATGGAAGCACCGCTGCGCGAGATCGTCACCAACGCCGGTGAAGAGCCCTCCGTGATCGTCAACAAGGTCAAGGACGGTTCGGGCAACTTCGGCTACAACGCCGCCAACGGCGAGTTCGGCGACATGGTCGAGTTCGGCATCCTGGATCCGACCAAGGTCACCCGCACCGCGCTGCAGAACGCGGCGTCGATCGCCGGCCTGATGATCACCACCGAGGCGATGGTGGCGGAGCTTCCGAAGAAGGAAGAGCCGGCGATGCCGGGCGGCGGTGGCATGGGCGGCATGGGCGGCATGGATTTCTGATCCAGCGCCATCGCGTCACCTGCAACACGGAAAACCCCGCCGCGAGGCGGGGTTTTTCCTTGTCGCGACCGGCCGCCCCGTGCACGGCCCGACGTCATTTCCGGCATCACGCACGGGTGACACAATCCGCGCCCACGACCTCGCGGATACACCCATGGCCGGCGCCTCGCTGCTCACCCTGCTCGACGACATTGCGACGCTACTCGACGACGTCGCGCTGCTGACCAAGGCCGCCACCAAGCGGACCGCCGGGGTGCTCGGCGACGACCTCGCCCTCAATGCACAGCAGGTGGCCGGGGTGCGTGCCAGCCGCGAACTGCCGGTGGTGTGGGCGGTGTTCAAGGGCTCGCTGCTCAACAAGCTGATCCTGGTGCCGGCGGCGTTGCTGATCAGCCAGTTCCTGCCGTGGCTGGTGGTGCCGCTGATGATGGTCGGCGGCGCCTACCTCTGTTACGAGGGCTTCGAAAAGGTCGTGCACAAGCTGTTCCATCGCGACGATCGCCCGGACCCCGAGGCGCGCGTGCAGGCGGTGCTCGAAGCCGAAGAGACGCCGCAGGAGATCGAGAAGCAGAAGATCCGCGGCGCGATCCGCACCGATTTCATCCTGTCGGCCGAGATCATCGTGCTGTCGCTGGGAGTGGTGGCCGGCGCGTCGTTGCTGACCCGCTCGGTGACGCTGTCGGTGGTGGCGCTGGCGGTGACCATCGGCGTGTACGGCCTGGTCGCGGCGATCGTGAAGATGGACGACGCCGGACTGTGGATGAGTCAGCGTCGCGGCGTGCTGGTGCCGGCGACCGGGCGTGCACTGGTGTATGCGGCACCGTGGCTGATGAAGGCGCTGGGCATCCTCGGCACGATCGCGATGTTCCTGGTCGGCGGCGGCATCTTCGTGCACAACGTCGACCTGCTGCATCGCCTGCTGGAGACCGCCGAACATGCGGGCCTGCCAGGGTTCGCCGCCGATGCGCTGGCAAGCCTGGTGGTCGGCCTGGTTGTCGGTGCGCTCGTGCTCGCCGCGGTGTGGCTGTTCGGGCGCATGCGTGGCCAGCCGGCGGCACCGGCGCACTGAGTGTGGGCAGGAGGTCCACTTGCACCCGCGTGCACGCCTTCCCAGACTGCGCGGATGAGCACTTCACTGATCGTCGTCGACGACTTCCTCGCCGCCCAGGATGCCCTGCGCCTGCGCGAGGCGGGCCTGCGCCTGACCTATCCACCGCAGCAGGGCGCGTTCCCGGGCCGCAATTCCAGGGAACGGCTGCTGCTGCCGCAACTCGATGAAGCGGTATCGCGACTGGCCGGCGAGCCGCTGCGCGCGATCGATCCGCCGGAATCGCACTGCAAGTTCCGCATCACCCTCGCCGACGACGTCGGCACCGGCCGCGTGCACATCGACCAGGGTGCGTGGTGGTCGGGAATCCTCTATCTCAGCCGGCCGGAGGACTGCCGCGGCGGCACCGAGTTCTATCGCCATGTCGAGACCGGCACCGAACAGGCACCGATGACCCAGGAGGGCATCGAGGCGATGGGCTACCGCACCGGCGCCGAACTGCACGACGCGATCATCGGCCGCGACAGCAACGACATGTCGCGCTGGGAGATGACCATGCGGGTGCCGATGCGCTTCAACCGCCTGGTGCTGCTGCGGCCGTGGTTCTGGCACACCGCGTCGAGAACGGGCGCTTCGTCTACCTGATGTTCTTCACGCCCGTGCGCTGAAGGCCGGGCGGCGTGGCGTCCATAATCGCGGCCCCGCAGCGGATACGGACAGCACCTTGAAACATGTCATCGCGATGGCCGCCGGCGGTACCGGTGGCCACCTGTTCCCGGCCGAGGCCCTCGCACGTGAACTGGTCGCGCGCGGACACGGCGCGGTGATCTACACCGACGCGCGCGGCGCGCGCTACACGCACGCACTCGAAGGCCTGCCGCATGTGGTGCTGCCCGCGCGCAGCCTCGCGGGGGGCATCGGCGGCAAGCTTGCCGCCGCCACCACCATCCTCGGCGCGGCCTGGCGTGCGCGCGGCGATCTGCGCCGCCGCGGTGCCGAGGCCATGGTCGGTTTCGGCGGATATCCGAGTTTCGCGCCGGCGCTGGGTGCGCGTGCCTGCGGGCTGCCGCTGCTGCTGCACGAGCAGGGGACGCGGTTGTCGCTGGCCAACCGGCAACTCTTGCGTTTCGCCTCCGGGGTGGCCACGTCGTTCGCCGATACCGGGGGTCTTGCCCGCGTGCCCGCCGATCGCGTGGTGGAGACCGGCAATCCGGTGCGCCAGGCGATCCTCGATGCGCGCGCGCCGTATCCGCCACTGCCGGCCGACGGCCCGCTGCGGTTGCTGGTGGTTGGCGGCAGCCAGAGCGCGGCCGTATTCGGGCGCGTGGTGCCACCGGCGCTGCGCGCGCTGCCGCAAACGCTGCGCACGCGGCTGCGGCTGTCGTTGCAGCTGGCCGGCGACGACGCCGCGGCGATCGCCGGCGAACTCGCAGGCGCGGGCATCGCCGCCGAGGTGCGGCCGTTCTTCGAGGACATGGGCGCGCGCCTGCGCGATGCGCACCTGGTGGTCACCCGTGCCGGCGCCACCACCATCGCCGACCTGCTGGCGATCGGCCGCCCGGCGATCTTCGTGCCGATCCCGCAGGGCGGCTCGGCCGACGAGCAGCTGCGCAATGCGCGCACGCTCGAACAGCTGGGTGCCGGCTGGTGCATGCCGGAAGCGGAACTCGATGCGGCTGCGCTGGCCGCGCGGCTGCAGGCGCTGTTCGCGTCGACCGAAGCATTGCCGCAGGCCGCGGCCCGAGCGGCTGCAGCAGGGCGGCCGGACGCCGCCGCGCGGCTGGCGGATGCGGTGCTGGCGCTGGTCGCGCGTGGGGGGCGCGCCGCGTGAGCGCAGCGGCCGTCCACGATGTGCTGATCATCGGTGGCGGCCACAACGGGCTGGTCTGTGCCGCCTACCTGGCCGCCGCCGGGCTCGACGTGCGGGTGCTCGAGCGCCGCGGCATCGTCGGCGGCGCCGCGGTGACCGAGGAGTTCCATCCCGGCTTCCGCAATTCGAGCTGCAGCTACACCGTGAGCCTGCTCGATCCCGCGGTGATCCGCGAGCTGCGCCTGGCCGCACACGGGCTGCGCGTGGTCGAGCGTCCCTTCGCGAACTTCCTGCCACTGCCCGACGGACGCGCGTTCCGGCTTGGCGGCGGGCTGACCGCCGGCGAGGTCGCACGCCATTCGGCGCGCGACGTCGAACGCCTGGTCGCCTACGAAGCGATGCTCGGCCGCGTGGTCGCGGTGCTGCGCCAGCTGATGCGGCGCACCCCGCCCAACCCCGGCGATGGCATGGGCGTGGCCGACTGGCTGGCATCGTGGCAGGTGGTGCGCGAGCTGCGTGGCCTGGACCTTGCCACCCGGCGCGACCTGCTGGCGCTGTTCACGAAATCCGCCGGTGACCTGCTCGACGGCTGGTTCGAATGCGAGCCGCTCAAGGCCGCGCTCGGCTGGGATTCCATCGTCGGCAACTTCGCCAGCCCGTACACGCCGGGGTCGGCCTACGTGCTGCTCCACCACGTGTTCGGCGAGGTCAACGGCCGGCAGGGCGCATGGGGGCATGCGATCGGCGGGATGGGTGCGATCACCCAGGCGATGGCACGCGAGTGCGAAGCGCGCGGCGTGCGCATCGACACCGGCGCCGAAGTCGCCGAGGTGCTGGTCGCCGACGGTCGCGCACGCGGCGTGCTGCTGGCCGATGGCCGCGAACTGCACGCACGCCGCGCGGTGGTCGCCAACGTCAATCCGAAGCTGCTGTACCAGCGGCTGGTGCCGCGCAGCGCGCTCGATGACGACACCGCGCAGCGCATCGACGGCTACCGCTGCGGGTCGGGCACCTTCCGCATGAACGTGGCGCTTGCGGAGCTGCCGGACTTCACCTGCGCGCCCGGCACCGCGCTGCAGCCGCATCACCAGAGCGGGATCCTGGTCGGGCCGTCGCTGGGCTACTTCGAGCGTGCGTATTTCGATGCGCGCTCGAAGGCATACAACCCCGGCTGGGCGCGCGAGCCGGTGGTGGAGCTGGTGATCGCATCGACGCTCGACGACAGCCTCGCCCCACCCGGGCAGCACGTGGCGAGCCTGTTCTGCCAGCACGTCAATCCGGAGGTCGACGGCGGCTGGGACACCCACCGCGACACCGTCGCGGAACTGATGATCGATACCGTCGATCGCGTCGCGCCCAACTTCCGCCGCAGCGTGCTCGGCTGGAGCGCGCTGTCGCCGCTGGACCTGGAGCGCGAGTTCGGCCTGGTCGGCGGCGATATCTTCCACGGCGCGCTCGGCCTCGACCAGCTGTTCTCGGCGCGCCCGCTGCTGGGCCAGGCGGACTACCGGGGCGCAGTGCCGGCGCTGTATCTCTGCGGCTCCGGCACACACCCGGGTGGCGGTGTGACCGGACTACCGGGTCGCAACGCTGCCCGCGAACTGCTGCGCGACCTGCGACGCACCCCGCGCCCGGCCTGATCCCGCGGAAGCGGTTACATGGGCGGTGGCGCCGCCGCCATACGCAGGTGTCTGTTTTTCTTGATTTTTGTACTTGCAAGTATCGTTTTGCAGTGCAGCGTGCATCCGGGATAACACTTCGTTCACGATGGCCCCGCACCCGACGTGGGGGAGGGAGCAAAGCCCGCTACCGGTTTTCCGGCAGCGGGCTTTTTTTTGCTTCATCTCCAGTCCCACGCGATCTTGCCGCTGGAACGTTGAGCCGCGCGGTGCTTCGTTGCGATCCGCGCTGCCCGTCGCGCGCACCGGGGGCGTGCTCCCCCGGCCGGAGTCCGCGTCCAGCTAGCACGGCCGGCCGCCGGCCATCCATGGCCGGCTGGGAGCATACCCCCGGTGCACGCGACGGGCTCAAACGATCGCCGGCTCCGGCGCGGAAATCGACAGCGGTTTACTGCCGGGGTCGCCTGCACCCGGCCATGCCCGTGCGTTCAGCGGTCCACACTCTCCCGTCCCTCAGAACCGGCACGGGGGTCAACAACGCAGCAGCCGAAGTCGTCGACCGCCGCGACGGCCTCACCTTCTTCGCCGTTGATCTTCTTCCCGACGCGGTGACGGCTCGGTGCCCGCCGCGGACGCAGGGGGATGTCCAGAGCCGGCCATGGATGGCCGGCGGCCGGATGTGTTAGCAGGACGCGGAGATATCCGGCTGGGCATCCCCCTGTGGCCGTGGCGGGCCGCCCGGGACGCACCCGGCGCTCGAGACCTCGTTGACGGACGCCCGCCGCGCGCCAAAAGCAGTCATGGACGCACGCGGCCGGATGTGCGATCGGGACGCCGAGACATCCGGCCGTGCATCCCCCAAGGCCGTGATGAGCAGCCCGGGACTCGCACCGCATCTCCTTGATCGGAGAAGGAACCTTGGGCGGGAGTCCGCGAAGCGCCGGGCCGGCCCAGCGATCCCGGACAGGACGTCCGGATACGCCGCGCCGGGCGGATGCCACAATCGGCGGATGCCCGTTCCGCCTGCACCTACCGACGACCCGCTGCAGCTGATCGCCGCGCGTGCGATCGAGCGCCTCGATCGCGCAGGCGCCCTGGCCGATGGCGAGGGCGCCTGCGCGGACCCGGCGTTCCGCGCCGCCCTGTCGCGGGTCGCCATCGCCAGCGACTTCGCGGTCGACACCTTCGAGCGGCAGCCCGGCCTGCTGCGGCGGCTGGCGCACGACGCCGGCGCCACCCCGCTGCCGGAACCCGATCTCCCGATCGGCGGCCGTGACGACTGGGCCCGTGCACTGCGGCGCTGGCGTGCTGCCGAATCCACGCGCCTGGTGTGGCGCGACGTGCTTGAACTCGACGATGTCGATGCCACCCTGGCGGGCACCACGCACCTCGCCGAGCGCTGCCTGCAGCTGGCCCACGATGCGCTGGAGGCCGAGTTCATCACCCGCCACGGCGTGGTCCGCGATGCCGACGGCACGCCCGCGCGGCTGGTGGTGTTCGCACTCGGCAAGCTCGGCGGCGGCGAACTCAACTTCAGTTCCGACGTCGACCTGGTCTATGCCTATCCACACGAGGGTGAGAGCGACGGGCCGCGTCCGCTGGCCGCGGAAACCTGGTGCATGCGGCTGGGCCAGGCGCTGGCGAAGCTGCTCGACGAGGTCACCGTCGACGGCTTCTGCCACCGCGTCGACCTGCGGTTGCGTCCGTTCGGCGGTGCCGGGCGGCTGGCGCTGAGCTTCGGCGCGATGGAGCATTACTTCCAGCGCGAGGGGCGCGACTGGGAACGCTACGCCTGGCAGAAAGCGCGCCCCGTGGCCGGCGACATCGCGGCGGGCGAGGCCTTCCTGTCCGAGCTGCGGCCGTTCGTGTACCGCCGTTACCTCGACTTCGGCGCGCTCGACGGCCTGCGCGGAATGAAGGCGGCGATCAGCGCGGAAGTCGCGCGCAAGGAACTCGCCGACGACATCAAGCGCGGCCGTGGCGGCATCCGCGAGATCGAGTTCTTCGCCCAGGTGCTGCAGCTCATCCACGGCGGACGCGATGCCAGCCTGCGCGGGCGGCGCCTGCAGCCGTCCCTGCACGCGCTGGCCGCCGCACGCCATGTGCCGGTGGAGACGACGCACGCGCTGCTCGACGCCTACCGCTGGCTGCGCCGGCTGGAGAACCGCCTGCAGATGCTGCGGGACGCCCAGGTGCACGCGCTGCCATCGGAGCCGCTGGACCGCGAACGTGTCGCAGCGGGCCTCGGCCTGTCCTGGGACGCGCTGGCGCAGACCCTCGCCGACCACCGCCAGGTGGTGGCGACGACCTTCGACGCACTGCTGCATCGCGAACAGGCGCCGCAGGCCACCGACTGCGACCTGGCCGGCTACTGGCGCGCGCTGCCCGACGGTGGCGCCGCGGCGCAGCTGGAGGCGGCCGGTTTCGGTGATGCGCCGGCGGTGGACGCCGCACTGCGCGACTTCGCCCGCTCGCCCGGCGTGCGCGACCTGCCCGATATCGCCCGCACCCGCCTGGAGCGGGTGATGCCGGTGCTGCTGCAGGCCAGCGCACCCGCCGACCGGCCGCTGGAGGCGATCCGCCGCCTGCTGGCGCTGCTGCACAACGTGCTGCGCCGGTCGAGTTATCTGGCACTGCTCGACGAGCAGCCCGGCGCGCTGGCGCGGCTGGTCGACCTGATGACGCGCAGCGCGTTCCTGGCCGAGCGCGTGGCGATGCATCCGCTGCTGCTCGACGAGCTGCTCGATGCGCGCATCGAGGGCCCGCTGCCCGGTCGCGCGCAGCTGCATGCCGCCTGCCAGACGGCGCTGGCCCGCGACGATGTCGAGGCGGCGCTGTACGCCTTGAATGAGGTGCGGCAGACGCTGAGCTTCCGCATCGCGCTGGCGATGCTCGATGGACGCCAGGGCGCGCAGGACAGTGCGCGCCAGCTGGCATGGCTGGCCGACGGCGTGGTCGCCGCGGTGCTGGAGCTGGCACGTCGCGGCATGCACGACAGCCACGGCCGCATCGATGGCGCCACCTTCGCGGTGCTCGGTTACGGCAGCCTCGGCGGCGAGGAGCTCGGGGTCGGTTCCGACCTCGACCTGGTGTTCCTGTACGACGCACCGCCCTCGGCGCAGTCGGACGGCCCGCGGCCGCTGGATGCGATCCGCTGGCATGCGCGGCTGGCGCAGAAGATCGTCGCGCTGCTGGGCACCGTCACCGGCGCCGGCCGGCTGTACGAGGTCGACATCCGCCTGCGGCCCGATGGCGCCAGCGGCCTGCTGGTGTCGTCGCTCGGCAGCTACGACGACTACCAGCGCGAGCGGGCCTGGACCTGGGAACACCAGGCGCTGGTGCGCGCGCGCGCGGTGGCCGGCGATGCGTCGCTGGTCGCGGAGTTCGAGCGCGTGCGCGCGGCGGCGCTGGGGCGGCTGCGCGAGGCCGATGCGCTGCGCGACGACATCGTGTCGATGCGCCAGCGCATGCGCGCCGAGCTCGACCGCAGCCGCGATGGCGTGTTCGATCTCAAGCAGGGCGAGGGCGGCCTGGTCGACCTCGAGTTCCTGGTGCAGTACCTGGTGTTGCGCGAGGCGCACGCGATGCCCGCGCTGCTGCTGCCGCGGGCCACGCCGGCGCTGCTCGACGCGCTGTGCGGTGCCGGCATGCCGGCCGACGACACCTGCAGCGGCCTGCGCGAGGCGCATGCGACGCTGCTCGGCCTCGGCCTCGCCCAGACGCTCGATCGCCGGCCGCGGCTGGTGCCCGACAGCCGCCGCCTGCAGGACGCCCGCGCCAGCGTGCGCGCCGCCGGGGCGGCGCTGCTGGGGATCGATCCGCTGTCGGGGACGGCTGCGGCCACGCCGTAGCCGTCGCGGGTCAGTCGCGGCCGGGTTCGTCCCGCCAGCCGGGGCCGGCGTCGTCGGCGCTTCCGTCACCGTGATCGTGACGGGTGGTGGTGACCGGGCCTGCGGCCGGACGCCTCGGATCGGGCAGCTCGGCGATCGCCGCCTGCGCTTCACCGACCAGCTGCTGGCGCCGCGCTTCCGGGACCTCCTGCCAGTGGCAGTCCTGCAGCGCGCCTTCCAGCGCGTACAGCAGGTTCATGCTCGGCCGGAAGCCGGCGCGGCGCACGCGCATGTACGCGTCCACCGGGCCCGCGGCCGCGAGGTCCTCGCGGGTGTGCAGCCCGACCTGCCGCAGCCAGGCCGACGATTTCGGGCCGATGTTGCGCAGCCCCGGATCGCGCGACCGGCCGCCGCTCACCGCAGCGATTCCATGAAGATCGCGGCCACGGCTTCCAGCCCGGCCTGGTCCTCGGCATCGAAGCGCGCCGGCTGCGGGCTGTCGATGTCGAACACGCCGACCAGCCGCTCGCCATCGGCCAGCGGGACCACCAGTTCCGAGCGCGACGCCGCATCGCAGGCGATGTGGCCCGGGAAGGCATGCACGTCATCGATGCGCTGGGTGGTGCGGGTGCGCGCCGCCGCACCGCAGACGCCGCGGTCGAGCGGGATGCGCACGCAGGCGGGCTGGCCCTGGAAGGGCCCGACCACCAGCTCGGTGCCGTCGAAGAAGTAGAAGCCCACCCAGTTGAGGTCCGGCAGCGCGTGGTAGACCAGCGCCGACAGGTTGGCGGCATTGGCGACGCGGTCGCGCTCGCCGTGCAGCAGGGCGCGGGCCTGTTCGGCCAGCTGGGCGTATTGCTGCGGCTTGTCGCCGCTTAGACTTTGCGATGTGAACATGCGCCGCAGTCTACCGCGGCGACCGCACCGGTTGACGGAGGACAACGCATGGCGGAGAGCAGGCAGGCCGGGACGACGGCCACCCCCGGCGTGCTGGTCACCGGCACCGATACGGGGGTCGGCAAGAGCCTGTGCAGCGTGGCGCTGCTGCATGCGCTGCGCGCGCGGGGCCTGCGCGCGGTGGGCATGAAGCCGGTGGCCGCCGGCTGCGAGCCGACCGCCGACGGCCTGCGCAACGAGGATGCGCTGGCGTTGCAGGAGGCCAGCACGTCGCGCCCGCGGTATGCCGACGTCAACCCGTGGGCGCTGCCGGAACCGACCGCGCCGCAGCTTGCCGCGCGTGCGGCCGGGGTGCGGGTGGAGCTGGCGCCGGTGCTGGCCGCGCACGCACGCCTGGCGGCTGGCGCCGACATCGTGGTGGTGGAGGGCGCCGGTGGCTGGCTGTCGCCACTGGGCGACGGCATCGAGCATGCCGACCTGGCGCGCGCGCTGCAGCTGCCGGTGCTGCTGGTGGTCGGCCTGCGGCTGGGATGCCTCAACCATGCACGCCTGAGCGCGCGGACGGTGATCGCCGACGGCTGCCGGCTGTTGGGCTGGGTCGGCAGTGCCGTCGACCCGCGGTTCGAGCACCGCGACGGCTATCTGGACCTGCTGCGTGCCGCGCTGCCGGCGCCCTGCCTCGGCGTGCTGCCCTATGCGCCGGACGCCGGGCCGGCGTCGCAGGGCGTGCACCTGGCCGCGGCCGCGGCTGCCATCGCCGGCACCGGCAGGCCGCGCGTCGGGGCCGGTTAGGGCGCCCGGGGCCGCGCCGCCGGCGTGGCCCGCCGCGGCTGCCGCTTGCGTTCTGTCCGCGGTGCCGGCGAGGTCCCCCGCCGCGTGACAGCTGGCCTTTCGGGGCCGGGTGCACCCGGCCAGCGCCATGGTGCATGCGGAATCGGCCGACATTTCTGGTGACTTCCGGCACGCGACTGCTTAGACTTTTTTTCCTGTACTCACTGGTATAGCAATAGGCGCCCGCCCGGGTGCCGGTTATCCCTTTTCCACGGAGCTCCCCCATGTCGATGCGTCCGCGCCTGATCGCGCTTGCCGCCAGTGCCCTCCTGCTTGCCGCCTGCGGTGGCGAACAGGAACAGCAGGCGCCACCGCCGCCCGAGGTCGGAGTGATCACGGTACAGCCGTCGACGGTGGCGATGACCAAAGACATGGTCGGGCGGCTGGCGCCGTTCCGCAGTGCCGACGTGCGCGCCCGCGTGCCGGGGGTGGTGCAGCGCCGCGTCTACGAGGAAGGCAGCGACGTGCGCGAGGGCGATGTGCTGTTCGTGATCGACCCGGCACCGTTCCAGGCCGACCTCAGCGCCGCCCAGGCCGCGCTGGCGCAGGCCGAGGCCAACGCCGCCAACGCCCGCTCGATGGCCGAGCGCGCGCGTCGGCTGGCACCGGAGAACTTCATCTCGCGCTCCGACCTCGACAACGCGCTGGCCGCCGAACGCAGCGCGACCGCGGCGGTGCAGGCGGCGCGCGCGTCGACGGAGTCCGCGCGCATCAACCTCGGCTACGCGACCGTGCGCGCGCCGATTTCCGGCCGTGCCGGCAAGCAGCAGGTCACCGAGGGTGCGCTGGTCGGGCAGGGTACGGCCACGCTTCTCACCACCGTCGACCAGATCGACCCGCTGTACGTGAACTTCTCGCTCAGCCTGGCCGAGCTCGAGGACCTGCGGGGCCGCCAGCTGCAGAACGATGGCGCGGTGGCGGTGGAAGTGCTGCTGCAGGACGGCAGCGTGTATCCGCACGCCGGTGAGGTGGATTTCTCCGGTGACGTGGTCGACCCCGCCACCGGCGCGGTGTCGCTGCGCGCCACGCTGCCCAACCCCGACCGCCGCCTGCTGCCCGGCGCCTACGTCACCCTCAAGGCGACGATGGGCCAGCAGTCCGGCCTGTACCTGGTGCCGCAGAGCGCGCTGCAGCGTGATCCAGCCGGCGGTTACCTGATGGTGGTCGGCCAGGACGGCATGGTCGCGCGCCGCGACGTCACCGTGGACCGCGCGCAGGACGGCCAGTGGGTGGTGAGCCAGGGCCTGTCGCCCGGCGACCAGGTGATCGTCTCCGGCCTGCAGCGCGTGCGCGCAGATGCGCCCGCGGTGGCGGTGCCGTGGCAGCCGGCCGCAGCGGGCCGGGGCCCGGCCGCACCCACCGCCGAAGGCGACGCCGCAGCCGCCCCTGCCGCTGCCGGCGAGGCGGGTGCCGCAGGTGCCGACGGACAGACGGGCGCTGACGGCGCTGCCGCCGTGCCGCCGGATGCGCAGGGCGACGCCGCCGGGGCCGCGGCACGCGAGGCCGCAGCACCGGCCGACACCCAGGACTGATCCGCCATGCCCAAGTTCTTCATCAACCACCCGGTCTTCGCCTGGGTCATCTCGATCCTGATCTCGCTGTCGGGCCTGATCGCCGTGCTCAACATGGGCGTGGAGTCCTACCCGAACGTGGCGCCGCCGCAGGTGACCGTCGGCGCGACCTACCCCGGTGCCGATGCGCAGACCACCGAACAGGCGGTCACCCAGGTCATCGAGCAGCAGCTGACCGGCATCGACAACCTGCTGTATTTCAGCTCCAGCTCGAGCTCGTCCGGCCGCGCCAGCATCACCCTGACCTTCCAGACCGGTACCGACCCCGACATCGCCCAGGTGCAGGTGCAGAACAAGGTGGCACTGGCCACCCCGCGGCTGCCCACCCAGGTGACCCAGCAGGGCGTGGTGGTGGCCAAGGCCAACGCCGGCTTCCTGATGGTGGTGGCGCTGCGTTCGTCCAATCCCGCGATCGACCGCAACGCGCTCAACAACATGATCGGCGCCAACGTGCTCGAGCAGATCGCGCGCGTGCCGGGCGTGGGCAGCACCCAGCAGTTCGGTTCCGAGTACGCCATGAACATCTGGCTCAACCCGGAGCGGCTGCAGGGCTTCGGGATGTCGGCCAGCGAGGTGCTGGCCGCGGTGCGCGCGCAGAACGTGCAGTTCGCCGCCGGCTCGCTCGGCGCCGACCCGGCCCCGGAGGGCCAGGGCTTCACCGCCACGGTCTCGGCGGAAGGCCGCTTCGCCTCGCCGGAGGAGTTCGAGAACATCATCCTGCGCGCCGGTGCCGACGGATCCACGGTGCGGCTGCGCGACGTCGCCCGGCTCGAGGTCGGCGCCTCCGGCTACGGCTTCGACACCCGCTTCAACGGCGTGCCGACCGGTGCCTTTGCGATCCAGCTGCTGCCCGGTGCCAATGCGCTGACCGTCGCCGACGCGGTGACCGCGCGCATGGACGAGCTGTCGGCGAGCTTCCCCGAAGGCGTGGAGTGGTTCAGCCCGTTCGACAGCACCACCTTCGTCACCATGTCGATCCAGGAAGTGCTGGTCACCCTGCTCGAGGCGGTGGTGCTGGTGTTCCTGGTGATGCTGCTGTTCCTGCAGAACCTGCGCGCCACCATCATCCCGACGCTGGTGATCCCGGTGGCGCTGCTGGGCACCTTCCTCGGCCTGTCGCTGATCGGCTTCACCGTCAACCAGCTGACGCTGTTCGCGATGGTCTTGTCGATCGGCATCGTGGTCGACGACGCGATCATCGTGATCGAGAACGTCGAACGCATCATGGCGGAGGAACACCTGCCAGCGCGCGAGGCGACCATCAAGGCGATGGACCAGATCACCGGCGCGGTGGTGGCGATCACCGTGGTGCTGGCGGCGGTGTTCATCCCCAGCGCGCTGCAGGGCGGTGCGTCGGGCGAGATCTACAAGCAGTTCGCGATCACCATCGCCATCTCGATGGGCTTCTCGGCATTCCTCGCGCTGGGCTTCACGCCGGCGCTGTGCGCGACGTTCCTCAAGCAGCACGAGCCCGGGGAGAAGAAGCAGAACGTCGTGTTCCGCACCTTCAACCGCTACTACGAGAAGACCAGCGGCGTGTACGTGCGCCACATCTCCAGCGCGGTGCGGCATGCGCCGAAGTGGATGCTGGTGTTCGTGGTGATCGTCGCGGTCACCGGGCTGCTGTTCGCCCGCCTGCCGTCGAGCTTCGTGCCCGAGGAGGACCAGGGCTATGCGATGGCGATCGTGCAGCTGCCGCCCGGCGCCACGCTGCAGCGTACCCAGGCGGTGTTCGAGGATGTCCGCGCGACGCTCGAACAGCTGCCGGGCTACGAGAGCATGATGCAGGTGGCCGGTTTCAGCTTCGTCGGCCAGGGCGAGAACGTCGGCATGGCCTTCATCAAGCTCACCGACTGGGCGGAGCGCGAGGGCACGGTCAATGACTTCCTGCAGGAGGCCAATGGCGCGCTGTACGGCATCCGCGACGCGCAGATCTTCGTGGTCAACCTGCCCACGATCCAGGGCCTGGGCCAGTTCGGCGGCTTCGACATGTACCTGCAGGACCGTGCCGGCGCCGGCCGCGATGCGCTGCAGGCCGCGCGCAACCAGCTGCTGGGCGCGGCCGCGCAGCAGCCGGACCTGCTGCAGGGCGTGCGCCCGAACACGCTCGAGGACGCGCCGCAACTCAGGCTCACGGTCGACCGCGTGCAGGCCGAGGCGATGGGGCTGTCGGTCGGTGACATCTACAACGCGATCCAGCTGATGCTGGCGCCGGTGTACGTCAACGACTACTTCTCCGAAGGCCGCATCCGCCGCGTCAACATGCGTGCCGACGCGCCGTACCGCACCGACCCGGGCTCGCTCAACCGCTTCTACACGCCGGCCCCGCAGCCGGGCATGGATGGCGACCGGGCGATGATCCCGCTGTCGAACGTGGTCGATGCGCAGTGGGTCACGAGCACGCCATCGCTGACCCGCTACAACGGCTATGCCGCGGTCAACATCGTCGGCTCCGCCGCTCCGGGGCGCAGTTCCGGCGAGGCGATGCAGGCGATGGAGGACCTGGTCGCGAACGAACTGCCGCCGGGCTTCGGTGCCGACTGGGCGGGCATGTCGTACCAGGAGATCATCGCCGGCAACACCGCGACGCTGCTGCTGGTGCTGTCGGTGGTGGTGGTGTTCCTGGCGCTGGCCGCGCTCTACGAGAGCTGGTCGATCCCGGTGGCGGTGCTGCTGATCGTGCCGCTGGGTATCCTCGGCGCGGTGGTGTTCACCATGCTGCGGCCCGGGCTGTCGAACGACATCTTCTTCAAGATCGGCATGATCACGGTGATCGGCCTGGCGGCGAAGAACGCGATCCTGATCGTCGAGTTCGCGGTGCAGCAGCTGGTGGAGGGCAGGAAGCTGGGCGAGGCGGTGATCGAGGCGGCGCGCCTGCGCTTCCGCCCGATCCTGATGACCTCGTTCGCCTTCATCATGGGCGTGACGCCGATGGCGCTGTCGACCGGCGCCGGCGCCAACGCACGTCACGCCCTGGGCACCGGCGTGATCGGCGGCATGCTGTTCGCGACCTTCCTCGGCCTGCTGTTCATCCCGCTGTTCTTCGTGATCGTGCGACGGGTGCTGGGCGACAGGCTCGACCAGCCGTCGCGCTCGGTGCAGGCCCAGCACCACGCGGATTCCGGCGCCGTCGGCTGACGGCTCGGGTCGGCCAGACGAAAGCCCCGCCAATGGCGGGGCTTTTTCTGGGTTATCTTCAGATTGCCGAGCGACGGTATACGGCTGGAATGCTTGTGCGTCCGTGGGTGGCTTCGTTGTGGTTCGCGCTGCCCGTCGCGCGCACCGGGGGGTGTGCTCCCCCGGCCGGAGTCCGCGTCCAGCTACCACGGCCGGCCGCCGGCCATCCATGGCCGGCTGGGAGCACACCCCGCGGTGCACGCGACGGGCCCTGGCGTTCGCGGGGTCCGGCACGAAAATCAACAGCGGGCACTGCCGGTGTTGCCTCAACGACCACGCTCGTGCGTTCGGCGGTCAACAGTCTCTCGTCCCTGAGGACTGGCATGGAAATCCACAGGGGCTCAGCGAAGTCCCGATAACGACGGCCTGACGTCCCTTGCCGTTGGCCTTTTCCCAGATGCGACGACAGCTTGGGGCCCGCCGCGGCCGCAGGCGGATGTCCAGAGCCGGCCATGGATGGCCGGCGGCCGGATGTGGTAGCAGGACGCGGAGATATCCGGCTGGGCATCCGCCTGTGGCCGTGGCGGGCCGCCCGGGATCCGCACCGCAAGCCGCTTTTGGCGGAAGCCGCTGCGCGCCCGACAGCCGATGAAAGTCCGCGGCCGATATGGGAGCAGGACGCGGAGATATCTGGCTGGGCATCCCTGTGGTCATGGTGCAGCCCGGGTTCCCGCCGGCATTCCCCGTGGCCGGGGTGAGTCACCCGGTCCGCGGCCGGCAATCGGGGTTACCCGTGGGTATCCCTCCGTCCAGACGCGAAAAGGCCCACCGGAGTGGGCCTTCTGCGTATCAGTGGTCGCCGGATGGCCGCCTGTACGGGACTCAGTCGCCGTCGGTGCGGGCGTCGCGCGCGGCGGCGTCGGCATTCTCCGCCGCGCGGTCGAGTGCATCGGAGGTGTTGCGCGCGGCGGTTGCACCGGCTTCGGACACATCGGCCGCGGCTTCGCGGGTCGCGGCTTCGGTGCGGGCAGCCGCCTCACGGCTGGCCTCGCGTGCATCGGCGATGGCTTCGCGCGACTGCGCGGCGGCCGAGTCGGCACCGGCGGAAATGGCGTTGCCGGTCTCGTCGAGCGCCTGCGAGGCGTTCGCGTGGGCGCGCTCGGCGGCTGCATCGGCTTCGGCCGCGTTGGCGCGCGCTTCCGGCGAGTCGCTGTTCTGGCAGGCGGACAGGGCCAGGGTCGATGCGATGGCAAGCACGATCAGTTTGCTGTTGAGCATGTGTCTTCTCCGCGCCGGTGGCGCTTGGTGGTAGGCGGGCGCAGTGTTTGCGGCTCACGGTGAAGGGGGTGTTGAAGGCTGGCCCGCCGATTCAGCTGTAGGGTCCAGACAAAAAGAGACCGCCCTTGCGGGCGGTCTCCGGTAACGCGTGCAGCGGACTGCGGATCCGGAGATCCGCGGCCGGCGGCTTACTGCTGCGCGTCGGCAGCCTGCTCGGCGTTGTCGGCAGCGTCCTCGGCCACGTCGGCCGCGGTCTCGGCCACGTCGGCAGCAGCGTCGGCAGCGTCGTTGGTCGCAGCAGCGGTGGCGTCCGAAGCGGCGTTGGCAGCAACGTCGGCGGCGACAGCGGCGGTGTCAGCGGACTCCTGGGCGGCGTCGGCGAACGGCGCGGCAGCAGCGTCGGCATGGGCCTGGGCTTCGGCAGCGGCGTCGGCAGCGTCGGCAGCGGCGTCCTGGGCGGAGTTCTGGTTCGAGCACGCGGCCAGGGCGAAGCCCATGGCGAGGGCGAGCAGAGCCTTGTTGATGGACATGGTGAATTTCCTCGTCGTTGTTGAAACAAACGCGCTCGATGCGCGCCGGGCAACATGATGACAAGCCGATGATGGCTGTCAAGCAGGCGTTTGGAAACTTTCGTAAAGAGCGCGTTAACCCTGTTGCGGCAACTCGATTGCAATGGCCGTGGCCTCGCCGCCACCGATGCACAGGGAAGCGATTCCACGACGCAGATTGCGCGATTTCAGCGCGTGCACCAGGGTCACCACGAGGCGGGCACCGGAGGCGCCGATCGGGTGCCCGAGGGCACAGGCACCACCATTCACATTCAGCTTCTGGTGGGGAATCCCGAGGTCCTTCATGGGCGCCATGGCCACGCTTGCGAAGGCCTCGTTGACTTCGAACAGGTCGACGTCGTCCACCGTCCAGCCGGCCTTCTCCATGACCGCACGGATCGCCGCCACCGGGGCGGTGGTGAACCATTCCGGCGCCTGCGCATGGCCTGCGTGCGCGACGATGCGCGCCAGCGGCTCCAGCCCGCGCTTCGCCGCCTCGTCGGCCGACATCAGCACGGTGACGGCGGCGCCGTCGGAGATCTTCGACGACGACGCGGCGGTCAGCCGGCCTTCCTTGCCGAACGCCGGGCGCAGGCCGGGGATGCGCGAGGGGTCGATCTTCCCCGGCTCCTCGTCGGTGTCGACCACGGTGTGGCCCTTGCGGCCCTTGACCGTGACCGGGACGATCTCCGCCTTGAAGGCACCGTTGCCGGTGGCTTCCTGCGCGCGGCGCACGCTCTCGGTGGAGAATTCGTCCAGCGCCTCGCGGCTGAAATCGTAGGCCTCGCACATGGCATCGCCGAACACGCCCATCGCCTTGCCGTCGTAGGGGTTGGTCAGGCCGTCCCAGGCCATGTGGTCGAGCATCTCGGCGCTGCCGTAGCGCACGCCGGTGCGCGAGCCGTTGAGCAGGTGCGGCGCATTGGTCATCGACTCCATGCCACCGGCCACGACCACCGACGACGAGCCCGCCCTGATCAGGTCGTGGGCGAGCATGATCGCCTTCATGCCCGAACCGCAGACCTTGTTGATGGTGGTGGCACCGGCGGCATCGGGGATGCCGGCCGCGCGCGAGGCCTGGCGCGCGGGCGCCTGGCCGAGGCCTGCCGGCAGCACGCAGCCCATGATCACTTCATCGACCTGGTCGGGCGCGAGGCCGGCGTGGGCCAGCGCGCCCTCGATCGCCGCGGCACCCAGGGTGGGCGTCGGCACGCCGGTGAACTGGCCGAGGAAGGAACCGATGGCCGTGCGCTTGGCGCCGACGATGACGACATCTTGCATGGAGAACTCCGGAAGCGGGCCGCGTGGGGCGGACTGATGGCGCCATTATCCGGGCCGCGCCGGAGCCCGGCAAACCTGAAGGGGTCATCTGCACCGCGAATGCGCGGCACGGTTCAGCCGCGCGGCGCTGGCGGCCGCGCGTGGCGACGGTATAGATTCGCGTGATCGCGCGCGGCGCGGCACATCAGGAAGGGAAGGGGACCATGACGAAGCACAACGGAATGCATGCATGGCGCGCGCTGCGCCGCTCGGCGCTGGCCGCCGCGGTGGTGGCGACGCTTTCGGCCTGTGGCGGAGGCGGTGGCGACACGATCCGGCCGGAAGTCCCGCCGCCGGTGAGCCCGCCGCCCACCACGCCGCCGCCCACGCCGCCGCCGACCGTGGTGCAGCCGCCGAACCCCGCCTACAGCCGCCACCTCGAGCTCACCAATGCCTATCCGGCACTGGACGCCGGGCTGACCGGCGAGGGCATCGTGATCGGCGTGATCGACAGCGGCGTCAACCGCAACCATCCGTCGCTACGCGGCCGGGTCGTCGACAACCTGGTCTACGTCAACCGCAACATCAATGACATGTCGGTGGACGACAAGGATGGGCATGGCACCGCGGTGGCACAGGTGATCGCCGGCGGTCCGTTCGGCGAATGGCCGGGTGGCCTGGCGCAGGGCGCGAGCATCGTGTCGGCGCGGATCATCAATGACGAGCCGCCGGAGGACGACGGCTCCGGCGACGGCAACCCGGTCAGCGGCGCGCTCGGTCTGGAGCCCATCCACAACGACCTGATCGCGCGCGGCATGCGGATCATGAACAACTCCTGGGGCGGCCTGTACTGGAACGACGCCAATGCGACCGCGCCGATCGCGGCCGAATACCGTCGCTTCATCACCCAGACCGACGGCCTGGTGGTGTTTGCCGCCGGCAACCGCGATCCCGACTCCAACGATTCGATGGCACTCACCGACATGGCCGGGCTGCCGAGCCAGGCCGGGCCGAACGACAGCAGGCCGGCCGCGGACCTCGAGCGTGGCTGGCTGGCGGTGGTGGCGGTGGATACCGACAACCCCTCGCAGCTGGCGTCGTTCTCCCGCACCTGCGCCTATGCCCGCAGCTACTGTCTGGCCGCGCCCGGAACGGTCATCGTCACCGGTACCAACGATGCCCCGGACGATCCGGAGTACTGGCGCTGGCGCGGCACCTCGTTCGCCGCTCCGCAGGTCTCCGGCGCGGCCGCACTGGTATGGGAAGCGTTCCCGTACTTCAACAACGACCTGGTCCGGCAGACCCTGCTGGGCACCGCCACCGACATCGGCGAAGCCGGCGTGGACGACGTGTTCGGCTACGGCCTGCTGGATGTCGGCAAGGCGATCCAGGGGCCGGGCCGCTTCGACTGGGGGCGCGTCACCGTCGACTTCGACGGGCTGGAGTCCGACTGGTCCAACGACATCGCCGGCGCCGGCGGCCTGACCAAGCGCGGCGACGGCAGGCTGGTACTGACCGGCGACAACACCTACCGCGGCGATACCCGCGTCGAGGAAGGCACGCTGTGGGTCGGAGGTGCGCTGCGCGACTCCGACGTGGCCATTGCCAGCGCGGGCACCCTCGGCGGCGGTGGCCGCGTGGACGGCAACGTCGACAACCAGGGCACGATGGCGCTCGACGCAGGCAACGGCTTCAGCATCGGCGGCAACTACGTGCAGGGCGCGAATGCGCGGCTGGCGGTCACGCTGGGTCATGGCGCGCTGCAGGTGCAGGGCAATGCCAGTCTCGACGGCACGGTGCACGTGGCCGGCGCACGCCAGGGCTACGTGACCCGTGACCGCGAGGAGATCCTGCGCGTCGCCGGCACCCGCAGCGGGTTCTTCGACGGCGTGACCTACGACGCCAACCGCGTGTTCTTCCAGGGTTCGGTGAGCTACGACTTCGAGAGCGTGTGGCTCAACATCACCCGTCTCGACGTGCAGGCCGCGGCCTCCGCGATGGGCAACATGACGCCGGCCGCGCTGTCGGCGGCCGAACGCGTGGAAGGCGCGTTCCGGCAGATCGACGGGCAGCTGGATGCCGGTGGCCGCGGCCCGATCGCCGACGGCTTCATCCGTACCGCCGGCGACTTCCAGTCGCTGGCCGACGCCAACACCGCGCGCACCGCACTGTCGAGCCTTTCCGGCGAGCTGCATGCGCTGGCCTCCAGCGCAACCTTCGACCATGTCGACATCGGCCGGCGTGCGCTGGCGTCGCAGCTGTCGGGGAGCCTGGAGCGCCCGCAGGCCGTTGGCGGCTGGCAGAAGCGCCTGGGTGCGGGCGGCGAGGGCGGCTTCGCCGCCGGGCAGTCGTCGTTCGACGGCTGGCTGCTCGGGCAGGATTTCCGCCTCGCCGACGGCACGATTGCCGGTTTCGCGTTCGGCGAGATGCAGGCCGACAGCCGCCGCGCCGACAGCCGCGACCGTGGGCAGGATCGCCAGGTGCAGGCGCAGATGTTTGCCGGCAAGGCGTTCGGCAATGCGCACGTGCTCGGCCAGGCCGGCGTCGGCCGCTTCGACCGCGAGCTTCGCCGCGACCTCTACACCGGCGCGCAATGGTCGGGCGTGCACAGCAACTACGCCGGCGACATCACCACCGCGGCCATCGAGGGCGGCTACCGTTTCGATCTCGGTGCCGATGGGCGGCTCACCCCGTACCTCGGTGCCGAATACACCCGCATCGACAGCGACGGCTTCCGCGAACTGGGCGCCGAGGGCTTCGGCCTGCGCACCGATGCCTGGACCTCGAGCCGCAGCCAGGCGGTCGCGGGCCTGCGCGGGGCGTGGGAGCTGTCGCGCTTCAGCGTGCATGGCTATGCCGAATGGCAGCACACGCTGTCGGCGCAGGGCCTCGATATCGACGCCAGCTTCGTCGGCGTGGATGCCTGGTCGGCACTGCGCGGCCTGCAGCCGGGTCGCTCGGGCGGGCTGTTCGGCATCGGCATCGATGCCTGGGCCGGTCGCGACGCACGGGTGAACTTCGGCTACGACCAGCGCTTCGGCCCACGCGGCGACGACCGCATGCTGTCGATGCGTTACGTCAAGGGCTTCTGGTAACCACAGGGCGCTTCGGCGTAACCCCTCTCCCGCGTGCGGGAGAGGGTGCCCCGAAGGGGCGGGTGAGGGCCGTTGCCGGCCTCATCGCAGTGGTTGGCCCGGATAAGCGACGCGCGTTCGGGCATCAGGTCGCTAGCTGCGGTCTTCGAACAGCTCGCGGCCGATCAGCATGCGGCGGATCTCGTTGGTGCCGGCGCCGATCGCGTACAGCTTGGCGTCCCGCAGGATGCGGCCGGTGGCGAACTCATTGATGTAGCCGTTGCCGCCCAGTGCCTGGATGCCTTCCAGTGCCACCTGCACCGCGGATTCCGATGCATGCAGCAGGCAACTGGCGGCATCCACGCGGCTCCTGTAGCCGGCGTCGTAATCGCGCGCGACCTGGTACGCGAACGCGCGGCTGGACTGCAGCGCGGTGTACATGTCGGCGATCTTGGCCTGCATGATCCCGAACGTGCCGATCGCCTGGCCGAACTGGCGGCGCTCGCGCACGTAGGGCAGGGCGATGTCGAGCGCGGCCTGCATCAGGCCGAGCGGGCCGCCGCTGAGCACCACGCGCTCGGTGTTGAGCCCGCTCATCAGCACGCGCACGCCGTTGTTGACGTCGCCAAGCACGTTTTCGGCGGGAATCTCGCAGTCCTCGAACACCAGCTCGCAGGTGTTGGACCCGCGCATGCCGAGCTTGTCGAGCTTCTGCGCGGTGCGGAACCCCTTCATGCCGCGCTCGACGATGAAGGCGGTCATGCACTTCGAGCCCAGTTCGCGGCTCGCGGTGCGCATGTAGACGATCAGCACATCGGCCTCGGGGCCGTTGGTGATCCACATCTTGTTGCCGTTGGCGACCCAGGTGTCGCCGCGCAGCTCGGCGCGGCAGCCCATCGAGCCGACGACGTCGGAGCCGGCGCCCGGCTCGCTCATCGCCAGCGCGCCCTTCCACTCGCCGCTGCACAGTTTCGGCAGGTACTTCGCGCGCTGCGCATCGTTGCCGTTGACGTGGAGGTTGGACACGCACAGGTTGGAATGCGCGCCGTACGAAAGACCCACGGAACCGGACGCACGCGAGATCTCCTCCATCGCCACCAGGTGGGCGAGGTAGCCCATCCCGCTGCCGCCGAACTCGCCGGGCACGGTCATGCCGAGCAGGCCCATCTCGCCGAGCTTCGGCCACAGCTCCTGCGGGAAGGCGTTGTCGTGGTCGATGGCCTCGGCACGCGGCGCGATCTCGGCTTCGGCGAAGCGCCTCACCGCATCGCGCAGCGCATCGATGTCCTCACCCAGCGGAAACGTACGCATGCAGCACCTCGTGGAATTCGATCGGATTGTGCCAGCCTGTGCCGTTACGAGCCCCATGCCCCCTTGAGTCAAGGGGGCGGCGCCGCAGAGCGGCGCGGGGGATGTGGAAACACCAGGTGGGGCCCGAAGTCCGCGCAAGGCGCGGACTTTGGGATTGAGAGCCGGCAAGACCGGCGCTCAATCCGAGTCAAGGGGGTGCCGCCGCGGCAGCGGCGGCGGGGGATGTGGAGATCAGGCTGGGGCCCACGTTCTGCGCGTCGCGCAGAACGTGGGATTGATCACCGGCAAAGCCGGTTGATCAATGCCCGCCGCGCACCCGGCCCTGGAAGCGCGGCTGCGCACGGCCCAGCGGCAGCTTCAGTTTGCCGATGACCTCGATGCGCTCCTCGGCCAGGCGGTCGGCGGCCTTGTAGGTCGGGATGCTGTCGCGCTCGGAGATCTCGAAGATGCGCGTCAGGTTGTGGTAGATCGTGCGCATCATGCGCATCGCGCGCTCGCGGTTGTAGCCGTCGATCTCGAGCGACACGTTCATCACGCCACCGGCGTTCACCGCGTAGTCCGGCGCATACAGGATGCCGCGCTTCTCGAGCTCGTCGCCGATCGCATTGGTCGCCAGCTGGTTGTTGGCCGCACCGCAGATCACCTTGGCCTTGAGGCGGGGCAGGGTGTCGTCGTTGAGGGTGCCGCCCAGCGCGCAGGGCGAGTACACGTCGGCGTCGACGTCGTAGATCTCGTCCAGGCCCACGGCCTCGGCGCCGTACTCGCTGACCACGCGGTCGACGCGGTCCTTGTTGATGTCGGTCACGAACACCTTGGCGCCACGCTCGGACAGCAGCTTCACGAACTCGCTGCCGACATGGCCCAGGCCCTGCACGGCGTAGCTGTAGTTGCCCACTTCCTCGTTGCCGAACTTGCGCTGCAGCGTGGCCAGCAGGCCCTGCATCGTGCCGTAGGCGGTGAACGGCGAGGGGTCGCCCGAGCCGCCATGCACCTGGTGCACGCCGGTGACGAACTGGGTCTCGCGGTACACGAATTCCATGTCGTTGACGTCGATGCCGACGTCCTCGGCGGTGATGTAGCGGCCGCCCAGCGATTCCACGAACTGCCCGAACGAGCGGAACAGCGCCTCGGACTTGTCGGTGGCCGGGTCGCCGATGATCACCGCCTTGCCGCCGCCCAGGTTCAGGCCGGCCACGGCGTTCTTGTAGGTCATGCCGCGCGACAGGCGCAGCACGTCGTTCAGCGCTTCCTGCTCGCTCTTGTACGGCCACATGCGGGTGCCGCCCAGCGCCGGGCCCAGCACGGTGTTGTGGATCGCGATGATGGCCTTCAGGCCTGCGTCCTTGTTGTGGCAGAAGACGACCTGTTCATGGCCGTAGGTATCGAGATGTTCGAAGATCATCGCAAACTCCGCTGCGGCGCGATTCGCGGGCGAACCGGGCCGGTCGCTGTGGGTGATGGGATTACTGCGGGGGCGCGGCAGCCGCGAACGGGTGCCGATGGGGGCCGCATTCTACGCGCCTGCCCCGGCAATTGCCTGCACGCCCACCGTGCGGCCCCGTATGCGGTACAGGGGGTTACAGCTGGGATTCGATCGGCAGCCAGGTCATGAACCACACCAGCAGGCGCTGCAGGCGGGTGGATTCCGGCTCGTTGTCCAGCACCTCGGGGGGCGTGGCCGCGGCGTCCAGCCAGCGCAGCCGGCCCTCGTCGTTGATGTACACCCAGTACGCCAGTTCGGGGCTGGACAGGTGCACGTACAGCTCGCGCAGCGCCGCGCCGAGCGCCGGGTCGTCGAAGAACAGCCCCATCTCGGTGTTGAGGTCGATCGAGCGCGGGTCGACGTTGAACGAGCCGACGAAGCCACGGCGGTCGTCGACGATGTAGGCCTTGGTGTGCAGGCTGGCGCCGCTGCTGCCGAACACGCTCGACTCGGTGGCCACGCCGGGCTTGGTCTCGTACAGCGCCACGCCATGGCGCAGCATCTGCTTGCGGTAGCGGCTGTAACCGCTGTGCACGGCCAGCACGTCGTTGGCCGCCAGCGAGTTGGTCACCACGCCCACGTGCACGCCGGCGCGCACCGACTGCGCCATCAGCACCACCCCTTCCGGGCCGGGCACGAAGTAGGGCGACACCACCAGCGCCTTGCCGCGCGCGCTGCGCAGGTCCTCGAGGATCGGGGTGATCAGCCAGCCGTCGCGGCGATCGCCGTTCCGCTTCACCGGCGGGTCCGACATGATCCTGAGGCTGCTGCTCCAGTACGGTTCGAGCGTCTGCAGGAAATAGCGGCGCACGCTGTCGGAGGTATCCACCAGGTCGAGGAAGCGGCGGGCCTCCTCGCTCTCCACCTCCTCGCGGATGCCCGCCATCACTTCATCCAGCCGTCGCGACGACTTGCTGTTGAGCGCGCTGATCGGCACCACCGCCTGGCTGTTCCAGAAGGCGTCGAAGATCGCGTTGGCGGAATTCACCTCCGGCCCGAACACCACCACGTCGAGATCGCGGAAGTTCACGTCCTCGGCGGCGTCGAAATACTCCAGCCCCACGTTGCGCCCGCCGACCACCGCCACCCGGCCATCGGCGATCCACGCCTTGTTGTGCATGCGGTGGGTGATGCTCCAGGCGCGCTGCACCATTTCCAGCAGGCGGGCGAGGCCATCGCGGTTGCGGAACGGGTTGTAGACGCGGATCTCGATGTTGGGGTGCTGGTCGAACGCCAGCAGCGCGCCATCCTTGCCGCGGGTGCTGATGTCGTCGAGCAGCAGGCGCACGCGCACGCCGCGCTCGGCGGCCTGCCACAGCTCGTTGAGCAGCAGGTGCCCGGCGAGGTCGTCCTTCCAGATGTAGTACTGCACGTCGAGGCTGCGCCCGGCCTGGCGTGCGCTGATCGCGCGCGAGGCGAAGGCATCCAGGCCATCGGGCACCAGGATCACCCCGCTCATGCCGGGGTTGCGGTCGAGCAGCGGCATCAGCTCGCGGTCGATGGCGGTGGCGTCGCGCTCCAGCGGCAGCGTCCACGAGGGCGCGCCGGTGGCCTGCGGCGTCAGGTGGTCGGCCAGCAGCAGGCCGCTGGCGATCAGGGCCACCAGCCCCACCAGGCCCCAGGCGAAGATCTTCTTCAGGCGCTTGCGCATGTCGTCCCCGTATTCACGGGCCGATTGTAGGGGCAGCGGCATGCCGGCAATGGGCAGCCCCGATCGGTGGCACGCGTCGCGGACCGCGCGACGCCGCACGCGCATGCTCGGTGCCGGGCGCGGTGGCCTGTCCCGGCACCGCCGCCCGGCGCGTTGCTTCTCCCGATCGTCTGCTCGACCGAACCCGCTGCCCGGAGGGATCCGCAATGTCCGCACGCACCGCACGCCAGCCCGAGCGCCTGCTCGATGCCCGCCCCGACACCGCCGATTTCCGCGACCGCATGTTCGAACCCACACTGGTCGACGTGCCGCCGACGACGCCGCTCGACCGCCATCTGAAACGCCGGGTGCCGGTGCTCGACCAAGGCGAAGAGGGTGCCTGCACGGCGTTCGCGCTGGTCACCGTCGCCCACACCCTGCTGCGCAGCCGCCGGCCGCGGCCGGTGGCCACCCGGCTCAGCCCGCGCATGGCCTACGACATGGCGCGCCGCTACGACGAATGGGAGGGCGAGGACTACGCCGGCTCCAGCTGCCGCGGCGCGATGAAGGGCTGGCACCGCCATGGCCTCGCCACCGAGGCGGTGTGGCCGTGGAGCGATACCCACGAGCCCGATGCCTACACCGAGCGCCGCGCCCGCGATGCGCAGCGCCATCCGCTCGGCGCCTATGCGCGGGTCAACCACCGCGACCTCGTCGCCATGCACGTGGCGATCGCCGAGACCGGCGTGCTGTACGCCTCGGCCGCGGTGCACGATGGCTGGCTGAAGCCACCGGCCAGCGGCGTCATCGCCTGGCGCCAGCAGCCCGTCAGCGGCTACCACGCGTTCGCCATCGTCGGCTACGACGCACGCGGCTTCTGGATCCAGAACAGCTGGGGCAGCCGCTGGGGCCGCGGCGGCCACGCGCACGTGAGCTACGACGAATGGCTCGAGCGCGGCACCGACACCTGGGTCGGCCGGCTGGCGGTGCCGGTGGAAGTGCGCCGCCCGGCCACCACCGCGGTGTTCAACTCCGCGCTGGCCGCGCAGTCCACCGGCTATTCGCAGGCCGACCTTCGCCCGCATATCGTCAGCCTCGGCAACGACGGCCGCCTGCGCAGCGGCGGCCGCTTCGGCAACACCCAGGACGACATCCGCAACCTGGTGCGCAGCGACCTGCCACGCATCACCCGCGGCTGGGCGCGCAAGCGCATCCTGCTGTACGCCCACGGCGGGCTGGTGCCGGAGCAGGGCGCGGTGCAGCGCATCGCCGACTACCGGCAGAACCTGCTGGGGCAGGAGATCTACCCGCTGGCCTTTGTCTGGAAGACCGACTTCTGGACCACGCTCGGCAACCTGCTGCGCGACGCCGCGCGCCCGCGCACCGAAGGCCTGCTCGACCGTGCCCGCGACCTGCTGCTGGATCGTCTCGACGATACCCTCGAACCGCTGGCGCGCGTGCTCGGCGGCCGCGCACTGTGGGAGGAAATG
The DNA here is from genome assembly GCF_021191595.1 of Alterluteimonas muca. Classification (NCBI taxonomy): domain Bacteria; kingdom Pseudomonadati; phylum Pseudomonadota; class Gammaproteobacteria; order Lysobacterales; family Lysobacteraceae; genus Alterluteimonas; species Alterluteimonas muca. Next base: position 437,461 of record NZ_JAIWPS010000001.1, read on the forward strand.
AAGGAAAACGCGCTGCTGGCCACCACCGCGGTCACGCGCGATGGCGCGGGCGGCGTGCAGGAGGCCGGCGGCGCGGCGCAGGTGGCGCGCCTGCTGCACGAGTGGCAGCAGCGCGACCCCACGGTGGAGATCCACGTCGCCGCGCACAGTGCCGGCTCGATCCTGATGGCGCCGCTGGTGCAGCTGCTCACCAGCGAAGGCCAGATCGCCAGCGGCCCGGCCGCAGGGATGCTGGGCCTGGGCGCGAAGATCGAAAGCGCGCACCTGTGGGCGCCGGCACTGACCACCGAGCTGTTCCTGCAGACCTTCGGCACCGCGCTGCGCGAACGCCGTATCGACCGCGCCAGCCTGTTCACCCTGACCGACCGCGCCGAACGCGACGACCACTGCGCACGGGTCTACAACAAGTCGCTGCTGTACCTGGTCGCCCACGCCTTCGAGGCCACCGCCCGCAACTGGATCGACCGCAGCCGCCGCCACGGCACCCCGCTGGCGGGCATGGCGCTCTTCATCGAGCATGCGGAGTTCGGCAGCCCGGAGATGCGCGCGCTGATCCGCGACGGCCTGCTCGACTGGATCCAGGCACCCACCGTCGACGAACCCGCCGGTTCCGCGGATGCCTCGGAGGCCAGCAACCACGGCGCCTTCGACGACGACGCCGCCACGCTGTGCGCCACCGTCACCCGCATCCTCGACATCCCGCGCACCGGGAGCGGCGCCGTCGACATCCACCGCTCCAGCGCCGGCCTCGACGAACGCCGCCGCCGGCTTTACCGGGCGATCTGCGAGACGCCGTAGCACGACCCGGCGCTTTTCGGCGTCCCATTCACGCACCCCGCACGACGCCCCCGACACCATGCAACCCAACCGGTTCACGCAGCGCGCAGGGTCCACCCGGGTGGAACACGCGCCGCGCAACCGGTCCCTCTTCAAACAAGGAGCCGCCATGATCAAGTGGGCCATCATCTTCGCCGTCATCGGCCTCATCGCAGGCGCGCTCGGCTTCTCCGGCGCCGCGGGCGCCATGATGGGCATCGCCCAATTCCTGTTCTGGGCCGGCATCATCGTCGCCGTGATCCTCTTCATCCTCGGCATGACGGTGTACAGAAAGGTCACGAAGTAGCCGTTTGGCGGTTGTGGCAGGATTGCCCACCACCCGCATGGAGCGCAGCAAGTGTCCGCAGTCAGAGTCCTGTTCGCCGGTATCACCATTCTTGGCGCCATGGCGACCGTGTTCTTCGTCGCCCTGTATTCCAGCGGGATTGCCGGCGCCGCGACGAATATCGCCCTGATCCTTGCTGTCTTCTTCGGCATCTGCAGCGTAGCGGCCGCCATCGGCTGGAAAAGGTCGCCGCGTCGCCCGGACCCGGCAGGGGTCACTCAACGCTGACGCCTTCTTTCCTGATGTGTACCCGAAGCCGCCGGCCCTCCGGCGGCTTCGTCGTTTCCGCACCGGCGACGTGGCGCAGCGCCGGGTAATGCCAACAGCACGGAAGCGCCGCCGCACCCGCGCACCATCCGCACCCGCACGGATCAACCGCCCGCGCGCCGGCCGCACCATTGCGCGCCTTTCCCCGCGCGCGAACCGTGTACAGGGCCGCGCAGCGGCGCGCTTCTCTACAATGGCGGGCATCGTTTTGACGCTTCCAGGGAGCGCGCCATGAGCACGCCAGCCAGCAACGCCCTCGACCAGACCCCCGCTGCCCAGCAGGACGCCACCCCGCTGCGCTTCGTCACCGCTGCCAGCCTGTTCGATGGCCACGACGCCGCCATCAACATCATGCGCAGGCTGATCCAGGGCCAGGGCGCCGAGGTCATCCACCTCGGCCACAACCGCTCGGTGGAGGACGTGGTGCGCGCCGCGCTGCAGGAGGACGCCGATGGCATCGCGCTGTCGAGCTACCAGGGCGGCCACGTCGAATACATGAAGTACATGGTCGACATGCTGCGCGAGCGCGGCGCCGGCCATATCCGCGTGGTCGGCGGCGGTGGCGGCACCATCACCCCGGAAGAGATCCGCGAACTCGAGGCCTACGGCGTCGAGCGTATCTACCACCCCAACGACGGCATGAAGATGGGCCTGGTGGAGATGATCGAGGACGTGGTGAGCCGCGTCTCCAACGCGCGCAATGCACGCAGCGACGAGGCGCAGGCACTCGCCACCACCCGCCCGTCGCTGGACGACGAGATCGCCATCGGCCGCGTGCTCTCGGCCATCGAGGACGGCGCGCACTCCGAAGCGGAGCTCGCCATGCTGCGCAAGCAGTGGGCCTCGCAGGGCCAGGCCGCGCCGGTCATCGGCATCACCGGCACCGGCGGCGCCGGCAAGTCGTCGGTCACCGATGAACTGTTGAACCGCTTCCTCGCCAGCTTCCCGCAGATGCGCATCGCCGTGGTCTCGGTGGACCCGACCCGCCGCCGCACCGGTGGCGCGCTGCTGGGCGACCGCATCCGCATGAACTCGCTTAGATCCCACCGCGTGTACATGCGCTCGATGGCCACCCGCCGCCAGAACGTCGCCACCAACGCCGTGCTCAAGGACTGCGTCGGCTTCCTCAAGGGCCTGGGCTACGACCTGGTGATCGTGGAGACCGCGGGCATCGGCCAGTCGGATTCGGAGATCGTCGACCTCGTCGACTTCCCGATGTACGTGATGACCAGCGACTACGGCGCGGCCAGCCAGCTCGAGAAGATCGACATGATCGACTTCGCCGAGCTGATCGTGCTCAACAAGTACGACAAGCGCGGCGCCGAGGACGCCCTGCGCGACGTGCGCAAGCAGTGGAAGCGCAACCGCGTGGCCTTCCAGATGGCCGACGAGGACGTGCCGGTCTACCCGACCATCGCCAGCCAGTTCAACGACCCCGGCATCAGCTGGATGTTCGCCAACCTGTGCCGCCTGCTGCGCGAGAAGATCAACGCCGAAGCCCCCGGCTGCGACTTCCAGCCGCAGATCGACACCAGCCTCAGGGAACCGCGCGCCACCGTGCTGATCCCCGGCAGCCGCGTGCGCTACCTGGCCGAGATCGCCGAGCAGGGCAGGGCGATCAACGCCTCCATCGAAAAACAGGCCGAAGCCGCCGACCGCGCGCAATCGTTCTGGCAGGCGCTGCACGAGCTCGGTGACGACAAGCTGCCGAAGCAGCTCGACCTCTATGACGGCGCCGACGTAATCCCCGCCGCGAAGAACACCCTTCTCCCGCCTGCGGGAGACAAATCGGCATGGACTGCCGATTTGGACGGCGAAGCCGCCCGTAGGGCGAGCAACATGGATGTTGCGAGTCCAGGTGCCCGCAGGGCGGATGAGGGCGCCTTTGAACCCGACCGCACCCTGCTGACGCTGCGCCAGCGCTACAACGACGCCGTGCAGTCCCTCACCAGCGAGAACCTGCGCAACCTGCGCGAGTGGCCGGCACGCCTGAAGTCGATCACCGACGAGGTCACCGAATACCAGGTGCGCGGCAAGGCCATCCGCGTCGAGAACTACCGCGAAAGCCTGAGCCACCAGAAGATCCCCAAGATCGCCGCCCCCAGCTACAAGAGCTGGGGCGAACTGCTGACCTTCCTCGGCAAGGAGAACCTGCCGGGCAGCTACCCCTACACCGGCGGCGTCTACCCCTACCGCCGCACCGGCGAGGACCCGATCCGCATGTTCGCCGGCGAGGGCACGCCCGAGCGCACCAACCGCCGCTTCCATTACCTGTCGGTCGGCCAGCCCGCCGCGCGCCTGTCCACCGCCTTCGACAGCGTCACCCTGTACGGCGAGGACCCGGCGCCGCGCCCGGACATCTACGGCAAGATCGGCAACTCCGGCGTCAACATCCCCACGCTGGACGACATGAAGAAGCTGTACTCCGGCTTCGACCTGTGCGCGCCCACCACCAGCGTCTCGATGACCATCAACGGCCCCGCGCCGATCATCCTCGCGCTGTTCATGAACTGCGCCGTCGACCAGCAGATCGAGAAGTACCTGAAGTCCGATTCTGATCGCTGGGCCGTGGCGCGGAAGAGGATCGACGCGTTCTTCGAGGGCCGCGAACGCCCGAAGTACCACGGCGAACTGCCGCCCACCAATGACGGCCTTGGCCTGGCCCTGCTGGGCATGACCGGCGACCAGCTGGTGGACGCCGACACCTACGCGCGCATCAAGGCGGAAACGCTGGCCACCGTGCGCGGCACCGTGCAGGCCGACATCCTGAAAGAGGACCAGGCGCAGAACACCTGCATCTTCTCGACCGAATTCGCGCTGCGGATGATGGGCGACATCCAGCAGTTCTTCGTCGACAACAGGGTGCGCAACTTCTATTCGGTGTCGATCAGCGGCTACCACATTGCCGAAGCCGGCGCGAACCCGATCAGCCAGCTCGCTTTTACCCTGTCGAACGGCTTCACCATCGTCGAGTACTACCTGGCTAGAGGCATGAAGATCGACGACTTCGCGCCCAACCTGTCGTTCTTCTTCTCCAACGGCATGGACCCGGAATACACCGTCATCGGCCGCGTGGCCCGCCGCATCTGGGCGCGCGCCATGCGCGAGCGCTACGGCGCCAACGAGCGCAGCCAGATGATGAAGTACCACATCCAGACCAGCGGCCGCAGCCTGCACGCGCAGGAGATCCAGTTCAACGACATCCGCACCACGCTGCAGGCGCTGTACGCGCTGTTCGACAACTGCAACAGCCTGCACACCAACGCCTACGACGAAGCCATCACCACGCCCACCGAAGAAAGCGTGCGCCGCGCCGTGGCCATCCAGATGATCATCAACAAGGAGCTGGGGCTGAACTTCTGCGAGAACCCCTGGCAGGGCAGCTTCATCGTCGACCAGCTGACCGACCTGGTGGAGGAGGCCGTGTACAGGGAGTTCGAGGCCATCAGCGAGCGCGGCGGCGTCCTCGGCGCCATGGACACCATGTACCAGCGCGGCAAGATCCAGGAAGAAAGCCTGTACTACGAACACAAGAAGCACGACGGCAGCCTGCCGCTGGTGGGCGTGAACACCTTCCTGCCTAAAGAACATGCAGGCGAAGTCGCTACCGAGATCGAACTGATCCGCTCAACGGAAGAGGAAAAGGGCCAGCAGATCGAGAACGTGCGCCTGTGGCAGCAGTCCCGCAACGTGCTGGCGCCGGTCGGCGAGACCGAGCACAGCCACGTGGTGGAAGTCGATGCCGCCGCGGCCACCGAACCGCACGACGGCCACGGCCTGGGCTACCTGCAGAAGACCGCCCGCGAACGCCGAAACGTGTTCGAGGCGCTGATGGAGGCGGTGAAGACGCACAGCCTGGGGCAGATCAGCCACGCCCTGTACGACGTGGGCGGGGAATATCGAAGGAATATGTGAAGCGGTCAAAGGGCGCCCTGGTGGCGCCCTTTTATTTGAGAGACCAGAAAGCCTGATATTGGTGAGTACTTCGACAACAGGGAGTTAATCGAATGCCGGCAGAGCTGTCCAGACTGATATCAACTCTAGCGCCCGAGCGCTGTGTGCTTTTCTTTGGGGCAGGTGCTTCGCTGCCGTCTGGTGCTCCTGATGTGGATAAGCTCATTCGAGCGCTTGCAGTGCGATTTAAAATCGATCCGGATGGGCTTACATTACGGGAGATCTCGACTCTGGTAGAAAAAAGCGTGTCCAATCGACGAGAGTTGGTCACTACACTTCGGCCCCTCTTTAGTGCACTGCGGCCTACCGGCGGTCTCTTGACACTGCCTATGTACAGGTGGAAAGGGTTGTACACGACTAACTATGACAACCTGATTGAGCAAGCATACGCGCAAAAGAACGCGCCTCTGAACGTATACAGTTCTAATTTCGATTTCAGCCAAACTGAAACGCCGGGTGCCCAGAAACTGTTCAAGGTCCATGGGACGATAGAGAAGGATGTTGTTGATGGGGTTCAGTCGCGGCTGATAGTGTCCGACGACGATTACGATTTAACTACTGAGTATCGTGAGAAACTCTACGACCGCCTTAAGGCTGACATTGAGGGTTCTCACCTAATAATTGTGGGCCATTCCTTGGCCGATACGCACATCCGTGAAATTGTGCAGCGTGCGATTAAGATAAATGCTGAGAGCCATAATCACCGGTCGGTAACTATTTTAGCTTATGTTCGCGACGACAATCGTGCGGTTCTTCTTGAGAACAAGGGTCTCCAGGTGGTTTTCGCTGGCGTCGATGAGTTTTTCGCCGAGTTGGCCCGTAAAGCGCCGGAATCAGCTCTCGTGCGCACCGCCACAGGCGATCCCCTGGACGCGGCTCCGCTCCTTCTCCCAGTGACAAAGTCTGTTTCGCACTCTATGGCTGCGGACGAGCCCAACGTCGTCGCCATGTTCAATGGATGGCCAGCTAAGTATGCCGACATCAAAGGTGGGCTCACGTTCGATAGAAATATTTCAAGCGATATAGCTGTCGGAATCGAACGCGGTGACTTCCGTCACGCTGTGATTGTCGGGGCTAGCGGGGTTGGAAAAACAACTGCTGCGAGGCAAGCGCTAGTACGGTTGGCGGCGCGAGACATCTTTGTGTGGGAGCACGACACCAATTCCGCATTTGTTCCGGAGGCATGGCGAGTTGTTGCGGAAAGGCTTGCGGGCGAAGATCAGAGAGGCGTGCTCCTCGTAGATGAGGCGAGTGCCCATATAAATGAAATCAATAGACTCATCGATGGGCTGAGTGCGAAAGGCTTGTGGAGCCTGGGCCTATTGATCGTGTCGGCGAAGTCCGCCTGGGCGCCAAGAATTAAGTCCCCGTATATCTACAGGTTTGGCAAAGAATTCAACTTACGCCGTTTAGAAGCTTCCGAGATTGACCGTCTGCTGAGTCTTGTGGACAATAATGGCGCCATCGCCGCTCTAGTTGAGGCATCATTCAAAGGGTTCTCACGATACGAACGCAGACGTCGGTTGGTCGAACGTTGCGAATCTGACTTTTTTGTCTGCTTGAGGAATGTCTTCGCGTCCGAGAAGTTCGACGACATCATTTTGCGTGAGTACGCGACCCTTGACGAGAATAGCCGAGGGATTTATCGGCTGGTAGCCGCACTGCAGAGCGCTGGCGTAAGCGTGCACCGTCAGCTCGTTATACGTTTACTATCGATTCCAACGGATCAGATTGCGGGTGTCCTCGCGGCGCTTTCCGACGTGGTTATTGAGAAAACGGTCGATTCGCGTCAAGGAATATATGGTTGGGTGGGACGGCATCAGGTCATCTCTGAAATCATAACGCGCTACAAGTTTGCTGATCAAGACGCTCTGTATGCATTGCTTTCCCGGGTTATCGAAGAGTCCTCGCCCACTTACCAGTTGGAGGTGCGGAGCCTTCGTGAATTGTGTACGTCAGAGTACGGAATACCGCGACTCGCAGACCGGAAGCGTCAGAATGTACTATATCGGATGATCACATCTGTCGTCCCTGGTGAGCGCGTCCCGCGCCATCGGCTTATCAGGAACTTGATCCGGTTGGGGGAGTTTGAGGAAGCTGCAACGGAGATAAGGATATTCGAATCAGATTTTCGGGAGGAGGGTCCAATTGCGAGATATAAGATGGATCTGATGCTTGCGCGTGCAGAGCATTCGCCTGGTATTCTCGAAGAAGATCGGATTGCTATTCTTCGTGAGGCGGTGACTTATGCGGGGTCGGCAACCCAGAAGTTTGGTGACAATAAGTATGTTCTAAACGCCTATGCGCAAGTTGGCGTCAAATGGTTCAAATACACTGGTCAAGTGGAGGTGTTCGACGCAGCTCTGGATCTGCTCCGAAGCGCGGAGGAGCGTTTGGCTGACCCTGAGATTTCATCGATGATCACTAGGGCTACTCGCATCTTCACCGCTGCCCCAGCTGGAGAGAGTTCCGTCTTGGAGGCGGCCGAGGCGGCCGAGGGAGCAGAGGAAAATGGGGAGTAAAACTCCCTGGTGCAAATAACGGGGCGACGCTGCGCGCAGCGCGCGAAGAGTAGGCGTTCCGGGAAAACGGGGTCAGGTCGAAGTAACGGGGTCAGGTTCACTTCTTTTAAATGACGTCGTGCTCGCAAAGCGCGGCAGCGTAGGTCCGTCAGGGGGACGGCATGCGATACGGACTGAAAGGGGTGTCGCGTCGGCGCGATGACGCGTTGACGCGAGTGCGGTGGGACCGGTTGGAGCATCTGCTTGGGAATAACGGGGTCAGGTTCACTTCCCGTGCGAGGCCTTGCCTGGACGGTGCGCCGGTCGGGTGCCGGCGAAGCGCCGGGTTTTGGCTTCCACCATGGCACGGAAGTCGTCGCGGCCCCAGGCGCGTTGTTGCTGCAGGTAGAGCCGGATCTCGTCGAGCTGGTCGGCGGGAAGGGCCTCGTCAAGCAGGCCCCGGTAGGCGGCGTTGCGTGCTTCGGGCGACGTGCCCAGCGCGTGCCATGCAGAATGCGGGGTGAGCTTCGAGTGCGGGCGCTGGCCAACGTTGGCCGCGCAGCTCGACCAGCGGTAGGCCACGGGATCATCCGTCATCCGCGCGCGCACCGGATTGAGCTCGATATAGCGATAGCAGGCGAGGACGTACGGCTCCGTGTCGACGAGACACGCCTTGTAGCGGCCCTCCCACAGGGTGCCGCTGCGTGCATGGCGTGCGTTGAACAGGCCGACGTACTGGCGCCCGAGGCGCTGCATCAGCCGGCTGATCGCGCCGGTTTCGGGTGGTGTGGCCAGCAGATGCACGTGGTTGTCCATGAGTACGTACGCGTGCAGTTGGACGCCGGAGGCGGCCAATGCCTCGCCCAGCAGCGTGAGATAGCGCAGGCGGTCGCCGTCGTCGAGGAAGCAGGGCAAGCGGTTGTTGCCGCGCTGCACGATGTGCTGCGCTACGCCGGGCAGGTCGAATCGTGGCAGACGGGCCATGTCATAGATCGTGGGCGGCCGCTGACGGTAGAGCGATCGCCGCCTACCGTGCAGTGCCGTCAGGCTTCCGGACGCAGCCACGTCGGAATGGTGGACCCGACCCCGTTTCAGACCCGACGCAGCCACGTCAAAAAAGTGAACCTGACCCCGTTTTCACTGCAGAAGACCGCGCGCGAACGCCGCAACCAACGTGTTCCAGCCTCTGATCGAGGGGGGACGCACAGCCTTGGGGCGGATCAGCCACTGTCTTGCATGACGTGGATGGGGAGTATCGGCAGTGTCGAGTGATCGACAATCAGCGCCTAGGGTCCTGCAAGATTCCAAGTACCGAAGGCGCGAGTGGCACTATTTCACCGCAGGAGCTGAATGGACGCATTCCTAGAAGGGCTGGCGGGTGACGAACTCCGCAAGATAAGTTGCCTTCCCAAGCCAGCAAGATGGGCAGACTTTTCGGCTAAGCATAGGCTGGCCTGGCAACACACTCGTTTCGAAAGGGCTAATCACTCAGCTATTCCGGCGCAGCCAGGATTCTACTGCTTTGTCGTGGGGCTTCTTGGCCCAGCGCTTCCTCCCATTGGGTACCCCCTCTACGTGGGCAAGACCGAGCGCACGCTTCACAAAAGATTCGGTGAATACTTGCGAGAGCAAGAATCCGCGAGGGGGAGGGCTCGTGTTCGGAAGTTCATCAAGGTGTTCGAAGGCGAATTGCTCTTTTTCTTTGCGCATTTTTACGGCACTCCTCAAGAAGTGAAGGATGTTGAGATGGAACTCCACGATGCCCTTATGCCTGCGTACAGCGATATAGGATTCAGCGCCGAAGTTAGAGCAGCAAGGAGCGCTTTTCAACGAAAGATAAGATATTCCTCCCATCCCTCCAGGGTGCTTTGGGTAGTTGGATATATTACTCCTCTCTGATTAACCTTAAAGAGCTTTCAGAACGCGTTGGTTACGCTAGTCAGATTCAATCTAACGAAAAACTGGGCGCGTTAATACAGCGTGCTTTGGACGATAAGGGGCGCACGACAGACCTTGCGGAGTACCTGCGAACGACAGAGGATCGATTCTTCAATTCTCTTGTAATCGGGGTGCAGGGCGGTGCTCCCGTCTGGCATCCATTCGGCTTGAGTAGCACCCTTCCTGAGCATGACCTCGGCGACATCATCGAGCGTGATCAGGACCTTGTTGGATACCTAGAGCTTCGCGGCGACGAAGTCCTTTTTGCGCTTGATGGTCAACATCGCCTGGCTGGAGTTAAGAAAGTCCTAGAGATGGGAGTAGATATTGGGGACGAAAAAGTCTCCGTGATCTTCGTCCCTCACGTCAACACCCAGCTAGGGTTGCGTAAGACCCGAGGCCTCTTTATTGCGCTTAACAAGAGGGCTGTACCAGTAGCTCGGCGTGACATCATTGCTCTGGACGAGGTCGATCTCCCGGCGATTATAACTCGACAGTTAATTGACGATCATCCTTGGTTTAGTCGAGGGCAGGTGGACACGGAGCTGTTTGGGAGCTCCATTCCGCGAACCTCAGGCGCTTGGACCACAATAGGAAAGTTCTACGACGTAAACAGCACCATCGTTAAGCACATCGCGGAAACACGAAGCGCCGATGAGCTGAAGCTGGGTTCCAAGAATCGCCTGCCCGACGACCGAATTGATGCCTATAGGAGTGAAGTCATCGACTTTTATAGGCGTCTCGCGATCGTCGACCCCGTTCTGAAAAGCGTATTCGATGGCAAGAAGATTGAAGAAACATCGAAGAGGGCAAGAAGCTCTACGGATCCGAGGCTTTTGTTCAGGCCAATCGGGATGAAGATCGTGGCCGACACTTGCGCATTACTGCGTACGACAAAGAGCGTTCCCGCATCTTTCCAGCAGATCGAGAAGATTCCGATGACCATGAATGCCCGGCCCTTTAATGAGACCATATGGAATGAGGAGCGGAGCACTATGGTAAGCAAGGGCGCGACGCTAGCTATACGCCTAACCCACTACATGCTTGGTCTCAAACAGGCGGACGACAAGTTGAAGCAAGCATATGCGGAGTGGAAGGGGGTGGACAGGTCGCGCGTCCGCCTTCCCAATCGCTGGAGATGACGTTATGTGAGGTGAACTGCAAGGGCGTAGGCGCCACTCGTTCCGGCGCTATTTCTGCTAACGCAGAAAAGAATTCTGGAGCGATCGCAGCGTTCAACGAGGCTGAGTTAACTCCGCACGCCAACGACCCAGTTGAAGTTCGACGGAAACGGCAGTCGCAAGATAAATAATAGTGTGGCTGTTAACGGTCGTCTTGTAGCGCCATTTCAGACAGTTACTTCCAGGCTAAAACCTTTCGAGCCTTCGCGTCTCCACGGGCTCTGACAAACGCCTCGCCAGTCTTCAGCGAAGTCAGGGACGCCCCTGCGCCCAAGATTCGCTTGACTGAAGCTTCTCTTGCATTGGTTCCAAAGCATACCAGCAGCCCCATTTCCGAAAGGAAATCATCGTCTTCGCCTTCGAAATCGTCAGGCTTCTGAGAGATCAGCATGACTGCTGCCCCCTTAGAGCGGCCCAAGCGAATCAAGTTCGACAAGCCGGGAAGCCGGGCTTCCAAAGCTCTATGCGCCTCATCCACCACGCACAGGATGCGGAGAGAGCGATTGCCTTCGCTGTCCGTCTCGGAGTCCTGCTGGGAGTTGATGAAACGCTCCAGTGCGTCCGTTAACAAGGCCACTACTGTTACCCTGACCAGCTCTGGAACATTGGCCGGCAAGGAGATGATCCAGGACTTCGAGAAGAAGTCCTCCGGAGACATCTTGGGCTCGAAAAGGGGCAGGCGGCACAGGTCGACGAGCGTCGCGATGGCCCCATCCTCCTTTGCACCAGCAGTTGCGTAAGCGCTCTCAAGGCAATCCTTCACGTCCTCTAGAGTGCAAGGACTGCGAGTGCGTAACGCTTCTTCCAGCGCGTCATTGAGACGACGTTTCTGGAGGTCGCCAAACCTGGTCTGCTTCAGGTTGCTGAGGCTGTCACGGAGCCGCTGAGCCGTCGAGATGATGCCATGCTTGCTCTTGTCAGAAAGAGCGAATACATCCAGGGGGATGGGAACCAGCGGCGGCGACAGCACCTGGGCACCAAACGCCCGGTCCAGAGCATTGTGGCGGTCTGCCATGTCGCCTTTGAAATCAAAGGCCAGCAAGGGGACGTTGGTCTGCTCTGCGATGGAGCGCAGAACAAACGCGGCCGTGCGCGTTTTGCCACTGCCGACGCCCCCCATGAAGGCACTGTGCGGACTGCCGCCAGGCGCATTGAGCGTCCAGACAACTTCCTCGTTGCTGGCCACCTCACGACCAATCTCACCAATGCGTACCGGTACAGGACCAAGGCTCGGCTCTGCGGTGACTGCAGCGGTGTGACCACGACGTTTCTCGGTGACATCCGGCAGTGCACTTTCTGCCAAACGCCTCCAGAACTCGGCGTTGTCCCCGTCAGAGGCATCCAGCTCTTCGGAGAGTATCATCATGCCCCTGGCCCAATGGCGCTGAACGGTGCCCTGAAGGTCCTTGATCGTCAACGCCGCGCCGGCGTGCTCCACCAACAGCGAAATCCACGCAGCCAAGTCGGCCCCGGATCCAAAAAGCACGTCGCCCTTGATGACGCGCCCCGCCTCCCCCGCAGGCTTCGGCGGCGGCGTTTGAATGGCAAGGGACCTGGCGATTGCCAGGCGTGCCGGGATGTTGAAAGAACCGAAGCCCAGCCGGTCCTTGACGCGCTGCGAAAGCTCGTCGGTGTCGGCGGTTGAACGGAACGCCGCCCCCGAAACCACTTCAAGCGTTAGGTAGTCGTTGTTGTCATTGCTCATCTCAGACTCCTTGCCCGTCAAAGTAGCCTTCCTCACACCAACTCCTTGCTACACCATCCTCCACCTTGTTGCGAATGATGTAGAACTTTCCAACTTTGCTGCGGATGGCAGCTAGATACTGGCCCACCACTTCGGTATCCGTGGAAATCAAAATGACTTGGCCCTTCCGACTCGTGATGTGCTTCAGGACATTCAGCCGATGGTTCTCATCCAGACGCCCCAATGGGGTATCCACGACCAGCGGAAACGTGCGCTCAGAGACCTCAGCGATTGCCGAGAACAACGCCTGAGTGAAGATTTGCTTCTCCCCAGCGGAAAGATCGTATTGCCTCAGGTCACGACCATCTGGCGAGGAGAGCTCAACAGCCCCCTCGTCATTAATGGTCACCTCGCGCAGGTAATCACTCCGATGCGCCATCGAACGGATGCCGCGAGTCATGGCTTCAGCGACGGCCTCGGACTGCATTGGCCATGCCTCTTCCACCAGATTTCCTAGCATCTGGCCACCTGTTCCGCCCGTCCTGCCAACTGTGCGGGGCGTTCGGATTGGTCAAGGTGCCCGGTGAGCCGTCCCAACTCGCGCCGCTTCTGCTCCAGATCCGCGCCACGGGACTTCACAATATTGGTCAGCGAACCACGCTCTTCGCGCATCACCCCGATTTTCAGGTTGATGTCGTTGAGTTGGTCTCGCTTCTCTTCAACCTGAGGGGTCGAGCCTTCGGTGGAGCGGATGAGTGCAGCCACTTCGCGCAGCTTGGCCGAACTGCTCTCCATGGTTTCAAGAAGCTCAATGATGCTGGCGGACGAAACGGCCTTGGCATCCCTCAGGCGATCAAGAACGCGGTGAAGCATGGGGCCACGGGCATGTGCATGTCGGAATCCATCAGCCACGTCGCCTGGAGGTGGGAACCATAGCCGCTCCAGCGCCTTCTCCACAGCTCCCCGAACGCTGTCTACCTGACGCTCCAGCAATGCGGGTTCGACGGAGGGCAACTGTTCGTTCAAGAACTCCAGGACGCTGGCAGTGCGGCTGTCACGCTGTGACAACGCAGCCTCCCACTGGTCGAGACGTGATTCCTGGTCCAACCGTGTTTCCACCTTCGAAAGAAGTAATCCACCCGCAAGCGCCAATGGCAGGTCAGACTGGGAGGCCCTGACGAGTTGATCCTGAGCGGCGTTGTATCGCTTTTCATGATCCGCCTGGTCCCGCGTCAGCTCTTCCAGCTGCGCCCGCGTGCCGGCTCCGTAGCCTAATTCCCGGGTGAGCGCATCTCGTAGCGCTTCATTGTCTCGTATGTCAGTTTCGATAGTAGTGAGTCGCTCTTTGCATCGGGCCAACTCATCTTCCATAGCATTGACAGCAGCATCTAGCTCAGCGATCGCTTCGTTGCTGACCCCTTTCGGGACTTGGCTACGCTTGCTATTGGCATAGCCACGCAGGTCTTTCTGAAGCTGCTTAAGCCAGTTCAGGCCGAGCAATCCCTCAATGCCCTCCCGGACTTGCGAGCCCATGTCTCGCTCAGCGTAAACCGCTGCCGATTCACCATCGAATAAGAAGAATCCGGCAAGCGAAGTAGGAATAAAGGTTTTAGAAAGCCAGTCCCGATACCAGCCTTCTACGTCGTGCTCGGTCCGTCCAGGACCGACAACACGGCGACCAATGCCTTGGAAGATTTTCAGCTGTTCGGCAGACTCGCCAGATTTTAGCTTGCCCTGATCGTTGAAATACCAGGTGCGGTCTATCCAAATCGGCTCACCCACATCGTCAATGAACTTGAGTTCAATACGGCAGGAGTTGCGACCTTTCGCCAGCGCATTCCCGAAAAGGGCCCGCTCCATGAAGTCTTTGAATGACTGCGCCCGCCCCTGGTCGTCGCTGGCCACGCCAGCGCGGAGAACCAGACGCAGCCCATCTCGGCCGAACAGGCCCAGCGCTAGCGCCTCAAACAGGGAGGTCTTGCCAAACCCGTTGCGGCCGCCAATGACGACGACGTTCCTGGTTTTGCCGGGTGTAGGGAAGTCAAAGGTCGCGGACTCAAAGGCCTTCCAGTCGCGGAGGCTAATCGACTCAAGATGCATCGTCGGCCTCATCTTCATACGTGGCACCCAGAACTTCGTCGAACGCCTCATAAAGGCCATGACGGCGCTGCATGGTGCTCTTGTCCACAACCTCCTCGACAAGCCGTCGAAGATCATCAACCGGTAGGTTGATTTGGCGGCAGCACTTTCGAATAAGTTTCTTCCCTGCGTCCTGCGCGAACAGCGTCACAACGTCACGTGGCATTGGCTACTCCTCCCCTGCGTCCTTACTTGGCCCCAGCCATCGCCCGCGCTTCTTCCATCGAGCGCGTGGCAAACACGCTGGCATCTTCAGCCCATATTTCTCGAATTCTACTCACTTCCGAATCATCAATCAGTTTCGTTTTCATTTCATCTTGTAGCGAGAAGACCCTGTCCAGAATTTCCTGGCGGGTTTCAAGTGTGAAAGGGCCGGGAATGAAAACGCCGTCGTTGGTGACCGTGAGCTTGCCATTGCGACGACGCGCCAGGCGGCGCTCCGCGTCGTTCCGGATGGCCGCTAGCCAGTCGCGGAAGCGAATCAGCGGAGTGAACTCGCCATAGCCGGCCTCGACGAAGCCCATGAGGCTCTTGTCCTTCTCCACTACGGTGCAAGTCCAGCAGCCAAAACGGGAGTTCGAAGTGCCGCAGCCGGGCGCGTCGTCTTGGGACAGCACTGTTGGACACTCGGCTGCGCCGGCGTCCATGTAGAGCTGGATTAACGCGCCATGAGTACCGCCCCACGGTGGGGGCGTAAAAGCCAAGTACTCCCAGACCTCGTCTGTGGATAGCTCCACAATCGGGCGGAATACCATACAGTTAACCAGGTCATTATGGCGGTTAAGACGTTCGCCATTGTCGTAACGTGCGACAGACGCCGCACGGGTCGCGCTCTCTGAGCGGCGCACGCCCAGCAACAGAATGACCTGGCCCGCCACGTCGGCCTGTTGACGGATGTAGCGGCTCGTGGGCTGGATCTTCATCCGGTCCGTGCACCAGCGGAAAGATCGATTGGGCGGTGGGTAGCCGCGGCCGATGAGGTTCACCCAGAAAGTTGCATCGTCATCTGGCTTAGTCGTCACCACCTGAATAGGCAGTCTCCAAGCATTGGCGGCGTGGTCGATTTCAGATTGCACTGATGCGATGTGAGTGATGACCAACGGGCTCTCGACAAGGGTGTCGTTCGAGACAATGTGGACCTCGCGGGTGCGTTCGTGCGGAGCCAAAGACATCAGCATTTCGAACACGAGATGGGTGACGAGGGTGCTGTCCTTGCCCCCTGAAAAACCAATGATCCAGGGATGCTGATGGTCCGCCAGATATTCGTCTCGTATGTCGTGAAGAATGTGCTGAATCTTCTGTCCAAGGACAGGATCCATCTGGGGACGGGGGCGTTCGATGTTCATTGCGGGATTGTCTCATAGCCCCAAGGCGGCGGCCGCCGAAGGCAGGCTTCGTAGCTCGAAATGGCGGCGCGCTAGGTCGGACCAGGCTCTGGCCTCTGGGCCTGAGCTGCCTTTCGCCACCTCGCTACCGCTCATCCAGCGTCGCACAGTGGGCCTTGAGCTCCGCCGAGTCGCGGCAGGGTTCCGCGTCCGGTCGCGTCGGCGAAGTGAACCCGACCCCGTCCCACAGCGGAAGGTCACCGTACTCCCAGTCCCAGGGCACGCCGGTCTCGCCGAGCACGAAGCGCACGAGGTGGGGGAAGGCAGCTTCCGCGCGCACGTCGTTGGACAGGATCAGCATGCAGCGGCGGCTTTGGTGTATGCAGACCAGGGTGTTGCCGGTGCTGTCGTTGTGACCGCCCTTGAAGAAGCCGCGGCCCTGCGGTCCATCGAAGACGACGAGGCCGAGGCCGGCCGCGAGGTCATGGCGTCGGTGCTCGGGCGGCAGTTCCGGCTGGAGGGTGGGGAACTGCGTACGGGTAGTGATCGGCAGCTGCGGCCGCGTGAGCTCGTGGAACGCGGCGGGTGACAGCAGTTCGCCGCCGATCAACGCGGCCGCAAAGCGCGCCAGATCGTCCACGGTGGTATCCATCGAGCCGGCGACGCGCACCGTGCTGCGTTCGTCGTGTGGCTCAGGCGTTCCATCGGCCTTCCAGCCGTCAGCCAGGTTGTGCGCGAAGTCGTCACGCCACTGCAGGCTGGTCGTGCGCATGTGTAGCGGGTCGAACACACGCTGCTGCAGCTCCTTGCCTACATCGAGGCCAAGCCCGCGCTCCAGCACGAACTGCAGCAGGATCAGGCCGTCGCCGGAATAGGCGTAGCGGCTGCCGGGCGCAAAGTGGATGCGCAGGCGGCGGTCCGGCTCGAGAAAGCCGAAGTTGGCGAAGCCGGCGCTGTGCGTGAGCAGGATCCGCGGCGTGATTGCGCGCCAGCGGGGGTCGCCGGCCAGGCCTGACCAGTCGGCATAGCGCCGTTCGGTGGGGTACTCGGGCAGTGGCCGGTCGAGGAGCCGGTCGATCGGGCTGTCGAGGTCCACCAGTCCGTCGTCCGCGAGCTGCTGCACGAGGTGCGCGAACACGGTCTTGGTGATCGATGCGCCGTACATCACCGTGTCGGTCTGCAGGGGCTCGCCACGTGCATTGCGTTCGCCGTAGGCCGCGGTGGAGACGACGCGGCCATCGTCGATGATCGCGATCGCCAACCCGCGCGTACCGGTCGCCCGCATCGCGCGCGCCACTTCGGCGTCCACCGCGCCCGATGCAGGCAGCGGTGGCGAGGCCGCTATCGATCGCGGCGGTGTAGTGGCGCAGCCACCCATCAGGCACAGCAACAGCGCGATTGGCAGCAGTTTCATGTGCTTGGAATCTCGGTGGACGACAGGGCCCAATCTGGGCCGCGGGAGGGTCGGCCGCACGTGCCGACCGTCACTCTGGGGGCTATGGAGACGGGGGGATACGCCGGGGCCACGGCAACATGCTGGTGTCAGCTAACGCCAAACTGCTCGCAGACCATGAGACCCCTGCCTCCTAGCCTCTCCACTGCCAACCATTAGGAGGACACCATGGAATCGAAGTTCACCGTATTCGAGTACATGTACAGGGACGCAGGCAACTTCAAGACGACTAGGCGCCTACTGCTCTCCGGACAGGATGCAGAGGCCGAACGGGCCATACGCGCTTGCTTGGAGTCATCGGATCAATTCGTGGCCGAGCAGATCGGCGTGCCGGCGTTGTGCGAAGAGCACTGGGAGTCCGTGGGTGAGGACCCTTCCGATCTCGACCACGCGTACCACGAATTCATCGGGTTGAGGCCGGCGACGAAAGCGGACATGAAGTTGCACGAGTGGGGCCCGCTGGCAGTCATGGTCGCGAAGATGCAAGCAGCCGCCCGCAGGTGGGATGTCACCCTGTCGCCCAACTGCGATTTATAGGCGTCTTGGCTAGGCCTTGAAGCAATTGTCGCGGTGCCACTGCAGGTACTTCGGATGGGGCCGCAGCTCAGGCATGTCCGGTACGACCAGCTTTCGCTCCGGTCGAATCAGCTTGTCCAAGTCCTGCGGCACGCCGTGCGGCGACAGGATGATCTGGTAGTCGTCGCCGAACGTCATAAGCCCACGGTCGAAGAGCCAGTGGGCGGTGCCAGTCAGGGCGATGCCGTTCCGAACGGCGTCGGGGCCGTCGGCTTCGACCGAGCGGATATGCGCCGCCTGGACCTCGGGCCGGCCGCCGCCATTGATCAGGCGAAGGCCGGTCACAGCGCATGTGTTGGCGTAGGCCGCGCGCACTTGGCGTCGAAAGGCGACGTCGCGCACCTTGCGGGCGGTGACCACTTCGACGATCGGTCGGCTCACGTAGTCCGGCACTTCTTCGGCCACGGCGGCCACTTGCTCCCATGGCTCGGCTTGCAGCTGGAATCCTCGCCTCACGATCTCGTCAAACTCGTCGCGCGGCAGCTCACGCACCGCGCGACCGAACGCGCCCTTGTTGGTCTTGCCATCCTCGCGGAGCAACTTGCTCTCCCGATAACCGGTGGCATCACGGAAGGGCACTACCGAGTCGAACGCGATGAACCCGCGCATCAGCGCGTAGTAGTGGTCGGCAAGCCGGTTGTCCTTGATGACTCCCGCCACCTGCGCAATCGCGAAATAGGCCTGGCGACCCGTTGCGCTACTAGGTCCGCTCGTGCGTCGCGGCTCGTAGTAAACGATCCAGTCCCCCACTGCGGCTTCGACCTGCCGCAGATATGTGCGCGGGAAGTGGTAGCGCTCCTCGATCAGATCGTCGTAGGCCGAGCTTTCGGACGCGATGAAGACGGCGTTGGTCATGGTGCCCCCTGGTTCGGGCGCCAGGGTACCAGTGGCCTGGTGGCGGATTGATCCTCCGTCCTTGCAGACTCCGCGGTATCGGCGGATCGAGCAGCAAAGACCTACCCATCTTTCAGAAAAATCCGACACCCCATCCCGGCATTTCAGTGCCCCCCGTCGCCGAAATCCCGCTTGACCCTCTGCGATACTCGCTCCCGCTCCGTCGCCCTTGGCACGGATGTACGCCACGGACTGGCGGGGCAGGGATGCGCGGGCGGGCGCCCGCGTAACGACCACACGGAAGCATAGGGAGATGGATGTGTCGCAGAACCTGATTTCACTGGATGTCACGGACGAGCAGGTGCAGGGCGTGCTGGCCGCGCTCGAGCAGATCGAGGCGGCGTTGCCGGACCTGTTGTCGATGGAAACCGGCGACCGCCGCGGGCTGATGCTGATGGGCCCGAAGTCGGAGGTGTTCGCGCGGCAGACGCTGCGGGTGCTGGAGCAGAACCCGCAGATCGTGCCGCCGAGTTTCGACCTCGCCGCCGCGCAGGCGGACCTGGCCGCGTTCGAGCGCCTGCAGCCGCTGATGGAGCGGGTGTCGCGCCTGTCGCGCAGGCTGGAGGACAGCGTGGCCGCGCTGGGCAGCGACGTGATGGATGCCGCGCTCGACGGCTACAGCCACATCAAGCTGTCCGGCGGCGCGCACGGCCTGGACGAGCTGCGCCGCGAGCTGGGCGGCCGCTTCAAGAAGCGCACCGCCGCGCGCCGGGAGCCGGAACCGGCATAAGCCCCGCCGGCGTGTAGGAAAAGGCCGCCTCCGGGCGGCCTTTTTTCGCCCGCGATCCTGTCAGCCAAGTCCGGGACCTCACCCGTGAGGTCGCGGACGTCATGAATGAGGTCGCAGACGTCATGGTTGATATCGCCGACGTCATCAACGAGGTCGCGGACCTCATCGTTGATATCGCCGACCTCATGGATGACGTCGCGGACCTCACGCGTCAGGTCGCGGACTCCATTGATGAGGTCCTGGACGTCATCGATGAGGTCCCGGACGTCACGCATGAGGTCCGCGACTTGAACGATGACGTCAATGACGTCATGCATGAGGTCATTGACCCAATCAATGGAACAATTGGCGGGGCCCGGCGAGCCGGGTGCTAGGCTTGGCCGATGGAAGAATCAACGATCTATGTGGACCAGCTGCGCCGGCTGGTGATGGAAGGCCATCTCCGGGGTGCGCTCGAGCTGCTCAACATCCAGTCCGGGTACCGCTTCACGGCCATCTACCGGCTGGGCGCCACGCACGCCGAGAACTTCATGCTGGTGGACCGTGACCGCGAGCCGGCAACCCCGTTCACCGCCGACATCCCGCTCGACGAGACGTATTGCCACAAGGTCGAATGCCTCGCGGCGCTGGTGATCGAGGATGCGTCATCCGACCCCAGGCTCACCACCCACAAGTACCGTGATGTCGTGCGGGCGTATTGCAGCGTGTCCCTGCTGGACGAAGAGGGCGCGAAGTTCGGCACGCTGTGCCAGTTCGACACCGCGCCGACGGTGACCTCCGAGGTGACGCTGCGGCTGATGCGGGAAATGGGCAGCCTGCTGCGTTCGGATGCCATCTCGACGACGTACCGCCGTGCCGATATCGACCAGCGCGTCGATCGCCTGTCCGGCATGCGCGGAATGATTGCCGAAGGGGCGCTTGACCGGAACGACGCCCTGTCGACATTCGACCTTTATGCCGGCCCGCTCATCACGGAAGCCACGCAGCGGCTGCCTCCGGGCGATGCACTGGAGGTCTCCGCACGGATCAGCGACATCCGCAACACGCTGCTCGACGGGCGGTAAGGCGACCGGTGGCGTCGCCCGGTCCTGCTGCCGTGCCGGGATGACGGGAGCCGCTTCATTCGATCGTCGCGGCCCGGCCTCCAGGATGGGGCTCCCTTGTTTAGGAGCGTCATCCATGGGCCTGTTCTCCAAAATCTCCGACCGCATCTTCAACCGCAGAAAGGCGTCCGCACCGGCCGCCGCGCCCGCCTCCGGCACGCCGGCGCCGGTCATCTTCACCGGCAGCAAGAACGACCCCAAAGTCTCGCCGCCTGCACGCAATCCCGCGCCGGCCGCCACGCCGGCACCCGCGCAGCCCGCTGAGCCGGTCGACGTCGAGGCCGTGCTCGGCGGCATCGCCGAAGAAAAGGGCGGCAGGAGCGACTGGCGCAATTCCATCGTCGACCTGCTGAAGCTGCTCGACCTCGATTCCAGCCTCGACGCGCGCAAGGAACTCGCCGCCGAACTCGGCGTCAACGCCGGCGCCCACGGCAGCGCCGAGCAGAACATCGCGCTGCACAGGGCGGTGATGCGCAAGCTGGCCGAGAACGGCGGCAAGGTGCCGGACGAACTGAAGGACTGACGTCTGCGCCGGCCGCGGCGACGCTCAGTCGCCGCGATCCGCCGTGGCGTCCCGGGCCAGCTTCGGGATGCCGGCGATATCCGCGGGCCCATCGCACTGTCGCCCTGCAGCGACGATCCCGCCGTGCGTCAGTCCGTAAACGCCTGCAGCAGCGCGTCCGCGGCCATCGGCCGCCCGGTGAAATAGCCCTGCACCTCGTCGCAGCCCCAGGTGCGCAGCACGTCGAGCGTGCCCTGGTTCTCCACGCCTTCGGCCACCACGCGCAGGCCGAGGTCGTGGGCGATGCCGATCATCGCGCGCGCCAGCGGGCGGGCGTCGGGGTCGGGGCCGAGGTCGCTGACGAAGCTGCGGTCCAGCTTCACCGCGCGCGCCGGCAGTTTGCGCAGGTAGTCGAAGTTGCTGTAGCCGGTGCCGAAATCGTCGATGGCGATGGTCACGCCCATGTCGCGCAGGCCTTCGAGCTGCACCAGCACCTGTTCGGCGTTGCGGATCAGCGCGGTCTCGGTGAGTTCGAGTTCGAGGCCTTCCGCCGGCAGCCCGCGCCGTTGGAGATGCGCGGCAAGCCGCGGCAGGAAATCGGCCTCGTCGAGGTTGCGCGCCGACACGTTCACCGACACCGCGATCGACGCGCCCAGCGCCCGCCACGCCGCCTGCTGGTCCAGCGCCGCGCCCAGCACCCATTCGGTCATCGGCCGTGCGAGTGCGGTCTGTTCGAGCAGCGGCACGAATTCCGCCGGGGAGATGTCGCCCAGCGTGGGATGGCGCCAGCGCAGCAGCGCTTCGGCGCCGGTCTGGCGGCCGGTGCGCAGGTCGATGCGTGGCTGGTACAGCAGCGAGAGGTCGCCGGGCTGTGCCAGCGCGTCGGCGAAATCGGAGAGCAGGGTGAGCCTGCGGCGGTTGGCGGCGTCGCTGGCGGGGCTGTAGACCGCGGAGTCGAGACCGGCGGTGCGCGCGTCGTTGGCCGCGCTGATGCCGGTGCGCAGCGCGTCGACGGCGGCGTCGTCACCGACCACGAAGGGCGAGACGCCGAACGCCGGCATCATCTGCACCGGGATGCCGTTGCTGGTCACCGGCGCGGCCAGTGCGGTGGAGAGTTCCGCCATCACCGTGGTCCACGGGCCCGCCTCGGCCTCGTCGAGCAGCACCGCGTAGGACACGACATCGACGTGGTAGGCGCTGCAGCCGGGGCCCAGCCGGTCTTTGAGGATGCGGCTGCCGGCCCGCACCAGGTCGTCGATGCAGCGCGTGCCCATCACGCTGACCAGCTCCTGCAGGCGCGAGGGATCGAACAGGCTGACCAGCAGCAGCACCCGCGGCACGCCGGCCTTTGCACGCGCGAGGTCGGCGAGGTCGTTGGCGAACTGGTTGCGGTTGGGCAGGCCGCTCAGGGGATCGCGGCGGCCGTAGTCGTGCTCGAGCTCGACCTGCGCCATCACCATGGCGGCGAAGTCGCGCAGCGACGCGCGTTCCTCCTCGCTGACCTCGCGCGGTTGCTGGTCGAGCACGCACATCGCGCCGAGGGTATGGCCGTCGCGGGTGACCAGCGGCGCGCCGGCATAGAAGCGGATGCCCGAGCGGGCCAGCACGCTGTCGCGGAAGCGCGGGTCCTGTCGCAGGTCTGACACCACCACCGTGCCGGCCTGCGCGGTGACCTCCGCGCACGGCGCTTTCTCGCGCGGGATCTCGCGCCCGGCGGTGCCGACGTGCGATTTGAACCACTGGCGGTTTTCGTCTGTCAGCGAGACCGCGGCAATCGGGACGCCGAACAGCCGGCTGGCCATGCGGGTGATGCGGTCGAAGCTCTCGCTTTCGACCGTGTCCAGCAGGGCCAGATCGCGCAGGGCAGCCAGGCGCGCCGCTTCCGCCGCTTCGGCGGCGGCGCCTGTCATGCGGCGCGGAGCATCGCCGTCGGGCAGGGCATCGGCGGCGAAGGGCACGAGGGAAGCATCCATGATGGGCATGTGCGCCGGAGCGAGCGGGAAGCGGGAGGCATCTCCCTTATCGGCCGGCGCGCGACCGGCTTGACTGCGGTCAGGCAGGTGCGCGTGGACGAACGATCTGCGTTCTTGGGGCATGCCGTCGGGAGATCTGCGCAGGCAGGCTGATGCCGCACTCGGGCGCGCGGCCGATCACCCACGGACCCGTGGCCCGCACCGCCTTGCCCGATGCCGCGCCCGATACGCCGCGCGGCACGCCGACTGCAGCTGCGCTCAAGTGCGCCCGGGTCCGGCCGATATCGTTCCGATCCCGCGCCCTGCGCGCTACCGACCGCCACCATGGATTCCATCGACATCCTCTTTGCGTACGTGATCGGCGGCTTCGGGGCGTGGGCGGCTGCCCTGATGATGCTGATCGCGGTACAGGGCGATCGCCTGCATCGCGGCGTGCTGCTGCGCTGCGCACTGGGTTTCACACTGCTGGGCGCGGGCATGGTGCTCAGCGGCCTGGTCGACCGCGCTGCGCGATGGCCCACGCTCACCCTCGCACTGTCTGCGGTGGTGGCGACGCTGGTGATCTATCGCGCACTGCGGCAACTTGTGGGCGTGCCCGTGATCCCGCGCTTGCGGCGGTGGTCCGAGATTGCCGCGCTGTGCCTGTTGCTGCTGCTGGCCTGGCTCGGCGGACCGCGCAGCTTCGCGCTCGCATTCCATATCGTGTGCCTGGCCCTGTCGCTGGGCCTCACCTGGGCGGTGCGCCGGGCGCTGCTGGCGCCGCGCAATGCGGCCGAGACTGCAATGGCGGCCACGCTGCTGTTCTATGCCGGCACCTGGGTGTTCGCCCTGTACGCGACGCTCCAGCATGACGGGCCCGAGCACCGTCACCTTCTGTATGTCGAGCCACCGCTGCTGGCCGCCTACGGGGTGATCTACGCCCTGCTGCCGCTGCTGGTGGGGGCGCATGTGCTCAACCTCGCCAATGCGCGCCTGGACCGGCGCCTGCGCCAGCAGGCCAGCACCGACGAACTCACCGGCCTGCTGACGCGCCGTGCCCTCAACGAGCGCGCTATGGCGTGGCATGCCGACGTGCTCGAACGCGAACGCCTGCCGGCGGTGCTGCTGCTGGACGTCGACCACTTCAAGCCGATCAACGACACTCACGGCCACGAGCGCGGCGACCACGTGCTGCGGGCAGTGTCCGGCCGCCTGCGTGGGGCGCTGCGTGCGGGCACGCCGCTGGCACGCTGGGGCGGCGAGGAATTCCTGGTGCTGCTGGACGCGGCCAACCTCGACGAGGCGGGCGCCACCGCCGAGCGCATGCGTACGGCGGTGGGCGCAACACCATTCGCCTTCGGCGAGGAGCGACTGCCGGTCACGATCAGCATCGGCGTGTCGGCATGGCCCGCCGGCGGCGTGTTCGCCCGCGCGGTGGCCGAAGCCGATGCCGCGCTGTACAGCGCCAAGCGCGAAGGTCGCGACCAGGCGCGGGTGGCGGGGGTGGACAGGACGGTTGCGGCGATCGCAACGCGGCGACATGCAACGGCAGGCGAAGAGAGCCACTTGCCAGGTTCCGGGCCCTGATCGGGGCGCTGCATCCGCCCATCCACGCTCCGGGCGATGACCCGCTTGAGGCGGCCTGCGGCAATTGGACGTTGTCGCCTTTGCAGGTGCAGACGTTCTTCCGCTTGGCCGAAGCGTATGAAGATCGGCCGTACGGGCACTTCTACCAGGTCGATTGCAGCATCAGTGGTGAGTTGCAGGCGGACGGAAACGAATGGCGCTTCGTCATCAACGGTGGCGGCATCGCGACCTGGCAGGACGGCGACACCGTTCGCCATTTCGGATGTTCTGCCAAGGGCTGCGAGCCGCTGCTGTTGCTACCGAGCGATGGGATGGAGCCCGACTGAATTAGGCTGGCTTCATCGGCAACGATTCGCAAGTTACTGGGCGCGTCTTGGAGGAACGGGCGCAAGCGCGGAATTCCGAGGTCGATTCGACGACGGTCCACGCTCGGGGCGATATCAGCTCGGCCTCCACATGTTCCTGCACACACGCGGGATAGCCTCCCGCCATCGCGCCCGAGTGGAGTTGCCATGCGCGTCTTTCGATCGTCTGCCGTACTTCCCGCTGTCATGGTCTTCGCTGTCGCGCTCGGCACCGCGTCGTGCGCCGCGCAACGCGACGTCGCCCCTGCGCCGAACGGCGAGGTCGCCGTGGAAGGCGCTGCGGTCGGCGGGAACGTCACCATCGCGGGCACCATCGTCTCCATCGACACCCGGCCGTGGATGTATGACGGCCATGCGGTGGTGCAGGTCGACGTCGACGGACAGGGCCGCATGGCGGTGCAGCTGCCGGCGCGCTGGAACCTCTGCCAGGCCGCGCCGGTGGACGTGGACGCGCTGGCGGTGGGCATGCGCGTGCAGGCGGTTGCTGCGGCGGAGGGCGACGGCCGGTTGACGGTCTGCAGCGACGCCGGGCACCGGTTGGCGCCGCTTGCAACCGACGGCGATGCCACCCGTGGCGGAGATGGCTCGGCCATCGAGCTTGGGCCGCTGTCCAGGCAGGAGATCGAGGCCGCCGCGCTTGCGGGCGAACTCGGCTGCAGTTTCTCGGCTGAAGCGGGGCACGCACCGCTGCTGCTTGCGATGGGCCAGGTGGCATCGAAGGAACCGGCGCGCGGCGTGGTCAAAGTGGGCGACGACGTCGAGCCCGTGGCCGCGCCCGGCGGCTTCGACGCGATGCTGCGCGGCGCGCGGTTCACCGGTGCCGGCAAGACCATTGATATCGAAGTCACCGGCGCGGCAACCGGTGGCGGCGAATCGCCCGCGCATCCCGCGACGCTCACCTACCACCGCGCCGACGGCGCGCAGCGCAGCTGGACCGGCTGGTGGCAGTGCGGGCCCTGAGGCGGACGCGCGCATCACCTGCACGTCGGACGCGATTACGATGGCGCGATGAAAACCACGACCCTGCTGTTCCTCCTCCTGGCGTCCGCTGCCTCCACCGCAGCGGAGCCGCAACATTCCTATGCCGGCCAACAGACACGGCCGATCAAGGCGCTCGACGCGGAGCAGGTCGCCGGCCTGCTGGCCGGGCGCGGCCCGGGCTATGCGAAGGCCGCCGAACTCAACCGCTATCCGGGTCCGATGCACGTGCTCGAGCTGGCACAGCCGCTGGCGCTCACCGATGCGCAGCTTGAATCCACCCGCGCGATCCGTGCCCGTGTGGAAGCACGCGCCACGGCGCTGGGCGCACAGCTCGTGGCGGCGGAGTCGGAACTCGACGTGCTCTTCCAGTCCGGCGCTGCGGATACGGACAACGTGGCGGCCGCACTGGAAGCCATCGGCCAGCTGCAGGCGCAGCTGCGCGGCGTGCATCTCAACGCCCATATCGAACAGCGCGAGGTGCTGACACCGGAACAGGTGGAGCGCTACGTGCAGCTGCGTGGCTACGGCGGCGATGGGCATGGCGCGCATGGGCACGGCCATGGGCATTGAGCGAGCGCGCCGGGTACGGTGATCGCCTTGTTGCCTGGTGCGGTGGCGTTGGGCCTGCAGCTCGGTAAGCCGGACAAGGCGGAAGGTCGCATCCGGGACGCGGCGTGACGTGCCGTCATGCGTGGAACGCGCCTGGATTCCCGGGCGATGTGTCAGCGACACCCGGCCACCTGCCAGTACGGCGACCGCGGTTGTAACCTGCGGTTTCTTCTCCCGGTCATGGATGCCCCTGCGATGAGTGTTGCGATTGAGCTGCGTGCGGTCGACAAATCCTTTGGCGGGCACGCCGTGTTACGTCAGCTCGATCTGCAGGTGCCCGAGCGCAGCGTATTCGCGTTCCTCGGCAACAACGGCCATGGCAAATCGACGACCATTCGCGTGATCGCCGGGCTTGCTGCCGCCGACGCGGGCAGCGTGCAGGTGTTGGGCCGCGACATTCGCCGCGAGCGGCGGCAGGTGCTTGCCGGGACGGGCTGCCTGATCGAGGCCCCGAGCCTTTATCCGAACCTTACCGCGCCCGAGTTCCTGTCAATCGCCACGCGCCTCAAACGGTTGCCCGATAACGAAGCCTCGCGCGTGCTCGAACTGGTGGGGCTGCGCTGCGACCGGCGGCGCCGCATCGAGCATTACTCGCTCGGCATGAAGCAGCGGCTGGCACTCGCCTTCGCGCTGGTCGGCAGGCCGCGGCTGCTGCTGCTCGACGAACCCACCAATGGTCTCGATCCCGACGGCATGCAGGACGTCCGCCAGCTGCTCTCCGCGCTGCCAGAGCGTGCGGACTGCACGATCTTCTTCGCGAGCCACCTGCTCGACGAGGTCGAGAAAACCGCCACGCACTTCGCGGTGCTGCGCGATGGATCGACCCGGCTGCAGGCCTCGGTGCATGAGCTGATGCAGGCGCTGCCGAGCGTGCTGTCGCTTGACGTCGATGCGCCCGACCGGGCCGCCAGCCTGCTGCAGGCAAGCGGTCATGCCGCCGAGGTGGACGGGGCGGGGCGCGTCACCATTGCGCATGTCACGCGCGAAGCGGCCGGGCGGCTGCATCAGCTGCTCGTGGATGCCGGCGTGACGCTGTTCGAGTCGGTGCACCGCAAGCCCAGCCTCGAGCAATGGTTTCTGCGCACCGCGTTCGGCGACGGTGACGCACGATGATCGGGCAGCTGCTGGTCGTGGAAATGCTGAAGATGCGCCGCTCGCTGGTGCTGGGGATGACACTGGCCTGTCCGCTGGCGGTGGTGGCGCTGGTCTTCGTGGTGACGCTGCACCAGACGCCGGTCCAGGACATGACAGGCGCGCGCATGTCGCAGCTGTGGGTGGCGGTCTCGGCGATGTGGGCAGCCTTCATGTTGCCGCTGTACATCGCCCTGGCCACCAGCCTCATCAATGGCAGCGAGCACCGCAACCACACGTGGCGATTGATGCTCAGCCTGCCAGTCAGCGTCGAGGAGCTCTACCTGGCAAAGACGCTGGCTGCCGCCGGGCTGATGCTGTGCGCACACCTCGTGCTGCTTGCCGCCACCGCGGTCGGCGTCGCGACGTTGGGGCTGTTGGGCTATGAGCTCGCGGGCGCGTTCGACCTGCGCTCGTCGCGACCGCTGTGGGCCGCGCCGGTCGCGGCGCTGCCTGTGCTGGTGATCCAGCACGGCCTCGCCTGGCATTACCGCTCGATCGTGCTGCCATTGTCGGTGGCGGTGATCGCAACCTTCGTCGGGCTGCAGGTGGGCAACTCGCAGCACTGGCCATGGCTGCCCTGGGCCTATCCGCTGGTCTCCACCAACGCGACGGCCATGGAGACACAGGTCCTCGCAGTGCTGATCGCCCCGGCGCTGGGCGTGGTGCTGTTCCTGGCGAGCCTGCAGCTGCTGCCGCGGCGGGAGATCGTGTAACGCCCTGTCAGTGGACGGCTGGATCGCGCACTGCCGCGCATCGATAACGCAGGCACATACACCGCGCTTGTCCGCGAGGATGGCCGCCACGCCGGTCACGGGGCACAATCCACCCCGGGGAACACGCGGGTCTGCATGGCGATGGCGGCTTTCGGCGCGTCGTCAGCGCTGTTGTGCACGCGTGTGGAGCCCCACGCGAACCGCTTTCCAACGTGTCCATGGAGTGACTTCAGAATGGAACATGCGTTCCGTGTCGTGGTTGCAGCCGTCGTCACCACGCTCCTGTCCGGCTGCTACGCCGTGCAGAAATCCGACAACTATTACGGCGTCAGGACGGCCAACCAGAACGTCGTGTTCCTGCTCGACCGCGCCGGCAGCATGGAGGGCAAGGACGAAGGCGTCGCGAGCGCGGCCGTCCAGGCCCAGGTGCTGAACCGCTCGGCCGACACTGTGCAGCGGAAGATGGGCGGCGTGGTCGGCAACTTCCTCGGCAACCAGATCCGCAGCGAGGGCAGCAAGATGGGGGCGGCCAAGCGCGCGCTCATTCCAGCCGTGCGCGGGCTGGAGCCCCCGAGCCGGTATGCCGTGGTGACGTTCGGCGGCCAGGTCGACACCTGGCATGAACAGATGGTCCCCGCAGCGCCCGCCCAGCAGAACATCGATATCGTGCGCATCAACCAGGTCGCCGCCAGCGGCGGTACCCCGATGCTGGGTGCACTCGAGCGCGGATTCCTGTATCCCGAAGCCACCGCCATCTTTCTGCTGACCGACGGGCAGCCCACCGATGCGGGCAACGCTGCCATCCTGTCGAGGGTTGCGGCGCTCAACAGCAACCGGCGCGTGGCGATCTACACCATCGGCTTCGGCGATGACAAGGACATCGCGTTTCTGCAGCGCCTTGCGCAGGAGAACGGCGGCGAATACATCGACCAGACCAACGCAGGCAACTGGCTGCCGTTCTGAGGGGTCGAACGCGTGTCCCGGTCCGGTGCACCGGCGACAGCTGATCGACAGCGAAAAGGGCGGCCCGGCGTGATGCCGGGCCGCCCTTCGATTGCAGTGCTCAGCCGACCTGGATCGAGCCGCGCATCACTGCCCAGTGGCCGGGGAAGCTGCAGAAGAACTCGTACGGGCCGCCGCCCTGCAGGGCGCTGACCGGGAAGGTGACCGAGGTGGTCTGGCCGCCGCCGATCAGTTCGGTTGCGGCGATCACGCGGTCGTCGCCTTCCGGCACATAGCCGCCGTCGAGGCCCGCGGCCATACCGTCGGTGGCGATGCCCTGGCGGTCGGAGGCCTGCGAGATCACGACGTTGTGGCCCATCGCGGCCACCGGCAGCTGGCCGGTGTGCTCGAGGTTGATGGTGAACTCGCTGCACGAGGACGGCACGGTGATCGAGCCGACGCTGAACTGCATGGCGTCGTCACCCTGGATGGTGGTGGCGCAGTTGGAGACGGTGGCCTCCGGCTTGTTGCTGGCCGGCGATGCGGTGTCGGCGCCGGCGGTTGCGGCCGGGTCCTGACTGGTGCTCATGCCCGTGCCGGTGCCCATGCCGTCGCCGCGCTCGAGGCCGGTGTTGGCGTCGGTGCCGGTATCCGTTGCGGGTGCGGTGGCGGGGGCGGGCGTGGTCGCAGCGGTCCTGTCCTGCTGGCCGTTGTTGTCGCCGCCGCAGGCGGCAAGCGCCAGCGCGCAGGTGAGGCTGAGGGTGGTCAGCTTGAGATGCATCGCGTTCTCCTTCGTCAATGACGCGCCCATGATGGCGAGCGGCCGATAGCATCGGGTGAAGACGGCCGGAAAAGTCTGGTCCCGGCCGAGGAAAAAGACATCCGGCGTTGCATGAAAGCCCGCTGAATGTCAGAGTCGGCCACTCGCGAATCCTCTCGACCCATCCGGGGAGCAGTCGAATGCAGGCGAGCAAGCTGATTTCACCCGTGCGCTGGCTCGGGATCGTGGTGTTGCTGCTGATGGCGGTGGCGGTGATCTACGCCGGTTACACGGCGGTTTCCTACTGGCCCGCGATCGCTGTCTGAGGACCCATCCCATGAACAAACGGCAATCGCGCATCTTCGCCATCGTCGCCACCGGCATTGCTGCGCTGGCGTTCATCGGCCTCACGCTGCACAGCCACACGCGGTTCGACGAGCTGACCAACGCCGCCGACATCACGCCCGAGATCACCCACGGCAAGGATGTCTGGCACAAGTACAACTGCATCAACTGCCACACGCTGTTCGGCGAAGGCGCCTATTACGCGCCAGACCTGACCAAGATCGCGCAGCACCGCGGCGAGGCCTATCTGACGGCCTATATGCGCGACCCCTCGCAGTTCTACGACGAGCAGCGCCATCGGCGCCTGATGCCGACGCAGAACCTGAGCGAGGAGGAGATCGCCAACCTCATCAAGTTCCTCGACTGGGTATCCAAGGTCGACAACCAGGGCTGGCCGCCGCGGCCGATCCTGGTGGCCGGCGGCACCATGAACGTGGCCGCGCAGGGCGCCGGACAGGGTGCAGCCACCTCGCAGGACGTGCGACCGGTAGCCGCGGGCAACGACCCGCGTGCACTCGGCGAGCACCTGTTCCGCACGGTCCAGCCGGTATGCACCGCCTGCCACTCGCTGCAGCCCGGCGTGACCCTGGCCGGCCCGTCGATGGCGGGCATGGCGGAACGCGCGGCACTCACGCTGGCCTCGCCGGAGTACACCGGTTCGGCCACCGACGTGGAGGGCTACATCCGCGAATCGATCGTGGCACCCAGCGCGCACCTGGTGCCGGGGCCGATGTTCTCGGCCGAGGGCGTGTCGTTCATGCCCACCACCTATACGGAAAGCCTGACCGACGAGCAGATCGACCAGCTCGTGGCCTTCCTCGGAACGCTCAAGTAAGGAACACGACGGCGCGCTGCGCCGCACGGGGAGAATTCCATGCGTTACAAGTCGCAATCGGTGGCCTGGTGGTATTTCGCGGTGGCCATGGTGCTGTTCGGGCTGCAGATCGTGTTCGGGCTGCTGTCGGCCACCAAGTACCTCGGGCCGGATCCGCTGCTCTACATCCTGCCGTTCGACGTCACCAAGACCATCCACACCAACCTGCTGATCGTGTGGGTGCTGACCGGCTTCATGGGCGCGACCTACTGGCTGGTGCCGGAGGAATCGCGCACCGAGCTGCACAGCACGAAACTCGCCTACGTCCAGCTGATCCTGTGGACGCTGATGGGCGTGACCGCGGTGATCGGCTACCTGTTCCGCTACGGCACCGGCAACAAGCTGCTGGAGCAGCCGCTGCCGCACAAGATCGTCATCGTGATCTGCATGCTGATCTTCCTCTACAACATCGGCATGACCATCAGGAAATCAGGCCGGCTCACCACGACCGAGGGCGTGCTGCTGCTGGGCCTGGCGCTGTCGGCGGTGCTCTACATCCCGGCGCTGCTGCACTACGAGAACTACACCGTCTCGATCTTCTACCGCTGGTGGACGATCCACCTGTGGGTGGAAGGCGTGTGGATGATGATCATGGCCGGCTTCCTCGCCTACCTGCTGATCCGCCTGTCGGGCGTGGACCGCGAGGTGATGGAGAAGTGGCTGTACGTGATCGTCGGCCTGGTGTTCTTCGCCGGCATCCTCGGCACCGCGCACCACTACTACTGGGTGGGCGTGCCGCAGTACTGGCTGCCGATCGGCGGTTTCTTCAGCGCTCTCGAACCGCTGGCGCTCGCCGCGATGGCGATCTACGCCTATGCCGCGATGCGCCGCGGCGGCGTCAGGCATCCCAATACGCTGGCGCTGCACTGGACCATCGGCAGCGCGATCTTCGCGCTGTTCGGCGCCGGCCTGCTGGGCCTGGCCCATACCTGGCCGAGCGTCAACAAGTGGACCCACGGCACCCTGATCACCGCGATGCATGCGCACTCGGCGTTCTACGGGGCCTACGCGATGATCATCATGGCGATGATCACCTACGCGCTGCCGGGGCTGACCAACCGCCCGCAGAACCGCTATTCGCCGCTGGGCTACTGGGCGTTCTGGCTGCAGGTGTCGGGTATGTTCGGCATGACCCTGTCGTTCGGTACTGCCGGCATCGCCCAGGTGTACCTGGAGCGCATCATGGGCATGGGCTACCTGGATGCGCAGCTCAAGATCCAGGTGCACTTCCTGATGCTGATCCTCACCGCCACGGTGTTCGCCACCGGCGTGGCGATGTTCATCTACGACTTCTTCCGCTACCGGCCGCAGTTCGTGGTGACCGACGACGCGGTGCTCGCCGACGATGCGGTCGAGGCGGACCTGCGCGCACAGGCGGGGCGCTGACCGGTGGATGCACGCACGGGCCCGGCGGACGCCGGGCCTTACTACCTGCCCACCGGCAACGAGGTGGGGATCGTCGAGCAGTGCCATGCCGGCGGGCTGGCGGTGATGCTCAAGGGGCCGACCGGCTGCGGCAAGACACGCTTCGTCGAACACATGGCCTGGCGGCTGGGTCGGCCGCTGATCACCGTGTCCTGCCATGACGACCTGACCGCCAGCGACCTCATCGGCCGCTTCCTGATCCGTCATGACGACACCGTGTGGCAGGACGGCCCGCTCACCCGGGCCGTGCGCGAAGGCGCGATCTGCTATCTCGACGAGGTGGTGGAGGCGCGCCAGGACACCATCGTGGTGCTGCACCCGCTCACCGACTACCGCCGCATCCTGCCGATCGACCGCACCGGCGAGACGCTGGAGGCCGCGCCGGGCTTCCAGCTGGTGATCTCGTACAACCCCGGCTACCAGCGCATGCTCAAGGACCTGAAGCCGAGCACGCGCCAGCGCTTCGTCGCCATCGAGCTGGGCTTTCCCGAGCCGGCGGCCGAAGCCGCGATCGTCGCGCGCGAAAGCGGGGTGGAACGGGGCACGGCGGTTGCACTGGTGGAACTGGCGGGGCGGCTGCGCTCGCTGCGCGACCGCGGGCTGGCGGAAGTGCCGAGCACGCGACTGCTGATTGCCGCGGGACGGCTGGTGGCCAGCGGCATCGGCGTGCGTGATGCCTGCAACGCCGCGGTGATCGCGCCGCTGAGCGACGATCCGACCCTGCTCGGTGCGATGCGCGAACTCGTCGACGCGATGTTTCCATAGGCGGATGCCGGGGTGGCCGAAGCCGAAGACCTGGTCGTCGATGCCGCGCGGCACGCGACCGTTTTCATCCGTGATACCTGGCGACGCCACTACGCAACCGAGCCCGATGCACCGGTCGCGCTCGCCTCGCTGGCGCGCCGTCTCGACCTGCTGATCTCCGCTGCCTGCGGCATCAGCCTGCCCATGCGTTCGGCGCTGCCGCCGGCGCGGCCGACCCTGCTGCACCGGGTGTTCCATCCGCGCGCCTATCCGCGACACCGCCAGGCGGTGCCCGCGACCAGCGGTGACACCCTGTGGCTGCCGGCGCATCTGGGCACCTGCGACACGGCGGAAGCCTCGGCGCTCTACCGCGCCATGGCGTTGCAGCAGGCGCGCCGGGCGATGCGCGGTACCGCGCAGGGGCTGCTCGGCGAGGCCGACACGCTGTTGCGCGATACGGCACTGGTGCTGGAGGCACGGGCCGCGGAACTGGAAATCGCGCATGGATTCCCCGGGCTGGTGCCGGACCTGCGCCGGTTGCGGGCGCTGGCGCTGGCTGCACGGCCGCCGCTGGATGCCTTTGCGCCGGCTCGCCAGCCACTGGAACGGCTGGTGCGCGGGATCCTGGAGCACGACATCGGATCCGGTGCCGGGGTGGATGCCGGCAGCGTTGGCGATTCGCTCGCACGTGCAAGGCAGCTGCTGGCGGAGTGGGCGATCGATGCCGACGATGTGCGCCGGCTCGGCCCGATGCCGCTGTATCGCGACTGGTGGACAGGCGAACTGCGTGCAGGCGGCGGCACCGCGCGGCTCGTGGACGGCACGGCTGCAACCACCGCCGATGACAACGAAGGCAAGGTGCGCAGCGCCCGCATGGAGCGCCGGCCCGACGAGCGCGACGCGAACGAGGACGAGGACAGGCCCGGCGAGCCCGGCGTGTGGATGATCCAGCAGGACGCCCCGCACGAAGTTGCCGAGGACCCCTTCGGCCTGCAGCGCCCGGTGGACCGCGACGACGAGACCAGCGCCGACGAGTACGGCGACATGCTGTCGGAACTTGCATCCACGCGGATGGTGGCGGCGCCGGACCCGCCGCGCGAGGTGCTGCTGTCCGATGACCCCCCTGCCAGCCGCGCGCAGCTCGAGTTCGACCCGCAGGGCGAGGGCGAAACCCGCTTCCGTTACCCCGAGTGGGACCACGCCGACGCGTCATACATCGAACATGGCACCACCGTGCGAATGCTGCCGCCGCTGCACGGCAGGCAAGCGTGGATCGACGCCACGCTGGCGCGCCATCGCTCGCATCTCGATGGCATCCGCCGGCAGTTCGAGGCGCTGCGCCCCGAGCGCGTACGCCTGCGTCGGCAGAGCGACGGCGAGGACATCGACATCGATGCCTGCGTGGAGGGGCGCGCCGACATGCTTGCCGGCGGCTTCCTGCGCGAGGGGCTGTACGAGACGCGCAGGCCCGGGCGGCGCAGCATCGCGGTGACCCTGCTGGTCGATGCCAGTGGTTCCACCGACGGCTTCATCGGCCACGGCCGTCGCGTGATCGACGTCGAACGCGAGGCCCTGCTGCTGGTGTGCATGGCGCTGCAGGGCCTGGGCGAGCCGTTCTCGGTGATGGCCTTCTCCGGCGAAGGCCCGCACGGCGTGACCATGCGCATGCTGAAAGACTTCGACGAGGTCTACGGACAGGACATCGCCCTGCGCATCGCCGGCCTGGAGCCCGAGAACTACACCCGCGCCGGCGCCGCGATCCGCCATGCCACCGCGCTGCTGATGCGCCAGCCCGCCGAACACCGCCTGCTGCTGATGCTGTCCGACGGCAAGCCCAACGACGCCGACCGCTACGACGGCCTGTTCGGCGTCGAGGACATGCGCCAGTCGGTGACCGAAGCGCGCCTGCAGGGCATCTTTCCGTTCTGCCTCACCGTCGACCTGCAGGCGCCCGGTTACCTGCCCAAGGTGTTCGGCCCCGGGCATTACGCGCTGCTGTCGACCCCGGAACGCCTGCCGCTGGTGCTGCTGGACTGGACCCGGCGGTTGCTGGCGCGCTAGCAGGACGGGATCGAGGGTGATCCGGGTGCGACAGGTGCTGGACGTGCCTGCTCCGTGATGGCGCCGGATGGCCCCGATCCGCAGGCGGTCGATTACCCTGTGGCGCCTTTCCAGCGAGTGGTGTCGATGAAGCTGCAGTTGTCGCTCGAGTGGTTCCTCAATCCCGATCACCTGCCGATGATTGCCGGCATCGATCTCGGCTGGTATCGCGATGCCGGGCTGGAGCTCGAACTGCTGGTGCCCGACGATCACTACGACGGGCTGGCGGCGACGGTAAGCGGCGATATCGCGTTTGCCTGCAACGAGCCGCTGCACATGATCGATGCGCATCGCCCGGGGCTGAAGGCGCTGGGCTGCTTCTTCGAGACCGACGGCGGCATCCTGCTGCAGCGTTCTGCCGGCCAGCGGCTGCTCGAAGGCGGCACGGTGCGGCTGGCATCACCGGTGGCCGGCGGGGTGACCGATGCGATCGCGGTGGAGATCCTGTCGCGCTGGTGCCAGCGCCAGGGCGTCGCGTTCGATGCAGACCAGGTGCACATCGAAGAGGCGGGCTTCGCCCATCTCGACAACCTGCGTGCCGGTTACGACGGCGCGTGGCTGTGCTTTGCCAACTTCGAGGGCGTGGAAGCGCGGCTGGCGGGGATGGACGCGCACTTCATCGCCACCCACGACGTCGGCATGCCCAACTTCTCGGCGCTGGAGCTGTTCACGTCCGAACGCTTCCTCGCCGAGCACGGCGACGTGGTGGCCACGGTGACCCGGCTGATCGGCCAGGGCGCGCAGCTGTGCCGCGACGATCCGGCGCAGGCCGCAGCGATCTGGTACCGCTACAGCGGCACCCAAGCCACGGCGTTGATGGACGCGATCATCGCCGACACCTGCCCGCGCCTGGTTGCGCCGGTGCAGCGCGATGCTGCGCGCTGGCACGGCATGTGGGAACAGTTCGACCGCCTCGGCCTGAGCCAGGTGGATCGCGCAGGCTACGACGCGCTGTATCGATGATCCACCGGGCGGCCAGGCGCAGACGATATGGCTGGGTCGGCGGGCCGAAAGTCGACACCACGCGGCTCCCTCCGGATCGCCCTGCGGTGATCAGCGTTTCGCCCGCGCCAGGGCCAGCACGCCGGCGGCGGCCGCGATCCCGAGGCCGAGCGTGACGCCCGGGTAGAGCCGTGCCCTGGTGGTGAGGCTGGTGCGGATGCCCTTGTGGTCATCGTCGAGATAGACCCGGCCATCCTCGCCGGCCGAATGCAGGTTGTCGGTGGGCATGGGGGGCTTGCCGGTGGACTGTGCCTTGGGGAGCGCCCAACCGACCACGCGGCTCATGATCGACGGCACCGTATTCCAGGCCAGGGTGGATGCCTTGCCGGTTTCGCCGATGGTCACGGCGCGCACGTAGCGCTGCGCGGCGCTGAGGATGGTCGCCGCCACCAGTTCCGGGTCGTAGAGCGGAGGCATGACCTTGCCGCGTTCGCCCATATGGGTACGGCCGTGCTCGGAGATGGGCGTGGCGATGCCGGACGGTTTGATCACCGTGAGCCGTACCGGCGCGCCCTCGTTGGCGAGTTCCATCCGCAGCACGTCGGAGAACGCCTTGACGGCGGCCTTGCTCGCCGAATAGGCGCCCAGGATCGGCACCGGCATCTCCGCATTGATCGATGCCACGTTGATGAGCGTGCCGCCATCCGGGCGTTGGCGGAAATGGCGCACGGCCGCATGCGAGCCGTACACCACGCCCCAGTAATTGGTCTGGAACAGGCGCTGGTGATCCTCGGTGGGAAGATCCTTGAGTTCCGAGAACACCACCACGCCGGCGTTGTTGATCCAGGTATCGAAGCCGCCGAACTCGCGTACCGCGGTGTCGACGATCCGCTCGACATCGGCTTCCTCGCCGACGTCGGCCACGACACTGACGGCCCTGGTGCCGCATGCCGTCGCTTCGTCGCAGACCTGTCGCAGCATCTCCTCGTTGCGGGCAGCCAGCACGAGGCGGGCCCCGGATTTCATTGCGCGTCGCGCGGTGGCGAGGCCGATGCCCGAGGTGGCGCCGGTGATCACCAGCGTCTGTTCGTCGAGCTTTCTGTAACGATGCCTGTGCATTGTCGTCCTCCCGGACTGTCGGTAGGGCAGCCCATTCTGGCCGCCGCGCCCGCATCGCAACGTGAAAAACAGGCGCGGCCCTTGTCGCATCCGGCGGCTGCCGCGACCATGTGCGCTCCAGGCGACCGCGGGTCGCGCGTGATACGGCGAAACCCGATGTCATCGAGAGCCCGTGCGCTGATGCTGATGCTGGCAGTGGCCGCGATCGCAGCCGGTTGCGCCGGTGTGTCCGGCCCGGGGGCCGGGATGTCGCCGCGCGGTACCGTGCACCAGCGCATGCTCCACCCCATGCCGCGCACGGTGGTGCGCGCACGCCAGCCCGTCGCAGGGCAGGGCGCACCCGCGGCGCCGGCATTCGAGTACGCGTACATGCCACCGCGCAGCCCTGCGCTGCAGCAGATCCACGAGCGCGTGCGCGATGCCGACATGTGGCGTCGCCTGCCCGAACTGCAGGCGATCGACGGCATGTTCGCGCTGCCGCAGCGGCTGCGCTACGTCACCGCCGAGTGCGGCGAATTCGGCGCGTTCTACCTCCCGGCCGAGGCCGAGGTGGTGCTGTGTTACGAGACCCTGCGCACCCTGTACGAGCGTGGCCAGGAGCAGCAGCACGACCTCGGGCTGGATGCCGGTTATCCGCAGCGCTATGTGCTGGCCAACGTGCGTTTCATCGTGCTGCACGAGACCGGGCACGCACTGGTGCACCTGCTGGACCTCCCGGTTACCGGGCGCCAGGAGGATGCGGTGGACCAGCTGGCGGCGATCCTGATGCTGCGGTTCGCGGGCCTGGATGAAACCCCGGCGCAGGTGATCGCCAACCTGCAGATGGCGGCCAACTGGCTGCTGTCGCGCAGCACCGGTGCCTACAACCTGTTCGCCTACGCCGCCGAGCATGCGCTGGGCGAGCAGCGCTACTTCAACCTGCAGTGCCTGATCTACGGCACCGACCCGGACGAGTTCGCCGGCATGGTGGACGCCGGCGACCTCACCGCGGCACGTGCCGCCAGCTGCCCGCGCGAGACGCGCATGGCCAGCCGCGCATGGGTGCGCCTGCTGCTGCCGCACCTGGCGCCGGGCTACGAGGTGTACGGGGAAGAGGCGGAGCGCTGGTTGGGCGAGGGCGACTGACGGCAGCCGTCCGTGATGCATGCGCGGGAACGGCCCCGCCAGGTGGCGTGTCGCCACGGCAGCGGCGTCCGGATTTGACGTCCCCTCCCGCGCGTCGGTCCAGACTGCGTCGCCGACCTGGCCTGCAACGGCCGCCACTTCTACTGGAAGGTGCAATGGAAGGCTCTGGACTGACCGTCGACCTGTTCCGCTGGCTTCTGGCTTTGCTGCCGATCGTGGTGCTGCTGGTGCTCATGGTGCAGCTGCGCTGGACCGCGCCGCAGGCCGGGCCGATGGGAATGTTCGTCGCTGCGGCGGTGGCATTGTTCGCATTCGCCACGCCCTGGGAAACCGTTGCCGTCGCCGGCGCCAAGGGCGTGTGGGACGCGGTGTTCATCCTCTACGTGGTGTGGCCGGCGCTGCTGCTGTACCGGGTGACCGACCAGGCCGGTGGTTACGAGGCCCTGCGCCAGGGCATCACCCGCTTCAGCCGCAACGAGTTGTTCCTGGTGGTGGCGCTCGGCTGGGTGTTCTCCTCCTTCCTGCAGGGCATCGCGGGCTTCGGCACGCCGATCGCGGTGGTGGCGCCGCTGCTGGTCGCGTTCGGCGTGAGGCCGGTGTATGCCGTGGTGATCCCGCTGATCGGACACCTTTGGGCCAAGTTTTTCGGCACGCTCGGCGTGAGCTGGTTCGCGACCCTGCAGGTGGTGGATCTCGCCGATCCGGTGGCCACGGCGTTCCAGTCCGGCCTGCTGCTGATCATCCCGTGCGTGCTCGGCGGCTTCATGGTGGTGTGGATGTACGGGCGCTGGCAGGCGCTGCGCCATGGCTGGCCGCTGGTGCTGGTGATCGCGGCCATCCAGGGCGGCGGGCAGGCGTTGTTCGCCCTGTGGGATCCGGTGCTGTGTACCTTCCTCGCGGCGGCCGCGTCGGTGCTGGCGCTGTATCCACTGTCGCGCTGGAAGCGCTATGCCGAGCCGGCCGAAGGCATCACCGAACGCCCGGCGATGCGCGACGACAGCCAGAAGGAGGACATCGCGCGCGAAGCGCCGATGGGCCTGGCGATGTCGTTCGTGCCCTACATCGTGCTCAGTGCGGTGGCGGTGGGTACGCTGGCCATCGACCCGCTGAAGGACGCACTGGGAGCCTTCACCATCGGCATGCCGTTCCCGGCGGTCACCACCGGCTTCGGCATCGACAACGCAGCGGTCGAGCCGTACTCGCCATTCGCGCCGCTGACCCATCCGGGCACCTTCCTGCTGCTGACCTCGATCGTGACCTGGCTGGTGTTCTCCGCCCGCGGCTATTACCGCACGTGGGCTTCGGGCGAAGGACCAACGGTGCTCAGGGCCACCTTCAAGGACGCGGTGCCGGCGTCGGTACCGGTGATCGCGTTCCTGGTAATGGCGCGGCTGATGGACCACTCCGGACAGAACGAGATGCTGGCGCTCGGCATCGCCGAAGTGGCCCCGGCGTACGTGTTCGCCGCGCTGTCGGCCAGCATCGGCGCACTGGGCGCGTTCATGACGTCGAGCAGCACCTCGTCGAACGTCCTGTTCTCCGACCTGCAGCACACGGTCGCACGCCTGAAGGGCCTGCCGGAGGCGGCCATCATCGCCGCGCAGAGTGCGGGTGGTTCGATCGGCAACGCGATCGCACCGGCCAACGTGGTGCTGGGTGCCAGTACCGCGGGCATCGCCGGCAGGGAAGGCGAGATCCTGCGCAAGGTGATTCCGTGGACGATCGTCGCGCTGCTGGTCACCGGCGCGGCAACCGTACTGCTGGTGCTGGCGACCGGCGGCCTGGCCATGGGGGGGCAGTCATGAGCAATCTCGCCGCGCTGACGCTTTCGCTGGTGCTGCTGCTGGTGGCGTTTCCGCTGATCAGCCTTGGCACCTGGAACGACAACCCCGCGCTGTGGTGGGCGGGCCTGCTGGCGCTTGCCGCCGGGGGCCTGCTGCCGCCGCTGCGGCGCTTCATTGGTCGCCTGCGCGCCGACCCCCCGACCGCGGTGGGCCTGTGCGAGGACGAGCGCGTTTCCTGAAAACGCGTTCCTGCAAATAGGAGGATCACGATGAGCCATCCCGACGGGCCCCGGACAGGCCGCCCCCCTACCTACGCTTCGCGCGGCATGGTGAGTACGCCGCATGTGCTGGCCAGCTCGGCCGGGCTGGAGGCGCTGCAACGCGGCGGCAGCGCGGTGGACGCGGCGATCGCCGCCAATGCGGTGCTGTGCGTGGTGTATCCGCACATGGCCGGGCTCGGCGGCGACGGCTTCTGGCTGATCGGCGGTGGCGGAAGCGACGGCGTCGCGGCGCTGCATGCCAGCGGCCCGGCCGCGCGCGCGGCGACACCGGAGTTCTACCGCGAGCGTGGCTGCACCGACGCGATCCCGATGCGCGGCGCGATGGCCGCGCTGACCGTGCCCGGCGCGGTCGACGGCTGGCGGCTGGCACATGAGCGCCATGGCCGGCTGCCATGGGCGGACCTGTTCACTGCGGCGATCCACTACGCGCGCGAGGGCATGCCGGTCAGCCGCTCGCTGGCGGACTGGCTGGTGACCGATGCGGCGCTGCTGCGCGACTACCCGCGGACCGCCAGCATCTTCCTGCCCGAGGGCGATCCCCAGCGCGAGGGCGCCAGGCTGGTG
The DNA here is from genome assembly GCF_021191595.1 of Alterluteimonas muca. Taxonomy (NCBI): domain Bacteria; kingdom Pseudomonadati; phylum Pseudomonadota; class Gammaproteobacteria; order Lysobacterales; family Lysobacteraceae; genus Alterluteimonas; species Alterluteimonas muca. The sequence continues at coordinate 479,216 of NZ_JAIWPS010000001.1, forward strand.
CAGCAGGCGTTGGCGCGCACGCTCGAGACCATCGCGCAGGGCGGCGCACGCGCGCTTTACGAGGGCGAGCTGCCCGCGCGGATCTGCGCCGGCCTGCGCGAGGCGGGTTCGCCGCTGGAGGCCGGCGACTTCGCCGCGTACCACGCGCGCTGGGTGGACCCGATCCGCTCCAGCTACCGCGGCTACGACGTGGTGCAGATGCCGCCCAATACCCAGGGCTTCGCCGCGCTGCAGATCCTCAACCTGCTGGAAGGCTTCGACGTGGCCGCATGGGGCGAGGGCACCGCGGACTATTACCACCACATGGCGGAAGTGGTGAAGGTGGCCTTCGCCGACCGCGACGAATGGCTGACCGACCCCGCGCACGTGGACATCCCGCTCGAACGCCTGCTGTCGAAGGAATACGCCGACGAGCGCCGCCGGCTGATCGACCCCCGGCGCGCGCTGGGCAAGGTCGAGCCCGGCGTCCGCTTCGGCGGCCATGCGCAACGCGAGGCGCCCGGTGGCGACACCTGCTATTTCTGCGCCGTGGACGACGACGGGCTGGTGGTTTCGCTGATCCAGTCGATCTACCACGACTTCGGCTCATGCGTGACCGGCGGCGATACCGGCGTGATCCTGCAGAACCGCGGCTCGTTCTTCTCGCTCGATGCCGCGCATCCCAACTGCCTTGCACCGGGCAAGCAGACCTTCCACACCCTGGTGCCGGCGATGCTGCTCGACGACGGTGCGCCGGTGCTTGCCTTCGGCACCATGGGCGGCGAAGGCCAGCCGCAGACCCAGGCCGCCATGCTGACCCGGATGATCGATTTCGGTTATGACGTGCAGCAGGCCATCGAGGCGCCACGCTGGCTGATGGGCCGCACCTGGGGCACCGCGACCAGTGCGCTGTCGCTGGAGGCGCGCATTCCCGAGCAGGCGATCCGCGAACTCACCCTGCGCGGGCAGCCGGTGCAGGTGGTCGCCGGCTGGAGCGGCACCATGGGGCATGCGCAGGCGATCCGCATCCATCGCGACACCGGGTTCCTCGAAGGCGGCGCCGACCCCCGTGGAGACGGCGCGGCTCTGGGATGGTGAGCCCGTCCGGGCTGCCACTGACCCTGCCGCTGTGGCTGGCGGCGATCGCCCCGCTGGGCCTGGTGCTGGTGCTGTTGATCTGGCGTCGGTGGAAGGCGCCCAGTGCGGCCGCGGTGGGCTGGTTTCTCGCAGCGGCGCTGGCGCTTTGGGTATTCGAGGCGGCGCCGGCGATCATTGCGTTGCAGTCGGTCAAGGGCGTCTGGGACGCGTTGTTCATCGCCTACGTGATCCTGCCGGCGCTGCTGCTCTACGAGATCTGCGACGAGGCCGGCGCCTTCCGCGCGATCCGCAGCGGGATCGAGGTGATCACGCCGAACCGCCTGCTGCACGTGCTGGCGTTCGCGTGGGTATTTCCCTCGTTCCTGCAGGGCATCACCGGCTTCAGTGCGCCGATCGCGGTGGCGGCGCCGTTGCTGCTCGCCATCGGCGTGCGGCCGGTCTGGGCGGTGGTGCTGCCGATCATCGGCCATGCCTGGGGCAAGACCTTCGGCACCCTGGGCATCGCCTGGGAGGCGCTGGTGCGGGTGGCCGACACCGCCGATCCGGCGCTGCTGGTGCTGGTGACCGGCATCATGCTGGGGCTGGCCGCGGTGCTTGGCGGCGTGGCCATCGCGTGGCTGTTCGGGCGCTGGCGGGCGATTGCCGAAAGCTGGCCGGTGCTGGTGGTGTGCGGGCTGCTGATGGCGGGCGGGCAGCTGGCGATCGCCTACGTGGCCCCCAACCTGTCGGCGCTGGTACCGAGTGCCGCGGCGCTGCTGGCGATCCTGGTGTTCGCACGGCTGCGCTACCGTAGCCCCACCAGGATCGATTCCGGCCTGCTGGCCGAAGACGGCGGGCAGGCGCGGCACGAGGCGACGGCGCACCCCACGCCATCGCGACACCCGCCGATGCCGCTCTGGCTGGCATTCGGCCCGTACCTGCTGCTCACCGTGCTGATGATGGTGGTGGAACTGGTTCCGGCGATCCGTGACCCGCTGGCGTCGCTGCGTTTCGGGCTGCCGTTTCCCGGCTATGCCACCGGCTACGACGTCGAAACGGCGCCCACCCCGGCCTACCGGGCGTTCTCGCCGCTGGTGCATCCGGGCACGGTGCTGCTGCTCACCAGCGTGCTGGCCTTTGCGTATTTCCGTATCCGCGGCTATATCCCGGGCCGGCGCATCGACGACATCACCGTGGACGCGCTGCGCACCTCGATCCCCACGGTGATGGCGCTGGCGGCGTTCGTGCCGCTGGCACTGGTGATGGAAGGCGCGGGCATGACCCTGCAACTGGCCGCCGGCTTGGGCGAGGTGGCGACGCCGCCGGTGTACGTGCTGCTGTCACCGCTGGTGGGTGCACTGGGCGGCTTCCTGATGGGCAGCAACCTGTCGGCCAATATCCTGTTCGGGCCTTTGCAGGAACAGGCCGCGCAGGCACTGGGCGTCGAGCCCGCGTTCGTGCTGGCAGCGCAGACCGCCGGCGCGGCGATCGGCTCGTCGCTGGCGCTGCCGGCGGTGCTGATGGGGCTCGGCGTGGTGGGTGCGCACGGGCAGGTGGCCGATGCGCTCAAGCGCATGTTTCCGTTCGTGGCGGTGACCCTGGCGCTGCTGGCCCTGGTCGCGCTGGCGGGCACGATGCTCCATCCGGTGGGAGGCTGACATGGCGTGGTGGAAGGACCCGGTGTGGGAGCAGGGCATCGCGCTGGTGCTGGTGATTATCGGCGCGGGGTTGATCTGGTCGGGTGCGTCCCAGTCTGGAAAGCTGGATGTCCACGCCTTCTGGGGCGCGGTGCTGTTCTCGATCGGCCTCGCCCTGCCCATCGCGGCGCAACTTGGCCTGCGCCAGCGTCTGCGTCCGGACCGTACGGACGACATCTGACCGCGATGATGCCGCGGGGCAGGACGGCCGCTGAGCTCTACGCCCTGGGCGGCCTATGCTGGCGTCATGAAGGAGCCGGCCAAAAACGTTCTGGAATCTCCGCGGGTGCACCGGGTAGGCTGCTCGTCCCTGTACGCCTCGGACGCCGCATGCGCAGACCACCGCACAATCCCTACGACCTCAGCCGCGTGGACCTCGACGATATCCTCGGCACCATCAATGACGAGGTCCGCAAGCGCTTCGGCGAAGGCAGGGTGGCCGATTACATTCCCTCGCTTGCCGACGTGCCCAAGGACCGCTTCGGCATGGCGCTGGCGCTGCTGGACGGCACGGTGCATGAGGTGGGGCACGCGCGCGAGCGGTTCTCGATCCAGAGCGTGTCGAAGGTCTACACGCTGACGCTTGCACTGGAGGCCATCGGCGGCCGGCTGTGGGAGCGCGTGGACCGCGAGCCTTCCGGCGACCCGTTCAATTCGCTGATCCAGCTCGAGCACGAGAAGGGCATCCCCCGGAATCCCTTCATGAATGCCGGCGCCCTGGTGACCGCCGACGTGGTGCTGTCGAGCTACGACGACGCCGAAGCCACGCTGCTGGACTTCATGCGTGCACGCTCGGGCAACCCCGACGTGGGCACCGACGAGGTGGTGGCGAAGTCCGAGCGCGAGAGCGGCTACCGCAACGTGGCGCTCGCCAACTTCATCCGCAGCTACGACAACCTGCACAACGACGTGCAGGACGTGCTGGATTTCTATTACCTGCAGTGCTCGCTGCGGATGGACTGCGTGGACCTTGCGCGCAGCGTGCAGTACCTGGCCGATGGTGGCCGTTGCGGACCGTCGGGTGCGCAGGTGACCACCAGCGAAGGGGCCACCCGCATCAACTCGGTGATGATGACGGCGGGCACCTACGATGCAGCCGGGGATTTCGCCTACTACGTGGGGCTGCCGGCCAAGAGCGGGGTCGGCGGCGGCATCGTCGCGGTGGTGCCGCACGTGATGGGCCTGTGCGTGTGGTCGCCGGCGCTGGACGACAAGGGCAACTCGCTGCTCGGCCGCTATGCGTTGCACCGTTTCACGCGGATGACGGGCTTGTCGGTGTTCTGAGCGCTGCCGGTGCTGCCCGCATCTGCGACTGGCGCCATTGCCGGGCGCGTGGTCGCTTCCAGGGCGGTCTGATCCATGCGTGGATCGCGCGGAGGGGGGAGGCGTAAAGCATCGGGGGGCCGGGCCGATAGAGAACTGGCGTTCGCACACCGACATGGACGAACAGAAGGAAGGGGCAGGGACGATGGGACTGGATGGATACCGGTACGCAGCGGCGATTACGGCGTCGGGCGTGTTGGCCGGGCGGATGCTGGCGATCGGCCTCTCGCTGATGATTGCGGCGTGCGCACCGCGCGACGCCGAGACCACCGGGGAGCGTCCGCCACGTGCCGGCGAACCACTGAATCCGCTGCGAACGGCCGCACAGGTGGCCAGCATCCGCAGCTCGGCCCTGCTCGGTGATCGCGACGGTGTGCAGGCGGGTATGGAGGCGCTCAACGACGACTTCCGACGGTCCATCCGGCTCGCCGATGTGTCCAGGCCCGTGGATCGCGAAGCCGCGCGCGCGGCCGCCCGCGAGGTGCCGGGTGTGCGTTCGGTGGCATGGATCGATCGCGAAAACATTCTCGCGATCGTGTCCCATGATGCCGCGCGCAGTCACGACACCATCGATGCGATCTGCGTAGCGCTCGATCCGTTGGGAGACACCCTGGGCGTGGTGGTCAATCTCCAGAGTGGCGCGGCCACCACCGGCGACGCACTGGAGATCCTGAGCCGGAACTGCCAGCTCGAGCCGGGGGAGCGCGCGATGTTCCAGCGCAACCGCCAGGTAGACGTCATCGCGCCGGAGTTGCGGGCGCTGCACAAGCGCAACAACGCCAGTGCGGAGCCGGACCTGCATGCACTTCGCCGCAGGCAGGCCGAGGCCATGAAAGTGATCGAAGACACGACGCCGACGTTCTGACCCGCCCGGCATCGCGGCTTCACGCCTGGCGCCTATGCTTGCGCGATGAAGCAGCTGGCCGAAACGTTCTGGAATCTCCGCGGGGTGTACCGGGTGGGCGGCGTGCTCGATATCGGCACGCATATGTCGATCGTGCGGCGGCCGGACGGCCGATACGTGGTGATCGATGGCTGCGCACTCGATGAGCCGCAACGCAGGGCGCTGATGGCACTGACCGGCGACGGCGCGCTGGTGGGTGCGGTGGTGCATGTGCACCCGTTCCACACCCTGCATGTGGAAGCCACGCACCGGCTGTTCCCGGCGGCAACCCTGTATGGCACCGCGCGGCATCGCCGCAAGGCACCGTCGCTGCCGTGGGCCGGCACGCCGGTGGAGGAATGGGGTGGCGACCACCCGCTGGCGGACGTGTTCGATCTTTCAGTGCCCGATGGCGTCGACTTCGTCTGCCCGGACGAGCGCGTGCACGTGGCCTCGGTGCTGGTGCGACACCGAAGCGAAGGCATCGTCCATGTCGACGACACCTTCAATGTGATGGCAGCGCCGGGACTCCTGCGCGGTGTGCTTCCACAGTCGTCGCTACGCATGCACCCGATGCTTGCGCGTGGGCTGAAGCAGACCGCGGGTGCCGCGGATGCCTACGCGGCGTGGGCCCGGCGCCTGGCGGTGGAGTGGGCCGATACCCGGATCGTGTGCGCCGCGCACTCGGCCGTGCGGACACTTCCAGCGGGCGGCTTCAGGGAGGAAGTGCATGCGGCGCTGGCGCGCGTGTCCCGCACGCTGGAGCGCCATCGCGCCCGACACGGGTAACCGGCAAGGTGCGCGGCAGGCGCGCGCACGGCGCGCCCGCCGGTATCGGCAAGCGCGGTGCCTCAGTAACCGCGTTCCTTCTCGATGCGCGAATCCAGCAACCCCTTGAGCTTGTCGCAGGCGCCGCGCACGGCACGGTCGATGTCCTGCTCTTCGTGGCTGGCCGCTATCGGGTCGTCATTCTGCATACGCACTTCGATCGCACAGCGCTTGTCCTGGCCGCCCTTGATCGAGTTGGTGTCGGAGATGAACACCTCGATCCGGCTCAGGCGCGGGAAGAACCGCCCGAGATGCTGCTCGAGCATGCCGTTGATATGCGTCTCCAGCGCATCGGTGCCGTCGATATGGTTGTCGGTGTTCAACTGGATGATCACTGGGCGGCTCCTCTGGTTGCGAAGGTTTCCGCCACCATCGCATCCGCCGCGCGGGCCTTACGTGAAGCGTGCACCGCGCGCCGCCACCGGAAAAACGTGCATCGCCCGGTTCCCATGCGCATGGCACGCGCGGCTCACGCGGCGTCGCCGTCGCACAGGGCAGGTTGCGATCCTTGCCGGCCGCACCCATCAAGGGTCCGTCCCCACGCTCACGGAGTTGTCATGCATTCGCACCTGCTGTCGCCGGTCCAGGCCGGTTCGCTCACCCTTCCCAACCGCGTGGTCATGGCGCCACTGACGCGTTCGCGCGCGGGCCAGCCCGGCGACGTGCCCACGCCACTCAACGCCACGTACTACGCGCAGCGCGCCAGCGCCGGGCTGATCGTCTCGGAAGCGACGCAGATCTCCCCACAGGGCCAGGGCTATGCGTGGACGCCGGGCATCTACAGCGACGCGCAGGAAGCCGGCTGGAAGCAGGTGACGGATGCCGTGCATGCCAGGGGCGGACGCATCGCCGCGCAGCTGTGGCACGTCGGTCGCATCTCGCACCCGCTGGCGCAGGTGGATGGCGCGACCCCGGTTGCGCCTTCAGCGATCGCCGCGGAAGGCGCGAGTGCCTTCGTGGTGCAGGAGGACGGCACCCCGGGCAACGTGCCCACGGCGGTGCCCCGTGCGCTGGAAACCGACGAGATCGCCGGTGTGGTGGCCGATTATGCGAGTGCCGCGCAACGCGCCGACCGTGCCGGTTTCGACATGGTGGAGGTGCATGCCGCCAACGGCTATCTGCTGCAGCAGTTCCTGTCGACCAACAGCAACACCCGCAGTGATCGTTACGGCGGGTCGCTCGAGAACCGTGCGCGGATCGTGCTGGAGGTGGTGGATGCGGTGGTGGACGCGCTCGGTGCGGGCCGCGTGGGCGTGCGCCTGTCGCCGTATTTCAGCGGGCATGGCATCGCCGACGCGGAGCCGGAGCAAAGCGCGCTGTACCTGGCGCGGGAGTTCAGCCGCCGCGGCCTCGCCTACCTGCATATCGCCGAGCCGGACTGGGCCGGTGGCCCGAAGCTGGACGAGGCGTTCCGCCGCGCATTGCGCGAGGCTTTCCAGGGTGTGCTGGTCTTCTGCGGCGGCTATACGGCCCGGACCGCGGATGCGCTGATCGCATCGGGCGTCGCCGATGCCGTGGCGTTCGGGCGGCCATTCATTGCCAATCCGGACCTGGTCGAACGCTTCCGCGCCGGTGCCACGCTCAACGAGCCGGACCCCTCGACCTTCTACGGCGGCGCCGAGCGCGGTTATACCGATTACCCGACGATGGAACAGGGCTGAGCGCCCCCGCACAGGTTCCAGGCGCAGGCATTCCCGAAGCGGGGTGCCTGCATCGGCCAGGCCGTTACCGGATGTTGCTCAGAAGCGCTCGCCCACCGGCAGGTAGCGCCACGTGCCCACGGGCATCTTCGCCAGCGCGATCCTGCCGATGCGGATGCGGCGGATCGCCACCACCTCCAGGCCGACCTCCGCGCACATGTGGCGCAGCTGCCCGCCCTGCACGCCCTTGAGCGCGAAACGCAGGCGGATCTCGTTCTGCCAGCTCACCTTGCAGCGCGGGATCGCGCGGCCGCCGTATTCCAGGCCGTGGTTGAGGCGTGCGAGGCCCCATGGCGACAGTTCGCCGCTGACCTCGACGATGTATTCCTGTTCGATCCCGTCGCGGTCCTCGGTGAGGCGGCGCCACACGCGGCCGTCCTGGGTAAGCACCATCAGCCCGCTGGCTTCGGCATCCAGCGGCACCAGCGGGGTCAGGCGGTGGAAGTGGCGCTGCAGCATGCGCACGCCGGATGGATCCTCCGGCCAGCGTGTGTCCGGCTGCACCAGCGGAGCAGCGGGCTGCGGGCCGCTGATGGTGTCGTAGCCGGCCGGCTTGTGCAGCAGGATGGTCGCCGGCTCCGCCGCGGCCAGTTGCGCGGCGGGGTCGACCTCGATGGCTTCGGTGGTCACCCGGAACGCCGGATCCTCGACCACTGCACCGTCGACCGAGACCCAGCCGCCCTTGATGTACTGCTCGGCGTCGGCGCGGGAACACCCGGTCAGTTCGATGACGCGTCTGGCCAGGCGTACGGGGTCGGACATGGAAGGCTGCCGTGGATCGGGCCGCGCAGTGTACCGGCCGTCACCTTGCGGGGTCGTGGTGCCGCACCCGCGCCGGCTATCCTGCGTCGATGGCCGGGTCACCTCCGATACTGGAATTCGCGCATCCGGTGTTCCTTGCCGGCCGCAACACCACGGTGCGGCGCGGCACCCGCTGGCATGGTGTGCCGTTCGCCCGTCTGCGGCTGGGCGACGGCAGCCTGTCGCCGCCGGTGTGCCTCGAGACCGCGGTGCGGCTGTTGCGCGACATCGATGCGGACGCGCTGAGGTTCGAGCACGACCCCGCCTGCCGCACGCCGGCAGGTCTGCTCGCGGTGCTGCGGATCCACTACCCGGGAATCCGCGAGGACGAGGCGGTCACGCTCTGCCACTTCGATCTCTGACCGGCCACCGGCGCGCCGGCAGCGGTAGCCGCCTGCCTCAACGCCGGAACCAGCTGTGCAGGCGCGCCAACAGCAGTTCCACGTCGCCCAGGGCTGCGCGCCCGGCACGCACGCGCACCGCTTCGGCCGGGACGTCGGTGCTGATGTCGTTGACGCCCAGGTCCATGTAGCGGGCCATGCGTTCCGGGTCGTTCACCGTCCATGCCTGCAGCAGGTAGCCGCGGCGGCGGGCATCGGCCACCGCAGCAGTATCGATCTGCAGGTGGTTGAGGCCGAGCATGTCGAAGTCGGTGCGTCGCGCGGCACCGGGCAGCGCGGCGGTGGCGAACAGCGCGAGCTGCACTTCCGGAGATGTCTCGCGGGCCGCGCGCACGAGCTCTGGCGACAGCGAGGCCAGCATGACCACGTCGTCCCGGCCGCCACGCCCGATTTCCCGCAGGGTCGCATCGAGCAGCGCCTGCGCGTTGTGCGCGTCTGGCTTCAGCTCGACCAGGGCAAGCGCGCGGCCGTCGATGAAGGCGAGCGCTTCGCCAAGCGTCGCGATGCGTTCACCGTGGAAAGCCGGGTCGAACCAGCTGCCGATGTCGATGTCGCGCATTGCGGCCAACGGCAGGTCCTCCACCGCACGCGGGTCGTCGGCCACGCGACGGAAGTCGCTGTCGTGGAACACCACCACCTCGCCATCCGCACTCAGGCGCACATCGAACTCGATCGCATCGGCGCCGGCATCGACCGCCGCCTGGAACGCGGCGAGGGTGTTCTCCGGCGCCACGGTGGATGCACCGCGGTGCGCGGTCACGGTCACCTCGTTGCGCAGGTTCATGCTGGCCACCGCCAGCGACGCCTGCACCAGCGCCACCACCAGGAACGCCGCTTCCGCGCCCCATACGAAACGCCCGGGGTGGGCGGGCGTGGCATCGACGGCGCGGCCGCCCCGGGCACCGCCGAGGCGGTGGAACAGGGCACGCACCAGCAACGTGTTGAGGGTGGTGCCCAGCAGCAGCACGCCGAGCACGGTAGCGGCGTACAGCGTCAGGTAGACCACCATGCCGATGTTGGCGAGCACGCGATGGGGCGGGATCCAGTCCAGCAACGGTGTCGCCGCGCGGTCGTACAGCGCGGTCACCAGCAGCGGCAGCGCAGCGACGGTGAGCGCCACGCCCACCACCAGCACCGCGATGCGCAGGTGCCGGCCGCGGGTGAGGTCGCGGCTGCGCACCAGCGCAGCCACCGGTGAACGGCCTTCCAGCACCAGCGCGGGCGTGGCCAGCAGCCAGCGGAAGTACAGCGTGGCGTGCAGCAACAGCCCGGCGACCAGGACCGGCAGGAATCCGGCAAGAAAACCCCAGAGTGCCGGCGGCCGCGTGGCCACCACGAAGTAGGGGTCGTATCCACCCAGCAGCAGCCAGTACAGGGTGCCGCCAACCACCAGCCAGGGCACGGCAAGCAGCGCGTGGGCGGACACCTGCAGGGCGGCCAGCACCGCCAGCGGCAGTGCGCGGCGCAGCATGCCGAGCAGTGCCGCGGCGGCGGTGCGGTAGCGGCAGCCGCGGCTGGCGGAGACCAGCAGCATGCCGGCCTGCTGCAGCATCACCACGTACCACGACAGCGCACCGGCCAGTGCCAGCCACGCCAGCGCCAGAAGGTCGCGGGCAAGGTCGTTGAGCTCGCCTGCCAGCGGCCCCTCGACCCAGTGCAGCAGCGCTGCCAGCGACCAGGTGGTCAGTGGTGCCGCGGCGATGGTCGCGAACGCGGTGAACAGCAGGTACCAGGCCAGCATCGGCCGGAGGTGGCGGCGCAGGTCGCGGCGGATGTCGTGGACGAGGATGCCGCGCAGCAGCTGGCGGTCGTCGGTGATGACGGCGGTCGCGCGGCCGCCGCCGTCGTGTCCGCCACCCTGCATGTCCCGGCCGTTGCGCATCGCCGGAAGTGTAGTCACCGCGCGCGAAGCCGGAGTGGGTAGACTGCGCGCCCCACCTCCCTGCCGGTCCGATGATCAACAACGACGTCCTGCGCAGCATCCGCTACATGCTCGACCTGGGCGACCAGAAGCTCATCGACATCGCCCGGCTCGCCGACCCCGCCTTCGACGTCGACCGCGACACCGTGCGCGCGATGCTGCTCAGGGAGGACGAGCCCGGCCATGTGGCCTGCAGCGACGAGGTGCTGGCGCACGTGCTCGATGGCCTGATCGTGCACCTGCGCGGGCGCGAGGAAGGCCGGCCGCCCCGGCCGGTGGAGAAGCGCATCAGCAACAACCTGGTGCTGAAGAAGCTGCGGGTGGCGTTCGAACTGACCGATGCCGACATGCATGCGATCTTCGACGCTGCCGGCTTCCCGGTGACCAAGCCGGAACTTTCCGCGCTGTTCCGCCAGGCCGGGCACCGCAACTTCCGCGCCTGTGGCGACCAGCTGCTGCGCAACTTCCTCAAGGGCCTGACCCTGCGCGTGCGCGGCGGCCAGGCCAGCGGCTGAGGCCGGTCGTCAGCGCTGGTCCAGTTCGTAGTGGATCAGCACCACGCACTGCGATGCGAACAGCATCCTCGGTCCGAGCGCCAGTTTCCGCGCGCCCATGCGTTCCAGGCCGGGAATGACCTTCTTCGGCATCGGGATGTGGTCGGTCAGCAGGAAACAGGGGTTGTCGGCGAACACCTGCCCGCGGATCGGCGTGCCCTTCGGGTCCATCAGGAACAGTTGGTGGTCCACCGACAGCGCCTGTACCAGCCGCTCGAAGCTGGTGGTGCTGACGGTGACGCCGGGCTCCACCGGGCGGGTCTCCTCCTTGGCCATGCCGCGCGAGACATCCAGCGCATGGGCGATGCGGCCGAGCAGCGTGCGCTCGTCGAAGCCGCCGATGTCCTGCATGGCATTGGCCTCGAAGCGGATGCTGCGCGAGTAGTCGCGGGTGCTTTCGAGCACCAGGTGGACGATGACGTCGGCGCGGTGCGATTGCGCGACGAAGACGGCGTTCATCAGCGTGTGCGCGAGGATCTCGCTGTGCGCGTCGCGGCCGACCGAGGCCAGCAGGGCCTGGCTGTCGGTCGGCGCCGCGCGTGCTCTGAGTACGAAGGTTCGCATCCGGGTCCCGTGGCCGTTCGCGCACCACAGCGGCGCGCCGGCTCCATTGTCCCCGTAAATCCGCCCGACCGTTGCACCCACCGGAGCCCATGCATGCTGCGTCAACTGCTGCCCCGTGATCTCGGCTTCGAAGTGCAGCCGCGCGACGAGGCGTCGCTGTTCCGCTGGTTCCTTGCCAGCTTCCTGTTCGGCAACCGCATCTCCCAGGCGGTGGCGGCGCAGACCTGGCGCGTGCTGGTGGTGACGCACGGGCTCGACACGCCCCGCAGGCTGTGCGCCTGCAACCACCGCGAACTGGTGCGCATGCTGGGCGAGGGCGGTTACCGGCGCTACGACGAATCCACCGCCGAGCGGCTGACGCTGCTGTGCAGGACGCTGATAGACGAGTACGACGGGCGCATCCTCGGCATCGCCGACGCGGCCCAGGACCGCGCGGATTTCGAACGCCGCGTGCTTGCGTTCAAGGGCGTCGGCCCGGTGACGCTGGGCATCTTCATGCGCGAGGCGGGGCCGGCGCTGTTCGATGCCTGAGCGTGTCGCCTACCGGCGCGTCGCCCGCCACTGCGCGCGTTCGTCGGCCTCGAGGAAGGTCCACGCCACGAACCGGCTCTGCTTGCTGCCCTGGGCCATTGCCACCTCGCGCACCTCGACCGCGCCCGCCTCGCGCAGCTGCCGGCGCACGCCGGGCAGGTGGGCGGACTTCGCGACCAGGCTGCTGAACCACAGCACCTGCGCGCCGTAGGCGCGGCTTTCGCGCACCATCCGGCGCAGGAATTCCGCTTCGCCGCCCTCGACCCACAGCTCGTGGTCATGGCCGCCGAAGTTCAGTGCCGCTGTCGTCGAAGGCCGCTCCGGCGTGGCCAGCTGGTGCCGCTTGCGCTGGTTGGCCTGCGCGGCCTCCTTCGCGGAAGCGTGGAACGGCGGATTGCACAGGGTCAGGTCGAAGCGGTCGTCGTCGTGCATCACCCCGCGGAACACCTGCCCGCGGCGCGGCTGGTGGCGCAGCGCGATCGCCCGGTCCAGGCGGTTGGAATGGACGATCGCCGCGGCCACCTGCAGCGAGGTGGCATCGATGTCGGTGCCGACGAAGCGCCAGCCGTACCCGGCATGGCCCAGTAGCGGATAGATGCAGCTGGCGCCGACGCCGATGTCGAGTACGCGGACCCCGGCGCCGCGCGGAACCGCGCCGTCGCCGGTGTCGGCAAGCAGGTCCGCGAGGCCGTGCAGGTAATCGGCGCGACCGGGGATCGGTGGGCACAACGCACCGTCGGGCAGGTCCCAGTGGGCGATGCCGTAGTCGACGTGGAGCAGCGCGCGGTTGAGTTCGCGCACGGCGGCCGGATCGCTGAAATCGAGGCTGGTGTCTCCGCGCGGCGTGGTCACCAGGTGCTGGGCCAATGCGGGCCGCGCCTGCACCAGCCGCGCGAAGTCGTAGCGCCCCTGGTGGCGGTTGCGCGGGTGGAACCTGCGGGCCGGCCGCTTCGATCCGGCTGTCTTCACCGTCATGCCGCGATCAGTCCTCGTCCTGCGCCTCGCGCCCCTGCTGGCGGATCAGTGCCAGCTCGCGTGCGTCGTTGATGGCATCGCGCACGCCGTCGAGGTCGATGGTGTCTTCGTCGAACGTGAACTCGCCGGTGAGCACGGTGTCGGGCTGCAGCGCGCCGGCCTCGAACAGCGCCCACATCTCCTCGCCGTACCAGGTATCGAGCAGTTCCGGCGCCCAGCGACCGAGGGTGGCGGTGAGGTTGTTGACGTCGCGCAGCAGCATCGTGCGCGCGGCGTTGTTGCCGGCAGCGCTGACCACCTGCGGGAAATCGATCAGCACCGGGCCATCGGGCCCGACCAGCACGTTGTAGGCCGACAGGTCGCCATGGATCAGGCCGCAGCACAGCATCCGCACCACCTGGCGCACCAGCACCGCGTGGAACTCGCGCGCCTGCTCCGCGGTGAGCTCGACCTCGCCCAGGCGAGGCGCGGAGAAGCCGGCGGCATCGGTGACGAGCTCCATGACCAGCACGCCGTGGAAGAACCCGTGCGGTTCCGGCACCCGCACGCCGGCGGCGCGCAGCTGGTACAGCGCGTCGACCTCGGCGTTCTTCCACTCCGCCTCCTGCTGCCGGCGGCCGTAACGGCTGCCGGTGGCGACGGCACGCGATTCGCGGCTGCCGCGCGACTTGCGGCCTTCCTGGTACTGCACGCGCTTCTGGAAACTGCGGTGCGCCATGTCCTTGTAGACCTTGGCGCAACGCACCTCGCCGCCGGAGCGGACAACGTAGACGGCGGCTTCCTTGCCGCTCTTGAGCGGTCGCACCACTTCATCGATGACGCCTTCTTCGATCAGCGTCAGCAGGCTTGCAGGAGTTTTCACGGGGTCCCGGGGATGGGTCGCGCGGGCAGGGCCCCGCGACGGGCGTGCAGTGTCGCCGAAAGCGCGCTCGAACGCGTCGGGTGCGTGGGGCGGGAGTTCACGTTGCGCCGGTCCGACGGCACGTCGCGCAAAGAAGTCGCGCAGGAAAAAGGCTCATCTCCTGACCAGGGGAATTCACCCGGTTGGAGTGCGGCGTGCCCGCCGTGCGCCCGATGGCGCACAGCGTGGCCTCGTCCTCGCTCGTCTCCATGCGGCGGCGGCGCAAGCCCGGGTGCCGGGTTCCGGTGCCGGGTCGCGGGTGGCGGTGAGGTGCTTCGTTCCGGGCGGCGCTGCCCGTCGCGCGCACCGGGGGGTGCGCTCCCCCGGCCGGAGTCCGCGTCCGGCTACCACGGCCGGCCGCCGGCCATCCATGGCCGGCTGGGAGCACACCCCCCGGTGCACGCGACGGGCCCGGGCATTCGCCGGCTCCGGTACGAAAATCCACAGCCGTTGTGCCGGCGTCGCCGGCGCGCTGACACGCACGTGCATTCGGCAGCTCTGGCATTCGAGGTCAAGAGCAGCGGTTGCTGCGCTCGCCTGCAACCGGCCACGCGTGCGTTCCTCGTCCTGACGATCTTCGTCCGGACCCAGCGACGGTTCGGGCCCGCCGTGGACGCAGGGGGATGTCCAGAGCCGGCCACGGATGGCCGGCGGCCGGATGTGGGAGCAGGACGCGGAGATATCCGGCTGGGCATCCCCCTGTGGCCGCGGCGGGCCGCCCGCGCCCCCACCCGGCCCGCGCTCCGGCTCTGGCCCTGGCTCGGCTCCGGCGCCCTGGCTCCGGCTCCGGCTCCGGCTCTAGCCCTGGCTCCGGCTCTGGCTCTGGCCTGGTCCGGTTCAAAGCTTCCGCACGCGAGCCTCCACGCTCGGATGGAATCCCCCGATCGGAGACGACCAAAGAAAAGGCCCGGACATGCCGGGCCTCGCGAGCGTCGCTGGAGCGCGGTCAGACCGGGGCGAAGCCCTTGGTCGCGGTCTTCTCGCGCTTCTCGGCCTTCTTCTCCTTCATGGTCTTGGCCGGTTTCTTCTTCTGCTCTTTCTTCTGGTTGAGGCCCTTGCTCATTTCGTCTCTCCTCGGCGCATCGGCGCTGGACTGCGGCGCAGTCGGCCCACCCAGTATGCGCCCGCGGTGCCACAACGGCACGACAACGCCAGCGCGGACCGGCCCCTCAGACCAGGTCTTCACCGGTGCGCCGCGCGCGCCGGATGTCCTTCAGCACGCCGCGGCCGATCACCACCATCATGATCGCCACCAGCAGCGGCCACAGCAGCACGTAGAGGGTCATCAGATACACGTTCATGGGGTGGTCTCCGGTTGCTGGAACGCACGCACGCGTTCGCCAATGAGGTCGAAGTCGAACGAATCGCGGTTGCGCATGCTCATGAGGGTGCACACCACGGTGCTGATGCCGTAGGCATTGAGCGAACTCAGCAGGACCACGTAGTCGCGCAGGAAGCCGACCATGAACGGGGCCAGCCCGACCGCGGCGACGGCGCCGACCGCCAGGCCCACGCGCCTGCCGCAGAAGCCGAATGCCATGAGCCCGAGCACCACGCCGGCACCGACGGCGGCGAACAGCTCGAACACGATGACCAGCAGGCCGTCCAATGGCACCAGCTGGAAGCGCAGCAGGGTGAACACCACCAGCGACACCAGCACCGATGTGGTGAACGCACGGTTGTCGATGCGACCCCAGTAGAAGCTTGCGATCACCGGGAACACGATCGAGCCCCACAGTGCTCCCACGAATACCAGCAGAGAGAGGATGTCCACGCGCATGCTGGCGAAGACCAGCCCCGCGGTGGTGGCCACGATCATGGTGATGCGCCCGACCAGCAGCATCGTCGCCGGGTTGACGCGCCCCTTGCGCGCGAGGTTCTTGCCGTAGACGTCGGTCATCATGATCGCCGACAGCGCCGACAGATCGGAGTCCGCGGTCGACGACAACGAGCCGATGACCATGATGAAGAACACGCCGATCATCACCGGGCCGAGATAGCTCGAGGCCATCTGCGGGATCAGGTTGTTGTGGTCGCCACCGTTTGGCTCCATGCCCACCAGCAGCGCGATCACCCCGAGCATGCCCAGCCCGATCACGGTGGCGCCGTAGGTGAGGGTGGCCGCCAGGAAGGTCGGCCTGATCAGGTCCTCGCGCACTGCGAACAGGCGCTGGGCGATGGTCTGGTTGCCGATCGCATAGGCCAGCACTGCCACGAAGTAGGGCGCGCCCTGTTCGAGGAAGGCGGTCTTCGAGAAGAACGACGCCTGCTCGCTGCTCAGCCGTTCCCAGCCCTGCGCGATCACGTCGCTGCCGCCGGCATTGAAGAACACCAGTGGGATGATCAGCGCGGCGGCACCGAGCATCGCCGCGACCTGGGCGACATCGGTCATCACCGAGGCGCGGAAGCCCGACCACAGCGAGTAGGAGAGCGTGCCGAGGCCGGCGATCAGCACGCCGTGCACGAAGTCCAGCGGCGACAGCATCGCCACTAGGGCACCGGCGGCGGTGAAGTTGGCCATCAGGCTGATGATGCTGCCGACGATGTTGGAGCCGGCCAGGATCATCTGGCTGCCGCGCCCGTGGCGCGCATGCATGATCTCGGCAAGGGTGTGCGCGTGCGGGGCGACTTCGCGGAAGCGGCGCCCGAAGGGATAGATGAAGAGGATCATCAGCGCGCCCCACAGGCCATAGTGGATCGGCCCGGAAATGCCGTACTTGTAGCCGGAGGTGGCCGCCGCGTAGAACGAGGCCGCCCAGATCCATGTCGCGGTCATGCTGGCGGCGGAGATGCCGAAGCCCACGGCGCCGTTCGCGTTCATGTAGCCATCGACGTTCTCGTGCCGGCGGCCGATGCGCGTGGACATGAGGAACGTGCCGCCATAGAACGCGAACAACAGCAGCAGGGCGGTGGAAGTCTGCAATTGGTAGAACGGGACGTCGTCCACAGGCGGGCGGTTCCTCCGTGCACGCGCCCGGGGGCGCTGATGACGGCACAGGAACGGCTGACGCCGGACGTGCAGGCGGCACGTCCTCGTAAGGCATCGACGGGGCGGAAAGTCCGCGAAGTTCGACTGCGCCGGAAGCTTGCGACCCCGGGTGCGACCGTGACGGCCGCTCGCGCATGGGGCCGCGGCGATGTGGAGCAGTCTACCAGCCGGGGTCCTGGACTTCACCCCGTCATCATGTCGGCAACGCGGCAAGCAACACACATGCGCAGCGAAGAACAGCCGAATTCCCGGCGCTTCCTGCGGCTCATGCAGCGCGGGGCCGGGCGCGCGGCGCCCGGCAGGACCTCAGCCGTCGCGCTTGAGCAGGGCACCCAGTGCGGCGAACGGCTGCGTCGTCGCGGCGGCCACTGCATCCTCGGCACGGCCCGCGGCAACGCCGGTGTGGTCGTTGTAGCGCGAGTGCTCGTTGTCGTGGCAGTACACGCACAGCAGTTCCCAGTTGCTGCCGTCCGGCGGGTTGTCGTCGTGGTTGTTGTTGCGGTGGTGCACCGTGAGCTCGGTCAGGTTGGCGCGGGTGAACGCGCGCGCGCAGCGGCCGCAGACCCACGGATACATGCCGAGCGCGCGTTCGCGGTAACCCCTGGCGCGCTGTTCGGCATCACGGCGTGCCTCGGCGACGATGCGGTCGAGGCGGGCGTTGTCGGGCTGGCGCGGGGGCGTGGCCATCGGGGTTGCGGGTGGTGGGCAGGCGTCGAGCATAAGCCGGGGGGCGCGACGCCGCACAGGCTGCACATGCGGCAGCCCGGCCATATCCTCGCCGGATGACGAAACCATCGATCCGGTCCCAGACCGCCCGGGCGACCCGCGACGGAGTCCCGGCCAGTCGCCTGCAGCTGCCACCCGGCCCATGGGCGACCGTGCTCGATGCGCTGTGCGCGCGGTTCCCGCAGGTGGGGCGCGACACCTGGCGGGAGCGTTTCGCGCGCGGCCGCGTGCTCGATGCCGATGGTGCGTGTATCGACGTGACCGCGCCCTACCGCGTCGGTGCCGACGTCCAGTACTTCCGCGAGGTACCCGACGAGCCGGCGATCCCGTTCGTCGAGACGCTGCTGCATGCCGATGCGCACCTGGTAGTGGTGGACAAGCCACATTTCCTCCCGGTCGCGCCCACGGGTTCCTACGTGCGCGAGACCCTGCTGACACGCCTGGTGCTGCGCCTCGGCAATCCCGCGTTGGTGCCCCTGCACCGTATCGACCGTGACACTGCCGGGCTGGTGCTGTTCTCCGCGGACCCGGCAAGCCGGGCCGCCTACCAGGCACTGTTCCGCGAGCGCCGGATCCGCAAGGAGTACCGGGCGTTCGCGCCGCCGCTGCCTGCGCTGCGGTTTCCGCATGTGCACCGCAGCCGGCTGGAGCGCGGCGAACCGTTCTTCCGCATGCGCGAGGCCGACGGAGTGCCCAACAGCGAGACGCGCGTCGACGTCCACGCGCGTGGCGGCGATGCGTGGTGCTATCGCCTGGAGCCGGTGACCGGGCGCAAGCACCAGCTGCGCGTGCACATGGCCGCACTTGGCGCACCGATCGTGGGCGACCGCTTCTATCCCGTGCTCGATGACCGCGGCGACGACCATGCGCGGCCGCTGCAGCTGTTCGCGTACGCGCTGGAATTCGACGATCCGTTGAGCGGTGAGCGCAGGCGCTTTTCGCGCGGTGCACACGCCGCCACGATGAACGCGGTCACCGCGTGGATGGGGTAATTCACGTCTGCGGGACGTCGGCACGCAAATGATTCGGCATCGCGACCAGAGGCCTACCGCATGTCCAATCATCCGCTCACCGGAGAAGTCTCCAACAGCAAGCTGGCCGCCGTGTTCGACACCGCGGCCGCCGCACGCGAGGCCGCTGCAGGGCTGGTGCAGGCACTCGCCCTGCATCCCACGCAGGTCAAGGTGGTCACCCCGGACGAGCCCGATGCCGCCATCAAGCTCGAGCCGGAAGGGCGCGGCATCTGGCGCACCATCGTCGTGGCCCACATCCGCATGGGCCTGTTCGGCGCTGCCGCCGGCGCCATCGCGTTCGCGATCATGATGTGGATCGCCGTGCCCTTCGTCGTGCAGTCGCCGGTGACCGCAGCGCTGGTGACGATCGCCTTCTGTGGCGTGGGCGGGCTGATGCTGGGCGGGCTGATCGCGATGCGTCCCGACCACGACCGCTACGTCGACGCCGCGCGGTCGGCAATCGACGCGCATCGGACCACCGTGCTCGTGCACGCGCGCTCGAAGGACGAACAGCAGCGCGCACGGAAACTGTTAGTCGCGCGCGGCGGCGAGGTCACCGGAACACTGTAAGGCGTCGACCCGCGCCGGGGGAGGGGCGTGATGGCGCGCTCATCTCTGTGAATCCACGCCGCTGCGCACCCGGACATGTTGATGAATACACATCGCGGTCGCTACCGCCTGCCTAGTCTGGGGCTCATGCCAATTCCGGCGAAAGCAGAGCCAGTCCCCGCATGACCTCCTGTCCCCGCGCCACCCGCGGCACCGCCCATGCAGCGGCAGTTCCGGTACCCGTGACCATCGAAGCGACGGGTACGATCGCCGCCCGCTTTCTCGACTTCGTGGCCGATCCCACGTTTCCCTGCGTCGGTTCCAAGGCAGCGCTGGCACGGGGTGCGATCGAGACCTGCGAGTTCGGCCGGCTCGGTGACTGCGGCAACGATGTGGCGCTGCTCCATAGCCTTGCGGCGTTCGCCCGGCGCGTGGACGCAATGGACCCCGGCGACAGCACCATCCATTCCTTCGTCGCCCTCTTCGACGGGCCGCCGGACACCGACGAGCGCTGGTTCGAGGCACTGCTGTGGTCGCAGCTGCAGCGCCTGCACGAGATCGACGCCCGCCGTGGCACGCCGTGGGCGGCCGATGTCAGCCGGGACCCCAATGACCCGCGTTTCAGTCTCAGCCTCGCCGGGCACCCGTTCTTCGTGATCGGCCTGCACCCGGGAGCCTCGCGGCTGGCACGGCGCTTCGCCTGGCCGGCACTGGTCTTCAATTCGCACCGCCAGTTCGAGCGGCTGCGCGCGGACGGGCGCTACCCGAAGATGCAGGCGGCGACGCGCGCGCGCGACATCGCGCTTCAGGGGTCGATCAACCCGAACCTGGCCGACTTCGGCACCGCGGCCGAAACCCGCCAGTACAGCGGACGCGCCGTCGACGCCGGCTGGACCTGCCCGTTCCGCGTGAGGAGCCGGGCATGACCGCGGCCGGATGGCATCTGGATGCGCAGGTGCAGCGGATCCCGCCGTGCTCCGGCCACGCCGTGGAGCTGGACGCCGGTGACGAACTGATCGTCATCGACCCGATGGGCCAGCAGGTCAGCGACCTCACCGCCTTCGCACGCGAGGACCTCGCGGAGTACCTTTCGTCGGGCCGGTCGATCGACTATGCATCCAGGCTCTGGCTCAGCACCGGCGACGTGCTGTACTCCAACCGCAGCCGCCCGATGTTCACCATCCTCGAAGACACCTGCGGACGCCACGACTTCACCCTGACCCCGTGTTCGAAGCGGATGTTCGAGATCATCTACGGCGAAACCGAGGGCCGGCCCGGTTGCGAAGGAAACCTGGCGGCCGCGCTCGCGCCGTATGGCATCGGCATCGACCGCATCCCGGTGGCGTTCAACATTTTCATGAACGTCACCGTGGACGGTACGAGCGGTGAGGTGGCGGTGCTGCCGCCCCTGAGCCAGCCGGGCGATTTCATCCGCCTGCGCGCGGAGATGCCGATGGTGGTTGCGATGACTGCGTGCTCGGCCGGGCAATCCAACAATTTCAGCTATAAACCGATCGACTATGTGCTGGAGCGCCGCTCGCGCGGATAAGCAGGAGCCCCAATGACCATGACCTTCCAGTGCAGCTGCGGGCAGTTGCAGGGAACGCTCGAGCCGCGCGACGCCTATGCCCGTGTCGTGTGCTACTGCCGTGACTGCCAGGCCTATGCGCGGCTGCTCTCACGCGAGGACGTGCTGGATGCGCGCGGCGGCAGCGACATCGTGGCGATGCAGCCGGCAGGCCTGCGGGTCACCACGGGCCGTGAGCAGCTCACCTGCCTGACGCTCAGCCCGCGCGGGCCGCTGCGCTGGCATTCGGCGTGCTGCAACACGCCACTGGTCAATACCCCGCGTGATCCGCGCCTGCCCTATACGGGCGTGCTGGTGGGCTGTGTCGCGGCGGATCCATCGGTCGTGGACGGCAGTCTTGGTCCGGCGCAGGCGGCAGTGAATACCGGTTCCGCGACGGGTATCGTGCCGCGGAGCCGGTTGCGCACGGCGCTGACCGTCGCCCGCATCGTGGCCGGCGTACTGGCGGCGAAGCTGCCGGGCCGGCAGCGCGACAACCCGTTCTTCGTCGCGGATACCCCGCGGCCCGTCGTCGAGCCGCGGGTGGTGTCCAAAGCCGAGCGCGAGGCGGCCACGCCGGCACCCCGGGGGAACCCGGCGGACTGAAACGGGTCATCCACCGGATCGGGCGCGGGCGGCCGGGCCGCCCGCGAACACGTCAGCGCAGCGGCACGTCGCCGACCTTGTCGTCGTAGTCCTTCTTCGGATCCACGCCAAGCAGCATTTTCACGCCCGCCAGCAGGCTGTTCTCGTTGAGCCATACGTGCGCTTCCGCCGCGTCCATGCGCAGCAGGCGCAGCTTGGGATCGTCCTTGCCGTCCTCGTACCAGGCGGCGACGAAGGGGTTCCACAGGCGGTCGATCACCGCGCGGTCGTTGTCGATCATCACCTGGCCGGTGATGGTGGCGAACAGGTCGTGGTCCTTCGACACGAACGAAGCGCTGGCTGCGTGGCCGGCGCCAGTGCCTTCCAGCGACTGCGCAAGCTCGGTATCGATCGAGGTGAAGAACCACAGTGGCGCGTGCTGGTCCTCGGCCATCGCGGTCATCGGCCGCGGCTCGACGCCGGATGCGCCGAGCATTACGGTGCGGTCCTTGTCCAGGGCTTTCCAGAACCTGGTTTCGAGCTCCCGGGTGTCGGTCATCGCGCTCTCCATGGGGCAGGGTGGAGGTGCAGGTTCACGCCCTGTCCGTGATGGGGTCGCCAAGGGGCCGCCGGTGCCCGGGTGAGGATCCCGGCCTGGCCGCTGGCGAGCGTCCGCATCGGCGCAGCGCACATCACCATGGCGATCGGCCGTGGCCGCTCGAGTCCCTGGAGCAGGGCTGTCGTGTACCCCGTGCCGCTCAGGCCGGCTGCAGTCCCGGATGCCCGTTCTCGACCACGAAGCTCGCGAAGGTCCGCACCGGCTGGTCCGGCACCATGACGCGATCCAGCGTTTTGAGTTCGCCGCGCCAGTGGTTGCGGTCGACATCGCACAAGACGTACCCGCGGCGGTCGGTCATCGCCTTCAGGTGCGGATTGAGGGCGGTGACATGGCGGTGGAAATCGTTGTCCTGGCCGGTGCCGTCGGACCCGGAGGTGATCGACGTGGCCAGGAACTCGCTGGCGACGACCCTGCCGTTGGCGCGGGGGTCATCGCCGTCGTGCAGCAGGTCGCTGGTGAAGTGCCGGTGCGCGTCGCCGCAGACGCTGATGACGTTCTTCATTCCCGCGTCGTCGATATGGCCGAGCAGGCGGCGTCGCGCGGCGAGGTAGCCCGACCACTGGTCGCTGGAGTACTTGATCGCCGGATCGTCGCCGAAGCGCATCGCCAGGTTTGACATGCCCACCTGGTGCGCCAGTACATGCCAGCGCTTGCCGTCGTTCGGCCGCAGCCCGGCGTGCAGCCACGCCTCCTGCTGCGGACCGAGCATGGTCCGCGACGGATCGCGCGCCTGCAGCGCTCCCGGGCTGTCCAGGGTGAAGTCGCGGTCGCCGTCGATCTGGTCGCTGCGGTACTGGCGCGTGTCGAGGAAGTGGGCCTGCAGCAGGTCACCCCAGGCCGCGCGCCGGTACATCTGCATGTGGCCACCCACGCCGGGGCGCGAACGCAGCCGCAGCGGCATGTGTTCGTAGAAGGCCTGGAAGCCGGCCGCGCGACGCAGCAGGAACAGCTCCGGCGGCGTGCCGTCCTGGTCGCGATCGGCGGCCCAGTTGTTGTCGATCTCATGGTCGTCGAAGCTGACGAACCACGGTGCCGCCGCGTGTGCGGCCTGCAGGTCGCGATCGCCGCGGTACTGGGCGTAGCGGCGGCGGTAGTCGTCCAGCGAATAGATCTCGCCGCCGATATGTCGTCGCAGGTCGGTGAACGGACGTCCGTTGAGCCGGCGTTCGCCCGGGCCGCTGTCGGCGCCCTCATAGATGTAGTCGCCGTAATGGAAGACGAAGTCCAGCGGCTCCTCGGCGATGTGGCGCCAGGCCGTGTAGTGACCTTCGCCGAAATGCTGGCAGCCGGCCACCGCGAAGCGCACGCGGTCCACGCGGGCGTCTGCGGCCGGCAACGTGGCGCTGCGCCCGATCGGGCTGACGGCATCGCCGGCCATGAAGCGGTACCAGTACGGCCGGCCGGGGGCGAGGCCTTCGATTTCGACATGCACCGAATGGGCAAGCTCGGGTCGGGCCAGCACGTCGCCGCTGCGGAGCACACGCCGGAACGCCGCGTCGTCGGCGATTTCCCAGCGTACCGGGGTCGGCCGCATCACCATGCCGCCGCCCTGCTCCACGGGGCGGGGCGCCAGACGGCTCCAGAGGACGAAGCCGTCGGAGGACGGCTCACCGGAGGCCACGCCGAGCTGGAACGGATCGACGTCGAAGCGCGGGTTGGCCAGAAGGTTGCGCGGTACGTCCTGCGCAAACGCGCGCAGGAATGGTGCGGTGAGGCTGGCCACCGTACCGGCGCCCAGCAGCTGGAGCAGCCGGCGGCGGCTGTTGGAAGTGGTCATCGGGGTTCCTTCAATGCGCGCGGCCAAACCGACGGGTCGGCCGCGCCGGGCATCAGTTCAGCGAATAGATGGCGTGGAAGTAGACGCCCTGGCCGTACTCATCGCGCTGCGAGAGCGTGCCGCCCACGTCGCGGCCGTGGAACCATTCCGGTGGTTCGTCCAGCAGGTTGTCGATCTCGTACTTGAAGGTCCAGCGATCGCCCACCTTGTGCCACATCGACAGGTCGACGTTGGTGCGGGCGCGCTGGAACTTGTCGTTCCACTGCGTGGCGCCGACGCCGGTCAGGTAGTCGTCCTGGTAGTTGGCCGACAGTCGCACCATGCCGTCGATCACCGGGATGCGGTAGGTCAGGGTGAGGTTCGCCATCCAGTCCGGCTGCGCGATCATCCGGTCGATCTCGCGCGTTGCACTGTCGGTGGCGTAACGCATCTCACCGGAGAGCTTGCTGACGTTGAACGACGCGGCGAGGTTCGGGTGGAAACCGAAGGCGCGGTTGACCAGCGCCAGCTCGACGCCCTGGATCTTCGAGGTCTCGGCGTTGAGCGGCTGGCGGATGCGGTTGAGCAGCCCGTCCTCTTCCCAGTCCGTGCTCAGGGTGAAAATGTCGTCCTCGATGTCCTTGCGGAACAGCGACAGTGCCGCGAGCGCGTCGCCACCCTCGAAGTAGCGCTCCAGCGCGAGGTCGTAATTCTTCGAGCGCCGCGGGCGCAGGTCCGGGTTGCCGCGCGAGATCACGCAACCGGTGACGCCTTCGCCACAGGTCTGGGTCTCTGCCTGCACGATGTTGCCCGGCGTGGGCCGGCCGATGGTGCGGCTGGTGGAGCCGCGCAGCTTCCAGCGCTCGCCGAGGTCGTGGACCACGTTCAACGACGGCAGCCAGTACGAGTAGCCGCCCGTCGGCAGCGAGAAGTCGTCGGTCAACACGCCGTCGACCATGAGTGGCGCGCGTCCGTCGAAGGACACGTGGTCGCGGCGCAGGCCCAGGATGTAGTGCGTGAAGTCGGTCGTGTAATGCAGCGACAGGTAGCCGTTGGCGATCTCTTCCCGGTAGGCGTAGTCGGCGATGCGGCTGTGGTGCGCCGAGGCCGATGCATCCTCCGGCGGCTGACCCTGGCTCCAGTAGCGGGCGTAATTGAGCCAGGGCAGGCGCAGGCCGTTGCTGCCGTGGTGCGAGTACTCGGGGTCGTACATGTAGTCCGTGTAGTCCATCCCGGTCATGTGGCGCAGGCTGTCCACGTCCTTGCCGATGCGCAGGCGGGTCCACTTCAGTCCGGTCTTGAAGCCGAAGCCCAAGGCCCCGGGCGCGACGTTGAAACCGTAGTCCGCGCGGAGGTCCAGCACGTTCTCCTGGGCGCGCGCGTAGTTGATGTTGGAACCATTGAGCAGGTAGGTGCTCGCGAACGGGTCGCCGTCGAACGAGGTCATCTGCGGCAGGCCGTCCATCCTGTAGGTGAAGTACAGGTCGTGGTTGCCGTCGGTCCGCACCCGCGCCCAGTACTCGTCGTCCTTGAACTCCTCCCTGGTGTAGCCGGCGCGGAGAGAAAGCTCCGAGCGGTTGCCGATGTCCCAGTCCAGGCCCGAGATCAGGCCGCTCGCGGTGCGGTCCCACTGGTTGTAGCGGCCCACCGACTGCACGTAGTTGACCTTGACCCGGCCGGTGTCGTCGGTGCGGTCGGTCATGCCGGCAGCGCCGCCGATGATGTCGGAGGAATTCATCGTCGACGATTCGCGACGGTTGTAGGCGTAGCCCATCAGGAACGTGGACACGTCCATCGACGGCTGCCACTCCAGCTTCAGCGACGCGCCCTTGTTGGTGATCACGTTGCTGTAGTCGCCGTACGCGAACTTGCCCAGGCCGTTCCTGCCGTCCCAGCCAAGCTCGGGATCGGGGCCGGCGATGCTGCGGCCGTCCTCGTTGAAGAAGATGCGCTGGTCCGGCCAGTTCTTGCTGGAGTTGCGCACGCGGTCCTGGTAGCGGCCGGTGAACACCATGCCGAACTGGTCTTCGGCGCCAAAGCGGCGAGCAAAAGCGGTCTTCAGGCCCTTGCCCCAGTGCGACTTGGTGGCGCCTCCGGAATTCTCGCCGGCCGGTCCCTCGAACGAGGAGTAGATGCCGTAGCCGTCCACCATGAAATACGGATTGGGCGTGGTGAACGCCGAACGGGTGACGATGTCGATCGCGCCGCCGATGGCGGCCGAATCCTGCTCCGCGGTGAAGGCCTTGTACACGTCGACGCGGTCGGCGATGTCGCTCGGCACCAGCTGCAGGTTGACGCGCCGCGTGCCCGAGCCGTTCTCGCCGGTGGTGGCCAGCGTCAGGCCGTCGAGCGTGGTGACGTTGAGGTCGGAAGAGATGCCGCGGATGGTGATGTAACGCGGCTCGTCGCCGTCGCCCTGGTACGCGACGCCCGGCACCTGGACCAGCATCGAGGCGATCGAGTTGTCGCCGGTGGGCGCCTCGATATCGTCGTTGGACACCGAGTCGACGATGACGGGCATATCGCGCTTGGTGTCGACCGGCTGGTAGCCGTAGGTGGCGACAGCGCGGACCGTCTCCAGTGTGGAGACGCTGTCGCGGCCGTCGACGGCCGGATCTGCCGCCGCCGCGAACTGGCAAGCGGTGGCCAGGGCCACCGAAATGGAAACACTCAAACCGCTACGGACAACGTTCTGCATGATGAGGTACGGGATTGGCGGGAAGGAACGGCACGCATGGCACGCCCTGGTGAGGTGCGTTGCATGCGCAGTGGGCACCGGATGCGTCGACGTCATAAGGCACGGTCCTCGTGCCTGACGGACGACCGGAGGGTGCGGATCCTACCGCCGGACCGTGGGTTCCGGTCCATCACCCTCGACAGCCTCCGCAGCCGCATTGCCGGCTGTCGGACGGGTGGCGTGTCGCGATGCGGTGAATGATCGGTCGATGAGGTTGCGCATCGATGACAGGTGCGTCAGTGCGCGTTGCCCGACGAGAAGCGAGCCACAGCCATGCATCTTCGCGAACGGTTCTGCGTGCCCTGTTCTCCACGACAGCGTGCCGTGCCTCTTACTCGAGAAACGCGGCGCGACGGTCGTTTGCTTGCGGGGCGCGCTGCGGCACGATAGCCGCATGAACCAGCACCCTTCCAAACCCCATGCGCCCGCCTGCGATCGCAACAGCGAGCCCATCCTCGCGGTCCTGCGAGAACACTTCGCGGACCGCAGGAGCGTGCTCGAGATCGGCAGCGGTACCGGCCAGCACGCCGTCCACTTCGCGGCGGCGATGCCGTGGCTGACCTGGCAGGCTTCGGATGTCGCGGACAACCTTCCGGGCATCCGCGCCTGGCTCGACGACGCGCACCTGCCCAATACGCCGCCTCCGCTGGCGCTCGATGTACTGCAATGGCCATGGCCCGCGACCGGTGCCGATGCGGTGTTCACCGCCAACACGCTGCACATCATGGGCACGGATGGCGTGGAGGCGTTCTTCCGCGGCGCGGGGCGGGTGCTCGCGGGCGCGGTGGGCGGTGCGTTGGTGGCGTACGGGCCGTTCAATTACGGCGGCACCTGGACCAGCGACAGCAACCGTGAGTTCGACGCGTGGCTCAAGACGCGCGATCCGCGCTCGGGCATCCGCGATTTCGAATACTGCACTGCGCTGGCCGCGGGCCAAGGGCTGCACCTCGTGGCTGACGTGGCGATGCCGGCGAACAACCGCTGCCTGGTCTGGCAACGTGCCCACGTGTGACCGGCGCGGCTCGCGATAACGGCCCCGACGCAGCAGGTTTCGCTAGGCTGGCCCGCCTGCGGGCAACGGGTGGCGGATACGCGGCATGGTTCCAGTGAAGCGAGGCAGGGCCGGTAGGGGGTGGTTGCGGTCGCACGTTCCGGCGCTGGTGAGGCGGCTCGTACAGGTGGCGGTGCTGTGTGCCGCGGGTGCATCCGCTGCGTGCAACGGAGCCGATCCGCCGTCGCCTGCGGGTGGGACGCAGGTGCCTGTGCAGGCGGCGATGCCAGCCGTCCCGCCCGCAGCGGATCCGGCGGCGGTGCGCGCCGCACTCGATGCGCTGCTGGACCAGGCCTCCGCGATCGAGCCGCTGAAGGCGGTGGCCATCGCGCACGAGGGCGACGTGATTGCCGAGCGCGGTTATCGCGGCTCCACCGGCCACGCCGACCAACATCAAATCCGCATCGAAGTCGGTGATGTCGGCACTGGTCGGCGTCGCCATCGACAGGGGCGTGCTCGAAGGCACCCACCAGCCGATCGCGCCCCTGCTGCGCGACGACCTGCCGCCCGATCCGGACCCGCGGCTGGCGCAGGTGACCATCGGGCACCTGCTGTCGATGCAGGCGGGGCTGGGCCGCACCTCCGGCGCGAACTACGGGCGCTGGGTATCGAGCCGCAACTGGGTGCGTTCGGCGCTGGCGCAGCCGTTCGTGGACGAGCCGGGCGGCGCGATGCTGTATTCCACCGGCTCCACGCACCTGCTGTCGGCGATCCTTGCCGGCGCGACCGGCCGCAGCACGCTGGATCTCGCGCGCGAGTGGCTGGGCCCACAGCACGGCTTCGCGATCACCGCGTGGGACCGTGACCCGCAGGGCATCCATCTCGGCGGCAACAACATGGCGATGAGCACCCGCTCGCTGCTGGCCTTCGGCGAGCTGTACCGCAATGGCGGCCGCAGCAGGGACGGGCAGCAACTGGTCCCGCCGGAGTGGATCGAGGCCTCGTGGCAGCCGCGCACCGCATCGCGCTTCACCGGTGATGCCTATGGCTACGGCTGGTTCCTGCGCGATATCGCCGGCGAACCGGTGCGCTACGCCTGGGGCTACGGCGGGCAGATGCTCTACATCGTGCCGTCGCTGCGGCTCACGGTGGCAATGACCTCCGACGACAGCGAAGCATCCGCGCGCAGCGGCCACCGCGATGCGCTGCACCAACTGATGGGCAGGATCATCACCACCGTGCGCGACGGGCCATTGGCGGAGTAGGGAGGCAGCGGCACGGTGTGCGGTGCCTACCGGTCAGCCGCCCAGTGAGCGGCCCAGCCTGTCCTCGGCCTCGCGGACCTGGTCGAGCAGCGTGTCGCGATCATCCAGGCCGGGCATGCCCTCCAGCAGCGTCCGCAATACGTCGAGGTCCTGGCGGCGGCCGAGCCGGTCGCTCAGCGCGTGCAGCCGCTCGGCCTGGTCCGCGTGCCGCTCGCCACCCAGGCTGGCGACCAGTGCCGGTTTGATCGTGGCCACCGCTTCCACCTGCATGCGCAACTTGCGCACACGGCGGCGCCAGCGGTGCAGCGCATCGGCATCGGCGTCGCGGCGCGCGCGCTTGCGTGCCTTGTCGGCGCGGCGCCGGCCACGTTCCAGTGCACGGCGCAGGTCGGCGGCCTTGAGCCTGTGCCAGGGCGCCGCCTCGATCCGCGCCAGCGCGCGCCGTACCCAGCTGCGTCGCCGTTCGAAACCCGGGTCCTGCACCAGTGCCGTGGCAAGCAATGCGTCGCGGCGCTGCGCCAGCGCCACCACGACCGGCTGCCAGCGCTCGTGATCGCGGCGCGCGAAGCGCTCGGCAGTGCCGATGGTGGCGTGGGCATCGCGCAGCGCGGACAGGCTGTCCCCCGTGCGTTGCAGGATGCGGTCGGCGATGCCCACGTCCAGCCGCTGGTCCACCAGCTGCAGCAGTGCGCGCAGCCGGCGGATCGCCTTGCGCGCCTCGTGGATCGAGCCGTGCACATCCGCGGTGGGCACCAGGGCCGCAAGCACGGCGTCGGCTTCCTCGCGGGCACGCGCGAGGGCGCGCGCGGCGGTGCCGGTGGGGGCGGGGGGCGCAAGGTCGTTCACGGCTGTTTTCGCACCCGGCGGTTGGAAGGTGGGGGTGGCAGCGCGGCGTCGGTTGCGACGGCTTCGCCGTACAGGCGCTGGCAGGTGTCGCACCAGAATGCGCGCCGCTGCGCCTGGCCCAGGTGCTTGCGGTAGCTCAGGCGCGTGCCATCGCGCGGGCAGGTCGTCTTCGTGTGCACCTGGTAGTTCTTCTTCAGCACGAACGCCTTCTTCCAGTGGTAGAAGTCGAAACTGTATTCGCGCGCCTGGGTCACCAGTTCCGACAGCTTGCGCGGCGGCAGGGCGCCGACGCGGCTCTCCGGATGCACACGGATGCGATGCAGCACCTCGTTCTTGATGATGTTGCCGACCCCGGCAAACACGTCCTGGTCGAGCAGCGCGTCGGCGGCGAGGCTCTCCGGCTGCAACCGCAATTTGCGCCGCGCGGCCGCGGCATCCCAGTCGTCGTTCATCACGTCGGCGGTCCAGTCATAGGTGTCGTCGAGCTCGCCCTCGATGAAGCGCACCGAGCAGGCGTAGAAGTTCAGCACCTCGCCCTTGCTGAAGCCCAGCGACAGCCGCGGCGCGGTGGCCTTCTCCTCGTTGATCCGGTAGCTGCCGAACAGCAGGAAGTGGATGCGCAGGCCGAAGCCGTCGAACTGCAGCAGGAAGTGCTTGCCCCAGGTGCGCACCGCCAGCACCTTGCGACCGCGCATGCGCTCGATGTCCTGGGTGCTGTTGCCCGAGACCCGCAGCACCTTGCGCCCGGCGAAACGGGCCGCGGCTTCGCGGAGGATGACCAGCGATGGACCTTCAGGCATGCGCGGCAGTATCGCCATGCCCGATGAGGCAGGCGTCAACGGTGCCGACGCCGTGGCATCCGCCGGCAGGGATCCGCACCGTGGGCCGGCGGTGGCCGCCACCATCACCGATCCACGTTGGCCCGGCTGCGCCGTGCCCCGGCACGCCCAGGCTCCCGCCAGCGGGAGGCCCCACACAGGAGAGCACCACGATGAGCTACCACACGGGGTCGATCGCGGCCGTACCCACCGCGAACCGCCAGCAGTACCTCGACCACGCGCGCGAGTGCTGGTCGCTGTTCCAGCGCCACGGCGCGACACGGATGGTCGAGACCTGGGGCGAGGACGTGCCGCACGGCACGCTCACCGACTTCCATCGCGCGGTGGACGCCCAGGACGACGAGACGGTCACCTTCGGCTGGATCACCTGGCCCGACCGTGCCAGCGCCGACGCCGCATGGCAGGCGATGAACGACGATCCGGCGATGCGCGACATGCAGATGCCGTTCGACGGCAGCCGCATGATCTGGGGCGGCTTCGCCACGGTCTACGAGCAGGGCGACGCGGTGGGCGGCGGGTACTACCAGGGGTTCGCACTGGCGGTGCCAGCGGCCAACCGGGACGCGTATGTCGACATGGCCGGCAAGGGCTGGGAGATATTCGGCAAGGGCGGTGCGCTGGGCGTGGTGGAGGCCTGGGGCGAGGACGTGCCGCACGGCAAACGCACCGACTTCCATCGCGCGACACAGGCACGCGACGACGAGGTCATCGTGTTCTCCTGGATCAACTGGCCCGATCGCGCCACCTGTGATGCGGCCGCCCGGGTGATGGAACAGGACGCCGGCGACACGGCGCAGTGGGAGATGCCGTTCGACGGCAAACGCATGTTCTGGGGCGGCTTCGTACCGCTGTTCGATTCCGCCTCGCCATCGCGTTGACGTGCGGCCGGGTATGCAGGAGGGCCATCCTGGAATGGCCGCGCCATGCCCGCGCGCATCCGCACCTCCGGCTGCCTGGTCAGCATCATCGCCTCGGTGGTGCTGACCGTGGTGTTGAACCTGCTGCTGCGCGCGTGCATGGCATGACGGCGGCGAAACGTCGCGGCGGTCGGTTACTGGTCGGCTGCGCGGGGTGGTCGATCCCGTCGCAGCACATGCACCTGTTCGGCCCGGGCGAAAGCCACCTGGCGCGTTATGCCACGCGTTTTTCCATCGTCGAGATCAACTCCACGTTCTATCGTCCGCATCAGCCGCGCACCTTCGAGCGCTGGGCCGCCAGCGTGCCGAAGGCTTTCCGTTTCTCGGTCAAGGTGCCGCAGGCGATCACCCACGACGCGCGCCTGCACGGGGTGGGGGATGCGCTCAGCGCCTTCCTCGACTCGATCGCCGGGCTGGGCCCGAAGCTCGGCGGCCTGCTGGTGCAGCTGCCGCCGGGGCTGGTCTTCGACGCGCGCACCGCCGGTACCTTCTTCACCATGCTGCGGCGTCGCACCGACGTGCCGGTGGCCTGTGAACCCCGCCATGCCAGCTGGCTCGAACCGGCGGTGGACGTACTGTGGCAGCGCCACGGGGTGGCACGTGTGGCCGCCGATCCGGCGCGGTTGCCATCCGCCGCACAGGCCGGAGGCTCGCAGCGGGACTGGCGCTACTGGCGCTGGCACGGCTCGCCGCGCATCTACTACAGCCCCTACGACGATGCCGCGCTGGGCGCGCTGGCTGCGGCGATGCGTGCGGGCACGCGTGGCGCTCCGGCCGGCTGGTGCATCCTCGACAACACCGCGGGCGGGCATGCGATGGGCGACGCGGCACGCCTGCAGGCAATGCTTGCAGGGAAATGAAGGCGGTGCCGGGCCTCAGAGCCGTGGCGTTGCGAAGCCCTCCGCCGGAATGCCCGCGGAGCGGCCGCTGAGCTGCTCGAACTCGGCGATGTCGTGCGAGCAGAAGATGTCGACGTCACGGCTCCCGCGCGCCAGCGCCCGCAGGCGGTCCTGGTTGTGCAGCCGTGCGTCGCGGTCGAGCTCCATCATCCACTGGTAGAAGCGCAGTCCGGGCGGGCAGACGGGGGTGGATGCCATCTCCCCGGCATGGAAGTAGGCATCGGCGGCGAGGAACTTCCAGCGGCCACCGGAATACACCGCGATGCCCGCATGCCCGTGGGTGTGCCCGGGCAGCGGGACCATGAGGATCTCCGGCGGCAGCCCGTCGGGGGTCCGCACCCCTTCGAAGCCATTCCATCCGCTGCCGCCTTCGGTGCCGTAGGTGCGCCAGTTCGGCTGTGTCGACCACTGCTGGGGCCGTAAGCGCTGGCGATCGAGCCAGCTGCGCTGCCGCACTGCATGTTCGCGTTCGCTGGCCAGCATGTGCACGGTGGCATTCGGAAAGTCGTCGAGTCCGCCGGCGTGGTCGAAATCCAGGTGGCTGAGCAGGATGTGGCGGACGTCGGCCGGGTCGAAGCCCAGGCGCTCGACCTGCCGCACCGCGGTCATCTGCTCGCGGAATTCGGGCCGCAGCAGGGTGAGGAAGAAACGGCTCAGGCGTGACTGCGGGTCGGCGACGTCGCGCAACCCCAGGCCGGTGTCGACGAGCACCAGCGAGTCGGGCGTTTCGATCAGCAGGCAATGGCAGGCGAGGTGGCCACGTTCAAGCAACGATCGCGAGCGGCCGTCCATCAGCCGCCCCCCCAGCGGGCAGGTCGAGATGCAGTTGAGGTGATGCACGCGCATGGACATCGGTTCGGCTCCACGGGCAAAGCGCGAGGGTGCAATGGCCGCGGTGGGCTCGCGGTGAATCCGGCGGCCGGTGGTGACACTGCCGGCCCGCACCCGGCAACCCGACATCGGGCCATCTCGGACCGTTCACGCCTGCGGCGGGAAAGTGCCGTCCCCCCCCCTTTCCAGGAGATGCACCGATGACGACCGAAGCGCGTGAACACCTGCTCGACTGGCTGCGCGATGCGCACGCGATGGAGCTGCAGGCCGAGAGCATGCTCAAGGCGCAGGCCGGGCGGATCGAGAACTACCCGAAGCTGAAGATGCGCATCGAGGAGCACCTGCAGGAAACCCTCGGCCAGCAGCGTCTGCTCGAGGAATGCATCGAGCGCCTCGGCGGGTCGACCTCGGCGGTCAAGGACACGATGGGCAAGATCGCGGCGATGGGCCAGGCGATCGGCGGGATGACCGCGTCCGACGAGATCGTCAAGGGTTCGATGGCCAGCTATGTGTTCGAGAACATGGAGATCGCCTCGTACACCACCCTGATCGCCGCCGCCGGCGCGATCGGCGACACCCAGACGCAGCGCGCCTGCGAGCAGATCCTCGAGCAGGAGATCGCGATGTCGAAGTGGCTGCTCGAGCACCTGCCGGAAACCATCCGCGAGTTCCTTGCCCGTTCGGAAATGCCGGGCGAGACCGCGAAGAAGTGATCCAGGCCGGGGCGCCATGCCCCGGTGCGTGCGCCCGCAACAATCCGTGCGCGGCTCAGGCCACGGACGCGGCCGGTGCCCAGCTCGGCTGGACCCGGTCGCGTCCCGCGGCCTTGGCGAGATACAGGCAGCGGTCGGCCTCGGCGATCAGGCGGCTCAGGCTGTCGTCCGCCGACACCATCGTCATGCCGATGCTGACGGTCACGCACAGCTCTTCCGCACCCACCGGGATCCGCAACCCCGCGATGCGCTGCCGCAGGGCCTCGAAGTAGCCATAGGCGCCATCCTCCGGCAGCCCGGGAACCAGCATGCAGAATTCCTCGCCGCCGAAGCGCGCGACGAGATCCTGCGGTCGCGCATGGCCGGCGACCGCGGCGGCGATCGCACGCAATGCGTGGTCGCCGGCCTCGTGTCCCCAGGTGTCGTTGATGTGCTTGAAGTGGTCGATGTCGAGCATCGCCACGGTCGCCGTCTCGCGCCCGGCCTGCAGCCGCGCCAGTGCGTGCTCGCTCTCTTCGAGGAAGTGGCGGCGGTTGGCCAGCCCGGTGAGGAAGTCGCGGGTGGCGAGGTCCTGCAGGCTGCCGATCAGTTCCAGCTGGTCGATGTTCTGCGACACCCGGCAGAAGAACTCCTCGCGCGAGAACGGCTTGCGCAGGAAATCGTTGGCGCCGTTCTTGAGGAAATGCGCGACCAGCCCCGGGTCCCCGGTGCCCGAGACGCCAATCACGGCAAGCCGGTCGCGGGTGCGCACGCTGCGCATGCGGCGTGCCAGTTCGATGCCCTGCATGCCGGGCATTTCCTGGTCGACCACCGCAAGCCGGATGGTGGAATCCGCCTCCAGCGCAGCGAGCGCGGCGTCGCCATCCGCGGCCTGCACCACGGTGTAGCCGTAGAGCTCCAGCAGGGCGGCCGCGTAGCCGCGCGCCGATGAGGAATCGTCGACCACCAGCGCCGAGACCCGGCGGTTGCGGTCCAGCCGCTGCACCAGCCACAGCAGGTAGTCCAGGCTTCCCGGTGCGTTCTTCAGCACGAAGTCGATGATCTGCCGGCGCAGCACCCGGCGGCGCAGGTCCTCGTCGTAGACGCCGCTGACCACCACCGTGGGCAGGCCGCGGTCGAGGAAGAAATCCACCACCGCGTCGCGGTTGCCGTCGGCCAGCACCAGCCCGGTGAGCGCGAGGAACCAGTCGTCATGTGCGCGCAGCGCCTCGTGCGCCTCGGCGAGGTTGGCCGCCACCGTGACCGGAAGCCCGAGCTTCTGCTCGATGGCCCCGGCCACCATCTGCGTATAGCTGCGCGAGTTCTCCACCAGCAGGATGCGTTGCGGCAGCGCGGCCGACGGCGAACGCAGTGGAAGGACGTGCATGCCGAGGCACCCGGGTCGTTGCGAGAGTCGCAGCCCATATCGGCCCGGCGGGCGCCGACTTGAGCCTGCCCGCGGCGTATGCCGGGCGTATCCTGTGCGCCCTGATCACATCGAGGACGTGGCATGCGGCATTCGGAGCGGTTTCTGGTGGTCTATTCCGGCGTGCTGACGCTGGCACTGGCGGTCGTCCTGTTGACCGGCGCGCGCGACACCCGCACCGCAACGTTCGACGAGATCGACGTGCAGCGGATCAACCTGCGCGAGCCGGACGGGACCCTGCGGATGGTCGTGGCCGGCCGCGATCGCTTTCCCGGCGGCATCGTCAAGGGGCGCGAGTACCCGTTCGAGCGCGGCGTCGCCGGGATGATCTTCTACAACGACGAGGGCACCGAAACCGGCGGGCTGGTGTTTCGCGGCAAGGTGGGCGAGGACGGCCGGCCGGTGACCAGCGGGCACCTCAGTTTCGACCCCTACCACCGCGACCAGGCGCTGGGCCTGAGCATGCAGCAGGTCCGCGGCGGCTACGAATCCGGACTGACCGTCAACGACGTCGGTGATACCCCGATCGAGGAACTCTTGCAGGCCATGGAGCGCATCCGCGCGCTGCCGGAGGCGGAGCGCGCAGCAGCGCAGCAGGCATTTGCCGACAATGCGCAACCGCTGGTGCCGCGCCTGTTCGTCGGGCGCACACGTGACGGCATCGCCGCCCTGCAGCTGCGCGATGGCAGCGGAAAGACGCGCCTGCAGTTCCGTGTCGAGGAGGACGGCGCTGCGCGCATCGACTTCCTGGATGCGGACGGCAACGTGCAGCGCACGCTGGGTGCGGATGGGAGCGAAGCGGGCGGCGGGTAACCGCGCCATACGGGGTGTCGCCGAAGGCGCCGCGGCGCTGTGGGGGCAGGGCGTGACGCGGTTGCGTCAGCGCCCCTGCCGGCGGCGGAAGTCCGCCAGCACCCGCCTCGCCGGCAGTTGGCGCAGCCAGGCCGGGGTCATCCAGTAGAGCCTGGGCGCGATGCGGCGGAACTGCTGCCAGCGCTGTTCGTCGCGTGCCGACCATGGCAGCCCGTAGGCCTCGCGCAACGCGGGCGGCAGCAGCCCGCGGGTGGCGAAGCGCTGCAGTGGCAGGGCCGTGCGCAGGTACCAGGGCGTGCGCCCGCCGCGCAGCACCGCCTGCATGTCGTCGCGCACTTCCGGTTCCACCCGGAGCGTGGCGAGGCGCGCGTTCCACCAGTGCTCGAACGCATCGGCATCCGCCGGCCACTGGTCGTCGGGCACCTGCAGCGTGCGCCCGAATGCGTGCGCCTGCCGGTACAGGTGCTCGCGGGCTGGCCCGCCGAGCGGGCTAACGAACAGCTGGTACATGTCCAGCGCCCCGCGATAGAGCGTGGCCGCCACCCACAGCTGCAGGTCGCGGTCGAAGGCGTTGTAGCCGGGGCCGCGCACCGGCGCGTGCGCGCGGTCGACCATGCGCCGCACCGCACGCCGGTCCTCGTCGTCGCCGAGGCTCACTGCGTAGATATAGGTCATCGTCGCCCGCAGCCGGTCGAGCGGCCGCTCCAGGGTGGTGCTGTGACGCGCCACGCCGCGGCCTACGCCGGGGTCGGCCATCTGCCAGGCCACCGCCGCGCCGGCGCCGAAGTAGAGATAGGCCTCGCGGTTGATGTCAGCCAGGCCCGGGCCGATCGTCGGCGCGCCTGTCATCGGGTCGCGGCGCTGCCCTGCGGCGTGTCGATCAGCCCGGTCAGGTCGAAGCCGCGTTCGCGCGCGGTGGCGAGGTAGTCCTCGCGGGTGACGGCATCGATCGTGGGCTCACGCGCCAGCAGCCACAGGTACCTGCGGTCCGGGCTGCCGACCAGGCTGATGCGGTAGTCGGGGTCGAGCCGCAGGATCCAGTAGTCGCCTTTGGTGAAGGGGATCCAGCGCAGCCCGTCGGGCAGGAAGCTCACCTTGAGCCTGCTGTTGCTGTCGTCGACGGGCGTCGCCTCGCCGATCGCTTCCTGCGGCTCGCCGTTGCCATCGATCGCGCGGTTGGCCACGCGCACCTTGCCGTCGTCCTGCAGGCTGTAGGTGGCGGTGATGTCGCGGTAATCCTCGGGCTCATGGCGCATCGGCAGCCGGGCGATCTCGTACCAGGTGCCGAGATAGCGCTGCAGGTCGACCGAGGGCACGGTCGCGGGTTCGTCGTGATGGCTCATCGAAGATGTCCTCGTTCGGGGACTCCCTGTGTAGGCAGGCACCGGTGAACCCGTCGCATACGCCGCGCGCCGCCATTCAGGAGTGCGATGTGAGGGCCACGGCAACGGTCCGCGCATGTCCCCGCGTTACCTTCGCCGCATCGGGCGCAGGCCCAGGATTGAAGAGGATGTGCGATGAAGATCTGGATCCATGCGCTGGCCGCGGGCGTGATCCTGACCGGCTGCTCGGCCGAGCGCTGGGCCGAGCGCGATGCGGTGGTGGCCTGCGAGCGAATGCTGGGGCAGCTGCTGGCCGATTCCGGCTCGGCGGTGATTCCGGAGCCGCAGGCCCGGGCCGCCGAAGGCGACAACGGCTTCCTGGTGTCGTGGGATGCGGGCAGCGGCCTGCAGGTCGCAGGCGCCGAGGGCGGTGCAC
Source organism: Alterluteimonas muca (assembly GCF_021191595.1). Lineage (NCBI taxonomy): Bacteria > Pseudomonadati > Pseudomonadota > Gammaproteobacteria > Lysobacterales > Lysobacteraceae > Alterluteimonas > Alterluteimonas muca. The sequence goes on from NZ_JAIWPS010000001.1 coordinate 517,169, forward strand.
TGCGCGAAGCCACCGCGCGCTGCCATTTCGGCCTGCAGGGCGACGTGGAGTGGATCGAGCTGGATGGCGAGCGGATCTTCGACCCGTTGACGCGTCAGGACGCGGCCCGTGACCAGCGCCAGAGTGCGAATGACGGGGACGCGGCCGCCGTCGGCCAGTAATCCCGGCACGCACCGCGCGACAGCCTGAACGCGCTTCAGCATCCGGCCTGCGCCGTGGCGGTCGCGGGGCGGATGCCGGCCGCGATGGCCGACAATAGCCGGATGATGGAATCCGCCGCCGCCGCTTCTCCCACTGACGCAACACCCACGACCGACGACGCGCCCGCCCGCGCGCTCACCGAGGGCATGAAGGACGCGGTGCGCCAGGCCTACCAGCGGCTGCAGGAGAACACGCCAGGGTTCAGCCCGCGCCGCGCCCAGCGGCAGATGATCGGCGTCGCCTCGCGCGCGCTGGCCACCAGTGGCGGCGTGGCGGCGATCCAGGCGCCCACCGGCGTCGGCAAGAGCCTCGGCTACCTCAGCGCCGGGGTGCCGATCGCGCTGGCCAGCCAGCGCAAGCTGGTGATCAGCACCGGCACCGTGGCGCTGCAGTCGCAGCTGGTCGATCGCGATATCCCGGCGTTCCTCAAGGCCACCGGGCTCGATGCGCGGGTGGCGCTGGCCAAGGGCCGCACCCGCTACCTGTGCCCGCGCAATGCGCTGGAGCTGCATGCCGGGCCGGGGCAGGCGTCGATGTTCGGCGACATGCCGGCGGAGGAGGGCGAACGCCTCTACGACCGCCCGCCGACGGTGCTGGAGATCGAGGCCGCCGGCCGCCTGCTCGAGGCGCTGTCCGACCGTTCGTGGGACGGCGACCTCGACGATGCGCCGACGCCGGTTTCGCCTGCGTTGCGCGGCCACATCACCACGCCCGCATCCGGCTGCGCCGGCCGCCGTTGCAGCCATGCCGCGCAGTGCCCGGTGCTGCGCGCACGCCAGACCGTGCGCGAGGCGCAGATCGTGGTCACCAACCATGCGCTGCTGCTGTCGTCGCTGACCATGGGCGAGCTCGAGAACGGCCAGCCGTTGCTGGCGCCGCCCGGCGAGATGCTGCTGGTGCTCGACGAGGCGCACCACCTGCCGGGGGTGGCCATCGACCAGGGCGCCGCCCGCATCGGCCTGGGCGAGGCCGCGCGCCAGGTACGGCGCATGGAGGGACTGATTGCCAGCGCGTACCGCACGCTGGACAAGGACACCATCGGCCGGATGCTGCCGGGTGACGTGGTGGAGCTGGCCGCACGCCTGGCCAAGGCGCTCAAGGCCTTCCGTAGCGAACTCGAGCTGGCGTGGACGCCGGACCCGTCCGAGCGCGAGGCGGTCTGGCGCGCGCCGATGGGGCGGCTTCCGGATGCGTGGATGCCGACGATCGAGGCGCTCGCCGACGACACCCGCGAGCTCTACAACTGGGTGCATGCCGCCCAGCAGGCCGCCTCGAAGGGGAAACCCGACGAGCCGCTGCGCGAACGCCTGCTGCGCACGCTGGGGCCGGTGGTCGAGGCGATGGCCCAGCAGGACGCGCTGTGGGCCGGCTGGCGCCGCGAGGACCACGAGGGCCAGCCACCGATGGCGCGCTGGATCGCGATGGACCGCGACGGCGAGCTGCACTGCCACGCATCGCCGGTATCGGCGGCGCAGGTGCTGCGCTCGCTGGTGTGGCGCGAGGTGGACGCGGTGGTGATGACCAGCGCCACGCTGGCGGCGGGCCATGACTTCCGCGCGTTCGCCGCCGAGAACGGCATCCCGTCCCACGCCGAGATGGTGTCGCTGGACTCGCCGTTCGACCTGCAGCGCCAGGCGCAACTGGTGGTTCCGCGGTTCCCCGTGCCGCCCGACGACCGCGAAGGCCACCCGCGCGAAGTCGCGCGGTGGCTCGATCGCGAGCTCGACTGGGGCCGCGGCAGCATGGTGCTGTTCACCTCGCGCTGGAAGATGGAGAAGGTGGCCGAACTGCTGCCCGCCGCGCGGCGGGCGTCGGTGCTGGTGCAGGCGCATGGCAACAAGAGCCGGCTGGTGGCCGAGCATCTGGAACGCGTCGCCGCCGGCAGGGGTTCGGTGCTGTTCGGGCTGAACTCGTTCGGCGAAGGACTCGACCTGCCGGGCGAGGCCTGCACCACGGTGGTGATCACCCAGGTGCCGTTCGCCGTGCCCACCGATCCGCAGACGGCGACGCTCGGCGAATGGCTGGAAAGCCGCGGGCACAACCCGTTCAACCTGATCGCGGTGCCGCAGGCGCTGCGCACCCTGACCCAGTTCGCCGGGCGGCTGATCCGCACCGGCGAGGACACCGGCCGCGTGGTCATCCTCGACTCGCGCCTGCTCACGCGCCAGTACGGCCAGCGCATCCTCGATGCGTTGCCGCCGTTCGAGCGGGTGATCGGCTGACCGGCTGCAATCGTCTCCGCATGCGGGCGGCCGTTGCCGGGCGGGGTCGCCCCGTGACCCGGCCGCCGGGTTTGGACCGCGATGCTAGAGTCCGGGCCCCCTCCTGCCACGGTGATGCCATGTCCACGACCCGCGCTTTCTATCCCATCGGCACCCCCGGCGTCGCCTGGGGCGCGGCGGAACGCGCGCAATGGCTGTCGCGCCAGCGCCGCCTGCGCAGCCATGCCGACGACGTGGTGCAGGCCATCGAGCGGCTGCGCGGCGACTGGGACGTGGTCGAATACGGCAGCGTGGAATACCCGCCGGATGGCTATCCGCTGCTGGCACTGCGCAGCCGCGACTGGGACGTGGGACGCCCGCTGGCGCTGGTGACCGGCGGCGTGCACGGCTACGAGACCAGCGGCGTGCGCGGCGCGCTCGCCTTCGCGCGTGCGCACGGCCACGAATACGCCGGGCGCATCGGCCTGCTGGTGGTGCCGTGCGTCAGCCCGTGGGCCTACGAGCGCATCCATCGCTGGAACGCCGATGCGGTCGATCCGAACCGCTCCTTCCGTGCCGGCAGCCCGGCTGCGGAATCCGCCGCGCTGATGGCGCTGGTGGCACCACTGCGCGACCGGATGCGGGTGCATGTGGACCTGCACGAGACCACCGACACCGATGAATCGGAGTTCCGCCCGGCACTTGCCGCGCGCGACGGCGCCGAGTGGGTGCCGGGCAGTATTCCGGACGGGTTCTACCTGGTCGACGACAGCGAGCGTCCGCAGCCCGGCTTCCAGGCGGCGGTGATCGAGGCAGTCGCGCGGGTCACCCATATCGCACCGGCCGACGAACGCGGCGAGATCATCGGCTCGCCGGTGGTCGCGCCGGGGGTGATCGAGTATCCCGTCCAGCGCCTGGGCCTGTGTGCCGGCATCACCGGTGCGCCCTACGTCACCACCACCGAGGTCTATCCGGACAGCGCCGATGCCACGCCCGCGCAGTGCGACGCCGCGCAGGTCGCCGCCATCCGCGCCGCACTCGACTACGCGCTGGCGCATCCGGTCGCGCGCTGAGTCGCGCGCCACGCGGCGAAGGCGCCGCGTGAAGGCGCTGGAGTACCATGCGCGCCGGGGAACGGAAGGCGGTGCGCAACGGATGGATGCAATCGTGGCAACGGGGCTGACGGGGGCCGCGCTGGCGGCGCTGGCATGGTGGTGGTCGCGACGCCGTCGCCCGCTGCGCACGGGCGCAGATGCGCGTGTCCCGGAGGGTGATGCCCCATCGCCGACGAAAGTCGCGCAGCCCGCCGCGGACTGGGCGCACGCGCTGCTGGAGCTGTCACTCGGTGCGGTGACGGCCGAGGGCGCGGCGCCAGCGCACGACGATGCCATCGCGGCGGCCGCGCGCTCGCTGGAGCGCTTCGCGTCGGAACCCGGACGCCTGCCGCGACGACCGCAGCTGCTGCCGCAGCTGCTTGGCGCGCTCAACGACGACGCCTCGTCCGCGGCGCAGCTGGCCGCTGTGGTGAGTCGTGATCCGGCGCTTGCCGCCAACCTGCTGAAGCTCGCCAACAGCGCGCTGTACCGGGTCTACCCGGCTCCGGTGGGGAGCCTCGAGCGCGCCGTCACGCTGGTCGGCATGCAGGGCATGCGCCAGCTGGTGGCGCTTGCGCTGATGCAGCCGGTGATGCACACCGAGGGCGGGGCCTTCGGCCGCCTGCCGGACCTGGTCTGGGAGCACACCCAGTACGCCACGCTCGCGCTCCGCGAGCACGCGCGCAGGCCGGGCGTCGATGCCTTCGCCGCGCAGCTGCTGGTGCTGCTGCAGGGGCTGGGCGCGATCGTGGTGGTGCAGGCGCTGCGCGACGAACATGCTCGCCGCGGCCTGGCGGCGTTGCCGCTGCCGGCGGTCGCGCAACTCCTGCAGGCATGGGCGCCGCGCATCGGCCGGGTGGTGGCCCGCAACTGGGACCTGCCGGCACGCACCTGGCAATCGCTGGAGGACTCCGGCGCCGGCAGCGAACTCGCGCGCGTGGTCGACACCGCATGCGCTGCCGGGGCGCGGGCGCTGGGTGCGATGCGCGAAGCGGACGCGCCAGGGAATGTGGCGCCGCTGGCGCTGGCGGCGTCGTAACCCGCGAAAGCGCCGCCCGTGGGCGGCGCTCCACATCGCGTGACGGCACGTATCAGGAATCGCGCTGTCCGCCCCCGCCGCCGGTGGACTGCGACGCGTCGGCCGGCAGCGTGCCGATCGAGTGGCGCTGGTCGTCCCCGGCGCGGCCGCCCACGCGGATGCGGTTCTCGACATCCTTCACGCCGCTGCAGGCTTCGGCCAGGTCCTCGGCACGGTGCTTCATCCAGCGGTGCGACACGGTGCCGGTGAGGGTGGCGACGCCGTCGCGCACCTCGACGGAGATGTCCGAGGCGTCGACATCGTCGTCGTCGGCCAGGCGCTCGCACAGGGTTTCCATGATCCGCTCGTCCGAGCGCGTATAGCCCTTCGGGCCGCGGCCGCGGAAGCCCCCGCGCAGCGTGGGATCGTCACTGCCGCCTCGCCAGGGCTCGCCGCCGTTGCGGTGCCCACCGATGCGTCGCGGCTCGTCCTCGCCACCCTGGTACATCGTGGAGATGTCGTCGCCGCGGCCGCGCCCGAGCGACGAGGTGTCGTACTGCTCGAGGCGCGGATGGGAGCAGTAGCGCCCTTCGCGCGACTCCTCGACCGGGGGGCCGGACATGCCGTGACCGAAGCCGCCCTGGCGGGGTCCGTTGCCGCCGTATCCACCCTGCGCATAGGCCTCGCGGTTTTAGCCGCCTTCGCCGTGGCCATAGCGCTCCGACAGTTGCCGGGTGTAGTCGCCATCGTCGCGCCCTTCGGGGCGTCGGTCCTCGCCGCGGCGACCACCCGAGTGGCGTTCGTGGTCGCGGGCACGATGCTGCTGGTCGCCGGCATCGGGACGGCCGCGGGCGGCCCAGTCGTCAGGGCGGCTGAACTGGCGGTCCTCGTTTTCCTGCCACTGCCCGCGATGGCGCTGGTCGTGTCGATCGTGGTCGCGCTTCATTGGCTGTCTCCTGTCGGCGCCGTGCGCCGTATCCGAACGGGGGAACGTGCCCGACTATCGACGCAGCGGCGTGCAGCCCGTGCATCGGTGGTGTCGAGATATCGTTCAGCGCGACGGCCTGCGGGCATCAGGGGTGCGGATACCGGATACCGGATACGGCTGCAGTCACTCCCACTTCCGGCACGGGCCGTGCCGGACCCGGCGGATGCAGACTCGCCGCACACCCTGCCGCGGAGCCCGCCATGCCGACGTCCCGTCGTGACCTGCTGAAGTTCACCGCACTGGCCGCAGCGGCCGGCGCATTCCCCGCGTTCGCCGCGTCGAGCGTGGCCAGGGCCGAGCGCCCGTTGCGCATCCTGATCCTCGGCGGCACCGGCTTCACCGGCCCCTTCCAGGTCGACTACGCGCTCGCCCGCGGGCACCGGGTGACCCTGTTCAACCGCGGCAAGCGGCCGACACCCGGGTGGCCGGGCGCGGTCGAACAGGTGCATGGCGACCGCAACACCGGCGACCTCTCCGCCCTCGACGGCCGGGAATGGGACGTCTGCATCGACAACCCGACCACGCTGCCGTTCTGGGTGCGCGACGCCGGCGCGGCCCTGCGCGGGCGGGTCGGGCATTACGTCTTCATCTCGACCATCTCGGTGTATGCCGATGGCAGCCGCCCCGGCATCGGCGAGGACGCCCCGCTGGCCGCCTACACCGGCGCCGACCCGCTGGCCGAGACCATGGACACCTTCCGCGCCGACATGGCCGGCATGTACGGACCGCTCAAGGCCGCCAGCGAAGCCGAGGCGCGCAGGCAGTTCGGTGATGCGGTGACCGTGGTGCGACCCGGTTACATCGTCGGCCCGCGCGACGACACCGGCCGCTTCACCTACTGGCCCCTGCGCGTGGCGGAAGGCGGCGAGGTGCTGGTGCCCGGCGACGGTCGCGACCCGGTGCAGTTCATCGACGGTCGCGACGTCGGCGAATGGGTGATCCGGCTGGCCGAGGCGCGCACGTCCGGCACCTTCAACGCGGTCGGCCCGGCACGGCGCATGGACACCGACACCTTCCTCGCCGGCATCAGGGCGGCGACCGGTGGCGATGCCCGCTTCACCCACGTGCCGGCGGAATTCCTTGCCGCGCGCGAAGTGAGGTTCGGAGCCGACCTGCCGATCTGGTTCCCGCAGGACCACGAGTACGGCGGCTATGGCCAGGTGGACAACCGCCGCGCGATCGCGGCGGGACTCACGTTCCGGCCGCTGGCCACGACCGTCACCGACCTGCTGGCGTGGCACCGCGCGCTGCCTGCCGAGCGGCAGGCCGAACAGCGTGCCGGCATGTCGCGCGAGCGCGAGACCGAACTGCTGCGCGAGTGGCACGCGCGGGACGGGGCGGCCGCCACCTGAGCCCGCAGCGCCCCGGAACCCGGCCGCCGCGACAGGGCGGCGAGCCGCGCTAAGATCGGCCGATCGTGGCTGGGGGAGGATCGGATGCGCGGATCGCGATACGGAGGGGGCCTGGGCTGTCTGCTGGCGATCGCAGGCCTGGCATGGGCGCCGCTGCAGGCCTCGCCGCGACCGCAGTGGGCGTTCTCCACCGATGCGGTGTTCGATGCCTCCGCGGTGCCGGCCTATGCCCAGCGGCACGACGACGTGTACGCGCGCATCGATGCGGACCTCGACAGCCACGTGGAGCACCTGCAGCGCTGGGTGCGCCAGCGCTCGATCAGTGCCGTCGACGACGGCATCGACGCCATGGCGCAGATGCTCGCCGACGACCTGCGCACGATCGGCTTCCAGGAGGTCGAGCTGGTGGAGACGCCCGGGCATCCCGGCGTGCTGGCCCATTACGACGCCGGCGCCGCGCGCACGCTGGTGGTCTACATGATGTACGACGTGCAGCCGGTGGAGCCCAACTGGCGCATCGATGATCCGTTTGCCGGCGAGCTGGTGGAGCACGAACTGGGCACCGTGCTGATGGCGCGCGGTGCAACCAACCAGAAGGGTCCGCAGCGCGCATTCCTCAATGCGGTGGACGCGGTGCTCAGGACCCGCGGCACCCTGCCGGTGAACCTGTATGTGGTCGCCGAAGGCGAGGAGGAGCTGGGCTCGCCGAACTTCGGCGCGGTGCTGGAGCCGTGGCAGGAGCGCCTGCGCCGGGCGGACGGCGCGTTCTTTCCGATGAACATCCAGGCCGCGGACGGCAGCGTCGCGCTCAACCTGGGGGTCAAGGGCCTGGTGTACTTCGAGCTGGAGTCGCGTGGCGGCGGGCACGGCGGCCCGCTGCGTTCGGAGGTGCACGGGTCGCTGAAGTCGCTGGTGGATTCGCCGCCGTTGCCCGCCGCCTGCTGCGCGCCGCGCAGCGCACACCGCCGTCGATGTACGCGTGGATGCTGCAGACACTCGATGCCGCAGTGCCGATCGGCCTGATGACGGTGGCGCCCACAGCGGACCCCGCGCGCGGCGAGCTCGGGCTGATGTTCGATCCGCGGCAGTCCGGCTGCGGATACGCGACGGAGGTCGTGGCAGCGCTGCAGCAGCAGGTCCATGCTGTGGGCGGAGTACTCGACGCCAGGCACCGCCCGGGCAACGTGGCAGTGCGCCAGCTGATGCTGCGGCTGGGTTTCCTGCCACGCGCCGGGGAGGGCGGCTACGTCGGCTGGTGCAGCCTTCCAGCGACGCGGCTGCCGGTGCTGTCGCCCGGCGTCAAAGGGTGATCTAATTCACATTCGCGAGTGTCGGGGGACACCTGGGATGGGCAGTCGGGGGCGACTTTCCTGCGTGGGGCTGGGGATGATGCTGGGGGCGCATCTGGCACCGCGTGCGCGCAGTGAAATCTCCAGTGCCGACGTGGTGTTCGTGGCCGCCGCGGACCCGATCGTCGAGCGCTGGGTGCAGGGCATGCATGCCGACGTGCGCAGCCTGCAGCCGTGCTATGGCGAGGGGCGTTCGCGGCACGCCGCGTACCGCGACATGGTGTCGATGATGATGGCCGAGGTGCGCCGCGGTGCGCGCGTCTGCGGGGCGTTCTACGGCCACCCCGGCGTATTCGCCACCGTCCCGCACCGCGCGATCGCGCAGGCGCGCGCGGAAGGCTTCGACGCGTGGATGGAGCCGGCGGTCTCGGCGGAGGACTGCCTCTATGCGGATCTCGGCATCGATCCCGGCCGCGTCGGTTGCCTGCATCTGGAAGCCAGCCAGTACCTCGCCTACGTGCGGCGCATCGACCCGTCCGCCTACCTCGTGCTGTGGCAGATCGGCGTGGTTGGCGACCTCGGCGTCAGCCGCCGCAGCACCGGCGCGGTCGAACGCGCGCTCCTGGTGGGCAAGCTGCTGGCCGACGGCTATCCGCCTGACCACGAAGTGATCCTCTACGAGGCCGCGACGCTGCCGGTCGATCGTGCGCTGATGGCGCCGATCGCGCTGGATGCGCTGGTGGATGCCAGCCCGTCGATGCAGGCGACACTGGTGATCCCGCCGGCGCGGCCGATGCGGCGCGACGAGGCCATGATCGAACGCCTGCGCCAGGCCGGCCGGTGGTCGACGCGAGATGCGTTTGCCGGGGGCAGGGGTACGACTGCGGAACATCGCGAGGCGGCGCCGGCCTGAGCACCGGCGGGCCTGCGACGGGTGTGCGTCTGTTGTCGGGTATGCGGTATCAACCACACAGAGGGGAAGGCGGATGTTTGACGAGGACCTGGGCAGGCTCGAGGCGCTGGGAGAGCTGCCACGTGGCAGCGTGGTCGACGACATGGCGGCGCTGGTCGCGTCCGTCGCCAGCGAGCGCGCGCGGCACGATGCGCTGATGTGCATGATCATCGCGCCGGATGAGGGCGAAACGGAGTTTCCCGAGGAGCGGACCGATGAAGGACATGACGACGGCCAGCCGGAACCGGCCGAGCGCGGGGACCGCGCGCCGGAGTAGCTGGCCCACGCGCGGGCGGTTGCTGTCCGCGCTGTGCCTGTTGCTCGCGATGCCGATGGTGGCTGTGGCCGCGGGTGCGGCGGCCGCCGGTGTCGACGAGGTCGAGGCGCTGCTCGTCGAGGCGGGCAGCGTCAAGACGTCGGACGTGGCGCGTTTCCAGCAGCTGCTGGCCGAGCTCGACGCGCGTGCGCACGACGCCACGCCGCAGCAGCGGCAGCGGCTGCAGATCCTGCGCGCGTATCGTCATGCCCTGCTGGGCGAGTCCGGTCCGGCCGTGGCTTTGCTCGAGGAGGTGCTCGGGGAAAGCCGCGACGCCGATATCCGCTTCGAGGGCGGTGGTCTGCTGTCGAACATCCACGCCGCCAACCGCCGCTTCGAGGACTCGCTGCGCATCCTCGAGGAGATCCTGCCGCTGCGCGATCACATCCAGGACCTGGAGATCCGGCACCGCGGATTGCTCAATGCGGGCGTGGTCTACAACCAGGTCGGCGAGTACCGGCTCGGCCTGCAGCTGGCGCAGGCGGTGCTGGATTCCCGGCCCGAGCCGCGCAACACCTGCGCCGCGGAGAACCTGGTGGCGGAAGCCGCGCTGGGGCTGGAGGAGGATCTCGACGAGGCGCGGCTGCGCGCCAACATCGCCCACTGCGATTCGATCAACGAACGTGTGTTCGCCGCCTTCGCGCGCGCCCACCTTGCACGCTGGCTTGCGGCGAGCGATCGCGTGGACCAGGCGATCAGGCTGCTGGAAAGCTACCTGCCGACCGTCGAGGACATCCGCTATCCGTTCCTGCAGGGCGTCTACCACGCGCTGCTTGCGGAGTACCGCCTGCGCGACGGCGCGCAGGCGCAGGCGGAGGCCCATGCCGCGGTCGCGGTGCAGCGCACCCGCGGGATCGGCAATATCGAACCGCTGGTGTCGGCGTACGGCACGCTCTATCGCATTGCCAGCGAGCGCGGCGATCCCGCGGCCACCCTCGAGGCCTACAAGGCGTTCGTGGACGCGGAGCGCCGGCACCTCGACGACGTCAAGTCGCGCGAGATGGCCTACCAGATCGTGCGCCACCAGTCGCAGCAGCAGGCGCAGCAGATCGAACTGCTCAACCAGAAGAACGCGCTGCTGCAACTCGACCAGAGCACCACGAAACAGCGCGCACGGCTGTGGCTGGTCGTGGCCGGCCTGCTGTCGTTCCTGCTGGCCACCACCGCGTACTGGGCGTTCAAGACCAAGCGCCTGCAGATGCGCCTGCGGCGCCTGGCCGAACTCGATGCGCTGACCGGCGTCTCCAACCGCCACCACTTCACCGAGAAGGCCGGGCGGCTGCTGGCGGCATGCCGGCAGGACCACCGGGTGGTCGCACTGCTGACCTTCGATCTCGACCACTTCAAGCAGGTCAACGACCGCTTCGGCCACGAGGCCGGCGACTGGGTGCTGCAGCAGGTGGCGAAGGCGTGCGCGGAGCTGTGCGGGCCCGGCGACTGCATCGGCCGGCTGGGCGGCGAGGAGTTCGCGATGCTGCTGCCGGGCTGCGACGCCGCCACCGGGCGGCGGGTGGCCGAGGATGCGCTGGCGCAGCTGGCCGCGGTCGATACCGGCCGGCGCGGGTATGACCTGTGCATCGCGGCGAGTTTCGGCATCACCGACACCACGCTGTCGGGCTATGACCTGACCCGGCTGATGTCGCATGCCGACCGCGCGATGTATGCGGCCAAGCGCGCCGGCCGCGCGCGCGTGGCGGTGTTCGACGAGGACAACGTGCGCGCGCTGACGCCGCGATCCGGCACCGGCGACGGGCCGATCGACCTGCGCCCGTCGGGCGGTGAGCGGCGCGTCCTGCCGGTGTAGGCAGGCAGGTCTCAGAACGTGATGTGCACCGATGGCGCGCTGCGGTGGGCGTCGCCATGGTGGACGGCTTCGATGTTGTTGCCGTCGGGATCGAGCACGAAGGCGGCGTAGTAGCCCGGGTGGTAGGGGCGTACGCCCGGCGCGCCGTTGTCGCGACCGCCCGCGGCGAGCGCGGCACAATGGAACGTGTCGACGGCGGCGCGGTCGGGCGCCTGGAAGGCGATGTGCTGTCGGCCGGTCAGCTGTCCCTGCGCCGCCCCGCTGACGGCCGTGCAGACGAACAGCTCGTCGGCCCAGAACCAGCCTTCGCCGGAGCCGCCGACCGGTACGCCCAGCGCATCCAGCACGGCCGTATAGAAGCGTCGGCTGGCGTCGAGGTCGCGGACCACCAGTTGCAGGTGGTCGATGAGTCGCCCGCGGTGCAGTTCGTCGGTTTCCATGCGTCCTCCTCCTGGCGCCGACATCCTACTGCCGGTCCGCGGCCGGGACGACCCGGGACTTTTGGCCCACGGCGCACCCCCGGCCTGCGGGTACTCTGGGTGGCTGGGGCAATCCGTGCGCCCCGCTTACACGACCGGAGAACCCGATGAAGAAGTCCCTGCTGTCCCTTGCCACCGCGCTGGCACTCGCCGGTGTCGCGCCGCTGGCCGCGGCCCATGACAACCATGCCTGCATCGACGCGTCCTGCGACATGGTGGCCCTCTTCCAGGCCACCCCCGAAGGGCAGGGCGGCAGCGGCGAAGTGATCGAGGCGCGCCGCTTCGGCAGCTGGGGCATCGACACCGCCGGCATGAACACCGACGTGAAGCCCGGCGAGGACTTCTTCGCCTACGTCAGCGGCACCTGGGCCGAGAACACCGAGATCCCCGCCGACCAGTCGATGTACGGCTCGTTCCTGATCCTGCGCGACCTGTCCGAGGCGCGCGTGCACCGGATGCTCGAGGGCTACCAGCTCGGCAATCCGGCCGGCACCGACAACGCCGCCAAGCTGGCCGCGCTGTACCAGGGCTTCATGGACGAGGCGGCGGTCGAGGCGCTCGGTGCGAAGCCGCTGCAGCCGAAGCTCGACGCGATCCGCGCCGTCGACGGCAAGGACGGCATGGCGCGCCTGATGGGCGAGCGCAACGCGACCTTCGGTGGCAGCTTCTTCGGCCACTACGTCGGCGACGACCAGCGCAACCCCGATGTCTACACCCTCTACCTCAGCCAGTCGGGCCTGGGCCTGGGCGACCGCCAGATGTACCTCGACGAGAAGTTCGCGCCACAGCGCGAGCGCTACGTGGCCTACATCGCCGAACTGCTGCAGCTTGCCGGCTGGGACGACCCGCAGGGCAATGCGCAGAAGATCATGGCGATGGAAACGCAGATCGCCGAGGCCCACTGGACCCGCGCCGAGAGCCGCGATCGCGACAAGACCTACAACCCGGTGAAGTTCGCCGAACTCGATACCGTCGCGCCCGGCTTCCCGTGGCAGACCTACCTCGCCGCCGCTGAGGTCGATTACGCCGATGCCGGCGTGATCCGCCAGGACACCGCGTTCCCGAAGATCGCGAAGATCTTCGCCGATGCCGACCTCGACACTCTCAAGGCCTGGCAGGCATTCCACACCACCGACAACGCCGCGCCGCTGCTGTCGAGCGACTTCGCCGACGCGCACTTCGAGTTCCGTTCGAAGTTCCTGTCCGGCCAGCCGGAGCAGCGCGCACGCTGGAAGCGTGCGGTGGCCTACACCTCGTCGGCGATGGGCGAGGCGATCGGCGAGGACTACGTGAAGCTCTATTTCCCGCCGGATGCCAAGGCGAAGATGGACGAGCTGGTCGCCAACGTGAAGGTGGCGATGGGTGCGCGCCTCGACCAGCTGGACTGGATGAGCCCGGCGACCAAGGCCGAGGCACGGTCGAAGCTCGCAGGCTTCGGCCTGAAGATCGGCCACCCGGACGAGTGGCGTGACTACAGCGGCCTGCAGCTCGCCAATGGCGACGTGTTCGGCAATGCCGAGCGCGCGATGGCGTTCGAATGGGATTACCGCAAGGGCCGCATCGGCAAGCCGGTCGACAAGGCCGAGTGGGGCATGACCCCGCAGACCGTCAACGCCTACTACAACTCGGTCAAGAACGAGATCGTGTTCCCGGCCGCGATCCTGCAGCCGCCGTTCTTCGATCCGGATGCCGACCCGGCGGTCAATTACGGCGCCATCGGCGGCGTGATCGGCCACGAGATCATCCACGGCTTCGACGACCAGGGCCGCAAGTCCGATGGCGCCGGCCTGCTGCGTGACTGGTGGACCGCCGAGGACGCGGCGAAGTTCGAGGCCCAGGCCGCGAAGCTGGGTGCGCAGTACGAGGCGTTCGAGTTCCCGCAGCTGCCGGGCATGCACATCAACGGTCGCGTGGCGATGGGCGAGAACATCGGTGACCTCGGCGGCCTGACCATTGCGCTGGAGGCCTACCGCCGCTCGCTCGACGGCAAGCCCGCTCCTGTCATCGACGGCTTCACCGGCGAGCAGCGCCTGTTCATGGGCTGGGCGCAGGTGTGGCGCACCCTGTGGCGCGACGACGCGCTGCGCCAGCAGCTGGTCAACGGCACCCATTCGCCGGGCCACATCCGCGCGTTTGCGCCGCTGCGCAATATCGATGCCTGGTACGACGCGTTCAACGTGACCGAGAGCGACCCGCTCTACATCGCCCCGGAAGACCGCGTGCGGATCTGGTGATCCCGATCCGCGGATAAGGGAGGGGCCGGCACGATTCGGCCCTTCTTCCACGCTGCAGGCAACAGGGCCGGGTCATCCGGCCCTGTTGCGTTTGGGTCACTCGCACAGGCCATTGGCGGGCCGGGCAACGATCATCCGGTTGGCGGCATACCGGTCACTGCCGGGCCGCCGGGTGATGTGCTACCGCCACACGCGCCCGTGCTACGACCGGTCAATCCTGCGTGGAGCGGAACGAGCGCTCGTAGAGCTGCCGGCCTTCCTCCGTGATCGCGTCCCATTCGGCCTGGCTGTACGAACCGCGGCCGCCCTGCGGGCCGTCCCGCCACAGGTGGTCGTAACGCTGGCGATGCATGCGCTGCTCCGCCCCGTCCGACGCGCTTGTGGCGTTGCGTCGGGCCAGGACCAGGTCACCCACGTAGCCATACACGATGCCGGCACGCGCGTCGGGCGGGTACAGCAGGTTGTCGCCGGAGACCCCGTTGAGCTGGTTTGCGTAGGTGATCAGAGCGGATACGTCGCCCGCCTGCAACGCGTCCTCGAGCCAGCTGCGCGCGTGCGTGCGGCGGCGTGCCACCTCTTCCACGTGGCGGATCACCTGCTCGCGGGTCCGGAATCCGGCAAGCGCGTAGTCGACGTACCAGCTGCGCGCACCGGTATCGCCTGACAGCGCCAGGCGCTCGGTGCGCTGGAAGCTGCGCTCGATCATGCCGGCAGGCAACGCACGGCAGCTCTCGTGGTTTTCCAGGCGTTCGAGAAGCTGGCGCTCGATGTTGGCCTGCCGCGCCTCGAGGCCGGGCATGTCGGGGCGGGATTCGAGCCACGCCTGTTCGCGCTCGAGCTCCTGCAGCAGCCGGGCAGGCGTGTCGTCGGCGAGTGCCTTGTGACAACGCGACAGGCGGCTCCCGACCAGCAGCGTCGCTTCGGTGTCTCCGGCCGCTGCAAGCGGCTCGAATTCGGCGATGAACTCCGCAAGCGGCATCGCCCATCGTCGTAGGTTCTCGGCAATGGCGTCGTCAGTGCCGGGAAATGACAGGTTGTCCTGCGCCCGCATCCGCGCCGGGGCCAGCGCCTTGCGCAGGGAGTCGAGTTCGGCGCTGTCTGCCGGGGCAGCGGGCTGTTCCGCCGCCTCCTCCGGCGGGACCGGCAGGGGATCGTCGCGCTGACAGGCGGCCAGCAGGGCTGCCGCGGTGATGAGGAGAAGTCCGCGCGTAGGTGTCATCGGCGGTCCCCCATGCGCCAGTCATGCGTTGCAAGGAGTTGCCGTGCACGGCGCGGGCCTCGCCCACCGTGTCCGCGGGTTGTCCGTGCAGAAACTTCGTTTCCATCTCCATGCGCAGGCCCTCGGGAAGGCGCTGGCCATCGGGCGTGCCGAGGTAGGCGAACCAGTAGGCCAGGGCACGTGGCGGATCCGCGGGCAGCCAGCCATCGCTGGCATAGGCACCCGCGGCGTTGCGCAGGGCATCCGGCTCGCCGGCGCGGATGGCGGCCTCGAGCATGGTCCTGGCGAGGTCGCGCCGCCGCGCCACCTTGGTGGCGTTGTCCACCAGCGCCGCCGGGTCCTGGAACTCCTCGAATGCGACCTGCGGGTACAGCGCCATCGCGCCCGGGTGCCCCTGGGCGGCGGCACGGGCGATATGGCCGTAGGCGGTGCCGGCTGGTGGCGTCTCGCGCAGGCTGTCGGTGCCGGCGCACAGCCGTTCGCCCTCGGCATGCGCATACAGGAACAGGTCGATGTTGCGATCGTCGCCGACCGGCCGCCCACCGATTCGCACGGCGTCACCGACCTCGGCGATGGCGCTGGCCAGCATCTGCGTGAGCTGGGCGGCAGGGACCGGGCGATAGCGCAGGCAGTACGCCAGGGCCTGGCCGATCCGGAACGAGGCTTCCGCATCGCCACGCTGCGCGGCGTCCTCGAGCACGGCCCGGTTCGCGTCGAACGTGCCAGCGGGAAGGGGCGGATGTGGATTGGAGAACGCCGCGGCGGGGGCCGTGGTGGTTGCAGCCTCCGGCTCCGCTCCAGCCGGAGCGGCGGGCTGGTGGGTGTGCAACACTCACCAGCCCAGTACGGCAGCGGCCAGCGCCATCGCCGTCAGCACCAGCGGCCGTCGCCGCGCGACCTTCATGCCTGCGCGGCTTCCGCGATGTAGGCATCCACCTCGCGCTCCAGCAGTTCCAGCGGCACCACGCCGGTCAGCAGCACGCGGTTGTGGAACTCGCGCGGGTCGAAGCGCTCGCCCAGGGCGTCGCGGGCCTTGTCGCGCAGGCGCACGATCTCGAGCTGGCCGATCATGTACGAGGTCGCCTGGCCCGGCATCACCACGTAGCGGTCGACCTCCGACGGCGGGATGCCGTAGTCGATCGCCTGCTGGCGGGTCCAGCGCATCGCGTGCAGGCCGGTGTCGGCGACCAGGCGCCGGGCGCGGAACAGCGCGGCATCGAGCTGGCCGAGCCGCCCTTCCGGATCGCTCTCGTACCAGCCTTCCTCGGCGGCCAGGCGCTCGGCGTACAGCGCCCAGCCTTCGCTGAAGGCGGAGATGCCACCGAGTGCACGGGTCTGGCGGAACTTCGGCAGCGCCCGGTTCTCCACCGACAGCGCCACCTGGAAGTGATGGCCCGGCACCGCCTCGTGGTAGACCAGCGTGCGCAGGCCGAAGCGGGTCAGCCGGTCGGGGCGCAGCGGCATCTGGTAGACGCCCGGGCGCGAGCCGTCCAGCGGCGGCGCGGTGTAGCTCGCCGCGGCGCTGGCCCAGCGGTACTCCGGATAGGGCTGGGCGATCACCGCCGTCTTCGGGCGGATGTCGAACAGCGCATCGGCACGTCGTTCGGCGTCGCGCATCATGGTTTCGATGTCGTCCATGATCGCCTTGCGGCCGGCGTCGTCGTTGCTGTAGGCGAGGTCCTTGCGCAGTGCGTCGATGCGCTCGCGGACGCTGCCGTCGGTGCGGCCGATCGAACGCAGGATGGTGTCCATCTCGCCTTCGATGCGTGCCACTTCGCGCCTGCCGATCTCGTGGATCTCCTCGGCACTGAGCGAGGTGGAGGTGAACCGGCGCAGATGATGCGCGTACGCCTCGGCACCGCCGTCGAACCGCCACAGCCCGGCATCGTCGGTGGCGGCGGGCAGCTGCGCTTCCAGCGCCGCGATGGCGCGCTGCCATGCCGGATAGACGCTGTTGCGCACGACCGCTGTGGCGTCGGCCACGTGCGCCCGGCGGGTGCCGGCATCGATCGCCTCCGCCGACGCCAGGCGGTCGTCGAACGTGGTCACCAGCGGGTTGGCCTCCGGTGCGGGGCTGATGAACTGGCGCATCTGCGCGATGGTCGCTTCGAGGATGAAGCGCGGCGGCAGGATCTCGCGCGCGGCGAGCTCGCGCGAGCGCGCGGTCGCTTCGTCCATCCGTGCCTCGAACTGGCGCAGCCGGGACAGGTAGTTCGCCGCGTCCTGGGCGTTGCGCACCGGGTGCACGACGGTCATCAGGTTCGGCAGGCCGACATTGGCGCCGCTGAACTGCTGCAACGGGAAATCGGAATCGGCGTGCTGTTCGCCGTTGACGATGCTCTGCAGCTGCCAGGCCATCAGTTCGGCGGACACGCGTTCGGTCGGATCCATCGCCGCGCGGTCGAAGCGCGCCAGCTCCGCCAGGCCCTGTTGCGCCAGTGCCACCGTCTCGCGGCGGAATTCCCGTGTCTGCGGGGTGAGCTGGCGGTCCATTTCCGCCTGCAGTGCCGGATCGTCGAAATAGCCGCTGGCGGTGGCCGACGACGGCTGGCGGCGCATCCATGTGTCGGTAAAGGACTCGAAGAACGCGGCGACGCCGCGCTCGTCCTGCGCAGTGGTCGATGCGGGCGACGTGCCGGTCGGATTGGCAGGCGTGGAGCAGGCGGCGAGCGTGAGCGCGGTGGCGAGCGCGATCCCCAGCGGGGCGGGACGGAACCTGATGGGCACGGCAGCTCCTGGAAGACAGTGGTCGCACGATTCTAGCCATGCGGCGCCGGCTGTCCGGGTGCCGTTCGGCCTGGACGGGGTGTCGTGGGCACGGTGCGGAGCGGGCGTCGTGGCGATTACCCTGTCGATCCCCGATCTGGAGGACGACACCATGCACCGGTTCCGGTACCTGATCGCTGCAGGTTTGTGCACGTTGCTGGGCGGATGCGGTGAGCCGACGCGGAACGTCGGCGACGCGCCGCCGCCGCAGCTGCCTGCGGCCGTTGCGGTGGGCGATGGGTCCGTGCTGAAGCAGGATCTGGTCATCGCCACCAACGAACCGTTCCTGCAGGCGCGGGTGGACGCTCGCGAGCTGGTGTTGACCGGGGTCGATCTCGGCGAGCGCCGCATGGCGGTGGAGCGCGCCACCGTGGAGGGGGACACGCGCACGGTCATTGCCCGTGACGCCGCGGGCAGCGTCGAGGCGGTGGTGCGGGTCTCGCCCTGCGAGGACAGCATGTCCGGCGCGGCGTTTCCGTTCTCGGGCGAGCTGACCGTCGACGGCGACGGGCCGCATCCAGGGTGCGCGCGCCCGGCGTCGATGCCGGCGCCGGGTGAGCCGGATGAGCAGCGCGACATGCCGATGTTGCCGGCCGCGTTCACCGGCCGCTGGGCGCCGGATGCGGCCGCGTGCACCGATCCGGCCAGCATCGGGGGCATCACGATCGCCGCGGATGCGATCCACTTCCACGAGAGTGTGGGAACCCCGCGCGCGGTGCATCCCGAAGGCGAGGATATCGCGACCGTGGTGTTCGCCTATGTGGGCGAGGGCGAACAGTGGGAGGCCGAACAGCGCCTGCGCCTGCGCGACGCCGATACGCTCGAAATCACCGGCCCCGACGGACTGCAGCTGCAGCGGGTGCGTTGCGTGAGGTGATGCGGAGCGGCGCTACGACGCCACGTCCCCGGCGCTGAGGCGGCGCAGGCGTGCGGTGGTCCGGCTGACGTTGGCGTGGATCGCTGCCAGCTCGTCGGCCATTGCCGCCGGCAGCATCGCCTGTGCGCGTGCATGCAGGTTGCCGGACCGTTCGCGCCGTGCGGAATCGAGCGTCGCCGCCCGTTCGCCGGCGACCGTCAGCTCGTCCGCCTGCGGCAGTCCATAGCCCGGCACCCGGGCCAGCAGCATCGCCGGGCGCACCAGCACGCCCTCGGCCGCGAGGACCTCCTCGGCCAGGCCGCGGGCGGTGGCTGCGTCCGCGTCGCCGGCGCGCAGCAGTCGGTGTTTCAGGGCGTCATACGCGCGCAGTTCGGCGCGGCGCAGCGCCGCCTCCTCCAGCACCAGCAACGCGGCGGTGCTGCGCAGGTCGCCACGCTGCAGCCACGGCGTACGCGTACCGGCTTCAAGTGCCAGCCATGCGCGGGCGTCGCGTACGGGCAGGTCGAGCATGCCATCGGCCACGTCGAACAGCGCCTGGTAGTGGGCGTCCGCGGCGGGGAAGAGATGGCCGTGCCGGATGGCGTTGTCCCTGTCGGCAAGCACCGAGGCATCGGCGATGCCGCGGCGTTCCAGCTTGCGCAGCAACCCGTTCGGCGTGATCGCCGCCAGTCGCGCGGACGCCAGGCGTGGCACGGCGTCATGCAGCAGCTTGAAGGTCTCGGTCGCGCAGTTGTTGCCCAGGAAACTGTAGCGCCCGTCGTAGTTCCAGTGCAGCTGCGCCGCACGTTCGATCAAGGCCGCGATTTCGGCCTGCTGCAGCCGCAGCGGCACTGCGCGCAGGCCGCGCAGCTCGACCTGCGTGTATTCCTCGACCACCTGCGACAACGGCAGCACGAACAACCGCGACGGATAGTGCCCGGTGAGCCCGCGCCAGCTGGAGATCTGCACGTCGTCGACGAACGCGCGGAACGACAGCACGCGGTGGTGCGCAAGGTCGAAACGGCAGTCCGGCCCGGGCGTGCGGCCGGGCGCGCACACCACCAGCCGCAACATGCTGTGGCCCCAGCGGCTCATCGGCGCATGCGTGGGCTCGGCGAACAGGTACTCGACCGCGTGCACGCGCGCCGGGTCGAGCGCGTCCAGCGGCGGGTGATCGCCGTGTTCGCTCGCGGTCACGAACGGCAGTGCATCCGCACACGGCCGTAGTGGTGCGTGTTCACCGTCGACCCCGAGCCGCATGGCGAGATGGCGATGCAGCGCCGGCCGACGGCAGCGGTAGTCCGGATCCAGAAGGAAGTGCTCGAAGTTGACCGCGACGAATTCCGCCGGGCTGTGCAGCTCGTACGGATCGGGGCTGCGGTCGCGCAGCGGGTTGTCTGCGTTGCGCAGGCCGAACCGCCGCGGCCGCAGCTGCCAGCCGGCGAGATCGAGCAGCCGCGGATCGCGTGACAGCCGCAGCCGGGCGTCGAGCACATGCGCGATCTCGTGCAGCAGCGCCGCCAGTGCGGGATCGGCGTCGCCGTCCGCCGCGGGTGCGAGGACCAGCCGTCGTGGCAGCCGGATCCGGTGCGCGTGCTGCCGGCCCTGCACATGTGCGGGCAGGGTATCGACCACCTCCAGGCGCAATGGCGGCAACTGCGCCTGCAGCGCGGACGGCAGTACGTCCCCGGCGCGTTCGAGCAGTCCGCCGACGGCGGCGTGGGTGGCGGCATCGGTGGGTGCCGGCGTGATCGGCAACGCCGCGGCGTGTGCCTGGACGGCCAGCAACAGCGCGAGTATGGACAGCACCCTGCAGCCCGCGCCCGCGTGGCGCACACGGCTCACAGCGCGAGGATGCTCCTCGCGAGCGCGAGGTCACTGGCGTCGCGTGCGGCGTCGGATTGTGCACGCAGGTGGCGCAGCGCCGCTTCCAGGCGCACGCCACGGATGCGGCCGTCGGTGGCCACGAAGCTGGCGGCGTCGCTGCGTGCTTCCACCAGCACCTTGTCGTTGCCGGAGGTACTGCCGCTCGAGGCCGACACGCCGCCCGATGTGGCGCCGGCCGAGGTGCCGGCGAAGCTCGACGCCGCGGCGGGAGCCGCGAGGATGGCCAGGAGAAGGGCAGGCGTGACGGCAATGCGGCGCATGGTGAAGTCCGGGAACGTGCAGGAGTGGCGGCGGCAGCCTAGCGCATTGCCGTGTCGGCGCCGCGGGCCGGGGTCGCGGTTCCATGATCTGCCAGCCAGGCGAGCATGCCTTCGGCGGCAACCACGCCGCTGGCGAAGCAGGCGGTCAGCAGGTAGCCGCCGGTCGGGGCTTCCCAGTCGAGCATCTCGCCGGCCAGAAACACGCCTGGCCGGGCCTGCGCCATCAGTGCGGCGTCGAGCGCTTCCAGTCGCACGCCGCCTGCCGTGCTGATCGCCTCGGCCACCGGCCGCGCGCGAAGCAGGCGCACCGGCAGGCGCTTGAGCAGCGTCGCCCGCGCATGCGGATCGTCGGGCAATGCCGCGCCCGCGACTTCGCGCAGCAGGCCGGCGCGCACGCCATCGATGCCGGCGTTGCGGCGCAGGTGCTCGCTGGCGCTGCGCTTGCCGCGCGGACGCGCGAGGTCGGCCGCCAGCCGCGCAGCGTCGCGGCCGGGTGCCAGGTCCAGCCACAGCGTGGTTTCGCCGTCGCGGGCGATGGCGTCGCGCAGGTCGGCGGCGATCGCGTAGATCGCGCTGCCTTCGATGCCGGTCGCGGTCACCACGCACTCGCCCTGCAGCTGCCGTGCGCTGCCGTGGAGGTCGGTCCAGTGCAGCACCACCGGTTTCAGCGGGGCGCCGGCGTGGCGTTCGGCGAAGTGCGTGCTCCAGCCGGCATCGAAGCCGCAGTTGGCCGGTTCCAGCGGAGCGACGGCGATGCCGGCCTGCTGCAGCGGTGCCACCCACGCGCCGTCGGAGCCCAGCTGTGGCCAGCTGGCGCCGCCCAGGGCGAGCAGGGTGGCGCGCGCCTGCAGGCGGCGCTCGCCCTGCGCGGTCTGGAAGCGCAGTGCGCCGTCTTCGTCCCAGCCCAGCCAGCGGTGCTGCACGTGGAAGCGCACGCCGGATTCGCGCAGGCGCCGCACCCAGCCGCGCAGCAGCGGGGCGGCCTTGAGATCGCTTGGAAACACCCGCCCGGAACTGCCGACGAAGGTCTCGACGCCGTGCCCGCGGGCCCACTCGCGCAACGCGTCGGCATCGAAGCGCTGCAGCCAGCCGGCCACCGCCGCACGGCGCGCGCCATAGCGCGCCACGAATGCATCGAACGGCTCGGAATGGGTGAGGTTGAGACCGCCCTTGCCGGCGATCAGGAACTTGCGGCCGACCGAGCCCCTGGCTTCGAACAGGTCGACCTCGACCCCGGCGGCTCGCAGGACTTCGGCAGCAATCAGGCCGGCCGGGCCGCCACCGACGATGGCGACGCCGGGCAGGGCGGCTGGGTGGCTTTCGGACATGGCGCCATTATCGGCGCGCGACGCCGATCAGGACACCGTCACGTGCCGGGTCTGGCGCTCCGCTTCCAGGGCGTCGAGATGCTCGGTCAGCGTACGCGCGTGCGCTGCGGCCTCGTCGGCCGCCGCCGCGCGCAACTGCGGCGAGCAGCGCAGCTGCAGTCCGGCCTCGCCCGTGGCGTGCCGACGGGCGATATGGCGCAGCATCGCCAGCACCATCGCCGCGCTGTCGGTACGCGCCGCGGTGCGGCCGTCGAGCAGCAGCAGCCACTCGCCATCGCGCAAGGCAGCGGCGGCAACGGTCTCACCACCCGGTTCGGCCAGGCGCGCCTGCAGGCGCAGCGGATCGCCAAGGCGGCGGATCGGCCGCGCGGGTTCGTCCTTGCGCCGGGCATCGCGACGCGCCTTGGAGAATCGGGACATGCAGGGTGGATCCGCTGGCAGCGCCATCTGGCCGGCGCCCATCGTAACGGGGCGATGGCAGGGTCGCAGCTGAACGTCGCATCGGAATCACGTTGCCGGCGTCACGGGCGGCCCCATATGGTGGGGTTCCAGATGATGCGGAGGCTGGGACATGGCAACCGGATGGGCCGGCGATGGCGCCGTGCAGGAGCAGATCGACGCCACCGTCGAGGATGCGATCAAGCGTGCGCGCAGCCAGCTGCGCCAGGGTCCGGGCCTGACCCACTGCGAGGAGTGCGAGGCGCCGATTCCGGAAGCGCGCCGGAAGGCCGTGCCCGGCGTGCGCCTGTGCGTGCGCTGCCAGGAAGCCGAAGACCGCGAGCAACTCGCGGCCAGCGGCTACAACCGGCGTGGAAGCAAGGACAGCCAGCTGCGGTAGGGCGGGATGCGTTCCGGACAGGCCGGTGTGCGCTGGATGGAGTCGCGCCGGACGTGGCCTGCGAAGCCGGCCGACATGCCCGGCCGGATCGGAACCGCACGTCGCCAGGGGTCATGCTCAATCGTCGAGGTCGAGTGCGCCGCCACGTGCGGTTGCGGCACGGGCATCGGCGCCGTCCGCCTGCAGGCCCGGCAGGCGCGGCAGTGCCGGCGGCGGCCCGCGCCAGCGCCGCACCGTGCGCTGGAAGAACAGGTTGTTCGGTACCAGCAGGATGGTCCCGGCTCCCTCGGCGCCGGTCTCGTGCAGCGTGGTGTAGACGAGGTTGATGTCGACCACGCGCCCGCGCAGCCCGGGCTTCTCACCGTTCTCCAGCAGTTCGACGTGGTCGAACAGGCGGAACGGGCGTGTGGTGAAGATCAGGATGGTGCAGAAGATGTTCGACAGCACGCTCCAGGCCGCGAAGAACGCAACCGCTGCCACCGCCGCGAAACCGGTGAACGCCGTCCACAGCACGGTCCCGGACACGCCGAGCCGCTCGAGGATCAGCATGATGGCCGCGGCATAGATGACGAAGCCGAGCACCCGGCGGGTACCCACGGCGAGCTGCGGCGGCAGGTCGTAGCGTGCGTTGACGCGCAGCACGACGCGGTGGACCAGCCGCTGCAGCAGCCACGCCACCAGCAGCACCAGCGCCACCTGGGCGAGGGGCACGATCACGCCCAGCCAGCCTGTCCACCAGCCGGGCAGCAGTGTGTGGCGCATTCGGGGGTTCCGTCGTCAGGGACCGGCCATTGTAGAAGGCGCATGCCGGCAACGGCCGTTGTCCGCGACATGATCCATGTCGACGGGCAGTACGGCGTCGTCGTCGCCGAGGCACGGCGACCACGTGGTCCGTGTCGATCGACGTGCCGTCATCGCGCGATCGCATAATGCCGGTTCGTTTCCACTGCATGAATCGCGATGCGCACACCGATCCTGTCCGTCCTCCTGCTGTCCGCGATCAGCGGCAACGTCGCCGCCAGTTGCATGGAGGGTCGCGTCGTCGATCCGGACGGCGATGGCATCGCCGCGGTCCGGGTCTCGGATGGAAGGCAGCTCGTCACGACCGGCGACGATGGGCGCTTCGCGTTCGCCGCGGCGCCGCAGGCTCCGGTATTCGTCATCAAGCCGGCGGGCCACGTGGCACCCGCCAACGGAGAGGGCCTGCCCGATTTCTGGCGACAGCCCGACGCCACGGACTGCAGCTTCGTGCTGCGTCCGGAGCCGGTGACGCGCGACGCGCTGGAAGTGCTGGTGTTCTCGGATCCGCAGACCAGCGACCTGCGTGAGGTCGGCTACTACCGTGACGACGTGGTCGCACCGCTGGTCGGGCGTCATACGGCTGCGCTGGGGGTGACCCTCGGCGATGTCGCCAACGACGACCTGTCGCTGTATCCCGCGATCAACGCGGTGACCACCATGCTCGGGCTTCCATGGCTGCACGTGGCCGGCAACCACGATCTCGATCCCGCCGATGACGCCCGCTCGCTGCACAGCTTCCAGGCGGTCTACGGCCCGGACACCTTCGCCTGGGAGGAGCCGGAAGCGGTCTTCGTGGGCCTGGACAACGTCATTGCACAGCCCGCCGGCAGCTCCGGCTACACCGGCGGCCTGCGGCCCGGCCAGTTCGATTTCCTCAAGGCCTACCTGCCGACCGTGGCGCGCGACCGCCTGCTGGTGGTGCTGATGCACGTGCCGCTGTTCGATGCCCCGGCCGGACGCGAGACCTTCCGGCCCGCCGATCGCCAGCGCCTGTACGACCTGTTGGCCACGCACCCGCGGGTGCTGGTGCTGAGTGGCCATCGCCACACGCTGCAGCATGTGTTCCACGACGCTGCCAGCGGATGGTCTGGCGCGAAGCCGCTGCACGAGTTCAACGTCGGCGCGGTCAGCGGTGCGTTCTGGAGCGGGGCGCCGGATGCCGCCGGCATTCCGGACGCCACCATGGCCGACGGCACGCCCAACGGCCATGCCACGCTGCTGGTTCGCAGCGGTGGCGACTACGCGCTTGCCTGGCATCCGGCGCGCGTGGGCGACGGCGGCGATGCCACCACCGCGATGGGTCTGCATGCGCCGCGTGTCCTGCGCCGCGGGGCCTATCCGGCCTGGGGCGTGTACGCCAACGTCTACATGGGGCTGCCGGACACGCGGGTCGAGTTCCGCGTGGGCGAAGGCGACTGGCAGCCGATGCGTCGCGTCGAGGCAGCGGACCCGCGGCTGACCATCGAGAACGCGCGCGACGACCTGGCCGACGCCCTGCGCGGGCGCGACCGCTCGCCCGAGGCGGTGCCATCGACCCATCTGTGGCGAGGCGCACTGCTGACCGGTCTGCCGGCCGGCGAGCACCGCGTCGAGGTCCGGGCATTCGACCGCTGGCAGGGCGAACAGCGCGCAAGTACGTCCTATCGGCTGGATGAGTGGGTCGACTGAGGCCGACGCCTGGACGATTGATTCGTTCTGTCCGCGACCGTCCGGAGCTGGAGCACTGCGCTTGGGGCGGGGCACGCACGTCGTGCGCGTCGCCTGCGGTGTCTACGGCTGTGTTGCGGGTGCCATGAACGGCACCGGCAGCCCGGGTTCCATCGCCGCCCGCCACCGTTGCAGGCGCGCGGCGATGTGTGACCCGACCGAGATCTGCGGCAGCGAAGGCTCGAAGCCGGCTTCGCGCTCGCGCCTGGCGATCGCCCGGGTGGCCACGTCGTAGGCGGCGATGGGGTCAGGAGTGGCGTTGAGGCCGTCCACCAGCCAGGCACGCCCGAAGTAGGTCAGCTCGGCCTCGGCACCGCAGCCGAACGACGGGCGGTCCGCACTGGCTGCGGTGACCAGCAGGGTGTTGGGGCCCTGCAGGCTGTCGATGAAGCCGCCGGAGAAGCACGCCGACACCACCAGTACGCGGTGGCGGATGCCGGAGTCGTCGAGTGCGGCGCGCAGGTCCGCCGGGCCGATGCCCTCGTCGATCATCGGCGGCAGCACCATCGCGAGTTCATGGTCCTCGCTGCCGTGTGTGGTGACGAACAGCAGCAGGACGTCTTCCCCGGGGTCCATTGCCCGGCCCAGCCCGGCAAGCGCGTGGCGCAGGCTGGCAGCGGTCGCCAACGGCTGCGGCGCGGCCTCGTCGAGGCTGTCGGGATGGTTCACCAGTGCAAGCGTGCGCCCGCCATTGCCCAGGCGCGTCGCCGCCACCTGCTGCAGGTGCTCGACCTCATTGCGGAACACGTCCTCCTGCCCGTCACCGGCAACACCCAGCACGTACAGGTCGGTGATGCCGGGCCGCTGCGGCGGCAGCGCGGCCAGGGCCGCGTCGATCAGTTCGCGGTCGCGCGCCGCCCATCCGTCGTCGACCGGCTGCGCACAGGCGGGCAGTGCCACCAGCGCGCACAGCAGCAGCGCGGGCAGGGACCATCGCCGGCGCACGGGCCGCGCGCTCACCCGGCGTCGATTTCGTCGAAACGCTCGACCCGGCGATGACCGCCGGTGGCGTCGCCGGTACGCGGCTGCGGGTAGTCCTCGTGGCGGTCCAGCAGCACGGTCTGCAGCCCCGCTTCGCGGGCGGCGTCGAGTTCCTCGACCACGTCGGAGAGGAACAGGATGGTGTCCGGCGCGGTATCGAGTGCCCCGGCGATGCGCGCATAGCTCGCGGCCTCGCGCTTGCCGCCGGTTTCGGTGTCGAACCAGGCCGACACCAGCGCGCCGAGGTCGCCGGCATCGCTGTGGCCGAAGAAGAGCTTCTGCGCCGGGACCGAGCCCGAGGAGTACACCGCGATCCGATGGCCTGCCGCGTGCCAGGCGCGCAGCTTCTCCGCCGCATCGGGGTAGACATGCGCGGTGAAGTCGCCGCCGCGGTAACCCTCGGCCCACAGCAGGCCCTGCAGCGCCTTGAGCGTGGTGTGCTTGCGGTCGGCGTCGATCCACTGCTCGAGGATCGCCACCACTTCGGCGTCGCTGGACACGCCGGCCTCGCCGGCCACGGCATCGACCCAGCGCCGCACCTCGCGGTCTTCGGCGTTGGCGGCGATGAAGTCCGCCAGCCGCGTGCGCGCGTACGGGAACAGCACCTCCTTGACGAAGGAAATGCTGCTGGTGGTGCCCTCGATGTCGGTGAGGATGGTGTGCGGAAGCATGGCCATGGCGGACTCAGTCGCGCTGGTAGCGCGGGAATTTCCGGGCGATGTCGGTGCCGGTGAAATGGCCGATCCAGCCGTCGGGCTGCTGGAAGAAACGGATCGCCACGAAGTTCGGCTCCGGGCCCATGTCGAACCAGTGCGTGGTGCCGTCCGGCACCGCGATCAGGTCGTCCTTGACGCACTCGATCTCGTAGACGCGGTCATCCACGTGCAGCGTGAACAGCCCCGAGCCTGCCACGAAGAAGCGCACCTCGTCCTCCTTGTGGAAGTGCTCGTCGAGGAACTTCTCGCGCATTTCCTCGCGCTTCGGGTTGTCGGGGGCGATGCTGATGACGTCGACGCTGTTGAAGCCGCGCTCGGCGACCAGGCGGTCGATGTCGTCACGGTAGGCGGCAATGACTTCTTCCTGCGACGCCCCCGGCGCCACCGGCTGGCTGGCCTGCCAGCGCTCGAAGGTCACGCCGATGCGGGCCAGCTCGCGGGCGATCTCGTCGCCGTCGTGGCTGGTCAGCAGCGGAACATCGGGGGCATCGTCGGCGAAGATGCGCAGTCGGCTCATCGGGGGCTCCTTTGGCCGCGGAGAGGGCGGCACAGGTTGTGCATTGAAGTCCGGCGTGGGGGTGCGGCCGGCGGAACACAAGGCGACACGCCACGCAACGGCCGGGGTGTTCAGCCGCGCACGCCCAGCCGTCGCAGGTCGAGTTCGCAACCGATCAGGAACTCGAACGCGTCCAGGTGGCGGCGCGCTTCCGCCATGTCGCGGCCCCAGGCGTACAGGCCATGGCCATCGATCAGATAGCCCCACATCGGTGTCTGGTCGAGCAGGGTGTCGACCAGCGCCGCAAGCGTCGGCATGTGCTGGCTGTTGGGCAGCACCGGCAGGTCGATCGCGGCTTCGTGGGTGGCGTTGCCACGGAACGCCTTCAGCAGTTCGTAGCCCTCGAGACGGACGCGGCCTTCGCCGGCGAACAGGCGCGAGGCGACGGTCTGGTTGTGCGAATGCGTGTGCAGCACGCAACCGATCTCCGCATCGCGGCGGTAGAGCCGGGTGTGCAGCAGGGTCTCGGCAGACGGGCGGTGCTGGCTGCCGACGGCCTGGCCGTCGAGGTCGACCACCATGATGTCGGCCTCGGTGAGGCGACCCTTGTCGCGCCCGGATATGGTGATCGCAGCGTGCCCGGCATCCAGGCGCTGCGAGAAGTTGCTGCTGGTGGCCGGCGTCCACCCGAGCGCCGCCAGTTCGCGGACGTTGACGATGATCTCGCCGGCGGCATCGGCCAGCTGCTTGGTGTCGTATGGAACGGCGCTCATGGCAGGACTTCCTCGAACAGCCGCCACTATACCGTTGCCCGGCAGGACTGGCGTGGGTGCCGCGGCCTGCCTAAGCTGCCGCGTCCCGGGGAGAGATGGCCATGGTGTCGTCGTCAGCGTCAGCAGCAGCGCCAGCACCACGTCGCAGGCTCCCGCTGCACTGGAAGATGCTCATCGGCTTCGTCGCCGGCCTCGTGGCCGGGCTCGTGGCCTATCTGACCAGCGCGGATGCGGAGTGGGTGCAGGCGGTCACGCGCTACGTGACCACGCCGTTCTCCACGATCTTCCTCAACCTGATCTTCATGCTGATCGTCCCGCTGCTGTTCTCGGCGCTGGTGGCGGGCATCGCCGAGATGGGCGACGTGCGCTCGCTCGGCCGGATCGGCTGGAGGACACTGGCCTGCACGGTGGCGCTGTCCACGGTTGCGGTGCTGATCGGGCTGGTGGCCACCAACTGGCTGCGCCCGGGTGCGGGCGTGGACCCGGTGCTTGCGGATTCACTGATCGCCGAGAACACCGGGCGCACGCAGCAGATCGTCGCCAGCGTCGATGACACCCCGCGCGGCATGGACATGCTGCTGTCGATCGTGCCGAGCAACGTCATCGACGCCGCGTCGAGCAATGCCTCGATCCTCGCGCTGATGTTCTTCGCGGTGATGTTCGGCATCGGCATCGTGCTGACCGACCCGGAAAAGACGGCGCCCTTGCGGCGGGTGATCGAGGCGGTGTTCGAGGTGTCGATGACGCTGATCGGGCTGGTCATCCGGCTGGCGCCGTACGCGGTGTTCTGTTTCATGTTCAACCTGGCGGCGATCTTCGGCTTCGAGCTGCTGATCCGCCTCGGTGCGTTCGTCGGCGTGGTCGTCGGCGCGCTCGCGCTGCACATGTTCGTCAGCTATTCGATCGCGCTGAAGCTTGCCGGCCATTCGCCGCTGGCGTTCTTCCGCAACATCCAGGAAGCGATGCTGATGGCGTTCTCCACCGCGTCGAGCAACGCGACGTTGCCGACCGCGCTGCGGGTGGCGGAGGAGAACCTGCACCTTCCACCGCGGGTCTCGCGTTTCGTGCTCACCGTCGGAGCGACCGCCAACCAGAACGGCACTGCGCTGTTCGAGGGCGTGACGGTGCTGTTCCTGGCGCAGTTCTTCGGCGTGGAGCTGACGCTGGGCCAGCAGTTCATGGTGATGCTGGTGTGCATCCTCGGCGGCATCGGCACCGCCGGCGTGCCCTCGGGCTCGCTGCCGGTGATCGCGTTGATCTGCGCGATGGTGGGCGTCAACCCGATCGGGATCGGCCTGATCCTGGGCGTGAACCATTTTCTCGACATGTGCCGGACCACGCTCAACGTGACCGGCGATCTCGCGCTGGCGGCGATCGTGTCCGGGGGCGAGCCGGTGGATGCGGGGCCAGTGGTGGCGTTGGAACAGAGCGTGGAGCGGGTCTAGAAGGCCGTCGCGGCGTCGTGAGTTGGAGGCCGCAGCATTTGCGGCTCCGGACGGCGCCTCACCGCCTCGGGTGGTGCGTCCCGCAGCGGGCCAGCTTCAGCGCACGTCCGGGCTGCGCCGCGCAAAGCCGCGGTAGGCGGCCCAGGCGAGCAGGGCGATGACCAGCGAGCCGATCAGGGTGTCGACCGGGGTCGACCACACCAGCAGGCCGCAGGCCACTAGTGCGCCCATGCCCAGCATGCGCTCGCGACGGCCCGACGGACGCTCGCGGGTGCCCAGCAGTAGCGCCAGACCGGCGGTGGCATAGGCCATCACCACCAGCATCACCACCATCTCGATGATGACCTCGAACTGGGCACCGACCGTGGAGGCCATGGTCAGCACTGCGATCGCGCTCATCGACAGCGCGACGATGAAGAGCCCCCAGCCGGCGGAGCCGTTTGCGCGTAGGCGGCCGAAGATCGCCGGCAGGTAACCACGCTGTGCCGCACGGGCGCCGGTCTCGCCCGACACCAGCATCCAGCCGCCCAGCGTGCCGGTGGCCTTGATCGCCGCGGCCGCGGCAATCACCGGGATCGCCCAGGCGCCGAACATCTCGCCGGCAACCAGCGCGAACGGAGCGCTCGAATCGGCCAGGACGTCGGCCGGCACGATGCCCATCATCAGCACCGACGACACCAGGTACACGGTGCCGGCGATGAGCACGCCGCCGATGGTGGCGCGCGGCACGTTGCGGTCGGGGTCGTCCACCACGCCGGCCACCATCGCACCGGTTTCCAGGCCGATGAAGGCCCAGAAGATCGGCGCCAGCGAGCCGAACACCACCGCCGCATCCGATTCGCCGGAGACATTCCAGGCCGCGCGGTAGATGCCCTGGTCGAAGCTTGCCCAGCCGGCGATCAGCACGGCTGCCACCGGCAGCAGCCCGAACACCACGCAGAACGACTGGAAGCGGGCAATCGGCCGCGGACCCATCATGTTGAGCGCGAACATCAGCCAGATCAGCAGGAGCTGACCGGCCAGGCGCACGCCGTAGCCATCCTCGATCGGCAGCAGCAGGATCAGGTATCCGAACGCCGCCACCGCGATGGCGTTGTTGCCGATCCACGACGACACCCAGTACAGGGTGCTGGTGAGGAAGCCGAAGTCACGCCCGAGCACCGGGCGCACGTAGTCGTCGGGCGAGTTCATTTCCGGGTACTGCCGCGCCAGGCGGGCGAAGGCCGCGCCCAGCACCACCGCCAGGCAGGTCGCCAGCAGCCAGCTCAGCGCGGTGATCGCGCCGGAACGGGCCAGCGTGGCCGGCAGCAGGAAGAACCCCGAACCGATCATGTTGTTGGCGACCATGAAGGTCGCAAGCACGGGGCCGATCTTCTTGGCCGTGGAGACGGTGGACATCCGCGCATCCAGCTGGAGAGGCGCACCCTTCGGGTGCGGGAAACACATTCCGGCCCGCACGCGGCGGGCCGGGATGGTCATGCATCAACGGGTGTTGAGCTTGCTGTTGCGGCGCCCGTAGAAGAAGTAGATCAGCAGGCCGACGAAGGTCCACGCGGTGAACAGCTTCCAGTGCTCCAGGAACGACTGGGAGAACAGGAACATGCAGGCGAGGAAGCCGAGCGGGCAGATGATCGTCGCCGCCGGAACGCGGAACGGCCGGTGCAGTTCGGGGCGCGTACGGCGCAGCACCAGCACGCCCAGGCACACAGTGGCGAACGCGACCAGGGTGCCCATCGACACCAGTTCGCCGAGCACGCTCAGCGGCATCAGGCCCGCCAGCAGGCACGCGGCGATGCCGACGATGATCGTGCCGACGTAGGGCGTGTGGTGCTTCGGGTGCACCTTGCCGAAGATCCCAGGAAGCAGGCCGTCGCGCGACATCGTGTAGAAGATGCGCGGCTGCGCCATCAGCATCACCAGGATCACCGACGACAGGCCGGCGATGGCGCCGATCTCGACAGCGGTCTTCAGCCACGCGAGCTCCGCATACGGCTCGAGTGCGGTGGCCACCGGCTTGGCGGTGTTGAGTTCGGTGAAGGGTGTCATGCCGGTCAGCACCGCGCAGACCGCGATGTAGATCACCGTGCACAGCGCCAGCGAACCGAGGATGCCGATCGGCATGTCGCGCTGCGGGTTCTTGGCCTCGCCGGCCGCGGTCGAGACCGCGTCGAAGCCGATATAGGCGAAGAACACCACGGTGGCCGCGCGGAACACGCCGTCCATGCCGAACTGGCCCGGGCCGGTGTTCTCCGGGATGAAGGGCGTCCAGTTGGCGGGATCGACGTAGAAGATGCCGACACCGAGGAATGCGGCGATGACCGTGACCTTGATCGCCACGACGATGCCGTTGACGAACGCGGACTGGGTGATGCCGACATAGCACAGCCCGCTCACCGCGGCGACGATGACGACCGCGGGCAGGTTGAAGATGTTGGCGGTACGCACGAAGCCACCGTTCTCCCAGGCGATCGGCGCACCGGCAAGCTCCGCCGGGAAGGGTATGCCCAGCGTCGACGTGAGGAAGCTCACGAGATACCCGGACCAGCCGACCGCCACCGTGGAGGAGGCGAACAGGTATTCGAGCACCAGGCACCAGCCGATGAACCAGGCGACGAATTCGCCCAGCGTGGCATAGGAATACGAATACGCACTGCCCGAGACCGGCAGCAGCGCCGCGAACTCGGCATAGCACAGGCCGGCCAGGGCGCAGGCGATGCCGGCGATGACGAAGCTCAGCATGATCGCCGGGCCGGCGTGGTTGGCCGCGGCCTGACCGGTCAGCACGAAGATGCCGGCGCCGATGACCGCGCCCAGCCCGAGCAGCACGAGGTGCTTCGCGGTGAGGGTGCGCTTGAGTTGGGCTTCGCCCTGGAGACTCCCTTCGACTGGTTCACCCGCGTCCACGCGCGGTGCGGCTTCGACCGGTTTGACCCTGAAGAGGTCTCTGAGCATGTTGTTCCCCAGCATTGAGTACGAGCGGGACGTCGGCAGCCGACGCCTGCGGTGCGCGCTCCCCCCGGGAACGCAACCGCCGTACCTTGCCAAAGCTGCAACGGGATCACAAGCGCGTGAAGCCATGGATAATCGTGCGCTTTCCGCCACTCCGTATGCCATTGGTCATGCCTGTCGACACACCGTCGCGGACGCTGCTCGCGGCCTTCGCCGATTACGCGCGCCGCTGGCCGGAAGAAGCCGATGTGGCCGGCGCATTCATCGCACTGGTCGACGACGTCGACGATCCCTTCGTGCGCGAACGCCTCGCCGGCCACTTCACGGCGTCGGCGTGGCTGGTCAGCATGGATGGCACGCGCACCCTGCTCACCCACCACCGCAAGCTCGACCGCTGGCTGCAGCCGGGCGGGCATGCCGACGGCGATCGCGACCTTGCGGCCTCGGCGCTGCGCGAAGCCTGCGAGGAAACCGGGCTGAGCGGGTTGACGGTGGAGCCGGCCATCTTCGACCTCGACCGGCACTGGATCCCGGCGCGCACTGACGTGCCCGGGCACTGGCACCACGACGTGCGTTACGTCGTGCGGGCGGGTACAGACGAGAACTTCGTGGTCAGCGAGGAGTCGCATGCGCTTGCATGGCGACCGATCGATCGCGTTGCGACAGACAACGCGGCCGACCCCTCACTCCGGCGGATGGCGCGCAAGTGGCTTGCGCGGAAGGAGAGGGAAGCGGTATCGCTCACGTCGTGACGCGGCGGGATGGACGCGCGTCCAGGGCCGCGTACCCGCTCGCTCCAGGACGAACTTCTCGTCTCAACCCACGGTGTTGGTCGTATCGCGCTTCTCGCGCGGCGGCAGGCTGTCGTCGCCATGCACCAGGAACCACACGTTCTCGGCGATGTTGGTGGCGTGGTCGCCAATGCGCTCGAGGTTCTTGGCGATGAACAGCAGGTGCGTGCACGGTGTGATCGAGCGTGCGTCTTCCATCATGTAGGTCAGCAGCTCGCGGAACAGACCGGTGTAGCGCGCGTCCAGTTCGGCGTCGGATTCCCGCACCCGCTGCGCGGCGTCGGCGTCCAGGTCGCGATAGGCCACCAGCACCTCGCGCAGCTGGCGCACGGCCAGCTCGGCCAGCCCGTTGAGGCCGCGGGTGAGCGGCAGCGGGGGCGACTGGTTGAGTGCGACCGACCGCTTGGCGGCATTGGCGGCATAGTCGCCGATACGTTCGATGTCGGAGGAAATCCGCAACGCGGACAGGATCTCGCGCAGGTCGCGCGCCAGCGGGCCGCGCAGGGCCAGGCGCATGACGTCGTGGCTGACCTCCTTCTCCAGCTCGTCGATCGCTTCGTCGTTGGCGACGATGCGCGCGGCGGCGTTGTCGTCGCGACGCTCGATCACGTCGAGTGCCGCTTCCAGCTGCGACGCAGCCATTTCGCCCATCCGCAGGATCTCCGCCAGCAGACGCTGGCGTTCGTCGTCGTAGCTCTTGACGATATGGTTGTGGGGCTGCGTGGTCATGGGAGGTTCCCGAGAGGGGTGGTCCGGGCGGCTGCGAAGCGTGCGGGCACGAATGGCAACGTCAGCCGAACCGGCCGGTGATGTAGTCCTCGGTCTGCTGCTTCGAGGGGTTGGAGAAGATCGCCTGCGTGGTGTCGTGCTCGATCATGTCCCCGAGGTACATGAAGGCGGTGAAGTCCGAGACGCGCGCGGCCTGCTGCATGTTGTGGGTGACGATGACGATCGTGTAGTCGCGCTTGAGCTCCTCGACCAGCTGTTCGATGCGGCTGGTGGAGATCGGGTCGAGTGCCGAGGTGGGCTCGTCGAGCAGCAGCACGTCGGGGCGCAGCGCCACCGCACGCGCGATGCACAGCCGCTGCTGCTGGCCGCCCGACAGGCCCAGCGCGCTCTGGCCGAGCTTGTCCTTGACCTCGTCCCACAGCGCCGCCTGCCGCAGCGCCAGTTCCACGCGCTCGTGCATCTGCGCCTTGGACAGCTTCTCGTGGTGGCGGATCGCGTAGGCGACGTTCTCGTAGATCGTCATCGGGAACGGCACCGGCTTCTGGAACACCATGCCCACCTTCGAGCGCAGGCGGTTGAGCGGGTACTTCGGCGCCAGCACGTTCTCCCCATCCAGCAGCACCTCGCCGCTGGCCTGCATGCCCGGATACAGCGCGTAGATGCGGTTGAACACCCGCAGCAGCGTGGATTTGCCGCAGCCCGACGGCCCGATCATCGCCGTGACCCGCTTCTCCGGAATCTCGATGTTGATGCCCTTGAGCGCGTGGAACTTGCCGTAATGGAAGTCCAGGTTGCGTGCGGCGATCTTCACCGGAGCATCGGCCTGCGTCGCGCGTTCGGGCGTCGCGAGCTGGATCCGCTGCGGCGCGTGGGCGGTGGATTCGTTCATGGACAGGTCCGTCGCGAGGAAGGTCATGGCGGGTCAGTCGTTGGTGATGCGGTTGCGCAGCAGCAGCACGCGTGCGAGCAGGCTGACAACCAGCACGAACGCGGTCAGCACCAGTGCGCCGGCCCACGCAAGCTGCTGCCAGGATTCATACGGGCTGCCGGCGTACTGGTACATCACCACCGGAACGCTCGCCATCGGACGCATGATGTCGCTGTTCCAGTACTGGTTGCCGAAGGCGGTGAACAGCAGTGGCGCGGTTTCGCCCGAAATGCGGGCCAGGGCCAGCAGCACGCCGGTCACGATACCTGCCATCGCGCTCCGGTACAGCACCTGCACGATGACCTTCCACTGCGGAATGCCCAACGACAGTGCGGCCTCGCGCATCTGCGTCGGGACCAGGCGCAGCATTTCGTCGGTGGTGCGTACCACCACCGGCAATACGATGAAGGCCAGGGCGATCGCGCCGGCGAGTCCCGAGAAGCGGCCCCCGGTCTGCATCACGAACAGGGTGTAGACGAACAGTCCGAGCACGATCGACGGTGCCGACAGCAGGATGTCGTTGACGAAACGCACCACGATGCCGATCTTGCGTGCGCCGCCGTACTCGGCGAGCCACGTTCCCGCGGCCACGCCCAGCGGCGTGCCGATGCCGATCGCCAGGGCGCACATCACCGCACTTCCGAAGAACGCGTTGAGCAGGCCGCCTTCGACCATCGGCGGCGGCGTCATCTGCGTGAAGAGCTCGATGTTGATGCCGCCGGCCGCCTTGGCCACCAGCGTCCAGAGGATCCAGCCGAGGAAGAACAGGCCGAAGCATGCGGTGAGCACGGACAGCACGATGGCGATGACGTTGCGGATGCGCCGGCGCAGGTAGAGCGCATCGGATCCGCGCGCGACGTGGCTCCCGTTCGCGGCCATCATGTGCCCTCCCGGCGCGACAGTTGCATGAGCATGAACCGGGCGATCGCGAGCACCACGAACGTCACCAGGAACAGCACGAAGCCGAGCAGCAGCAGCGCGGAGCGGTAGGTCTCGGTGGCCTCGCCGAAGTCATTCGCGATCAGCGCGGCGATGGTGGTTCCGGGCTCGAGGAGGGACGGCGTCAGGCGGACCGAATTGCCGATGACGAACGCCACCGCCATCGTCTCGCCCAGCGCACGACCCAGGCCGAGGAACACGCCGCCGATCACCGCGGACCGGGTGTAGGGCAGCACGATGTCCCAGCTGACTTCCCACTTCGTCGCACCGAGCGCATAGGCGGATTCCTTGAGCCGCGTGGGGACCGTCAGGAACACCTCGCGCATCACGGAGGAAATGAAGGGGATCACCATGATCGCCAGCACGAAGCCGGCGGTGAGCATGCCGATGCCCAGCGGCGGGCCGCGGAACAGCATGCCGATGCCGGGCACGGTGCCGAGGTGGTCGTTGAGCCAGGGGGTGACGTACTCGGTCATCACCGGCACCAGCACGAACAGGCCCCACATGCCGTAGATGATCGAGGGAATGCCCGCCAGCAGTTCGATGGCGGTGCCGACCGGGCCGCGCAGCCAGCGTGGCGCGACCTCGGTGAGGAAGAACGCGATGCCGAAGCTCACCGGTACCGCGATCACCATCGCGATGAGCGCGGTGACGATGGTGCCGTAGATCGGCACCAGCGCGCCGTACCGGTTCTCGACCGGGTTCCAGTCGGACGAATAGAAGAAGCTCAGGCCTTCGCTGGCGAGCACGTCGCGCCCGCCCCACAGCATCGACAGCGCCGCGCTGGCCAGCGCCAGCAGCACGAACACCACGGTGCCGGTGAGTACCCAGCGGAACAGGCGGTCCGCACGTGCATCGCGGATGTCGCGACCGGTGGGGGCCGGCCGCGACTCGGGGATGGAAATCGCGTTCATGCGCAGGCTGTCGGCCGGTCCTTACTGCTGCGGCTGGAAGCCGAACTCGCTCTGCCAGTACGCCTGCACCTGCTGCACAAGCGGCTCGGGCAACGGCACGTAGTGGAGCTCGGCGGCCTGGGTCTTGCCGTTGGCGAACGCCCACTGGAAGAACTCGAGCGTCGCGCGCGCGCGCTCCGCATCGCGCGGCTGCTTGTGCATCAGCATGAAGTTGGTGGCGGTGATCGGCCAGGCCTCGGCGCCCGGGGCGTCGGTGATCACCAGGTTGAAGTCCTGCGCGTTCGCCCAGTCCGCGGTCTCGGCGGCCGCGGCGAAGCTTGCTTCACTGGGTTCCACCCAGTTGCCGGCGGCATTGCGCAGCGAGGCGTAGGGCATGCTGTTCTGCAGCGCGTAGGCCAGTTCCACGTAGCCGATCGAGCCGCGGATCTGCTGCACGTACGAGGCCACGCCTTCATTGCCCTTGCCGCCCACGCCGGTCGACCACTGGACCGTAGTGCCTTCGCCGACCCTGGACTTCCATTCCGGGCTGACCTTGGACAGGTAGTTGGTGAAGTTGAACGTGGTGCCGGAGCCGTCGGAGCGGTGGACGATGCTGATCTTGCCGCTGGGCAGCGAGGTGCCCCCGTTGAGCGCCACGATCGCCGGATCGTTCCACGTGGTGATCTCGCCCAGGAAAATGCGCGCAAGGGTCGGGCCGTCCAGGCGCAACTGGCCGGGTGCGAGGCCTTCGATGTTCACCACGGGGACCACGCCGCCGATCGCGGACGGGAACTGGCCGAGGCCGGCTTCGGCAAGCTCGGCGCTGTCGAGCGGGCGGTCCGAGGAGCCGAAATCCACGGTGCCGGCCTTGATCTGGGCGATGCCGCCGCCCGAGCCGATCGACTGGTAATTGACGCGGTTGCCGGTGGCGGCGTTGTAATCGGCCGACCACTTCGACACCAGCGGGAAGATGAAGGAGGCGCCGGCACCCGAGATCTCGGCGGCCACGCGGTCGTTGCTGCCCTGCGCACTGCTGCCATCGGCGGACGCGCCACCGGCGGTGGTCTGCGCATCGCCGGAGGGCTGGCATGCGGCCAGGCCGAAGGCGATCGACAGGGCCAGGGTCGCCAGACCGGCTCGGGAGAGGTTCATGAGCACTCCGGATTCATGGAAGGCCGGCTGACCGGCGGATGCGCATATAAAATGATGTTTTTGTTTCAGCTTGATTACATTGCCGGGCGCGGACCGCCGACCATGCGGCTCCGGCGCACCGGCCATGGCCGGTGCGCCGGACCATCTACCGCCCCTGGCGCAAAAAAAAACGGGCCCGGAGGCCCGCCAAGGGAGGGGAGAGAGAAGAACGCTGTCGATTGCCTGCCTGCTGGCGCAACGGACGTCCAACGCCCGCCACGTGGTGCCGGGCGTGCGGGCAGGTCTGACAGGCGAAACGCAGCCGCCGCGAACCGGGCGTAGTGCTTCATGGACACGACGTGCTCTGGTGCGGCGGGCCGATTCCGCTCGCGGCACATTCAATCGCGGGCTGATGATCGGACCATGGCAGCAGGATGACCAGGCCGTGACACCGCCTGGGCGATGCCGTAGCCGGTCGTCAGTAGCTCCGGCACTGCCGGAACCGCACCTGCGCGGCGCTGCCCGGGGGAGGCGTCAGCTGGATCCGGGACGAGGAGATCGCCGAGTGACGGACGATCAGCGGGCATAGCGCCTCGAACGCCTGGTCGGCGTCGGTATCGAGCAGATGGACCTCCAGCGTGGACTGGGTGGTCCAGAGGGCGCGGTCGACCATCGGCAGCGTCGCGATCGCGGTGATGGCGGCCTGGCGTTGCTGCTCCGGCGACAGATCCGTCGCTTCGGCCTCGAGGGTATCGCCGGATGGTGCAGTGGGCGGACCCGATGCAGGCACCGACACCGTCGGCGCCGCGGACGCTTCCGTGCGCGGCGGGAGCAGGGTGGGCACCACCATGAACGTCGCGATGCCGGCCAGCAGCGCCGCCAACCAGACCATCAGCGTGCGCTGGCGGGCGCGCTGGGCGGCGCCTGCGCAGATCGCCTCCAGCTGGGCAGGCTTGACCAGCTCGCGCACTTCCGGCCACAGGGTGGCGCCATCAAGCAGTTCGATGCGCTGGTTGGCAGAAGCCGCGCGCGCGTTGTCGTCGATCTGCCCCTGGGTGACCAGCAGTCCACCGGTCGCATTGGCCATGTGCACGTCGCTGACCAGCTCGTTGACCGTCAGTTTGCCGATCACGTAGGCGCTGCCGTGCTTGCACGCCAGTAGCCAGCGTTCCTGACCGCGGCCCAGGGTGTACTCGCTGTCGCCCGAAGCGACCTCCCTGTCCAGAACGCGGGTGAATCCGCGACGGGCCATGGCCTCCAGCACCAGGTGCAGGAATTCCCGCCAGGACATCGCCGCAAGCGCACGGATGCCCGCGGCGGTCTCGTCGCGGCGCATCAGCACGCCGCGCACATAGACGGTTCCCAGGATCCCCACCGCCGCCATCACCGCCAGTGTGACGACCCACTGCAGTACTGCACTCACGACAACCCCTTTTCGAGGCCGGTCCCCTGCGGCCGGCGGTCGGCAGGATAGACGGATTCGCGCTGGGGGTTAAAGGCGCCGCCTGCGGCGGCACCTGCCCGGACATCCCGGCGTTGGTGGTCAGGCGCCAGTGTCCGGCCCCCTGGAAGTCGCCGGCAGCGGGGTGGTGGATGTGCCAGCAGAGCCTGTCGTGCCGGCGCCCGTCGGTTTCGCGGCCGCGGTCGATGACGATGAGCTGGCGGCGCCAGGTGCGACTGCAGACGTCGCGGTGCCGCCCGATGCCGAACGGGCACCGGTCGCGCCGGACCGGCTGCGGCGTGTGCCCGGGGCGCGCGGCTTGGTGGCGGCGTCGTCGCCGTCGGCCCGGCGTGCCTTCTCGCGGCGTGCTGCGGCGTCGCGCGCGCGCAGCTCGGCCGTCAACGCCTCGATGCGCGCGTTGAGTTCGGCGACATCGCGACGGGTCGGCACGCCAAGACGGGTGAGGGTGCGCTGCAGGCCGCCGTCGAACAGCCGCTCGAGGCGCTCCCAGCCGGCGGTGACCTGCTCGCGGGCGTCATCGACGGTGGACCCGACGCCATCGCGCAGTTCGTCGGCATGTGCGTCGAAATGGCCACGCGCACTGCGATCGAGCTCGCGGCCCTCGCGTACCAGGGTTTCGAACAACCGGCCGCCTTCCTCCTGCGCGCGCCCGAGCGCGCCGAGTCCGGCGAGCCAGATCTGCTGCGCCGATTCGCCGAGGGCGCGCTGGAACGAGGTTTCGGGCGGCGGTGGCGGCGGGGTCGCGGTGCGGGTGTCGTCGGCTTTCTTGTACGTCGCCATGCTGGTCTCCAGCGTCGTGTGACCAGCCGATCGTGTCGTACCCGGCATTAGCGCGGCGTCTAGAGGCGTCGTCGATGCCCGTATGCCGGCAGGTCCGGTGACGGCATGGGCCGGAGGGCGGGGAGGATCCCCGCCCGGGTGCCTCAGGCGCTGAATTCCTTTTCCAGCACCCGGCGGATCTCGGCTTCGATCGGGCCGCGCATCGCCGACAGCAGGAAGCCGAGCTTCGCGGTGACCCGCACCTCGTCGCCGGCCAGCGCGATCGCGCCATCGACGCCCGAGCGCTGGAAGTTCAATACGTCGCCATTCCATGCGCAGCGCACGTCGAACTTCTGTGCCAGCTTCGCGGAGATCTCCTCGACCGCCGCACGTGCCTGCGGCAGTGGCAGCGAATGGGGATGGCGGATGTCGATATCGGACATGATGCACCTGGTACCGGGAGGGGCATCCATTCTGCGTGCAGCGGGTGACTGACTCCAGCCATGCGCGTGCTAGATTCGCCGCGCATGGAAATCCTCAGACTCCGCTTCGTCGGCGGCGATCAGCCTGACCTGCCGCTCGATGTCGGCATGCATCGCATCGGCCAGCTTCCCGGCGGCGGCATCGGCCGCATCGACGGTGGCGACGCCATCGCCATGCTGTGCGTGGACCGGCGTGGCGTGTGGCTCACGGTCGGCGAAGGCAGGCGCGGGGTGCACGTCAATGGGCGTCCGGTGCAGCGGCTGGCGATGCTGCGCCGTGGCGACACCCTGCATATCGAAGGTGCCGAATTGCGGCTGCTGGGTGGTGCACCGGTACGCAGGCCGGGCGTGAGTGAGCTTGCGACCCCGGCGGACGCCGCGGCCGGGCTGCACATCGTCCTGCGTGCGATCGGCGGGCGCCACCATGGGCGCAGCTTCACCCTCGATCGTCCACGGCTGGTCGGGAGCCACGCCGAGGCCGACATCCATATCGACGATCCAGCGTTCGCCGAACGACACGCGCGCGTGGAACTGGTCGGCGGTGACGTGCTGTTGCGTGACCTGGGCTCCGCGGACGGCAGCATCGTCAACGGCGAAAGCGTGCGCGATGCGCTGCTGCAGCCGGGCGACCAGGTGGTCTTCGATGCCTACCACCGCTTCGTCGTCGAGGCTCCGCTGGGCGGCGGCTCGCACGAGCCGGCGTTCCCGGACGTGGAACTGCCGGCCGACGACGACGGGTCGCCACGGCGACGCCCGTGGCCGCTGCCATGGCTGCTGCTGGCGGCGCTGCTGATCGCCGGCCTGCTCAGCCTGTTGCTGCTGTACGGCGCGGACTGATCCGCGCACATCACGTGGGCCCGTGATCAGCCTGCGCGACGCGCTGGCCGTGCCGGAGGATGCAGCCGGCGCCACAACCGCCAGCCCAGCAGCAGCGCAAGCAGCACCGCGTACAGCAGCGGCTCGCGGATGTCGGACTTCACCACCCACCAGAAATGCAGCACCGCCAGGGCGGCGATCGCATAGACCAGCCGATGCACTCGCTGCCACGCACCGGCGAGGCGACGCATCCAGCCACGGGTGGACGTGACCGCGAGTGGCACCAGCAACAGCCATGCAAGGAAACCCACGGTGATGAACGGCCGGCGGGCGATCTCGGTGGCGACGCCGGCCCAGTCCAGGCGGAGGTCCAGCACCAGCCACGCGGCGAAATGCAGGCTGGCATAGAAGAAGGCGTACAGCCCCAGCATGCGTCGGAAGCGCAGCAGCTGTGCCTGCCCTGTCAGCTGCCGCAGGGGGGTCACCGCCAGGGTCAGCAGCAACAGCCGCAGCGCCCACAGCCCGAGCGTGTGTTCGATCATCGCCACCGGGTCCGGGCCCAGCGCGTCGATGTCGGCGCCGGTCTGCACCTGCCATGCGCGCAATGCCAACAGCGCGACCGGCGCGAGCGCCAGCGCATGCACGCCGGCCTTGGCCGCGATCAGCCAGCCCGGCGTGGCCCTGCGATGGGTGGATGCCTGCACGCGCGGTCAGTACCAGCGACGCAGGTCCATGCCCGCGTACATCGACGCCACCTGGTCCGCGTAGCCGTTGAACGGCCGGGTGGCGATGCGGTTGGCGAACAGCTTGCCCTCGGTGCCGCTGATGCGCCGTTCGCTGCCCTGGCTCCAGCGCGGATGGTCCACGTCCGGATTGACGTTGGCGAAGAACCCGTACTCGCGCGGCTGCAGGTCGTTCCAGGCGGTGGGCGGCATTCGCTCGACGAAGTGGATGGCCACGATCGACTTGATGCTCTTGAACCCGTACTTCCACGGCACCACCAGCCGCAGCGGCGCGCCGTTCTGCTGCGGCAGCGGCTTGCCGTACATCCCCGTGGCCAGCAGTGTCAGCGGATGCATCGCCTCGTCGATGCGCAGGCCCTCGCGGTAGGGCCAGTCGATCGAGCGGTAGCGCATGCCGGGCATCTGGGTGCGGTCGGCCAGCGTGGTGAACGCCACGTACTTCGCATTGGACGTCGGCTCGAAGCGTCGCAGCACATCGCCCAGCGGCACGCCCAGCCACGGGATCACCATCGACCAGCCTTCCACGCAGCGCAGCCGGTAGATGCGTTCCTCGGGCAGGAAGCCGCGCAACAGGTCGTTGAGTTCGAGCGTGCCGGGCCGCGCGCATTCGCCGCCGACCTCCACCTGCCACGGCGAGGTGTGCAGCGTGCGCGCGGCGCGCGAGGGATCCGCCTTGCCGGTGCCGAACTCGTAGAAGTTGTTGTAGGTGGTGGCGTCGGTCTCGCGGGTCAGCACCTCGTCGGTGGAGAAGCCGGCCTCCACCGAGGCAGCTGACGGGGGCGGTCCCGCGGGTGCCGGAGGCGCTTCGGCCCCGGCGCAGGCCGACAGCCCGAGCGCGGGAAGTGCACCGAACGCGGCGAGCAGCCGGCGGCGCTGCCGCCAGACGGCCTCGTCGGTGACGTCGTCTTCGCGGATGCGCAGCGCCTCGCGCAAGATCCTGCGGTCGCCTGCCATGATCCGGCTCCAGTCGGGTGGGGCACCCGGTCGACGGCAGTGTGCGCCCGTGGGTGTTGCATGCGCGCGAACGCGCGTCCTGCCTGCGCAACGCTGCGGCATACTAGGCCACCGGCAGGCGCACAGCCGGCCGGCCTCCCACAGATGGATGTCGCCACCATGTCGCGTGCCTACAACTTCAGCGCCGGCCCGGCCGCGCTGCCCGAGCCCGTCCTCGAGCGGGCCCGCGAGGAGATGCTCGAATACGGCCACGCCGGCGCATCGATCGTCGAGTTGAGCCATCGCGGCGAGGAATTCATCGAAGTCGCACGCCGCGCCGAAGCGGACCTGCGGACCCTGGTCGGGATTCCAGACGACTACGCGGTGCTGTTC
Organism: Alterluteimonas muca; assembly: GCF_021191595.1. NCBI lineage: Bacteria > Pseudomonadati > Pseudomonadota > Gammaproteobacteria > Lysobacterales > Lysobacteraceae > Alterluteimonas > Alterluteimonas muca. Next base: position 561,118 of record NZ_JAIWPS010000001.1, read on the forward strand.
CTCGGCGGCGGTGCCACCACCCAGCAGGCGCTGATCGCACTGAACTTCGCCGCTCCGGGGCAGCCTGCCGATTACGTGGTCACCGGCCACTGGGGGCGCACAGCGCTGAAGCAGGTGGCGCCGTACGTCGACCTGCGCATCGCCGCCAGCAGCGAGGCCGACGGCTTTCGCAGCATCCCGGAACGCGCGCAGTGGGCGCTGTCGGCGGATGCGGCCTATGTACACATCACCGCCAACGAAACCATCCATGGCGTCGAGTTCCGCGAGGTGCCCGACACCGGTCCGGTGCCGCTGTTCGCGGACTTCAGCTCATCGATCGCCTCCGAGCCGATCGATGTCGGCGGTTACGGGCTCATCTATGCCGGTGCGCAGAAGAACCTCGGCCCGGTCGGCATCGGTGTCGTGGTGGTCGATCGTGAACTGCTGGCGCGCGCGGGCCAGCCGCGTGCGGAGATCTTCGACTACCGCGCGCACCTTGCCGCGGAATCCATGCTCAACACGCCGCCCAGCTGGAACTGGTACATGCTCGGGCTCACCGTGCGCTGGATGCTCGACGAGGGCGGGGTGGAGGAATTCGCCCGTCGCAGCGCCGCGAAGGCGCACGTGCTCTACGCGGCCATCGACGGCTCCGGCGGCTTCTACCGCAACGACGTCGATGCGGCGGTGCGTTCGCGCATGAACGTACCGTTCTTCCTGCACGACGCCGCGCTGGACGAGGACTTCCTCGCCGGCGCCCGCGAGGCGGGCCTGATCGGGCTGCGCGGCCATCGCGTGCTCGGCGGCATGCGCGCATCGATCTACAACGCGATGCCGGTTGCCGGCGCGGAGGCGCTCGCGGCCTACATGCGCGACTTCCAGCAGCGTCGGGGCTGAGCGATGACGATCGACGACAGGCCGCCTGGCATCGGGACGGGCGACGACGCGCCATCGGCCGTGCCCGACCTTGCCGCGGTGCGCGCGCAGATCGACGGCATCGACCGCGAGATCCAGTCGCTGATCGCCGAGCGTGCGCAGTGGGCACGCCAGGTCGGCCGCGCCAAGGGCCCGCTGGCCGCCGCGGTGGACTACTACCGGCCCGAGCGCGAAGCCCAGGTGCTGCGCCGAGTGGTGGACCGCAACCAGGGCCCGCTGTCGGACGAGGTGCTGGTGCGGCTGTTCCGCGAGATCATGTCGGCGTGCCTTGCCCAGCAGGAGCCGCTCAAGGTCGGTTACCTCGGGCCGGAGGGCACCTTCTCCCAGCAGGCCGTGCACCGGCACTTCGGCCATTCCGCGCGGGGCATTCCGCTGGCGAGCGTGGAGGAGGTGTTCGACGAGGTTGCCAGCGGTACCGCCGACTTCGGCGTGGTGCCGGTGGAGAATTCAGGGCAGGGCACGATCCAGTCGACCCTGGACCTCTTCCTGACCTCGCCGCTGATGATCTGCGGTGAGGTCGAGTTGCGGGTGCATCAGTACCTGCTGTCGCGCACCGGCCGCCTCGCGGACATCGAGCGCGTGTACTCGCACGGTCTCTCCCTCGCGCAATGCCGCAATTGGTTGCGCCAGCACCTCGCCACCGCCGAGAAGCATCCGGTGGCGAGCAATGCCGAGGGCGTGCGCCGCGCCCGCAATGCCGACGACGCAGCGGCGATCGCCGGCGAAAACGCCGCCCATGTCTACGGCATGCAGGTGGTGGCCGGCCCGATCGAGGACCGCGACGACAACACCACACGCTTCCTGGTGATCGGCCGCGCGGCCTTCCCGCCGTCGGGCAATGACCGCACCTCGCTGCTGGTATTCATCCGCGACCAGCCGGGTGCCCTGTATTCGATCCTCGATCCGCTGGCGCGGCGTGGCATCAGCATGAACCGCATCGAATCGCGCCCGGCCCATGGCGGGCTCTGGCAGTACGCGTTCTTCATCGAGGTGTCGGGACACGCGGAGGAATCACCGCTGCGCGACGCACTGGACGAACTCAACGCCTTCGCCGGGGACGTGCGGGTGCTGGGGTCGTTCCCGGTGGCGGTGCCATGAGCGCCCCCCTGGTGTCATGGAATGCCATGCCGGGCTCCGCCCTGCGCGGCACGCTGGAAATTCCGGGCGACAAGTCGGTTTCGCACCGCGCGATCATGCTGGCATCGCTGGCCGATGGGGTGTCGCGCATCGACGGCTTCCTCGAGGGCGAGGACGCCCGCGCCACCGAGTCGATCTTCCGCCGACTGGGCGTGCGGATCGACACGCCGCAGGCCGGCAGCCGCATCGTGCATGGCGTGGGCATCGATGGCCTGCGCGCGCCGTCGGCAGCGCTCGACTGCGGCAACGCCGGCACCGCGATGCGCCTGCTCGCCGGTCTGCTGGCCGGTCAGCCGTTCGACAGCGTACTGGTCGGCGATGCCTCGCTGTCGAAGCGGCCGATGCACCGCGTCACCGTGCCGCTGGCGCGCATGGGTGCGCGCATCGACACCGCCGATGGCGGGCTGCCGCCACTGCAGGTGCATGGCGCTACGCGGCTGCAGGGCATCGAGTTCATCGCCGACATCGCCAGTGCGCAGGTGAAGTCCGCGGTGTTGCTGGCAGGTCTGTTTGCCGAGGGCAGTACCACCGTCATCGAACCGCAGCCCACGCGCGACTACACCGAGCGCATGCTGGCGGCGTTCGGCTGGCCGATCACGTTCTCACCGGGCCGCGCCATCGTCCCTGGCGGTCACCGGCTGCGCGCGACCGACGTGCACGTACCCGCGGATTTCTCCTCGGCGGCGTTCTTCATCGTCGCCGCCACCGTGGTGCCGGGTTCGGAACTGCGCCTGCGCCGGGTGGGCATGAACCCGCGACGCACCGGGCTGCTGCATGTAATGCAGCGGATGGGCGCGGACATCACGGTCGAGGCCGTGAATGAGCAGGGCGGCGAGCCGGTCGCCGACCTCGTCGTCCGGCATGCGCCGCTGCATGGGATCGAGGTGCCGGTGGAACATGTCGCCGACATGATCGACGAGTTCCCGGCACTGTTCGTGGCTGCCGCCTGCGCGCAGGGCGTGACCACCGTGCGCGGCGCCGCCGAGCTGCGCGTCAAGGAATCCGATCGCATCGCCACGGTCGCCGCGGGGCTGCGCACCCTGGGCATCGGGGTGGACGAATCACCGGACGGGGCGCGCATCCATGGCGGCGAACTGCGGGGCGGCCGCGTCGACAGCCACGGCGACCATCGCGTGGCGATGGCGTTCGCGGTGGCCGCGCAGTGCGCGCGCGATGCGGTGATCATCGAGGACGTGGCCAACGTCGCCACGTCGTTTCCGGGATTCGTGGAACTCGGCCAGGCCGCAGGCTTCGGCCTGGCACGCGAGGGCGGCCTCCCTGCCGCACTCGCCGTGGATCGGACTTCCTGAAGTCGCGCGTGCTCAGCGCTGCGCGGACGCGTTGGCCTCGAGGCGGAAGTCCACCGGCACCTGCACGGTGGAGGCGATCGGCTCGCCATCGCGCATGGCCGGGGAGAAACGTGCATCGCGTACCGCCGCAAGCGCGGCACGGTCGAGTTCCCGCGAACGGCTGGACTCGATGATCTCGATGTCGCCGGTCCGGCCCTCGCTGTCGACGCTGGCGCTCAGCATGACAAGGCCCTCCTCACGTGCCCGCAGGGCGGCGGCCGGGTAGCCGGGGTCGATCGGGGTCACCGGGCTGGCATCGCGGGTCACGCCGACGGCCGGCGCGGGTGCGGGCTCGGGGCGTGGGCGCTCGCTGGCCGGGGGCGGGGCGGTGCCGTCGCCGATCTCCGGGCTGGTGCCGATCGGCGTGGGCGGCGCCTCCGGCGCGTTGACGGGGCCGCGCTGGCTGTAGAAGTACCAGCCAACCGCGATCAGCGCGATCAGCAGGAGGATCCACAGCAGGGGGCTGGAGCTCTTGCGCGGCAGCGACTCGCGCGGCGGCTCGCCAGCGGGTTGGCGGACATCGTCCGTGCGGCGTGGATCGTTCATGGGTGACCCCTGTTCAGGTGGGGCGTCGAGCGTTCCACAGCGGATGTGCGGGCCGCGTTACGGGTGCGCACGCGTACTTATCCGCGCCCGCTGACGAACTCCACCGGAACCTGCACCTCGTCATCCACCGGCTGGCCGTCACGCCGCGCCGGCTCGAAACGCCAGCGCTCGACCGCCCGAACCGCCGCACGGTCGAGTGCCGGGTGGCCACTGCTGCGGGCCACGCCAACGTCGCGCGGACGGCCATCGGTACCCACCCGTGCGCGCACGAGCACCTCGCCGCTTTGCCCACGCCGCAACGACGTGCGCGGGTAGCTCGGCTGCTGCCGGCGGACTGCGACCGGTCGGGTGGTGGGCGCCGTCGCGGCGGCAGCGGAGGGTGGTGCGTCGGCGGCCGCGCCGGGTACCTGCGGCGCCGGCGTTACCGCCGCTGCGGGCCGCGCCATACCGGCGATGCCCGGATCCACGGGCGCGGGCCCATACAGGCCGGGCACGTCGGGATCCGCGCTGGCCGGCTGCGGCGCCGGCAGTGCACCGGACGCGCGCGGCTGCACGGGTGCTTCACGGTCGACGTCCGCGCCCGGCAGCACCGGCGCACGGTTGCCGAAATAGACCAGGGCGAACAGCAGCAGGCCGACGGCGAAGGCGATGCCCATCGCGATGGCGGTCCGGGCAGGCAACGGCAAACGGGCAAGTCGCAAGGCGGAGTTCTTCCAGTGACGGTCGACGTCGCCGCATTCTTGCACACGCTGCGGATGCGGCCGCTGGTCCCTCGGGCGATAATCGCCTGTCATTGCCATCCGCCTGGACGTTCCGATGCTCGATCCATCCCTGCTGCGCGCCCGCCCCGATGAAATCGCCCGACGCCTGCGCGAAACGCGCGGCTTCGAGTTCGATGCAGCTGTCCTCGAACGACTGGAGGCCGAGCGCAAGCAGATCCAGGTGCGTACGCAGGAGTTGCAGAACCTGCGCAACACCCGCAGCAAGGCGATCGGCCAGGCCAAGGCGAAGGGCGAGGATGTCGCCGCGCTGCTGGCGGAAGTGGCCGGGTTCGGCGACGAGCTCAAGGCAAGTGAAGCGCGGCTGGAGGCCATCCGCGGCGAGATCGACGCCATCGTGCGCACGCTGCCCAACCTGCCGGATGACGGCGTGCCGCTGGGCGCGGACGAGTCGGCCAACGTCGAACAGCACCGCCGGGGTGCGATCCCGCAGTTCGATTTCGATGTGCGCGACCACGTGGAACTGGGCACGCGCCACGGCTGGCTGGATGCCGATGCCGGCGCCAAGCTCAGCGGCGCACGCTTCACCGTACTGCGCGGCAGCCTTGCGCGACTGCATCGCGCGCTCGCGCAGTTCATGCTCGACCTGCATGTCAACGAGCACGGCTACGAGGAAACCAGCGTGCCGCTGATCGTCAATGCCGAGACCATGGAAGGCACCGCCCAGCTCGGCAAGTTCGTCGACGACATGTTCGCCACCCGGGTGGGCGACAGCACGCGCTACCTGATTCCCACCGCCGAGGTGCCGCTCACCAACATCGTGCGCGACGAAATCGTCGAAGCCGCGGACCTGCCACTGCGCATGACCGCGCACTCGATGTGCTTCCGCGCCGAGGCCGGCAGCCATGGCCGCGACACCCGCGGCATGATCCGCCAGCACCAGTTCGAGAAGGTGGAAATGGTGTCCGTGACGCGTCCGGACGACAGCGAGGCCGAGCACGAGCGGATGACCCGCTGCGCCGAAACCGTGCTTGAGCGCCTCGGTCTGCCGTATCGCCGCATGCTGCTGTGCACCGGCGACATGGGGTTCTCGGCACGCAGGACCTACGACCTCGAAGTCTGGCTGCCGTCGCAGCAGACCTTCCGCGAGATCTCCTCGTGCTCCAACGTCGGCGACTTCCAGGCCCGGCGCATGCAGGCGCGCTGGCGCAACCCGGACACCGGCAAGCCCGAACTCGTGCACACGCTCAACGGCTCGGGCCTCGCGGTGGGGCGCACGCTGATCGCGGTGATGGAGAACTATCAGCGCGCCGACGGCAGCATCGCGATTCCCGAGGCCCTGCGCCCGTGGATGGGGGGCGCGGACGTCATCGCATAGTCCGCGTGGCGTGGCGCGGCGCACGTGCCGTGCGCGGGACGGAACATGCACCGGTTCTTGCAGTTGTTGCCGCCTGGCGGGGACCGTGTCGCGATGCTCACTGGCTTGCTGCCGGAAGCGTGCCAACGCCATTCGACGCGACGAAGAACCGCCGTCGGGCGTGGCTCACCGCGTTCCCGGGGGGCGTCGGCGGAGGCGCGGTGCCGGGCCGGAGCCGACGGCCGCGCGACGCGCCGGCTCTGGTAGCCTGCGCGCCGCGTAAAACCGGGGGATCGTCGCGTTGAAGCATTCCATCATCCTTGTCGTACTGGTGCTTCTCGCGGCGTGCTCGGGCAACGCTGTCCACGGGGAGGCTGGCGCGCGCGTGTGCCGGAGCGGCATCTACCGCGCGGCAGACGGGGAGACGCTGGTCCTTACTCCCACCACCAACGACGGCTACCGCTGGCGCATGCTCGATGGCCGGACCGGAGCGCTGCAGCAAGAGGACGGGCAGTGGCGCTCGACCCTGGGATGGACCGGCGAGCCCGATGGATTCATCGCGGACCTCGCGAACTGCGCCGGCGGTGAGCTGCGCCTGGGGCCTGCCGAGGCGCCGGCGTCATTCGCCAGGGCCCACGTGCAGGTGGTCGAGACCGGTTTCGAAAGCGATGGCGTAACGCTTGCAGGTCGCCTGCTGATGCCGCCGGGCGGCGAGGCGGTTCCACTTGCAGTCTTCGTGCATGGATCGGGGGATTACTCCTCGCGCGAGTACGAGGCCTATCCCTGGGCACTGGCGGCGCAGGATGTGGCGGTATTCGTGTATGACAAGCGAGGCACGGGCGCGTCGGAGGGCAGGTACACGCAGGATTTCCACGTGCTCGCCGCCGACGCCCGCGCAGCGCTTGCCGAAGCGCGTCGGCTCGCAGGCGATCGCGCGTCGAGCACCGGCTTTCTGGGAATCAGCCAGGGCGGCTGGGTAGCACCGCTGGCCGCGAGCCGGGCGGATGTCGATTTCGTCGTCGCCCTTTATGGTCTGCTCGTGACACCGCTGGAGGAGGACCGGCTCGAGGTCATGCAGAGCCTCGCGCACGCGGGCTGGGGCGAGGTCGAGCAGGCGAGGGGTGCGGCCCTCTCCGATGCCGCGGGCGCGGTCATCGCGTCCAACTTCAGTCACGGCTTTTCCGAACTCCAACGGCTGCGCCGCCAGTACCGCGAGGAGCCCTGGTATGAAGATCTGGAAGGGGAGTTCACACCCGAGCTCCTCCGCTACCCCGGCATCCTGCTGCGCATGTTCGGCCCGATGCGCAACCGGGGAACCACCTGGAACCACGACCCACTGCCCGTCGTGCGTTCGCTCCACGTGCCGCAGTTCTGGATGATTGCCGCCAACGACACGGAGGCACCGCCGGAGGTGACGGTCTCGCGGATCTGCGCCCTGCAGGCAGAGGGCCTGCCGATCGACCTCGCGATCTATCCGGGCGCCGATCACGGGATGGTCCTCACCGGGCGGACGGGAGCGGCGGTCCGCACGACCGGCCACGTGCACGACTACTATCCGCAGGTCGCGCATTGGATACGTTCGCGCGACCTCGGATACGCGCGCGCGGCCGGCGCACAGGTGCATGAAGCGGTGCGGGCGCCCTGACCACCCCAGGGGGTCAGCCTGCAGGACCGCACCCGACTTGATGCGGGAAATGAAGAGCCGGCCACCGCGCGACTTCATCCGCTCAAACCGCCATGCCCATCCAGCGCGGCGACGTTCAACATTTGTTGTGCGCACGGGATAAACGTGATTCGATTGCGCCCATCGTTCCATCAGGCGCCGCGCATGCAGGACCTCAACGACCTCTACTATTTCGCCGTGGTGGTCGATCACGGCGGTTTCGCTGCGGCCGAACGTGCGCTCGGCATTCCGAAATCGCGACTGAGCCGGCGCATCAGCCAGCTCGAGAACGAGCTCGGCGTGCGCCTGCTGCAACGGTCCACGCGCCGCTTTGCCGTGACCGACGTCGGCCAGAGCGTGTACCGCCACGCGCAGTCGATGCTGGCCGAGGCCACCGCCGCACGCGAGGTGGTCGATCGCCTCAGTGCCGAACCGCGTGGCCTGGTGCGCGTCAGCGTGCCGGTATCGATCGCGCAGCAGTCGATGCCCAAGCTGCTGCCGGACTTCCTCGCCCGCTATCCGCAGGTGCGGGTGCAGCTGCATGTGAACAACCGCCGCGTGGACGTCATCAACGAAGGGTTCGACATCGCGGTGCGCGTGCGTTCCAGGCTCGACGACGACGGCAGCCTGGTCATGCGCAGTTTCGGGCATATCCAGGAACTGCTGGTCGCCAGCCCGAAGTATCTGAAGCGGGCCGGGCGGCCGCGCGAGCCCGAGGACCTGCGCGAGCACGTCACCATGACGATGGGCGAGGACGAGGTGAAGCAGCGCTGGGAACTGCACGGCGGCGACGGCCAGGTGCAGCGCATCGAACTGAAGCCGCGGGTGGCGGGTTTCGACTTCCCGATGCTGATGTCGCTGGCCCGCCAGGGGCTCGGCATCACCATGCTGCCCGAGACCATCTGCGCCGACGCGGTGCGCAGCGGAGAACTCGAAGTGGTGCTGCCCGACTGGACGTTGCCGCAGGGCATCGCACATGCGGTGTTTCCGTCGCGTCGTGGCCTGCTGCCAGCGGTGCGGGTGTTCATCGACTACCTCGCCGAACGGCTGCCACCGCTGCTCGAGGAATCGAGCCTGGACTGCAAGCATCGCGCGAAGACGGGCGAGCCGCGCGCGCGTGGTACATCCGCGCCGGCCACGCATGCGACAATATCCTGACCGGTACAGTCCGGGAAAATGGCCGAGTGGTTGAAGGCACCGGTCTTGACCCGGAGGCCGGAGGGAACAGCGGCACAGCCGCTGGTCAAACCGGCAGTGAGCGATATCGGAGAGATGGCCGAGTGGTTCAAGGCAGCGGTCTTGACCCGGAGGCGCAAGCCGGAGGGAACAGTGGCGCAGCCACTGGTCAAACCGCCCTGATGGACAGGAAGTTTCGGAAGCGTGGCCGAGTGGTTGAAGGCACCGGTCTTGAAAACCGGCAACGGGAAACCGTTCGTGGGTTCGAATCCCACCGCTTCCGCCAGATCCGCCTTGCGATCCCCCGTGTCCACCGCTAGCCTCGTGCGCGGGGAAAGCAGAGGGAGGGGCCAAGGATGACCATCCGTGTCTTTCTGGTAGACGACCATGCGCTTGTCCGTACCGGCATGCGCATGATCCTGGCCAGCGAAGTCGACATCGAAGTGGTGGGTGAGGCGGAGACCGGCGAGGCCGCGCTGCCGGAGATCCGGCGCCTGACGCCGGACGTGGTGCTGTGCGACCTGCACCTGCCGGGCCTGAGCGGGCTGGAGGTGACCGAGCGGATCGTGCGCGGCAAATACGGACCGCGGGTAATCGTGGTGTCGGTGCTCGAGGACGGCCCGATGCCAAAACGTCTGATCGATGCCGGCGCGTCCGGCTACGTCGGCAAGGCCGGCGATGCCAGCGAGTTGCTGCGCGCGGTGCGCGTGGTCGCTGCCGGCAAGCGCTATCTGGCCACCAGCATCGCCCAGAACATGGCGCTGTCCGCGCTGGCCGGCGACGACAGCCCGTTCGACCAGCTGTCCGCGCGTGAACTCGAGATCGCCATGCTGCTGATCCAGGGCCTGCGGCAGGAGGAAATCGCGCGCCGGCTCAGCCTCAGTGCGAAGACCGTCAACACCCACAAGACGCGGATGTTCGTCAAGCTGCAGCTGCAGGACACCATCGCGCTGGCACGTCTCGCCGGCCAGTACGGCCTGGCGGACCCGACGCACGCGCTCTAGCCGATTGGACGGAACGAAAAAGGGCGGCCCGAAGGCCGCCCTTTTCGTGTTGCCTTGCCGATGATCAGGCGTCGCGCGGCGGACGTGTATCGGCGCCGGTCTCCTGCACGGTCGCGGCATGCCCGCTGCCGTCGCCGTCGACACCGGCCTGTTCCCCGGCCTGTTCCCCGGCCTGCACGCCGTCTGCAGTGGCCTCGGCGTCGGCGTCGGCAGCGCTGCTGCCGAGCGGGTCCGGCGCATCACCGGTCTTCGCGTCGAACAGGCCGGGCATCACCGGATCGGTCGCCGGCGCAGAAGGCATCGCCGGTGCTGCAGGCTGCTCCGCGGCTGCGGGTGCCGTGGCAATCTCCGGCGCGGCTTCGCTGCCGGCCACCGCGTCATCGGCAGGCGTCGGATTGACGACCGCAACCGGAACCGCAGCGTCGACCGGCGGCTCGGTGGCATCAGCCACTTCGGCCACCTCGGTCACGGGTTCCGGCTGGATCGGCGCCGGTTCACCGACCGCAGGCTCCGTCTGCGCGGCGACCTGCTGCACAGTCGAGGCGTCGGCCGGCGACGCCGTCCCGGTCTGCGTGGTGCTGGCCGGCAACGGTGCGGCCCCGGCATCGGCGACGTCCACGGGCTGGGCGTGGGCAGGCGCGGGTGCGTCGGCCGGCGCTGCGGTGGCAGGCTCGCTGGCCACCGGCTCCGCCAGCGAGGGCAGCTCGGCGTCAGTGGTGGCCTCCACGGCTTCTGGCTCGACCTCGGGACCACCACGGTCATGGTTGGACCTGTAGCGATCCTGCAAGGCAGGCGGTGCCGGCTGCGGGTTCGCCTTCGCGGTTTCCGCTTCAGGCGCCATTGCCTGCTGCGGTGCCGAGGCTGCAGCCGCGGCGGTCATCGCCACGGCGGAGGCGGCCACGCGGGCGGCAGCACGTTGCGCAGGTTCGGTGCCGGACGCGATGTCCTGCATCGGCGCGGCGGCACGCTCGGGGGTCGCTGCCGGCATGTCGTCGAAGTCGAACTCGGGCTGCGAGCCATCGACGGCGGCCGTCGGGCCATCGGACGCGGCATCGTCGTCCTGCATCGCACCGTCCTCGCCAGCTGCGGCCTGTTCGCCGTTGCCGCGACGACGGCGGCGGCCACCGCGACGTCCGCGACGGCGACGGCTGCCACCATCACCCTCGCCATTGCCGTCATCCGGTGCCGACCCGGCGTCGCTGCCGGTCGTGCCCGGGGCCGCCTCGGCGACGTCCGCTGCGAGCGGCACATTGGTATCGACTGCAGGCGATGCGGTGCTGGCCTCGACGGTTTCGACCGGGCTTGCGGCCATCGGCCTGGTGGCCTCGGTCGCCGCGGCGGTCACCGCGACGTCGTCGCGACGCGGCTCCTCGATCTGCCCACGCGGTGCCCCCGCGTCGGCCGCCTCGGACCTGCGTCCGCCCTGCTGCGGTGCGGGCTTCGGCTGCTTCGGCGGGCGCGGCTGCTTCTGCTGTCCGTTCTGCTGCGCCTGGGCGGCCGCCTGCTGTGCGCCCTGCGCACCCCTGGCGGCCTTCTCGCCCTTTTCAGGACGCTGCTCGGACTGCGCGTTGCGCGCATCACGGCCACCCTGCTGCATGTTGCGCTCGGCCTGCGCCGGCTTGGGACCGCGCCGCTCGTCGCGGCGTCCATTGCCGCCACCGTCGCGCCCCTGTCGGCGCTCTCCGCGTCGGCCCCCGCGACCATTGCGGTCGCCGGAGGCCTCGTCGCGATCCGCCTGCGGACGGTTGCCACGGTTGCCCGTGGCAGGCGCCGCCGGCTCGGAGGCGAACAGGCGCTTGAACCAGCCCACCAGGCCCGCGGCGGGCGCGGGTGCCGGTGCGGGTGCCGCGACAGGCGCCGCGGGCGCAGCCGCTGCCACCGGGGCGGGGGTCTCCTCGCGCGGCTCGCGCACCGGCGCCGGCTGCGCCGGACGCACGTTGGTGACGGCCGGCGGCGGCACGTTGAGGTTGTTCTTGTTGAGCGCGATGGTCGCGAGCTTGCGCGGGGTGCCGCGCTGGTAGCTCGGCTTGCTGGTTTCCTCGCCGAGCTCGTTCTCGCGGATGCGGGTGACCTCGTAATGCGGGGTGTGCAGCTGCTCGTCGGCGACGATCACGATCGGCGCGGCATGGCGCTTCTCGATCTCGGCCAGCGCGCCGCGCTTCTCGTTGAGCAGGTAGTTGGCGATCTCCACCGGCGCCTGCACCAGCACCTGGCCGGTGTTGTCCTTCATCGCGTGCTCTTCGGCCACGCGGATGATCGACAGCGACAGTGATTCGATGCTGCGCATGCGGCCGTGGCCATCACAGCGCGGGCAGACGATCTGGCTGGACTCGCCCAGGCTTGCACGCAGGCGCTGGCGGCTCATCTCCAGCAGGCCGAACTTCGAGATCCGGCCCAGCTGCACGCGCGCGCGGTCGTACTTGAGCGCGTTCTGCAGGCGGTTCTCGACCTCGCGCTGGTGCTTGGAGGACGACATGTCGATGAAGTCGATCACCACCAGGCCGCCCAGATCACGCAGGCGCAGCTGGCGGGCCACTTCGTCGGCGGCTTCCAGGTTGGTGTGGAACGCGGTTTCCTCGATGTCGCCGCCACGGGTGGCGCGCGCCGAGTTGACGTCCACCGCGGTCAGCGCCTCGGTCTGGTCGATCACCAGTGCGCCGCCGGACGGCAGGCGGATGGTGCGCTCGTAGGCGTTCTCGATCTGCGATTCGATCTGGAAACGGTTGAACAGCGGGGTGTCGTCGGTGTAGTGCTTGAGCTTGCGCAGGTTGTGCGGCATCACCTGCTCGACGAACTCCTTCGCCTCCTCGTACATCTCCGGGGTGTCGACGAGGATCTCGCCGATGTCGGCGCGCATGTAGTCGCGCAGCGCGCGGGTGATCAGGCGCGATTCCTGGTAGATCAGGAACGAGGCCGGCTTCGACAGCGCGGCGTCGCAGATCGCCTTCCAGATGCTGAGCAGGTAGTCGAGGTCCCACTGCAGCTCTTCGGCGTCACGGCCGACGCCGGCGGTGCGGATGATCACCCCCATCTCGTCGGGGATGTTGAGCTTGTCCATCGCCTCTTTCAGCGCCGCGCGGTCCTCGCCCTCGATGCGGCGCGACACGCCACCGGCAGTGGGCGAGTTCGGCATCAGCACCATGTAGCGGCCGGCCAGCGAGATGAACGTGGTCAGGGCGGCACCCTTGTTGCCGCGCTCCTCCTTCTCGACCTGGACCACGACCTCCTGGCCTTCACGCAGCAGCTCGCGGATCCCGGCGTTGCGATGGTCGACGCCCGCCTGGTAGTAGTCGCGCGAGATTTCCTTCAGCGGCAGGAAGCCCTGGCGGTCCGCGCCGTAATCGACGAAGGCGGCTTCCAGCGAAGGTTCGAGCCGGGTGATGCGGCCCTTGTAGATGTTGGACTTGCGCTGTTCCTGGGACGGCTGCTCGATGTCGATGTCGTAGAGCGTCTGTCCGTCAACGGTGGCCACGCGCAGTTCTTCAGCCTGCGTGGCGTTGATCAGCATGCGTTTCATGGGTGCGTTCCTCGCGCGCTACACCGCGCGGAACGCCGGGGGCGTCTCGCCTCTGGAGACTTGGACCGCGTCACCCGGGACAAGCCCGGGGGGCAGGGCAATGGGATGCCCCGGCGCCTGGCGGCGCGGCCTTGGGTATTCCAGCGCTGCGACACCACGGCGTACCGCGGGAGCGCTTGTTCTTCGTTGTCTGTTTGAAGGCCGGAGGCGGGTCGGCTGGGCCGTCCGCCACGCGGGTCATGTTCATTACACCGGAACCTCGCGGGCCGGACGATGGCCGGGTCTGCCAATGAGCCGCTAACATGTCCGCCCCGGGGGCGGTGGCCGCGCACTGCATCGGAATCGAAGGAAGGTGGGCTTTCGGCCCCCGCGCGCGGCGCCGGCCATTTCGGCCGCACAGCCCGCAACTCCCTGCGAAATCAAACCCTTATCTCGCGCGGCGAGTGTAGCAGATCAAAATCGCCGATGTCCCATTCAGAACCGCCCCAACGCGCCGGTGGCGCCCGCACTGTCCGGGTGCCCGACGACCGTGACGGCCAGCGTCTCGACAATTTCCTGCTCGGCCAGCTGAAGGGCGCACCGCGCAGCCTTGTCTACAAGCTCGTGCGCTCCGGCCAGGTGCGCGTGAATGGCGGCCGTGCCAAGGCCGAGCGCAAGCTTACCGGCGGCGACGAGGTGCGGATCCCGCCGGTGCGGCTGGATGAGGCAGGTGGCAGCGATCGCCCGGCGAAGGGGCTGCTGCAGGCGATCGAATCGGCGGTCGTGTACGAGGATGCCCGCCTCTTGGCCCTGAACAAGCCGTCGGGGATTGCCAGCCACGGCGGCAGCGGGATCAGCTTCGGGGTGATCGAGACGCTACGCGCCTTGCGGCCGGACGAACCCTTCGAACTGGTCCATCGCCTCGACCGCGATACCTCCGGCCTGCTGGTCATCGCGAAGAAACGCTCGGCACTGACCACCCTGCAGGCGCTCATGCGCGAGGATGACGGCGGCATCGCCAAGCGCTACCTCGCGTTGCTGGTCGGGCGGATGCCGGACGGCACCATGACGGTCGATGCGCCGCTGCATGTCGGCCTGCGGCAGGGCGGCGAGCGCCATGTGCAGGTCAACGACGCCGGCAAGCCGTCGGTCAGCCACTTCCGCGTGCTGGAACGTCGTGGCGGTCACTCCTGGTGCGAGGTACGCATCGAGACCGGCCGCACCCACCAGATCCGCGTGCATGCCCAGCACATCGGCCATCCGGTGGCCGGCGACGACAAGTACGGCGATCCCGAGGTGAACCGCCGGCTGCGCGAGCAGATCGGGCTCAAGCGCCTGGCCCTGCATGCCGCATCGATGGAGTTCGCGCTCGAGGGCGGCAGCGTTCCCTATGTATTGCATGCGCCGCTGGCGCCGGAGCTCGCGACCGCACTGGATGCGCTGGGCGGCTGAGCCGGCCGCCGCGGGTTGACGCGGATGAACGCGGGTCACGGCAACGCGTGGCGGGTGGCGACAATGAAGCGGGGGTCGATACGCCCCTCGCGCGCCCGGCGTTATCGGTCCAGGTTACGGCGCGCAGATCGGCCATGGAGCGACCGTCCGGGAAGGCGCATCCGGATGGCGAGCCACCGTTTCGCGTGATCCGTGCCCCCTTGGGCCGATCCGCGGCGGAGCCGCTGTCAGCCCAGCAGCGCGTCGGCCTTTGCCGCGCAGATGAAGTCGTTCTCGGACAGGCCGCCGACATCGTGGGTCGACCAGCGCACCACGCAGCGGTCGTAGTGCACGCCGAGGTCGGGGTGGTGGTCCTCGCGATGGGCGATGAAGGCCAGTGCGTTCACGAAGGCCATGGTGCGGTGGTAGTCGTCGAAGCGGAACGTGCGCACCAGTGCGTGGCCGTTCTCGGCCAGTTCCCATTCCGGCAGTTCCGGCAAAAGTTCGCGCAGGCGCGCTTCGGGAAGCCGGTGTTCGACACCCCTGCGGGGGATGCAATGGGCCTGTGCAAGCGGCACGAGATCGGACATGGCGGGCTCCTCGGTAATCCAACCGCAGGCCAACGGCGCAGTGCCGCGCACGCCGGCGTTCCGGAAAAGGTGTGACGGGAGGGCTAGAATACGCCGATGATCCAGATCTCCGACAGCGCGCAGACCCACTTCCGTACCCTGATCGAACGCGAAGGCCTTCCCGGCCTGGGCGTCCGCCTGGCCGCCATGCACGCGGGCACCTCGCGCGCCGATGTGCGCCTCGAGTTCGCCGAACCCGGCGACCTGCAGGGCGACGAGTGGGCCGTCGACTGCGAGGGCTTCACGCTGTGGTTGGAAGCCGCGAGCGTGCGCTGGCTCGACGGCGCCGAGATCGACTACGCGACGCAGGCCACCGGCGGCCAGCTGCAGATCCGCGCCCCGAAGATCAAGGGCGAGGTGCCGGCGGATTCGGCCTCGCTGGTCGAGCGCGTCCGCTGGCTTGTGGAGCACGAGATCAACCCGCAGCTGGCCCAGCATCGCGGCCATGTATCGGTGGTGGAAGTGACCGGCGACGGCGTGGTGGTGCTGCGTTTCGGGGGCGGCTGCCATGGGTGCGGAATGGCCGACGTGACCCTCAAGCAGGGCATCGAGAAGACCCTGATGGAGAAGGTGCCGGGGGTGACCGCCGTGCGCGACGCCACCGACCACGACACCGGCGACGCGCCGTACGTGCCGCGCGACGTCGCCTGACAGGGCCCCGGCGCGAGTGTTCTCCTCCGCCGAACTGATTTCCGCGCTGCACAGGCGCCAGCGCCGCTCCATCCGTCCACCCTTGCCGGCCGGCGTGTTCCCGCCCGGCTGGCAGGCATGGCTGGACACGCTGCGCGCGCGTCCCGGCCAGGTGCGCGGCGCGGCGGCTGCCGACATGGTCGCGCTGCTGGCGGCGCGCGAGCCGCGCCCGCTGCCGCCGGGAGAGGTGCTGGAAAACCGCTGGCAGGTGTTCACCACCCTGTGGCGGCAACACTGGGAACCGGCTCCCGATGATGAGCGCGGCACGCGGCGGCTGTCCGGCGCGGTCTCCGGCGTGCTGCATCTGCTCGGTCTGTTCCTGCTCGGTTGGCTGTTGATCGTGCCGCCGTGGGCAGGCCCGAGCCAGGTCGGCGACGACAGCGTCGTCGAGGTGACCTGGATCGGCGAAGGCACCCCGCGCGACGAAGGGGCCGGCCCGCCTGCATCGACCGACGCCGACCGGACCGATGCGCCGCGGCTGGCATCGTCGGCTCCGCCACCCCCGCCGACGGCACAGCCGGAACCGGCAACGGCGAGCGTCGCGCAGGAGTTGCCGCCGCCGACCCCGCAGCCCGAACCGCAGCCGGTGGTCGCCGAGCAACCGCTGGTGGTCACCGAAACGCCCACCCCGGATACCACGTTCGTGATTCCACCTCCGCCGGAGGTTCCGGTACCGCAGCCGACGTTGCGCGAGCGCACGGTCGAGTTGCGGGACCGGGAAATCCCGGTGCAGGACCCGGTGGAGCTGGCGCAGCCCGCGCTGCCCATGCTGCGGCCGGTGGACGTGGACACCGCGCCGCGTATCGAACCGCCGGTGGTGGAGCTGGCCGAACGCGAGGTGGTGGTACCGGTGCGTCGGCCCGAGGTAGCGCGGATCGCGGCACCGACCGTGCAGGCGCCCGTCGTCGAGCGCGATGCGCCGGCGGCTCCCGTGCGCGAGATCGCGCTGCGCGAGACATCGCGAGGGCAGGGGGCCGCCAGTGCCGACGCTGCGGCGTCGACGCCCTTGTCCTCCGCAAGCGCCAGCGCGGGCGCGACCCCGTCCAGCGAGGCGGGCACCCGGCCCGATGCCATCGCAGTCGGTGCCGGCGCGACCGCGTCAGCGGCGCCCGGGGCGGTCCAGTCAGCACGCCCCGGTGACGACTGGGATGCCGCGGCGCAGGATCGTCCGGGTGGACAGGCCGGCACTGCGGGTCTGTTCAACCGCGACGGGCGCCCACAGCTCCCGCCGGGTGCCGGCGGGCGCGTTGGTGGCGGCCTGCCCCCGGGCACGATCACCGAGGACTACGAGAAGATCGACCGCATGGGCACCTGGTTGCGCCGTCCGTCTTCGGATTTCGAACCGACCTCGCTCGACCCCTTCTGGGTGCCCCACGAGAACCTGCTCGAGGAATGGGTGCGACGCAGCGTGCGCACCGTTCTGATCCCGATTCCCGGCACCAGCAAGTCGATCCGCTGCGACGTGTCGCTGCTGGCCCTGGGGGGGCGCTGCGGAGTCACCGACCCCAACATGCAGGACGTCGAAGCGGAGGCGCGGCAGCCACCGGATATTCCGTGGAAGCCCGAACTGCAGGAAGGCAACGACGCCTGGTAAGCCCCCAACGAACGACGGAGCCTTGCGGCTCCGTCGGTGTCGTTGCGGCGTGTTGTCCCTCAGCGCTGCGAGTGCGCCGCTTCCAGGGTGACGATCTGCGACGGGCGCGAACCGAAGTACGCCGCGAGATCGGCGATTTCCTGGTCGTTGAGGCCGGAAGCCTGGTTGGCCATCAGCGCGTTCGAGCGCTCGCCGGCACGGTAGGCCATCAGCGCGTGCGCGAGGTAATCGGCGTACTGGCCGCCCAGCTTCGGGTAGGTGGGGTCGAGCGGCTCGTTGCCGTCGGGGCCGTGGCAGTCGATGCAGGACTGGCCGGTGGCCTCGCCCTTGGTGTGCGCCAGCGCTTCGCCCTGTTCCACGCGGCCCTTGGGCAGGCCGGCGGACGAGGAACGGTTCTGGGCGGTGGCGGCATGCTCGCTGTCGTTGCTGCCGGAGCAGGCCGACAGCAGCAGGGCGGTGGCGATCGGAAGGGCGATGAGATGCAGACGGGTCATGGCGCGGCTCACTGCTGCAGGCTGGACAGGAACGCCGCGATATCCGCGATGTCCTGGTCGGAGAAGCTCTTTGCCTGCACTTCCATGGTCGGATGCCGGCGACCGCTGTTGCGGTATTCGGTCAGCGCGTTGACCAGGTAGGGCTCGGGCTGGCCGCCGATCTTCGGCACGCGATAGTTGGGATACGCGTTCTTGTAGTTCGGAACGCCGTGGCAGCCGTGGCACGTGTAGGTCAGCATGCGACCGTTTTCGAGGTCGGGTGTGCCGGTGGCCGGCTGCGGCTGCTGCGCATGGGCCGCGCTGGCGGCGGCAAGGGCAATACAGGCGGCAAGTAGCGGTCGCATCATGTTGTTCCGCATTCCTGTTGGCTGGGTTCGCGTGGCGTGGGCCGGAAGGGATCGGGCACCCGCTTCCCCTGGCGCGCAATCGCCCGAGTATAGCCTGCGTTCACCGTGCATCCCAAGATGCGCGGCCATCGATGTCCGGGGCCACCATCCCGCTGCGGGCATGGCCAGGCGCGGCACGTGGCGGCGTTGGTGGCGCCATGGAGCTGCGTCGGCCCGGGCGTGATGGCTTACGATGCGCGCCCGGCATCACGGGACCGGAGCGGGGGTGCCGCTGGTCACCCACGATGCCGGATGGGGAACCGGAACTTCGGGCGCATCGGGCGGACCAACAGGTCGTCGCCTGCGGCGGCGGGTGGCTCGCCACGAGTCACCATGACCTTCGGCGGATGGTGTCGCCGGGTCCTGGTGATATACATAACTACAACACCAATCACACGTTTTCGGGGATCCACGGACATGCGTTCGTATCGTGTAGCGGCCACGCGCCGGCGCCAGGGCCTGACGGCCATCGGAATGGTCTTCCTGATCGCCCTGCTCGCGGGCTGCGGCAAGGGGTCGGGCGATGCCGCGGCAAAGGAACAGGCCGATCCGGCCGCCACCGCGGTGCCGGTGGAAACGGCGGAAGCCTCGCGGCGTGCGATCGCGGCGAGCTACACCGGCACGGCGCCACTGGAAGCGCAGGCCGAAGCCCAGGTGGTCGCTAAGACCTCCGGCGTCGCGTTGCAGGTGCTGGTGGAGGAAGGCGATGTCGTCCGCGCGGGGCAACCGCTGGTGCGGCTCGACCCCGACCGCGCGCGCCTCAACCTGGCGCAGCTGCAGGCGCAGCTGAGCAAGCTGGAGAGCAATTTCAACCGCTCCGACCGGCTGGCTTCGCAGCAGCTCATCAGCGCCGGTGACCACGAGCAGCTCAAGTACGACCTCGAGAATGTGCGGGCGGCCTACCGGCTCGCGCAGCTCGAGCTGTCGTACACCAACGTCGTCGCACCGATCTCCGGCGTGGTGGCCTCGCGGTCGATCAAGACCGGCAATTTCGTGCAGATCAACACGCCGATCCTGCGCATCATCGACAACTCGCGCCTCGAGGCCACGCTCAACGTGCCCGAGCGTGAACTCGCCACCCTGCGCGCCGGTCTGCCGGTGCGCCTGCAGGTGGACGCACTGCCTGGCCGCGAGTTCGTCGGCACGGTCGACCGCGTGGCGCCGGTGGTGGATGCGGGCAGCGGCACGTTCCGGGTGATCTGCGCGTTCGCCGGCGACAACCTGCAGCCGGGCATGTTCGGCCGCATCCGCATCGACTACGACGAGCGCGCCGACGCGCTCACGATCCCGCGCCTGGCATTGCTCGACGACGAGGGCGAGCCCTCGGTGTACGTGGTGCGCGAAGGCAAGGCGGTGCGCACGCCGATCGAGCTCGGCTATATCGACGGCAACTTCGTCGAGGTCCGCAAGGGTCTCGAGCCCGGCGACGCGGTGGTGACCGCCGGCAAGGTGGCCCTGCGCGACGGCGGCCTGGTGCAGGTGATCGGCCCGCGTGTGGCGGCAGCGGCGGCCGACGCATCCAACGACAGCAGCGGCGAACGTCAATGAACCGGATCGACGACGACATGGCTGGCGCCCCCGCAGGCTCCGGCCCGGGGCCGCACGCCCGCGGCGGGGTGATCGAGTTCTCAACCCGGCGCCGGGTGACCGTGGCGATGGTGACGGTCAGCCTGCTGCTGTTCGGCCTGCTGGCCCTGGGCAACCTCAAGGTCAACCTGCTGCCCGACCTGAGCTTCCCGACGCTGACCGTGCGCACCGAATACACCGGTGCCGCGCCGTCGGAGATCGAGACGCTGGTCAGCCAGCCGGTGGAGGAAGCGCTGGGCGTGGTGAAAGGGCTGCGCAAGATGAAGTCGGTCTCGCGTACCGGGCAGAGCGATGTCGTGCTCGAGTTCGCCTGGGGCACCGACATGGACCAGGCCGGCCTCGAGGTGCGCGACAAGCTGGAGACCCTGCAGCTGCCGCTTGAAGTGGCGCCGCCGGTGGTGCTGCGCTTCAACCCCTCGACCGAGCCGATCCTGCGCGTGGCGCTGAGCGCGACCGGCGAGGGCGACGCCGTGCGCCAGCTCACCGGCCTGCGCCGCTATGCCGATGACGGTCTGAAGAAGAAGCTCGAGCCGGTGACGGGCGTGGCCGCGGTACGCGTGGGCGGTGGCCTCGAGGACGAGATCCAGGTCGAACTCGACATCCAGATGCTTGCGCGCATCGGTCTGCCGATCGACAACGTGATCCAGCGGCTCAAGCAGGAGAACGTGAATCTCTCCGGCGGGCGCCTGGAGCAGGGCACCCAGCGCTACCTCGTACGCACGGTCAACCAGTTCGCCGACGTCGAGGAAATCCGCGGAATGCTGGTCGCCACGCAGTCGGCCGCCGCAAGCGGCGGCGGCGGCGCCGACGAGGTCGCACGGATCGCTGCGGCGTCCGGCGATGCCGCGGTCATGGCGGCCGCGATGCAGGCGCAGAGTGCCGGCAGCGGTGGCAGCCGTGCGGTGGCCGATGGCCGTCCGGTGCGCCTGCGCGACATCGCCGAGGTGCGCCAGGGCTGGCGCGAGCGCGAATCCATCATCCGCCTGGACGGGCGCGAGGCGGTGGAGCTGGCGATCTACAAGGAGGGCGACGCCAACACCGTCGCCACCGCCGATGCGGTGCATGCGCGCCTCGAACGGCTGCGCAAGGAAGTACCGCCCGGCATCGAACTCACGGTGGTCGACGACCAGGCGAAGTTCATCCGCGCGGCGATTTCCGACGTCAAGTTCGATGCGGTGCTGGGCGGCACGCTGGCGGTCCTGATCATCTTCCTGTTCCTGCGCAGCGGCTGGAGCACGTTCGTCATCGGGCTGTCGCTGCCGGTGTCGATCATCACCACGTTCTTCTTCATGGACCAGATGGGCCTGAGCCTCAACGTCATGTCGCTCAGCGGCCTGGCGCTGGCCACCGGCCTGGTGGTGGACGATTCGATCGTGGTGCTGGAGTCGATCGCCAAGGCGCGCGAGCGCGGACTCGGCGTGCTTGCCGCCGCGATCGAGGGCACCCGCGAGGTCAGCATGGCGGTGGTGGCCTCGACGCTGACGCTGGTGGCGGTGTTCCTGCCGCTGGTGTTCGTCGAAGGCATCGCCGGCGAGCTGTTCCGCGACCAGGCGATCACCATCGCGCTCGCGGTGTCGATTTCGCTGGTGGTGGCGATGACGCTGATCCCGATGCTGAGCGCGCTCGGTGCCAGGTCGCCGATGCAATTCCCGGACGAGGCGCCGCATCCGCAGTGGCGGCCGGAGCATCGCTGGCAGAAGCCGGTGGCCGCCACCGGGCGTGGCGTCGGAGCCTCGGTGCGCGGGCTGTGGTTCGGCATCGCGTGGCTGGTGGTACGAGCCTGGCGCGGAGTGGTCGCGGTGGTCGGCCCGATCATGCGCAAGGCCAGTGACGTCGCCATGGCGCCGTACGAGCGCGCCGAGCGCGGCTATCTGCGCCTGCTGCCTGCCGCGCTGGCGCGGCCGGTGCTGGTGCTGGGGGTTGCAGCGGTGGCATTCCTCGCCAGCCTTGCGGTGGTGCCGATGCTCGGCAACGACCTGATCCCGCAGCTGGCGCAGGACCGCTTCGAGATGACCATGAAGCTGCCGCCCGGCACGCCGCTGCGCGAGACCGACCGGGTGATGGCCGACATCCAGCGTGCGCACGCCGACGACGATGGCGTGGACGTGCTGTTCGGTTACAGCGGCTCGGGCACCCGCCTGGACGCCAGCCCCACCGACAGCGGCGAGAACGTCGGCAAGCTCACCGTGGTCATGGCCGATGGCGGCAGCCGCGCGCTCGAAAGCACGCTCAGCGATGCCCTGCGCGCGACGATGGCGCGCTATCCCGGTGTGCAGGTGGACTTCAGCCGGCCGGCGCTCTTCAGTTTCTCCACGCCGCTGGAGATCGAACTGCGTGGCCAGGACCTCGACAGCCTGGCCGTCGCCGGGCAGCGGATGGCGGAGCTGTTGCGGGCCAGCCCGAACTACGACGACGTCAAGTCGACGGTCGAGCAGGGTGCGCCCGAGATCCAGATCGTGTTCGACCAGGCGCGTGCAGGTGCGCTCGGCCTGACCACCCGGCAGATCGCCGATGCGGTGGTGCGCTCGGTGCGTGGCGAGGTGGCGACGCGCTACAACTTCCGCGACCGCAAGATCGACGTGCTGGTGCGCGCGCAGCAGGACCAGCGCGGCTCGGTGGAAGCGATCCGCAACCTGGTGGTGAACCCCGAGGCCGCACGACCGGTGCGGTTGTCGGCAGTCGCCGACGTGGTCTCGACCACCGGCCCGGCGGAGATCCGTCGTGCCGACCAGGTGCGCGTGGCGGTGGTGTCGGCCAACCTGCGCGGCATCGACCTCGGCACTGCGGTGTCGGACGTGCAGCGGCTGGTGGCGGACGCCAACGCGGCCGGTACCGGCCTCGGCGCAGGCGTGTCGATGCATATCGGCGGCCAGGGCGAGGAGCTCGCGAGTTCGCTGCGTTCGCTGCTGTTCGCGTTCGCGCTGGCCATCTTCCTGGTCTACCTGGTGATGGCCTCGCAGTTCGAATCGCTGCTGCACCCGTTCGTCATCCTGTTCACCATTCCGCTGGCGGTGGTCGGTGCGGTGCTGGCACTGCTGGTGACCGGCAACACGATCTCGGTGGTGGTGTTCATCGGCCTGATCCTGCTGGTCGGCCTGGTGGTCAAGAACGCGATCATCCTGATCGACAAGGTCAACCAGCTGCGCGAGGAGGGCGTGCCCAAGCGCGAGGCGATGGTGGAGGGCGCGCGTTCGCGCCTGCGGCCGATCGTGATGACCACGATGTGCACGGTGTTCGGCTTCCTGCCGCTGGCACTGGCGCTGGGCGAGGGCGCCGAGGTGCGTTCGCCGATGGCCATCACCGTGATCGGCGGGACCATCGTGTCCACGCTGCTGACGCTGCTGGTCATCCCCGTGGTCTACGACCTGATGGACCGTCGCGGTGATGCCTGGTATCGCGCGCGCGGCCTGCGTGCACGTGGTGCCACCGACGCCGCGCTGGTTGCCTCGGCGGAGGCGCAGCACGCATGAGCGTCGCCGAACTCAGCCTGCGCCGCCCGGTCACCACGGTGATGCTGTTCGTGTCGCTGTTCGTGGTCGGGCTGATCGCGTCGTTCCGGCTGCCGCTGGAGGCGCTGCCCGATGTCTCCGCGCCGTTCCTGTTCGTGCAGTTGCCGTATGCCGGCTCCACGCCGGAAGAGGTCGAGCGCAACGTGTTGCGGCCGGCCGAGGAGACGCTGGCGACGATGACCGGCATCAAGCGGCTGCGCGGTCGCGCCGACTCCGAGGGCGCGTCGGTCATCATGGAGTTCTCCGACTGGGAGCGCGACGTGGCCATCACCGCGTCCGAGGCGCGCGAGCGCATCGACGCCATCCGTGGCGAACTCCCCGACGACTTCAGGCGCTACTTCGTCTTCAAGTTCTCGACCTCGGACCAGCCGGTGCTGCGCGTGCGCCTTGCCGGCGATACCGACCTCACCGGTGCCTACGACCTGATCGACCGCCAGCTCAAGCGGCGGATCGAGCGCGTGCCCGGCGTCGCCCGCGTGGACATCAGCGGTGCACCGCCCAACGAGGTCGAGATTGCGATCGACCCGGAGCGGCTGGGCGCGCACGGGGTCGAACTCAATGCACTCGCGCAGCGGCTGCAAGCGGCCAACTTCTCGGTCTCCGCCGGGCTGATCGAGGACGGCGGCCAGCGGCTGCGCGTGCAGCCGGTCGGCGAGATCGATGATCTCGAACAGCTGCGCGAGATGTCGATCAACAACAGTGGCCTGCGCCTGTGTGATGTCGCCGACGTGCGGCTGCGCCCGCAGCGCATGGACTACGGTCGCCGGCTGGACGGGCGCACCGCGGTGGGCATCGACATCTTCAAGGAACGCGACGCCAACCTGGTCGAGGTGTCGCGCGAGGCGCTGGCCGAGATCGACCGGGCGCGCAGCGAGCCGGGGCTGGAGGGCATCGACGTCAAGGTCATCCAGAACATGGGCGAGGAGGTCACCGGCTCGCTGCTGGAACTCGCCGAGGCCGGCGCGATCGGCCTGCTGCTGTCGATCATCGTGCTGTTCTTCTTCCTCAGGCACTGGCCGTCCACGCTGATGGTCACGCTGGCGATCCCGATCTGCTTCGTGATGACGCTGGGCTTCATGCACTTCTTCGGCGTCACCCTCAACGTGCTGACGCTGATGGGCCTGCTGCTGGCCGTCGGCATGCTGGTCGACAATGCGGTGGTGGTGGTGGAGAGCATCTACCAGGAGCGCGAACGCTACCCCGACCGCCCGGCGCATGCCTCGATCGTGGGCACCCGCAACGTGGCCATCGCGCTGTCGGCCGGCACGCTGTGCCACTGCATCGTGTTCCTGCCGAACCTGCTGGGCGAGACCAACCAGATCAGCATCTTCATGGCGCAGCTCGCGATCACCATTTCAGTGTCGCTGCTGGCCTCGTGGCTGGTCGCCGTGAGCCTGATCCCGATGCTGTCGGCGCGCATGCGCACGCCACCGGCGGTCGCCAGCCCCCACGGGTTCATTCCGCGCCTGCAGCGTCGTTACGCGGGCTTCCTGCGCTGGACGCTCGAGCACCGTGGCTGGACCGTCGCGGGCATCGTGCTGGTCGTGGCCGTCAGCATCGTGCCGATGGTCAAGACCCAGATGAACATGTTCGGCGACTCGCAGGGTGGCAACGAGGTCACCGTCTACTACCAGTGGAAGGGCAGCTACAACCGCGAGCAGCGTTCGCAGGAAGTGGCGCGCGTCGAGAACTTCCTCGACGACAACCGCGAGCGGATGGGCATCACCCAGATCTATTCCTGGTACGGCGAGCAGGGCGACGCCGGCACCGTGGTCACGTTCGGCGATGGCAAGGTCGACCTGCGCGCCAAGAGCGACCAGCTCAGCAGGGAACTTCCGAAGTCTGCGCGGGCGGATATCGGCATCCAGGGCGCGGGCGATGGCGGCCAGGGCGGTGGCGCCGGGCAGAACGTGCAGGTGCTGCTGGTCGGCGACTCGGCGCAGGCGCTGCGCGAACTTGCGGTCGACATCCTGCCGGTGCTCGAAAGCAGGCGCGAGCTGCGAGACGTGCGCGTCGACGCCGGCGACACCAACCAGGAGCTCACCGTGCGGGTGGACCGTGACCGCGCTGCCGCCTACGGGTTCAGCGCCGAACAGGTGTCGAGCTTCGTCGGCATGGCGCTGCGCGGGATCCAGCTGCGCGAGTTCCGCCGCGGCGAGACCGAGGTGCCGGTATGGGCGCGATTCGCCGGCGCCGAGAGCTTCTCGGCCGAGGACATCGCCACTTTCACGGTGCGTTCGCCGGATGGCCGCACCGTGCCGTTGATGAGCATGGTCGACGTGACGCTGGTGCCCAGTGCCAGCCAGATCAGCCGCACCGACCGCCAGACGACGCTGGCGATCCAGGCCAACCTGGAAGGCAAGGCGACCATGCAGGACGCGCGCAGGGCAATGGAGCAGACGCTGTCGGCGATGTCGTTCCCGGCCGGCTACAGCTACAGCTTCTCCGGCAGCGGGTTCGAGGAGGACCAGCAGGCGATGAAGCAGATGCTGTTCAACTTCGTGCTGGCACTGGTGATGATCTACGTGGTCATGGCGGCGGTGTTCGAGTCGCTGCTGTTTCCGTCCGCGATCATGAGCTGCGTGCTGTTCTCGATCTTCGGCGTGTTCTGGCTGTTCTGGATCACCGGAACATCGTTCACGGTGATGGCCTTCATCGGCGTGCTGGTGCTGATGGGGGTGGTGGTCAACAACGGTATCATCATGGTCGAGCACATCAACAACCTGCGCCGCCGCGGCATGTGCCGCACCGATGCACTGGTGGAAGGCAGCCGCGAGCGCCTGCGCCCGATCCTGATGACGATGGGCACCGCGATCCTGGCGATGATCCCGATCTCGCTCAGCGACACCGTGGTGCTCGGCGGCCTCGCGTACTCGCCGATGGCACGTGCGGTGGCGGGCGGGCTGGCGTTCTCCACCGTGGTCAGTCTGCTGTTCCTGCCGACCATCTACGCGCTGCTGGACGATCTCGCCGGCGGCACGACCCGGGTGCTGCAGCGCGCACGCCGGCGTCGCGGCGAGGGCGTGGCGCCACCTCTGGCGGCGGATGCGGGCTGAGGTCCGGTGAACGGACGGCGACGTCCGCTCCACGGTCACGGACAGACGATCCGATCCGCGCCCACGATCGGCGTCAGGTCCTGGCGACAGTGGCGCCAGGCCTGCCGGCAGGTCAGCTGAACATCTGCCGCGCGATGCGCAGGCCCGCCACCCACACGCCAATGCTCGAGCCGACGTTGGTCAGGATGAAGTTGAGGATCGTCCGCGACACCCGGTTGCGGTACCAGCCGCGCAGGGTCACCGCATCATCGCGCAGCGCCAGGAAGTCGCCGTACGCGGGCTTGCGCAGCCGCGCCTCGATCAGGGCACTGAACAGGCCCGGCGAGACCCCGGGTGGGCGGAACGGCTTCAGTGGCGCGGCAATGGCGGCGGCCAGCACGCCCAGCGGATGTGCCGCCGCGGCGATCGCGCCCAGCGCCGCGAAGCCCGCGGTGATCACCACCCAGTCGGTGACCATCTGCCGGCCGAGTTCGGCGCCGCCATGCCAGAACCCCCAACCGATCATCGCCAGGATCAACACCATCACCGCCGTGGTGATCCAGCGCATGCTGCGTTTCGGCGGCACGTATTCGAGCTGCGCACGCAGGTCGCCGGGGCGGTCGGCGTCCTCGGCGAGATGGCGCGCGAGCCCGGCCAGATGCCCGGCACCGACGACGGCCAGGACCTCACGTGCACCGTCCGGCACCTCGCGCAGGCGCGCGGCCATGTAGCGGTCGCGCTCGGCGATCACGCTCTCGTACAACGCCGGGCTGGTCTGCGCGAACTCGCCGAAGCTCGACTCCAGCATGTCGCCCTGTTTGAGCTTCTCGATCTCGTCCTCGCCCATCTCCTCGCTGCTCATCAGCCCGGCGAGCAGGCTGGAGGCGAGCTTGAGCTTGCCGAAGAAGCCGAGGCGGCTCGACGCACGGCGGAACGTGAGGCCGACCTCGCGGTCGATCAGTTCCACCGCCAGCCCGCGCTCGCGCGCCACCGCCACCGCGCGCTTGAGCTCGGCACCGGGCTCGATGCCCAGTTGTTCCGCCAGCCGGCGCTGGTACGCGGCCAGGGCGAGGTTGGCGGCGAACATCGCCACACGACCCTTGCGGATGACGTCGACCAGGTTGAGGCTGGCCAGCGTGTCGGGGTCGGTCAGTGCCTGCAGGCGGCCTGCATCGAGTTCCACCGCGACGGTATCGAACCCGCCGCTGTCGATGGCGTCCTCGACCGCGTCGACGCTGGCGCGCGAAACATGCGCGGTGCCGAGGAGGGTATAGCGCACGCCGTCGCGTTCGACGATGGCGTGCGGCTGGCTGTGCCACAGCCGGGACACGGCTTCGGTCATCAAGGGTGTTCCGTTCCCGGGAGCGGGTCAGTCGATGTAGCGCTTGAGCAGGTCGCCGTAGGCGTCGATGCGGCGGTCGCGCAGGAACGGCCAGATCCGGCGCACGTCCTCGCTGCGTTTCATGTCGACTTCGGCGAGCAGGATCTCCGGGCCGATGCCGGCCTGGGCGAGGAATTCGCCCTGCGGACCGAGCACATGGCTGTGGCCCCAGAAATCGATGCCGGATGCGCCCAGCGGCGACGGCTCGTGGCCGACGCGGTTGCACGACAGCACCGGCAGGCCATTGGCCACGGCGTGGCCACGGTGGCTGAGGATCCACGCATCGCGCTGGCGATCCTTTTCGGCCTGCCCGTCAGCCGGGTCCCAGCCGATCGCGGTGGGATACAGCAGCAGTTCCGCGCCGGCCAGCGCCATCAGGCGGGCGGCTTCCGGGTACCACTGGTCCCAGCACACCAGCACGCCGAGACGGCCCACCGCGGTATCGACCGGCTGGAAGCCAAGGTCGCCCGGGGTGAAATAGAACTTCTCGTAGAAGCCCGGGTCGTCGGGAATGTGCATCTTGCGGTACTTGCCGGCGATGCTGCCGTCGGCATCGAACACCACCGCGGTGTTGTGGTACAGACCCGCCGCACGACGCTCGAACAACGAGCTGACCAGCACGACGCCATGCTGCTTCGCCAACGCGGACAGCCGGTCCGTGCTGGGCCCGGGGATCGGCTCGGCCAGGTCGAATTCGTCCACGCACTCGTGCTGGCAGAAGTACGAACCGTTGTGCAGTTCCTGCAGCAACACCAGGCGCGCACCGGCGGCCGCAGCTTCCGCCACGCGCTGCTCGATAACGGCGAGGTTGGCGGCGGCGTCGCCGTGGTTGCGCTCCTGGATGAGCGCGACGGAAAGAGTGTTGGTCTTCATGCGGACAGTCTAATCCCCGAGGGCTGTACGCCCCTTGATCAGCGACGCCGTGGCAACAGTACGTGCGCGTGCGCTAGTGCAGCCGCGGCGCGCGGATGGCCGAACCGGTGTCAGCCGAGAAGCCCCGCCGGCAGCTGCATCGTCAGGCAGTGCAGGCTGCCGTTCTGCCAGATCAGCGGGCGGCAGTCGATCTGCACGACCTCGCGGCCCGGGAACGCGGCGGCCACCACCTCACGCGCGCGCGTGTCGGCCGCATCGCCATACCCCGGCATCAGCACCGCGTCGTTGAGGATCAGGAAATTGGCGTACGAGGCGGCCAGGCGGCGGTCACCATCATGGATCGGCCGCGGCCACGGCAGCGGAAACGTGCGGTACGCGCTGCCATCGCGGGTGCGCAGCGCGGCGATCTCCTCGCCCATCGCGCGCAGTTCCTCGTAATGACTGGCGTCCCCAGCGTCGTCGCAGGCCTGGTAGACGATGGCGTCAGGCGCGGCGAAGCGGGCGAGGGTATCGACATGGGCGTCGGTGTCGTCGCCTTCCAGGTAGCCGTGGCGCAGCCACAGCACGCGGTCCTGGGCCAGCGGCTCCATCAGCCGTGCATCCAGTTCCTGCTGGGACAGGCCGGGGTGGCGTTCGCGCAGGCATTTCCAGGTCGTCAGCAGGGTGCCCTGGCCGTCGGTCTCGATGGCGCCGCCCTCGAGTGCGAAGTCGATCGTCCGCACCTCGTTGCCGCCGAACACGCCCATCGCCGCAAGCCGCCGCACCAGCGCATCGTCGTCGCTGGCCTCGAACTTGCCGCCCCAGCCGGTGAAGCGGAAGTCCAGCAGGCGGAAGCCTTCACCGGTGCGCAGGGTGATCGGACCGGAATCGCGCAGCCAGGTGTCGTTGTAGGGCACCGTCAGAAAGCGCACGCGCGCCATGTCGATGCGCGCCGATGCCAGCCGTGCCCGCGCATAGGCCTCCACGTCGTCATCGGCCACGCACAGCAGCACCTGCTGGAAGCGGGTGATCCCCGCGACCAGGTCGATATAGGTCTCCTCGACCTCGGCCAGGCGATCGGCCCAGTCGGTGCCGGCGTGTGGCCAGGCCAGCAGGATTGCATCCTGCGGTTCCCATTCGGCGGGGAAGCGGGTGGTGTCGGTCATTTCGGATCCTGCAAACGAAAGAGCCGGCCGCTGGGGCCGGCTCGGGAAGCACGCGCGCGGTCAGCGGATGGCGGGCTTGGGCCCGATCTCGTTGGACGCGGCCTTGTTCAGTACCGCGTTGACTACGCGGTCGCGCTCGAAATACACGGTGAAGCCCGGATACACCCAGCGGTTGATCGTCGGCCAGTCGCGCTTCTGGCCACCACGCGGGTCCAGGCGTTCCGCCGGCGCGCCGTAACGCGCCTCGACCTCGGCCATGCGCATGCCGTGGGTCGGCAGGGCGATCTGCGATTGCGCCTGCACACGTTCGATCAGCAGCACGTCCGCGGATGCGGGACCTGCCATGAGGAGGAGAAGGCACGACACGGCTGCGATGCTGCGGACTTGCATGGCACGGCTCCTGAACGGGACGGCCGATTGTAGGGTGCAACACCGGCCGCGTGGCGTTGCGGGCGCACAAAAGACGCGGGCCGCAACAGGGCGGCCCGATCGTCAACCCATCGGCGCCTGGAGCGCCGCCGCACGCCTCAGCGCTGGCGGGCCTTGAAGCGCGGGTTGGACTTGCAGATCACGAAGACCTTGCCACGACGACGAACGACCTTGCAGTCACGGTGGCGGGTCTTCGCCGACTTCAGGGAGGACAGGACCTTCATGATGGAACCTCAGGGAAAGTGATGACGACAGGAAACCCGCGATTCTAGCGGACATTCCGCAGCTGCGGCAACAGTCGATGATGCCGGGCGGGCATTGCCGGGCGCGGCATTAGAATGGCGCCATTCTACAGCCGAGCCCGACCATGCCCCTGTCCGATCCCACCGCGCCCGTTCTTGCCATCGATGGCCCCTCCGGGTCGGGCAAGGGCACGATCAGCCGCGCGGTGGCCGGGGAGCTCGGCTGGCACTACCTCGATTCGGGCGCGCTGTATCGCGGCGTGGGCGTGGCGGCCGGCTGGAGCGATATCGACCTGGCCGACCCGGCGGCGCTGGTGCGCTGCACCTTCGACACCCGGATCTCGTTCCGTGACGCACCCGGCGGCGAGCCGCGGGTGCTGATCAACGACGTCGATGCCACCGACGAACTGCGCACCGAAACCGCGGGCGCCGCGGCCTCGGCGATCGCCGCGATCCCGGAGGTCCGGTCCGCGCTCAAGGAGCGGCAACGCGCGTTCAGGCAGCAGCCGGGGCTGGTGGCGGACGGCCGCGACATGGGCACGGTGATCTTTCCCGATGCGCGCTGGAAGGTATTCCTGACCGCGAGCGCCGAAGAGCGTGCCGGGAGGCGCTATAAACAGTTGATCGGCAAGGGGGTTTCCGTTACATTGGACGGTCTGTTGCGCGAGATCCTCGCACGTGACGCCCGCGACGCGAACCGTCCGGTGGCGCCGCTGCGGCCGGCCGATGACGCCGTCCGCATCGATACCACCGGCGTCGGCATCGACGAGGTGGTCGCGCGCGTGCTGGCGGTGGTGCGGGGATAGATTCCGCCCACGCCGTCCCGCACGGCAGAACAGCCCGTCCGGTGCATCCGCGCCGCGACGGAAATCCACCAACTGCAACGGCCACCGCATCCCGCACCGGCCGACCTACGGGTGGACCGTGGTCCGCAGGCGGAGTTCCCGCCGGCACCGCGTGTCCGTGTCCTCACCGAGTAACTCCAATGACCGAATCATTCGCAGAACTGTTCGAGCAGAGCCAGGCCAACCTCGCCAAGCTCAAGCCCGGCGCCATCGTCACCGGTACCGTCGTCGACGTGCGTACCGACGTGGTCGTGATCAACGCCGGCCTGAAGTCCGAGGGCATCGTGCCCATCGAGCAGTTCCGTAACGACGACGGCGAGATCGACATCGCCGTGGGCGACACCGTCAAGGTGGCGCTGGACTCCCTGGAAAACGGCTTCGGCGAGACCGTGCTGTCGCGCGAGAAGGCCAAGCGCGCGATGGTGTGGGACGAGCTGGAAGAAGCGCTCGAAAAGAACGAGACCATCACCGGCAAGATCAGCGGCAAGGTCAAGGGCGGTTTCACCGTCGACATCAAGGACGTCCGCGCGTTCCTGCCGGGCTCGCTGGTCGACGTGCGCCCGGTCCGCGACCCGGTGTACCTCGAGGGCAAGGAACTCGAGTTCAAGCTGATCAAGCTCGATCGCAAGCGCAACAACGTCGTCGTCTCCCGCCGTGCGGTGGTCGAGAGCGAGCACTCCGAGGAGCGCGAGGCGCTGATGGAGAAGCTGGTCGAGGGCGCCAAGCTCAAGGGCGTGGTCAAGAACCTCACCGACTACGGCGCGTTCGTGGACCTCGGCGGCATCGACGGCCTGCTGCACATCACCGACATGGCCTGGAAGCGCGTGCGCCATCCGTCCGAAGTCGTGGAAGTGGGCCAGGAACTCGACGTGCGCGTGCTCAAGTACGATCGCGAGCGCAACCGCGTCAGCCTGGGCCTCAAGCAGCTGGGCGAGGATCCGTGGGACAACATCGCCCGCCGTTACCCGTCCAACACCCGCGTGTTCGGCAAGGTCTCCAACGTCACCGATTACGGCGCGTTCGTGGAGATCGAGCCGGGCGTCGAGGGTCTGGTGCACGTGTCCGAGATGGACTGGACCAACAAGAACGTCAACCCGCAGAAGGTCGTTCAGGTCGGTGACGAGCTCGAGGTCATGGTGCTCGACGTCGACGAGGAGCGCCGTCGCATCTCGCTGGGCATCAAGCAGGTCACGTCCAATCCGTGGGAGACCTTCGCGGCCATCCACAAGAAGGGCGACAAGGTCGAGGGCCAGATCAAGTCGATCACCGACTTCGGCATCTTCATCGGCCTGGACGGCGGCATCGACGGCCTGATCCACCTGTCCGACATGAGCTGGAACACCAGCGGCGACGACGTGGCCCGCAACCTCAAGAAGGGCGACACCGTGCAGGCAGTGGTGCTGGCGGTGGATCCGGAGCGCGAGCGCATCAGCCTCGGCGTCAAGCAGCTCGAGCAGGATCCGTTCGGCCAGTTCATGGCCTCGCATCCGAAGGGTTCGAAGGTCACCGGCACCGTCCGCGAAGTCGATGCCAAGGGTGCACTGGTCGACCTCGCCGAGGGCGTGGAAGGCTACGTGATGGCCCGCGACATCAGCGACCAGCGCGTCGACGACGCGTCGCAGGTGCTCAAGGTCGGCGACCAGATCGAAGCCAAGTTCGTGGGCATGGACCGCAAGGGCCGCACCCTCCAGCTGTCGATCAAGGCCAAGGACGAGGCGGAAACCGCCGAGAGCCTGGCCGAGTACAACCGCAACGCCGCGGAAGCGTCGAGCGGCACCACCAAGCTCGGTGCACTGCTGCGCGAGCAGCTGCAGGGCAAGGGCGAGTAAGTCGAAGCACGCGAACGGCGGCCCGGGTGTCCGGGCCGCCGTTTCGCATCCAGCGTCAGACCGGGGATATGACCAAGTCGGAACTCATCGAGATCCTCGCGGGGCGGCAGGCCCACCTCAAGGCCGACGACGTCGACCTGGCGGTGAAGTCGCTGCTCGAGATGATGGGGGCCTCGCTGGCGCAGGGCGAGCGGATCGAGATCCGCGGGTTCGGCAGCTTCTCGCTGCATTACCGGCCGCCGCGTACCGGCCGCAATCCCAAGACCGGCGACGCCGTGGCGCTGCCCGGCAAGCACGTGCCGCATTTCAAGCCAGGCAAGGAATTGCGCGAGCGCGTCAGCGGCGTGATCCCGTTGCCCGGCGAGGGCTGAGCGGCCCGGGTCGTCCTGCCGGTAATGGCAGGTGCCCATTCACGTCATACTTCGGCGCGACGTTCGCAGAACGCGTGGCGCCCGACCGCGCCCGGCGCGTGGACTGAAAGGAGTCGATCCGATGGCCTTCATCAGCGAGTGGTTCCTGTTCTTCCTGCTGTTGCCGCTGGCTGCGCTGAGCGGCTGGATCATCGGCAGGCGGGGTGGGGAACGCCACAGCGACACCCAGGTCAGCCGCCTGTCCACCACCTATTTCCGTGGCCTGAACTACCTGCTCAACGAGCAGCCGGACAAGGCGATCGAGCTGTTCCTGCATATCGCGGAGCTCGACAAGGACACCTTCGAGACCCAGGTCGCACTGGGGCACCTGTTCCGCCGTCGTGGCGAGGTCGACCGTGCGATCCGCCTGCACCAGGGGCTGGTGGAGCGTGCCGACCTCAGCGACCAGCAGCGCGTGCAGGCACTGCTCGCGCTGGGCGAGGACTACATGCGCTCGGGGCTGCTCGATCGCGCCGAGACGGTGTTCACCGAGCTCGCCGCACTCGATGACCGTGCACCGCAGGCGCTCAAACACCTGATCTCGATCTACCAGGCCGAGCGTGACTGGCCAAAGGCCATCGAGAACGCGACCCGCTACGAGGCGGTGACGGGCGAGCCGATGGGCCGGCTGATCGCGCACTTCGAATGCGAGCTGGCCGAGCGGCTGCGCTCGAGCGGTGATTTCGACGGTGCGCGCGCCGCGGTGGCGCGGGCATATGCGGCGGACTCCAAGTCCGTGCGTGCCGGCATCCTGTCGGGGCGCCTGGAATTCGATGCCGCCAACTACGCCGCCGCCATCAAGGCTTTCGAGCGCGCGGGCCGCCACGATACCGAGTTCCTCCCGGAGATCATGCCGCAGCTGATGACCGCCTATGAGCGGATCGGCGATGCCCCGGGCGCGAAATCCTTCCTGAGCGAGATGGCCGAGCATTACCGCGGCATCGCTCCGGTGCTGGCACTGACACGGCTGATCGAGGCCGATCAGGGCGTGGACGTCGCGCGCGAGTATCTGGCCGACCAGTTGAAGGACCGGCCTTCGGTGCGAGGCGAGGCGGCGCTGATCGATCTCACCCTGGCGGGCGAGGGCGGCAACCCTGCGCACACGCTGCGCGACCTCAAGCACATCACCGACCAGTTGCTGGTGCGCAATCCCAGCTACCGCTGCAACCGGTGCGGCTTCGGTGCACGCAGCCACCACTGGCAGTGCCCGAGCTGCAAGGAATGGGGCACCATCAAGCCGCTGCTCAACTACGCCGTCGTCTGACGTTTTGACCGCATTCGCGCTCATCGGCTGCGCGGCATTGCTGGCCGCGGCCCTGACCTGGCTTGCGCGCCGGTATGCGCTGGCACGGCACCTGGTCGACCAGCCCGGCGAGCGGCGCAGCCACCAGGCCGCGACTCCCAGGGGTGGCGGCGTCGCGATCGTGGTGGTGATGCTTGTGGCTCTGCTGTGGCCCGGAAAACACGGGTTGCAGGCGGCGGTCGCGCTGCCGATGGCGCTGGGCCTGGCCCTCGTCGCGGGAATGGGCTGGTGGGACGATCACCGTCCGCTGTCGGCGCGCTTGCGGCTTGCGGCACACGTGGTCGCGGGAATGCTGCTGGCCGCTGGCCTCCATGGCGCCGGGTTGGATGTGCCCACGTGCGTGGTCCTCGGTGTCACCGCGGTGGTGCTGGTCAACGTCTGGAACTTCATGGACGGCATCAATGGTCTGGCGGCGAGCCAGGCCGCGCTGGTGGCCGCGACGGCCGCCGTCCTCGCGGGGCCGGGTGCCCAGGGGTGGATGCCGGGCTGGCTGCTGATGGCCGCCTGCATCGGCTTCATTCCCTTCAACTTTCCGCGTGCGCGCATCTTCCTTGGCGATGTCGGAAGCGGCGCGCTGGGCTATCTGCTGGCACTGCTGGCCGGACTTGTCGCACTGGGTGGCGCCGACGGGCCCGGGCGCGGCGATGCGATGCTGTTGCTGCTGCCCGCCAGTGCGTTCCTCGTTGATGCGTCACTCACGCTGGCAAGGCGCATCCTCCGACGCGAGCGATGGTGGGAACCCCATGTCCAGCATGCCTATCAGGCATCGGCCCGGCGTCATGGCCATACCGTCACCACGCTTGCATACGGCCTATGGAGTGCGGGTGGAGCGTGGCTTGCGTGGATGCTCGGGGGGAATGATCGCGCAGTTGGGTTTATGATGTGCGCCGCCGTTGCAGCCTGGCAGGGAATGGGGGCCTGCTGGTGGTGGTACCTGCAGGACTTTGAGCGCCGGATGACAGCACGAGGCCCCCGCACATGATCTCCTGGCACGAACGCGCCGGCGCATGGCTGCCCCGCGCGGGCATCATTGCCCATGACCTCTTCATGGTCTGGCTGTGCTGGATCGTCCTGCACCAGTTCCGCCTGTCGATGCAGCCGGTGCCGATGGAGACGCCGCTGTGGTCGACCGCCACCCTGATCGTGGTGGCGGCACAGGGCCTGGTGCTGTGGCGCGTCGGCCTGTACCGCGGGGTATGGCGATTCGCCAGCGTCCCCGACCTCGTCAACATCCTCAAGGCCAGCGTCTTCGGCCTGCTCGCGATCCTCATCGCGCTGTTTCTCTACAACCGCCTCGAGCTGGTGCCGCGGACGGTGCTGGTGCTCTATCCGGTCGCGCTGACGGCGCTGCTCGGCATGCCGCGTCTTCTGTACCGGAGCTGGAAGGACCACAGCCTGGCGCGTACCGACCAGAGTGCCGTGCGCGTGCTGATCCTCGGTGCCGGCCAGGCCGGCGAGGCCCTGTTGCGCGACCTGCGCCGGACCGGCGCCTACCAGGCGGTTGGATTCCTGGACGATGCCGCCAAGCTGCGTGGCAGCTATCTGCAGGGCGTGCCGGTGCTGGGACGGGTGGAGGATGTGGCCCGCATCGCCCCGGAGACGGCGGCGCGGCTGCTGATCATCGCCATGCCGTCGCTCGACGCGGCGAACATGCGTCGCGTCGTCGCCCTGTGCGAGGAAACCGGACTCCCGTTCCGCACCGTGCCGCGGCTCGACGACCTGCTCGAAGGGCAGTCGCTGCCGGGCGAGCTCAAGGAAGTCGCGATCGAAGACCTGCTCGGGCGGCAGCCGGTGCTGCCCGACTGGCAGGCCATCCGCAGCTGGCTCGGTGGTCGCAGCGTGCTGGTGACCGGCGGTGGTGGCTCGATCGGTGCGGAACTGTGCCGGCAGTGCGCGCGCAATGGTGCACGCCAGATCACCGTCGTCGACGTCGACGAACTTGCGCTGGCGACCATCCAGGCGCGACTGGGCCGTGATTTCCCGCATATCGAGTGCCTGCCGGTGCTGGGCGACTGCGGCGATCCTGCGGTGATGCGCCACGCGCTTTCGCTGTCCACGCCCGAGGCGGTCTTCCACGCCGCCGCGTACAAGCAGGTCCCGGTGCTCGAGGGCCAGTTGCGCGAAGCGGTACGCAACAACGTGCTGGCCACCGAGACCGTTGCCCGCGAAGCGTCGGCGGCGGGAGTCGGGTCGTTCGTGCTGATCTCGACCGACAAGGCCGTCGATCCCGCCAATGTGCTCGGTGCCACCAAGCGGCTGGCCGAAACCGTCTGCCAGTCGCTCGCGGAATCGACGCAGACGCGTTTCGTGACCGTGCGATTCGGCAACGTGCTGGACTCCGCAGGCAGCGTCGTCCCGCTGTTCCGTGAGCAGATCCGCACGGGTGGGCCGGTGACCGTCACCGACCCGGATGTCACCCGGTACTTCATGACCATCCCGGAAGCCTGTCTGCTGATCCTGCAGGCGGCGGCAATCGGCTCCAGGCATGCCGTGTACACGCTGGACATGGGCGAGCCGGTTTCGATCCGCCTGCTGGCCGAGCAGATGATCCGCCTAGCAGGCAAGCATCCGCAGCGCGACATCGCCATCGTCTATACCGGCCTGCGGCCCGGCGAGAAGCTGCATGAGACCCTGTTCCACGCCGACGAACGCTATCGCCCGACCTCGCATCCCAAGATCCTGCAGGCCGAGGCCCGCGCGGTGCGCAGCGAGGACGTGCTTGCCGCGACCCAACGCCTCCGTCACGCGTCGGAACGCTACGATCTCGCGGAGCTCGCCGTGACCCTGCGCGCGTCGGTCCCGGAGTTCATTCCCGCGGATATCCCCGACACGCACAAGTCCCGCACGGTGGTCGAATTCCCCGCCAGACACGCACGCAGGACATGACCCAGCGCATCCGAAAGGCCGTATTTCCCGTCGCCGGACTCGGCACCCGTTTCCTTCCCGCCACCAAGACCGTTCCCAAGGAGATGCTGCCGATCGTCGACCGGCCGCTGATCCAGTACGCGGTCGATGAAGCGATCGAAGCGGGCTGTGACACCCTGATCTTCGTCACCAACCGCTACAAGCACGCGGTGGCCGATTACTTCGACAAGGCCTACGAGCTCGAACAGAAGCTCGAGCGTGCCGGCAAGCTGGAACAGCTGGAACTGATCCGCCATGTGCTGCCTAGGGGTGTACGTGCGGTGTTCGTGACCCAGGCCGAGGCACTCGGGCTCGGGCACGCGGTGCTCCAGGCCAGGCCGATCGTCGGCGACGAGCCGTTCGCCGTGCTGCTGCCCGACGATCTGATCTGGAACCGCAACGGCCATGGCGCACTGCGCCAGATGGCCGACCTTGCCGAGCGCGAGTCCGCTAGCGTCATCGCGGTGGAGGATGTCCCCCGCAGTGCCACCGGCAGCTACGGCATCGTGGCGACCGGGGACTTCGCGGATCGCTCGGGGAGGATCTCGGAGATCGTGGAGAAGCCGTCGCCCGACGTCGCGCCATCGACGCTGGCCGTGGTCGGTCGCTACGTGCTCGACGGCAGCATCTTCGAACTGCTGGAAAGCACGACACCCGGTGCGGGCGGGGAGATCCAGCTCACCGACGCGATCGCCGCACTGCTCCAGAAGAAGCCGGCACTGGCCTACCGGTTCGAGGGGACGCGCTTCGACTGCGGCCAGCACCAGGGGGTCGTGGAAGCCAATATGCGTTTCGCGCTCGACAACCCGAAGTTGCGCGAATCCACCCTGGCCGCGATGCGCAAGGCGCTGGCCGACGCGGAGACCGGCGACGCCTGACCCGCGCCTGCCGACCCGATGAAAAAGGCGCCGTTGCGGCGCCTTTTTCGTGAACCGCCAGCGTGCGGATCAGAGGGCTTCGAAAATCCCCGCCGCGCCCATGCCAGTGCCGATGCACATCGTCACCATGCCGTACTTCTGCTGGCGACGACGCAGACCGTGCAGCAGCGTCGCCGTGCGGATGGCACCGGTGGCGCCCAGCGGATGGCCCAGCGCGATGGCGCCACCCAGCGGATTGACCTTGTCCGGGTCCAGTTCGGAATCGCGGATCACCGCCAGCGCCTGCGCGGCGAACGCTTCGTTGAGTTCGATCCAGTCCAGCTGGTCCTTGGTGAGACCGGCCTGCCTGAGCGCCTTGGGGATCGCCGCGATGGGGCCGATGCCCATCACCTCCGGGCGCACGCCTGCCACCGAGAAGCTCACGAAGCGGGCGAGGGGCGTCAGGCCGTAGTCCTTGATGGCCTGTTCCGACGCCAGCAGCACCGCGCCGGCGCCGTCGCTCATCTGCGACGAGTTGCCGGCGGTGACGGTGCCGCCGAACTGGCCGTTGCGGAACACCGGCCGCAGCTTCGCCAGGCCTTCGCTTGAGGTGTCCGGGCGCGGGCCTTCATCGTGCTCGACGAGCAGCTGTTTCACACGAACCGCATTGCCGGCCAGGTCGGCCTGGCGCGAGACCACTTCCAGCGCCGAGATCTCGTCGCGGAATTCGCCGGCCTTCTGCGCGGCCAGCGCCTTCTGGTGCGAGGCGAGGGCGAAGGCGTCCTGGTCCTCGCGCGAGACCTTCCATTCCTCGGCGACCTTCTCGGCGGTGATGCCCATGCCGTAGGCGATGGCCACGTGGTCGTCCTTGAACACCGACGGCGACAGCGCGACCTTGTTGCCCATCATCGGCACCATCGACATCGATTCGGTGCCGCCGGCCAACATCAGGTCGGCATTGCCAAGACGGATCTGGTCGGCCGCCAGCGCAACCGCCTGCAGGCCCGACGAACAGAAGCGGTTGATGGTCTGCGCGGCGATGGTGTCGGGCAGGCCGGCCAGCAGCAGGCCGATGCGTGCCACGTTCATGCCCTGCTCGCCTTCGGGCATGGCGCAACCGATGATCGCGTCGTCGATGCGGTTGGTGTCGATGCCCGGTGCCTGCGCGATCACCGCTTTCAGCACGTGGGCCAGCATGTCGTCGGGGCGGGTGTTGCGGAACACGCCCTTGGGCGCCTTGCCCACCGGGGTACGGGTGGCGGCGACGATGTAGGCGTCCTGGATCTGCTTGCTCATTGGATTCTCCGGATTCTGAGGTGGCGGTGACGATCGTGCCGGCGCGCCTGGCGCGCCGGGCCGGATCAGTTCCGCAACGGCTTGCCCGTCTTGAGCATGTGGCCGATGCGCGCCTGGGTCTTTTCCTGCTGGGCCAGCTCGACGAAGTGGGTCCGCTCGAGCCGCAGCAGCCACTCCTCGTCCACCAGTGCGCCACGGTCGATGTCGCCACCGCTGAGCACCGTGGCGATGCGGGTCGCGATCTCGTCGTCGTAGGGGCTGATGAAGCGGCCTTCGAGCATGTTGACCAGCAGCATCCGGAAGGTGCTGATGCCAACGTCGCCGGCGGCCTGGATGCGGCGGGCCGGCATTGGTGGCCGGTAGCCGCCTTCCGCCAGCGCGCGTGCCTCGGCCTTTGCCACGTGCAGCAGCTCGTGGGCATGGAACACGATGCGGTCATCGGAACGCAGCAAACCCAGTTCTTTTGCCTCGAGCGCCGAGGTCGACACCTTGGCCATCGCCACGGTCTCGAAGGTCTTCTTCAGCTCCGCGAACACATCGCCACCCGGCCCCGCGGCCTGCGACGCGCGCACCGCGAGTTCCTTCAGGCCACCGCCGGCCGGCAGCAGGCCGACGCCGGCTTCCACCAGCCCGATGTAGCTTTCGAGGTGCGCCACCGTGCGCGCCGAGTGCATCTGGAATTCGCAGCCACCGCCCAGCGCCAGGCCACGCACTGCCGCGACCACCGGCACCAGCGCGTACTTGATCCGCTGGCTGGTCGCCTGGAAGTTC
This sequence comes from Alterluteimonas muca, assembly GCF_021191595.1. Classification (NCBI taxonomy): domain Bacteria; kingdom Pseudomonadati; phylum Pseudomonadota; class Gammaproteobacteria; order Lysobacterales; family Lysobacteraceae; genus Alterluteimonas; species Alterluteimonas muca. The sequence goes on from NZ_JAIWPS010000001.1 coordinate 602,117, forward strand.
GCCACCATCGCTTCGAACGCGTCGACCTTGCCGGCCTGCAGCAGGCCCAGCGCACCGGCCAGATCGGCGCCGGCCGAGAACGGTTCCTTCGGCTGCCAGATCACCAGCCCCTGGAAGTCACGTTCGGCGATCGCCACTGCTTCCTGCAGCCCGTCGAGCACCTGGTCGGACACCGTGTGCATCTTGGTCCTGAACGACACCACCGCGATGCCGTCGCCGTCGTGCCACATGCGCACGCCGTCGTTCTCGAACACGGTCGTGCCCTGGTCGAACGACTCGCCAAGCACCGGATCGGGGAAACGCTGGCGGCCGTAGACGGCGAGCGTCGAACGCGGCACCACCGCATCCCGGCCCGGGCTGTAGCTGCCTTCGGCCGAATGCACGCCTTCGCGGCCATCCAGCACCCAGGCCGGCAGCGGCGCATCGCTCATCGCCTTGCCCGCCGCAATGTCGTCGGCGATCCACTGCGCCACCTGCGTCCAGCCGGCGGCCTGCCAGGTCTCGAACGGCCCGAGCGACCAGCCGTAGCCCCAGCGGATCGCCAGGTCGACGTCGCGCGCGGTCTCGGCGATATCGGCCAGGTGATAGGCGCTGTAGTGGAACAGGTCGCGGAACACCGCCCACAGGAAGCGCGCCTGCGGGTGCTGGCTTTCGCGCAGCTTCGCGAACTTCTCCGCGGGGTTCCGGGTCTTCAGGATCTCGACCACCTCGTCGGCCGCCTTGCGGTCGGCCGGGCGGTAGTCCTGCTGCCCGAGGTCCAGGACGTGGATGTCCTTGCCGACCTTGCGGAAGATGCCGGCACCGGCTTTCTGGCCCAGCGCGCCCTTGCCGATCAGTGCCTGCAGCCAGTCCGGCGCCTGGAAATACCGGTGCCACGGATCGTCCGGCAGGGTGTCGGCCATGGTCCGGATCACGTGGGCCATGGTGTCGAGGCCGACCACGTCCGAGGTGCGATACGTCGCCGACTTCGGGCGGCCGACCAGCGGTCCCGTCAGCGCGTCCACCTCGTCGAAGCCGAGACCGGCTTCGCGCGTGTGGTGGATCGTCGCCAGGATCGAGAACACGCCGATCCGGTTGCCGATGAAGTTCGGCGTGTCCTTGGCATACACCACGCCCTTGCCGAGCTGGGTCGTCAGGAAGGTTTCCAGGCCTTCCAGCACCGAGGCGTCGGTGGTGTTCGCCGGGATCAGTTCGGCCAGGTGCATGTAGCGCGGCGGGTTGAAGAAGTGCACGCCGCAGAAGCGGTGGCGAAGCTGCTCCGGCAGCACATCGGCCAGCGCGTTGATGCCCAGGCCCGAGGTGTTGGACGCCAGCACCGCGTGGTCGGCCACGAACGGCGCGATCTTCCGGTACAGGTCCTGCTTCCAGTCCATCCGTTCGGCAATCGCTTCGATCACCAGGTCGCACCCGCGCAGTTGCTCAAGCCCGGTGTCGTAGTTGGCCGGCGTGATCGCCGCAGCCAGTGCCTTGCTCGCGAGCGGGGCAGGGCTGAGCTTGCCGAGGTTGGCGATCGCCTTCAGCACCACGCCGTCGGCAGGCCCTTCCTTGGCTGGCAGGTCGAACAGCACCGTATCGATGCCCGCGTTGGTCAGGTGGGCGGCGATCTGGGCGCCCATGACGCCGGCACCCAGCACCGCTGCGCGACGGACAAGCAGTTTCTCAGACATTGTTCCCAACTCCTTGATATGTAACGGTAGCGACGCACGGTGGAGACCGGGCGCCGGTGCGGTCAGCTGCGAAAACCTGCGGCGGCGAAGCGGATCAGCTCCGCGGCGGCGCGGCGTCGATGGGTGTCCTCGTCCACCCCGGGCGGGCGGCGGATCAGGCCGAAGTCGGCCATGGCATAGGTGAGCGCGCCGCCGAGGAAGTCCAGTCGCCAGTAGAGCTGCGCCTTGGCCAGTCCCGGCACGCACTCGGCAATCGCACGGGCGAATTCGCGCTGTACATGCCCGTAGCGCTCGGACAGGAAGCCGCGCAGCCCATCGTTCTGCTCGGCGTATGCCCGGGCGATCACCCGGATGAACGCACCACCCCCGTTGCGGCCGGCCGCCAGGGCCAACGCTGGTTCGACGAATGCGGCAAGGATCGCCTCCAGCTCGCCGGGGCGGGTGCGCCGCGCGTCTTCGAGCATCGACAGGCGATGGCCGCTCATCTCGTCCATCCGGCGGCGGAAGACCTCGTTGACGAGGTTCTCCTTGCTCCCGAAGTGGTAGTTCACCGCCGCGATATTGACGTCGGCGCGGCTGGTGACCTGGCGGAGGGAGGTCGCGCCAAACCCTTGCTGGGCGAAGAGTTCTTCCGCCGCGCCGAGGATGCGTTCCTTGGTCGAGAACTGGGTGGACATGGGCTCACATGATCAAACGCTTGTTTGGATGTTAGGTGCCAGCCTGTCCGGCGGTCAAACGGGGAGGCGCTCGCCCATCCAATGCCTTCAAAAGTGTGCGGTTCTGAGCTAGAATCCGTCCCAGCCAGATCGGCTAAACCCGCGCGCCGACGCGGGTTTTTCCATGAAACCCAATTTACGGTCGCCGTTCGCGCGACCCTTATCCCGGAGATCGTCCATGGCGCTGGAGCGCACCCTGTCCATCATCAAGCCCGATGCCGTTGCCAAGAACGTCATCGGCGAGATCTACAGCCGTTTCGAGAAGGCCGGCCTCAAGGTCATTGCCGCACGCATGACCCAGCTGTCGCGCAAGGAAGCCGAGGGCTTCTATGCCGTGCACCGCGAGCGTCCGTTCTTCAACGCGCTGGTGGAGTTCATGATCTCCGGCCCGGTGATGATCCAGGTGCTCGAGGGCGAGGGCGCGATCGCCAGGAACCGAGAGCTGATGGGCGCGACCAACCCGAAGGAAGCCGCAGCCGGCACGATCCGCGCCGACTTCGCCGACTCCATCGACGCCAACGCCGTGCACGGTTCGGATGCCGCGGAGACCGCGGCGGTCGAGATCGCCTACTTCTTCGCATCGACCGACGTCCACGCGCGTTGAGTTGCACCGCCACGGACTGCGCGGCCTCCAGCCGCATGGTCCGTGGCAACACCCCGCTTACGAACTCTGGAATCCAGTGACCGACTCCGCCACCAGGCAGAACCTCCTCGAGCTCGACCGCGAAGGGCTCGAGCTCTTCTTCGTCGAGACCCTCGGCGAGAAGCGCTTCCGTGCGCATCAGGTCATGAAGTGGATCCATCACCGGCACGTGACCACGTTCGAGGAGATGACCGATCTCGGCAAGGCGCTACGCACCAAGCTCGAGACGCATTCCGAGATCGGCGTACCGGCGATCCAGTTCGACAAGCCGTCGGTCGATGGCACCCACAAGTGGCTGGTCGGCATGGATGGCAGCAATGCCATCGAGACGGTGTTCATTCCCGACAAGGGCCGCGGCACGCTGTGCGTCTCCTCGCAGGTGGGCTGCGCGCTGAACTGCCAGTTCTGTTCCACGGCCACCCAGGGCTTCAATCGGAACCTGTCGACGGCGGAGATCATCGGCCAGGTGTGGATCGCGGCGCGCCATCTCGGCAACGTGCCGCACAGGCAGCGCAAGCTCACCAACGTCGTGATGATGGGGATGGGCGAGCCGCTGATGAATTTCGACAACGTCGTACGCGCGATGAGCGTGATGCGCGACGACCTCGGCTATGGCCTGGCCAACAAGCGGGTGACGCTGTCCACTGCCGGCCTGGTGCCGATGATCGACCGGCTCGGCGAGGTGAGCGACGTCTCGCTCGCGGTGTCCTTGCACGCGCCCAACGACGAACTGCGCACCCGGCTGGTTCCGCTCAACAAGAAATATCCGATCGCCGAACTGATGGATGCCTGCGTGCGCTACGCGCTGCGCAGGAAGGGCGAGTCCGTCACGTTCGAGTACACCTTGATGAAGGGTGTCAACGACCAGCCCGAGCACGCGCGCGAACTGGTGGCGCTGCTGCGCGCGTTCGATCGCGCGGTGCAGATGAAGGATGCGGCGAAGATCAACCTGATCCCGTTCAATCCGTTCCCGGGCACGCGTTACGCGCGGCCCGACGACGAGGTGATCCGCGCGTTCCAGAAGCAGCTCAACAACGCCGGCATGATCGCGCCGGTGCGCCGCACCCGTGGCGACGACATCGATGCGGCATGTGGCCAGCTCAAGGGCCAGGTCGCGGACCGCACCCGCCGCCAGGCCGAATTCAGGAAGCAGCTGGAAGCACAGGGAAATGCCGATGCGGCCGCCTGAGGCAGTCGTACGCATCCTCTTCCTTGCGGCCGCGGTCGCGCTTGTCGCCACCGGTTGCTCCCGCCTCACCTTCATCAAGGCCGATGCCAGCCGCGGCAAGACCCGCCAGGTGGCACCCGACTACAGCTTCCGCACCACCGCCGATGACCGCCGTCGCACCGAGGCCGCCGCGCACGTGGGTCGCGCCGACCGCGCGCTGGTTGCAGGGGAGTTCGACGCCGCCGTGGGTCATGCGCGCGACGCCCTGCGGGTGGATCCGAAGTCCGCCGATGCGCTGACGCTGCTGGCGCTTGTCGAGTCTCGCAGGGGACAGGCCGGCGCCGCGGGGGAGTACTACCGCCGCGCCGCGGACGCGGCGCCCGACAACGGGCTGGTGCTCAACAACTACGGCGCGTGGCTGTGCGGGAACGCACGGGCCGCCGAGGCGATGGTGTATTTCGACCGCGCGATCGCGGACCCGCGTTATGGCCGGGTGGCCGACGCGCTGGCCAACTCCGGCGCCTGCGCGGAGGCCGGCGGGCAGCCGGGCAGGGTGGAGCGCGACCTGCGGGTCGCCCTGGATCTGGACCCGGCCAACAGCGTGGCATTGTCAGCAATGGCCGAATACCAGTACCGTAGTGGCCGTTTTCTCGAAGCACGGGCGTTTTCCGAGCGCCGCCTCGCGGCAGCGCCTCCAACACCCGGTGCGCTTCTACTTGCGTCACAGATTGAAACAAGCCTCGGCGACATGGCCGCCGCCGAACGCTATCGTCAGCGCCTGGAAAGGGAATTTCCGCGCGCGCTGTCCGAATCATCCGGGGAAAGCAGTCAGCTATGACATCTGCAGCGAATCCAGGCCACTCTGATGGCCACGGGGACCGCCTGCGGGACGCCCGCCAACGTGCCGGCCTGAGCGTGGCCGACGTCGCGTCAAGGATGCGTGTACCCGCACGAGTGGTGGAATCGCTCGAATCGTCCGACTGGAGCAGGCTGGGGGCGCCTGTCTTCATCCGTGGCCAGATCCGCAGCTATGCGCGCGTGCTCGGGGTGCCGGCTGACAGCCTGCTGCCGCCGGAGGCGCAACAGCCGCTGGAGCCGTCACGGCTGCAGCCGCGCACCTATACCTCGCCGTTGCAGCGCTATGTCGAGCAGGCGGCGCGCAAGGTGGTGTACGTGGTGATCACCGCCGCGATCGCGGTGCCGGTGTGGATGGTCACCCGCCAGCACGTCGACGGCGGTGGCCAGGCCGTGATCGCACTGGACGTCGATCCGTCGAGCATCGGCGACGGCACCGGTACGCCGTCGCCGGCCGCCACCGCACGCACGCCGCAGCGCCCGCTGGTGGCGTCGATGGCCCCTCCGGTGCAGCGCACCGCACCGGCACTGCCGGCCGCGCCGCAGCAGTCGCTCTCGCTGGAGTTCCGCGGCGACAGCTGGGTGCAGGTGATCGGCCCGGATGGCCGCGAAATCGAGCAGGCGCTGTTGCGCGCCGGTGATTCCCGCAGTTACGAGCCCGGCCAGGTGGGCCGCGTGGTGCTCGGCAATGCGGGTGGCGTCGAGGTCCGCCGCAATGGCGAGATCCAGGATCTCGACGGATTCAAGCGGGCGAACGTGGCCCGCTTTGAGGTATCCTCCGACGGCTCGCTCACGCCGGTCACGGAGTGATCCGCACGCCCGCGGGGCGTATCCCACCGGCCCGCGTGCACATGCGGGCTCCATAGAAGAACAACAGGTCGCACGTCCCGCGTGCGGCGAGAGACAGCATGGCGATCGACGATCTTCCGGACGAACACGAACAGGGTGAACGCGTCCGTACCTGGCTGCGCGAGAACGGCTTCGGCATCCTCGCAGGCATCGTGGTGGCATTCGCGCTGGTGGGCGGCTGGCGCTGGTGGCAGGGCAACCAGCACGCCAAGCGCGTGGACGCCGGCATGACCTACCAGCGCATGGTCGCCGATCTGGCGGGTGGCGATCTCGCCGACGCCCAGCGCCAGGTCGCGGCATTGCAGGGCGGCAGTTACGGCGTGCTCGCCGCGCTGGACCTCGCACGTGCGCAGGTGGAGGCCGGGCAGCACGAGGCGGCCATCCAGACGCTGCAGGGCGCGGATGCGAACGACCCCGCACTCGAACCCATCCGCCGCCAGCGACTCGGCCTGTTGCTGATCGATGCCGGGCGCGCCGAAGAGGCTGTTGCCCTGCTGCGCGATGCAAGCGATGCCACCGGGCTGGAAACACTGGGCGATGCCCACGCCGCGCTCGACCAGGACGCCGAGGCCCGCACGGCGTATACGCGCGCCCTCGCGCAGACCGACGTCGCCTCTCCCGGCCGCGGCCTGATCGAAATCAAGCTCGCTGCCGCAGGCGGCGAACCGACCCCCGACGAGGCCTCTTGATGAAGTCTGCCAAGCGTTCTGCCGCGTTGCGTGGCGCGATCCTCCTTCTGGGCGCCGTTGCGCTGAGCGGCTGCGGCACCGTCCGCGGCTGGTTCAGCGACGACGACGACAAGCCCAACACCACCGATCCGGCGCCGCTGGTCGAGTTCACCGCCACTGCCACGCCCACCCGGATCTGGACCGCGAACGCGGGCAAGGGCGAGGGCCGCATCGGCGTGCGCCAGGCGCCCACAGTCGGCGATGGCCGCGTGTACGCCGCGGCCGTGCGCGGTGGCGTGCGCGCGATCGACCTGCAGAGCGGGTCGCAGGTGTGGCATTACCCGTCCGACCTGCGGCTGTCCGGCGGGCCCGGCCATGGCGACGGCCTGGTCGTGGTGGGCGGGCTGGATGGCGAAGTCATCGCGCTGGACGCGGCCACCGGTGCCGAGCGCTGGCAGGCCCAGGTCGGCAACGAGGTGCTGGCCGCACCGGTGATCGGACAGGGCACGGTGATCGTGCGCTCCAACGACGGCCGGGTGACCGCGTTCGACGCCGCCACCGGTGCGCGGCGCTGGTTCTGGGTGCGCGAGCTGCCGACGTTGACCGTGCGCGGTCACGGCTCCGCGCTGCTGGGCCCGGGTGTGGTGTTCGTCGGCAACGATGACGGCACCATGGTCGCCCTGAGCATCGCCGACGGCCGTGTTCTGTGGGAGCAGCTGGTGGGCGCGCCCGATGGCCGCACCGAGCTCGAGCGCATGGCCGACATCGACGGCACCCCGGTGCTCGACGGCACCGCGGTGTTCGCCACCAGCTACAAGCGCACCACGATGGCGATCGACGGCCCGACCGGCCGTCCGCTGTGGGTGAGCGACCGCGGTGGCTCCGGCCGCCTCGGCCTGGCACCGAACCTGCTGGCGGTGTCCGACCCGGCCGGTACGGTGTGGGGTCTCGACAAGCGCAGCGGATCGGCAATGTGGCAGCAGGACGGCCTGGCCCGTCGCGACCTCTCCTCGGCCGTGGTCCATGACAACTATGTGGTGGTCGGTGATTACGACGGCTACCTGCACTGGCTGCAGCTCGACAGCGGGCAGTTCGCCGCCCGCGCCCGGGCCGGCCGTGATGCCCTGCGTGGCACCCCGGTGGTGGCTGACGGGATCCTCGTGGTGCAGAACGTCGACGGCGACCTGAGCGCCTGGCGCATCGGGCAGTAACCCCGCCTCGCGCTCCTCCGGATCCTGCGCGCGGGCGTCAGGATCCCTAAGATGGTCATCGGCCGCATCGCTGCGGCCGATGCCGTTTCCATCTCCCGTCTTTTTCGCGGATTGCCCACATGCTGCCTCTCGTCGCCCTGGTCGGGCGCCCCAACGTCGGCAAATCGACGCTGTTCAACGCGCTCACGCGGACCCGCGATGCGCTCGTGCACGACGAGCCGGGGGTCACCCGCGACCGCAACTACGGCATCTGCCGGCTGATGCCGGAGCGTCCGTTCGTGCTGGTCGACACCGGCGGCATCGGTGGCGAGGAGGAAGGCCTTGCCGGCGCCACCGCGCGGCAGTCACGTGCCGCGGCCGAGGAAGCCGACCTGGTGCTGTTCGTGGTCGATGGCCGCGAAGGCCCGTCGTCGCTCGACGACGAACTGATGCAGTGGCTGCGCCGGCATTCGCGGCCGACCCTGCTGGTGGTCAACAAGACCGACGGCATCGATGCGCGCCAGGCGATCGCCGAGTTCTCGCGCTACGGCTTCGAAGACGCCACCGCGGTGTCGTCGGCGCACCGCCTCGGCCTGGATGACCTGCTTGACGACGTGCTCGAGCGCTTGCCGGAGGAGGGTAGCGGCGAGGTCCTGGACCAGGATCCGGAGCGCGTCCGCATCGCCTTCATCGGCCGCCCGAACGTCGGCAAGTCGACCCTGGTCAACCGCCTGCTGGGCGAGGAGCGGATGATCGCCTCCGACGTACCCGGTACCACGCGCGACTCGATCGCCGTGGACATGGAACGCGACGGCCGCCTGTACCGGCTGATCGATACCGCCGGCATCCGCCGCAGGGGCCGGGTCGAGGAGGCGGTCGAGAAGTTCTCGGTGATCAAGACCCTGCAGGCGATCGAGGAATGCCAGGTGGCGGTGGTGATGCTCGACGCCAACGAAGGTGTTACCGACCAGGACGCGACCGTGCTGGGTGCGGTGCTCGATGCCGGCCGTGCACTGGTGGTCGCCGTCAACAAATGGGATGGCCTGACCACCTACCAGCGCGAGCAGGTGGAAGCGCTGTTGTCGCGCAAGCTGACCTTCGTACCGTGGGCCGAGCACGTGCGCATCAGCGCCGTGCACGGCTCCGGCCTGCGTGAACTGTTCAAGGCGATCCACCGCGCCCACCTGTCGGCCACGCGCGAACTCGGCACCTCCGAGGTCACCAAGGCGCTGGAGGCGGCGTATACCGCGAACCCGCCCCCCACCGTGCGTGGCCACGTGCCGAAGCTGCGCTTCGCGCACCCCGGCGGCACCAATCCGCCGACCGTGGTGATCCACGGCAGCCGCCTGAAGACGCTGCCGCAGAGCTACCACCGCTACCTGGAAAACTTCTTCCGCAAGCGCTTCAAGCTGGTGGGTACGCCAGTGCGGTTCGTGTTCAAGGAAGGCGACAACCCCTACAAGGACCGCAAGAACGAACTGAGCGATCGCCAGGTCGCCCAGCGCCGGCGCCTGATGCGCCACGTCAAGCGGAAGTGACCACGGCACGATGATGCCCGCGCGCGACGACTTTCCCACCCGCGTGGCATATGCCGAAGCCTGCCGGCTGATCGACGCGGTCGCGGCGACGTATCGCCTGCCCGTCGGGCGCCTGCCGCTTGCGCGCGCACATGGCCACGTGCTCGGCGCAGACCTGCACGCCGTGCTGCCGCAGCCTCCGTTCGACAATGCCGCGATGGATGGCTTCGCCTACCGGCATGCGGACATCGCTCTCGCGGCCGATACGGGCCTGCTGCTGGTCGGCGACCGGTTCGCCGGGCCGGTGTCGCAGCTGGCGGTGGCGCCGGGCGAGTGCGTGCGCATCACCACCGGCGCACCGCTGCCGCCTGGCGCCGACAGCGTGGTGATGAAGGAGGACGTGTCGCTGGTGGACGGCCACGTGCGGATTCCACGCGGCGAAACCGCGGGTCGCTACGTCCGCCGCGCCGGGGAGGACTGCAGCGTCGGTGACCTGCTGGTGGCCCAGGGTGACGTGCTGACCGCCACGCGCCTGGCACTGTGCGCTGCCCAGGGCATGACCGACGTCGCGGTGCGCCGGCGCCCGACGGTGGCGGTGTTCACCACCGGCGACGAACTCACCGAGCCCGGCATGCCGCTCGAGCCGGGGATGATCTACAACGCCAACCGCGTGCAGCTGATGGCGCTGCTGCGCGAAGCCGGCCTCGAACCGACCGCATGGCCCACGCTGCCCGACGACCCCGCGCAGACCTACTCGGCACTGCTGCATGCCGGCCACGCCTTCGACCTGGTGCTGACCTGTGGTGGCGTGTCCGCCGGCGAGAAGGACCACCTGCCGCAGCTGCTGCGCGAGCGCGCACGCATCGTGTTCTGGAAGGCGCGCCTGAAACCCGGGATGCCGGTGCTGTTCGCCGAGGGCGGCACGCTCGGCAATGCGCTGTTCCTGTGCCTGCCGGGAAATCCGGTATCGGTGCTGGCCACGTGGCTCACCCTGGGGCGCCGGCTCACCGACGGCCTGCAGGGCAGGGCGCCACGCCCGCTGCGAAGCGCACGGTTGTCGCGCGACTGGGACAAGCAACACGAGCGTCTGGAATTCCTGCGCGGCCGCCTGCGCGACAACGGCGACGGCATGCTCCATGTCGAGCCGAACCCGGCCGATGCTTCGCACCGGATGCGCGCGGCGGCCGATTCCGACGCGCTGATCGTGCTCGACGAAGGTGCGCGGCATTATCCGGCGGGCACGGTCGTGGACGTCATCGCGTACTGAGTCGCCGCGCGCCTCCGCCGCGCGGCGCTGGCCGCTAACCGCCGGTTGCGGCGCTGCGGGCGATAATCGCACCATGAGCATCGAGGAAATCACCCCGCGCGAAGCGCTGCGACGCCAGCGCGCCGGCGCGCGGCTTGTCGACGTGCGCGAACAGCACGAGCGCGAGCTGGGAATGGCGGATGGCGCCACCGGCATCGCCCTGGGCGAGCTGGATGCGCGCATCGCCGGGGCGGCGCCGGAGGCCGGTGACGAACTGCTGCTGATCTGCCAGTCCGGTGCGCGTTCGCTGCAGGGCGCGCAGCGGCTGCAGGCGCTCGGCTACCACCGGCTCGCGTCGGTGGTCGGAGGCACCAGCCGCTGGCAGGCCGAAGGGCTGCCGATGGCAGCGCCGGCCGCGCATGTCGACCTCGATTTCCACGAGCGCTATGCGCGCCACCTGCGCCTGCCCGAGGTGGGCGTGGAAGGCCAGCGACGGCTCGAACGCGCCCACGTGATGATGGTCGGCGCCGGCGGCCTGGGCTCGCCGGCCGCGTACTACCTGATCGCCGCCGGTGTGGGCCGGCTGCGTATCGTCGACGACGACGTGGTGGACCGCAGCAACCTGCAGCGGCAGATCCTGCATACCGACGCACGCATCGGCCATGCCAAGGTCGCATCGGCCGCGGCCGCGCTGTCGGCGCTCAACCCGCGCGCACGCATCGAACCGGTGGCCGAGCGCGTCACCAGCGCCAATGTCGAAGCGCTTCTCGAAGGTGTCGACGTGGTGATCGACGGCGCCGACAACTTCCCGGTGCGCTATCTGGTCAACGATGCCTGTGTGAAACTCGGCAAGCCGCTGGTCTACGGCGCGGTGCACCGCTTCGAAGGCCAGACCAGCGTGTTCGACACCGGCGGCCGCCGCGGCGAGGCGCCGTGCTACCGCTGCCTGTTCCCGGAGCCGCCGCCGCCCGAGGCCGCGCCCAACTGTTCCGAGGCCGGCGTGCTGGGGGTGCTGCCCGGCGTGATCGGCCTGCTGCAGGCAACCGAGACGCTGAAGCTGCTGCTGGGCATCGGTGAGCCGTTGCGCGGGCGATTGCTGCACTTCGATGCGCTGGCGATGCGTTTCCGCGAAACGCGGCTTGCCGCCGACCCCGACTGCCCGCTGTGCGCGCCGGGACGTGCATTCCCGGGCTATATCGATTACGCGGCGTTCTGCGCCGGCGGGAGCTGAGCGCCAGCGCCTGTCGGCGTTCTTCACGACGGCATCGGCAGGATCGGGTTCCGCTCCGATCCATCGAGGTGTTCCGCATGTCGTCGCGCTGGTGGTTGTTGTTGCTGCTGCAGGCCTGCCTGCTGGTGCCGGGCACTGCCAGTGCCGCGGATCCCTGTCCGCTGTTGCGTGCGCAGACCGGGGCTGTCGATTTCGCCACGCGGGTCGCGGCGATCGCCTGCGACGAACACCAGCTCTGGTACCGGCCGTTCATCGATGCCGATGGCCGCGTGGGCGGTTCCAGCGTGCGCGAAGCCGAGGTCAGCCAGCTGGCCAATGGCGAGCAGGCCTGGCGCCGCGTGGCCGGCTACTGGCGTGGCAGCGGCCTGCTTGCTGCCGTGGCGCATCGATCCGGTGCTGCGGAGTGCGAATACGCAGGCATGGGTGATGCAGCACTGCCGGCGTGCCGGACCTTCCTCATCGACACGCCGTGGTCGGCGGCGTTCGTGTCCTGGGTGGTGCGCCAGGCCGGGCTGCCGGGATTCAATGTCTCCGCCAGCCACGTGTCCTACGTGCGCGATGCCTATCGCCAGCCGGAGGCCAACGCATATCGCGTGGTCGCGCCCGAGGCGGCGCGCCCCGCGCGTGGTGACCTGCTGTGCTATGCGCGCTCCGCCGATCGGACCTTCGGCTTCGCCGGCCTTGCGCAATTGCTGGCCGCGAGCGACGAAGGGCTGGGGATGCACTGCGACATCGTGGTCGATGCACAGCCGCACCGTGGGCTGGCGTGGCTGGTGGGTGGCAACGTGTTCGACGGCGTCACCATGCGCATGCTGCCCTTGACCCCGGGCGGCCAATTCCGCGACCTCCCGGTGCGCCAGCCTGCCGACCTGCCGTGCAGCCCGGACCACCCCGCGCACTGCAACGCCAACCGGCAGGACTGGACCGTGCTGCTGCAACTCAGGCCCGGGGAGGCGCTGGCAGCGCTGGTGCCGCCGCCCCCGCCGCCGCCGGCCGCGCCCGCCCGGGCCCTGCCGGCCGGATTCCCGGTGCAGCCGGCGGGGACGCCTGCCGGGTGCTGCGTCTACTGCGTCGCCGGCGATACCCGGGTTCCGCGCTGCCCGCGTGCGGCAGCGGGCGGCGCGGACTGATCCATCCCGGCCGGGTCCGCTGCGGCTCCCGGATGTCGCAGAAAACGCGAGATCGCGTCGCCGTAGCCCGGATCGAGGTGGATGTCGTTGTGGCCCGCCTGCGGGAAGTCGAGCACCTGCGTGTGCTGCGGGCGCGACGCCACCAGGCGGTCCGCGTGCACCGCCGGCACCACGGTGTCGGCCCCCGCGCGCAGGACCAGCGCCGGGCCCGCATAGCCTGGCAGGGCGGAGGCGGACTCGTAGCGGTCGCGCATCAACAGGCGCACCGGCAACCACGGATAGTGGGTCGCGGCGACCGCGGCGAGGCTGTCGAACGGCGTCACCAGCACCAGCCGGTCGACCTCACGCTGCGCCGCCAGCTGCACGGCGACGCCACCGCCCAGGCTGCGCCCGATCACCGCGATCCGCCCTTGCGGATGGCGGCGGCGAACCTCGTCGAACAGCGCGAGTGCATCGCCGACGAGGGCCGGCTCGTCCGGGCTGCCGTCGCTGGCGCCGTAGCCGCGGTACGCCAGCAGATACACGCTGTGCGCCGGCAGCCACGCGGCGAAGTCGCGGCGGTTGTGCTCGACGCGTTCGGCGTTGCCGCCGAAGTACAGCACCGCGTCCTCCCGCCCGGGATTGACGATCCAGCCGCGCAGGGTGGCATCGCCGCGATCGAGGGCGAAATCCGTTGTGGCAGCGCTGGAGCGCGTGGCCTGCGGGAAGTAGATGAAGCTGCGCTGCTGCGCGTACATCAACAGGCACACGCCGATGTAGAGCAGCGCGAGCAATGCGGCCAGGGAGAGGGCGGTACGCATGTGTGGATCAAGGATGCGCCTGCCGGGCCGCCTCGAACGCGGCCAGCTGCTCCGGCGTCGCTTCGCGCTGGTGGCGCGCCTTCCATTCGGCGAACGGCATGCCGTAGACGCGTTCGCGGGCGGCCTCCCTGTCGAGCGCGATGCCGCGCGCGTCCGCCGCCTCGCGGTACCAGTCGGCCAGGCAGTTCCGGCAGAAGCCGGCGAGGATCATCAGGTCGATGTTCTGCACGTCCGGCCGGTCCTGGTTGAGGTGCTGCAGCAAGTGGCGGAACGCCGCGGCTTCGATTTCGGTGGTGGTATCGGTCATCGCGAGGGCGCTTCGGGGTGGAACGCCAGCATCGCGCGCGTACGCGGCGCCTGCAAACCGCGGCCACCATCGGCGACAATGCGCCACCGCGTATCCGACCTGCCCGATGACTCCAGCGCCCGACCAGACCGCCCGCATCCTCGATGGCCGCCGCATCGCCGACTCGCTGCTCGACGAGTTGCGGCTGCGGGTGGATGCCCGGGTCGCCGCGGGAAGGCCGCGGCCGACGCTTGCCGTGGTGCTGGTGGGGCAGGACCCGGCGTCGCAGTCGTACGTGCGCAACAAGCGCCGCGCCGCGGAGAAGGTCGGCATCCGCGCCATCGACATCGACCTGCCGGCGGGCACCAGCGAGGCCGAACTCGAGGCGCTGATCGACCGGCTCAACGCCGATACCGATGTCGACGGCATCCTCGTGCAACTGCCGTTGCCGGGCATTGCCGATGCCAGCCGCCTGATCCAGCGCATCGACCCGCTGAAGGACGTCGACGGCTTCCACCCGGAGAACGTCGGCCGGCTGGCGCTGCGCCAGTTCGGCCTGCGCCCATGCACGCCGCGCGGCATCACCACGCTGCTGGCCTATACCGACCGCGCGGTGCGTGGGCAAAGCGCGACGATCGTCGGCGTGTCCAACCATGTCGGCCGGCCGATGGCGCTGGAACTGCTGATCGCAGGCTGCACGGTGACCAGCTGCCACAAGTTCACCCCGGCCGGGGTGCTCGAGCGCCACGTGGGCGAAGCCGACATCCTGGTGGTCGCGGTGGGGCGGCCCGGCATCGTGCCCGGGGAATGGGTGAAGCCGGGTGCCGTGGTGATCGATGTCGGCATCAACCGTCTCGACGACGGCCGCCTGGTCGGCGACGTCGGCTTCGCTGCCGCTGCCCGCCGCGCCAGCTGGATCACCCCGGTGCCCGGCGGCGTGGGGCCGATGACGGTGGCCACGCTGATGCAGAACACGCTCGAGGCCGCGGAGGCGTCGGACGCCTGAGCGTCCCGCCGCGGATCGACGCGGATGAAGGCGGATCGGGCGGGAGTTTCGGTGCGGGATCCGGGCGGTTCGGCTTCGTTCCGGCACAGGCCCGCACGGCCGACCGCTTCATTCGTGTATGTCCGTGTAATCCGTGGCCGCAGCACCTTCCGGCGTCCTGCGTAGCCGCCGCCGAGGCGGTACAATGGCGCGCTTCCTCTCCTGCGGAACGCCCATGCTGCGCATCCAGGCCGAAGCACTGACCTACGACGACGTCTCGCTGGTCCCGGCGCATTCCACCGTCCTGCCCAAGGACGTCTCGCTCGCCACCCGTCTCACCCGCGACCTGCGCCTGAACATGCCGATCGTGTCCGCCGCCATGGATACGGTCACCGAGGCGCGCCTGGCGATCGCCATGGCGCAGCTCGGTGGCATCGGCATCGTCCACAAGAACATGTCTCCCGAGCGCCAGGCGGCGCAGGTGCTGCAGGTCAAGAACTTCGAGGCCGGCGTCATCCGCGAACCGTTCACCGTCGGCCCGCAGACCTCGATCGGCGAAGTGCTCAAGCTCACCCGCGCGCGCAACATCTCCGGCGTGCCGGTGGTCGACGGCGACCAACTGGTGGGCATCGTCACCGGCCGCGACATGCGCTTCGAGAAGAAGCTCGACGACCCGGTGCGCAACATCATGACCCGCAAGGAGAAGCTGGTCACGGTGAAGGAAGGCGCCAGCGATGACGAGGTCATCGAGCTGCTGCACCGCCACCGCATCGAGAAGGTGCTGGTGGTCAACGACGACTTCCAGCTGCGCGGGCTGATCACCGTCAAGGACATCCAGAAGGCGCAGGACAACCCGAACGCCGCCAAGGACCTCTCGGAAAGCCTGCTGGTCGGCGCCGCGGTCGGCGTGGGTGGTGATACCGAGGAGCGCATCGAGCGGCTGGCCGCCGCGGGCGTCGACGTCATCATCGTCGATACCGCGCATGGCCATTCGCAGGGCGTGCTCGATCGCGTGGCCTGGGTGAAGAAGCGCTACCCGCAGCTGCAGGTGATCGGCGGCAACATCGTCACCGGCGATGCCGCGCTGGCGCTGATGGACGCCGGTGCCGACGCGGTCAAGGTCGGCGTGGGCCCGGGTTCGATCTGCACCACGCGCATCGTCGCCGGCGTGGGCGTGCCGCAGATCACCGCGATCGACATGGTCGCCTCGGCGCTGCAGGACCGCATCCCGCTGATCGCCGATGGCGGCATCCGCTATTCGGGCGACATTGGCAAGGCACTCGCCGCCGGTGCGTCGACGGTGATGATCGGCGGCCTGTTCGCCGGCACCGAGGAAACCCCGGGGGAGACCGAGCTCTACCAGGGCCGCAGCTACAAGAGCTACCGCGGCATGGGCAGCCTGGGCGCGATGGAGAAGGGTTCGAGCGACCGTTATTTCCAGGACACGTCGTCCGCCGAGAAGCTGGTGCCGGAAGGCATCGAAGGCCGCGTGCCGTACCGCGGGCCGCTGTCGGGCGTGATCCACCAGCTGATCGGTGGGCTGCGCGCGACCATGGGCTACGTCGGCTGCGCAAGCATCGACGAGATGCGCACGAAGCCGCAGTTCGTGCATATCACCGGCGCCGGCCAGCGCGAGAGCCACGTCCACGACGTGCAGATCACCAGGGAACCGCCGAACTACCGGATGGGCTGAGATGGCCCGTCCCGACCGCTCCTCCAGATCCGCTCCGCCCTCCACGCCGCGCCCGCCGCGCAAACGCCGGCTCGGCACCGGCATGGCCGTGCTGGCGCTGGTCGCCCTCGTGCTGGTCGCGTTCCAGTGGTATCGCGGCCACGAGGTCGTGCGCTCGTGCACCGGCAATGGCGGCAGCTGGGACGCCGAGCGCCAGGCCTGCACCTTCGGCGGCTCCGGCCAGTCGCCATCCTCTTCCACGCCCGCACCTCCCGAGCCCGACCCGCAATGACCGATCTGCACTCAGACAGGATCCTCATCATCGATTTCGGCGCGCAGTACACGCAGCTGATCGCCCGCCGGATCCGCGAGATCGGCGTCTACTGCGAGGTCTGGGCCTGGGACCACGATCCATCCGAGATCGCGGGCTTCGGTGCGAAGGGCATCATCCTGTCGGGCGGGCCGGAATCGACCACGGTCGATGGCTGCCCCGCTGCACCGCAGGAGGTCTTCGACAGCGGCCTGCCGCTGCTGGGCATCTGCTACGGCATGCAGACGATGGCCAAGCAGCTCGGTGGCGCCACCGAGGCCGCCGATGCGCGCGAATACGGCCATGCCGAGGTCACGATCGTTGGCCAGGACCGCCTGTTCGAAGGCGTGTACGACCATCCGGGCACGCCGCGTCGGCTCGATGTGTGGATGAGCCATGGCGACCACGTTTCGCAGGCACCGCCCGGCTTCACCATCACAGCCACCACCGACCGCGTGCCTGTCGCCGCCTTCGCGCATGACGAAAAGCCCTGGTACGGCGTGCAGTTCCATCCGGAAGTCACGCATACCAGGCAGGGGCGGGCGCTGCTGGAGCGCTTCGTGGTCGACATCTGCGGCTGCCGCACGCTGTGGACCGCGGCCAACATCATCGACGACCAGATTGCGCGCGTGCGCGAGCAGGTCGGCAACGACGAGGTGATCCTCGGGCTGTCGGGTGGCGTGGACTCCTCGGTGGTCGCCGCGCTGCTGCACAAGGCGATCGGCGACCAGCTGACCTGCGTGTTCGTCGATACCGGCCTCCTGCGCTTCCAGGAAGGCGACCAGGTGATGGCCACCTTTGCCGAGCACCTGGGCGTACGCGTGGTGCGCGTCGATGCGCACGAGCGCTATTTCCAGGCGCTGGCCGGCGTCACCGACCCGGAGGCCAAGCGCAAGGTGATCGGCAACCTGTTCGTCGAGATCTTCGACGAGGAGGCCGGCAGGCTCGCCAACGCCAAGTGGCTGGCGCAGGGCACGATCTATCCGGATGTGATCGAGTCGGCCGGCAGCAAGACCGGCAAGTCGCACGTCATCAAGAGCCACCACAACGTCGGCGGCCTGCCCGAGCACATGAAGATGGGCCTGGTGGAACCGCTGCGCGAGCTGTTCAAGGACGAGGTGCGCCGGCTGGGCGTGGAACTCGGCCTGCCGCACAAGATGGTCTACCGGCATCCGTTCCCCGGTCCCGGTCTGGGCGTGCGCATCCTGGGCGAAGTGCGCCAGGAGTACGCCGAGCTGCTGGCACGTGCCGATGCGATCTTCATCGAGGAGCTGATGCGCTCGGGCCTGTACGACCAGGTCAGCCAGGCGTTCGCGGTGTTCCTGCCGGTGAAGTCGGTGGGCGTGGTCGGCGATGCGCGCGCCTACGAATGGGTGATCGCGCTGCGCGCGGTGGAAACCATCGACTTCATGACCGCGCACTGGGCGCACCTGCCGTACGACTTCCTCGGCCGGGTGTCGAACCGCATCATCAACGAGGTGCGTGGCGTGTCGCGCGTGGTCTACGACATCAGCGGCAAGCCGCCGGCGACGATCGAGTGGGAGTGACGGCCGGCGCAGGCGCGCGCGGCTGACGGGCGCGCGACGGTCCACATGCCGTCGACGCCGGGGTGGACCACCATCGCCGGCACCACCGATGAGCGACGCCCACATGCCTTCCGCACCCGACACCCTGCTGCTGGCCCCGACGGACCGGGTCCCGAACAATCCGCGGCTGCCGGTGCTGCTGTACCGCGCGGTGGCACGTGGTGCCGACGGGGAGGGGACGGCCTCGGCGTTCGAGCGGCTGTTCGCCGCCAACGGCTGGCCGGCACAGTGGCGCGCGGGCATCTTCGACTACCACCACTACCACTCCACCTCGCACGAGGTGCTGGGCGTGGCGCGTGGCAGCGCGACGGTGCTGCTGGGCAGTCCCGATGGCGAGCGGGTGGAGATCGGTGCCGGCGACGTGGTCGTGCTTCCGGCGGGCACCGGTCATTGCCGGGTGCGCTGCAGCCCCGACTTCCTGGTCGTCGGCGGCTATCCCGATGGGCAGCAGGATTACGACCTGCGGACCGCACCGCCGACGGACGGAATCCGCGCACGCATCGCCGCGGTCCCGGTGCCGCCGCAGGATCCGGTGCAGGGACGGGACGGCGCGCTCGTGCGCCTGTGGGCTGCCGGCTGAGCCTCGACACGCGCCACCACATCCGTCGAGGCCGGGAAGAGCAACTGCGGCAGGTGAGGCAGACGTGAGCTCTGCCGTGCCCTATGCCGTCGTCGCGGCTGCGCACTCAGGCTGACATGCAGCTGGATGCATCTGGAGTCGCTCCGTTGTGATCCGCGCTGCCCGTCGCGCGCACCGGGGGTGTGCTTCCCCGGCCGGAGTTCGCGTCCAGCTACCACGGCCGGCCGCCGGCCATCCATGGCCGGCTGGGAGCATACCCCCCGGTGCACGCGACGGGCTCTTGCCTGCCCACGCTTCGGTACAAAGAGCAGGGCGGTCACCGCGGGACCGTCTGCGTGTGCAGCTCGGGTGCTCTTCGCTTTCGATCTTCTTCCCCATGCCACGACAGTTCGGAGCCCGCCGCGGACGCAGGGGGATGTCCAGAGCCGGCCATGGATGGCCGGCGGCCGGATGTGGGAGCAGGACGCGGAGTATCCGGCTGGGCATCCCCCTGTGGCCGCGGCGGGCCGCCAGGACTCTCAGCAAAGCGCGCCGGGATCCAGAGAAGAACCTAGAATTCCAGTCCCCTTCCGTCGCCCCGGCGCTGTCTTGAACGACGAACCCCGGATCACCGCAGCAGCCACCGCGCACACGGACGATGACGAGCGCTGGATGCGTCACGCGCTTGCACTGGCCGAGCGTGCGGAGCGTGAGCACGACGAGATCCCGGTGGGCGCGGTGCTGGTGTCGGTGAACGGCGAGGTGCTGGGCGAAGGCTGGAACCTCAACATCAGCCAGCGCGATCCCACCGCGCACGCCGAGATCGTGGCGCTGCGCGAAGCCGGCCGTCGGCTCGACAACCATCGGCTGCTCGGCACCACGCTGTACGTGACCCTGGAACCCTGCGCGATGTGTGCGATGGCGATGGTGCATGCGCGCGTGGCCCGCGTCGTGTACGCCGCCACCGATCCCAAGACCGGTGCCGCCGGCAGCGTGTTCGACCTGCTCGCCGATCCGCGCCACAACCACCGCATCGACGTCACCGGCGGCGTGCTGGCCGGGGAGGCGGGGATCCGGCTGACGAACTATTTCCGCCGCAAGCGCGGCAAGCCGCCGCTCTGAGGCGCTGCGGGGGCCGGGTCAGGGGGCCGGTGGTGGACGACGCAGGCGATTCGCGCGCGCGTGGGCATCGTCCATCTCGTGGTTCACCGCCGCCACCGCCAGCGAGGCCTCGCGGGCCAGCACCACGCTTGCGGTGAGCATGGCAAGCACCCCGAGCACTGCCAGCAGCGTGGGCAGCTGCGTGAGCCTGTGCCCGAGCAGTGCATCGCCGGCCACGCTCAGGCTGGTGCCGACGAAGCAGCTGATCGCGACGTAGAAGAGCTGGCTCGCGCGCAGCAGCATGCGGCTGCGGGTGCGCTGCAGGGTGATGCGTTCCTCGATCACCACCCGGTCGGCGGGGTCATCGTTGTCGGCGAGCTCGCGCATCAGCCCGCGCGCGCGGTCGATCACCCGCGCAAGGCGCGAGTTGGCGGTGGTCAGCAGCGCCGCGGTGGCGGTCAGGAACAGCGCCGGCGCCAGCATCGAGGTCAGGATGGCGTAGTGGCTGAGTGGCAGTGGTGGCATCGGCATGGGGAGCGGAAGCGGTGGGATATGATGCGCCGTCGTTCAATGACACGCGAAAAAGGATGGCGATGGACCAGGCGGGTGAGGGCAGGTTGATCTGGATCGACCTGGAAATGACCGGGCTCGATACCGACCGGGACGCGATCCTCGAGATCGCCACCATCGTCACCGATGCGCAGCTCAACGTGCTGGCCGAAGGCCCGGACTGCGCGATCGCACAGCCGCTGAAGGTGCTCGAGGGCATGGACGAGTGGAACCGCACGCAGCACGGGCGCTCCGGCCTGTGGCGCCGGGTGCTCGAGGAAGGCGTGCCGCTGCACGAGGCCGAAGCGCGCACGCTGGCATTCCTGCGCGAGTGGGTGCCCGAGCGCGCGTCGCCGATGTGCGGCAACTCGATCTGCCAGGACCGCCGTTTCCTGCACCGGTTGATGCCGTCGCTGGAACGCCACTTCCACTACCGCAACCTCGACGTCAGCACGGTCAAGGAGCTCGCCCGGCGCTGGGCGCCCTCGGTGCTGCACGGCGTGCGCAAGCAGGCCGCGCATACGGCGATGAGCGACGTCAGGGATTCGATCGCCGAGCTGCGTCACTACCGCGCGCACATGGGCATCTTCGCCGCCAGCTGAGGCCGTGATCAGGCCTGCGGCTGGCCCGCCAGGGCCAGCAGGCGTGCGGCGATCGCATCCAGCGGCACGGTCTCGCTGGCCGCGCCCAGCTTCATCGCCGCGCCCGGCATCCCCCAGACCACGCTGGTCGCCTCGTCCTGCACCAGGGTCGCGGCGCCGGCCTCGCGCATCTCCAGCAGGCCGCGCGCGCCGTCGTCGCCCATGCCGGTGAGCAGCGCGCCGATCGCATTCGCGCCCGCCGCACGTGCCACCGAGCGGAACAGCACGTCGACCGCCGGCTTGTGGCGATTGACCGGTTCGCCGTCATCGATGCGCAGGCGCCAGCCGGCACCATTGCGCAGCACGGCCAGATGCCGGCCCCCGGGCGGCAGGTAGGCGTGGCCGCGGAGCACCGGCTCGCCGTCGCGGGCTTCGCGCACGGTCATCGCGGAGTGCCGGTCGAGGCGTTCGGCGAACGCCGCGCTGAAACTGGCCGGCAGGTGCTGGGCCAGCACCACGGCCGGCGCGTCGGCGGGCAGCTGTTCGAGCACCACGCGCAGCGCCTCGGTGCCACCGGCGGAGGCGCCCAGCGCGATCAGGCGCTCGTTGCTGCGCACCGGCAGCGGCCGTACCGCCCGCGGCGCCGGAGTCGCCACCGTGGGCAACGGCCGCGCCGGTGGACGCACCCGTGCGCGCGCCGCCTGCCTGACCTTGTCGACGATCTCCTCGGCGTAGCGCTGCAGGCCCCGGGCCACATCGAGGCGCGGCTTGGACACCACGTCCACCGCACCCAGCGCCAGCGCCTGCAGGGTGGTCTGCGCACCACGCTCGGTGAGCGACGACACCATCACCACCGGCATCGGCCGCACGCGCATCAGCTGTTCGAGGAACTCGAGGCCGTTCATGCGCGGCATCTCGATGTCCAGCGTGATGACATCGGGCTGCAGGCGCTGGATCTTGTCGCGCGCGATCAGCGGATCGGCGGCGGTACCGACCACCTCGATGCCGGGGTCGCTGGCAAGGATCTCCGACAGCATCTGCCGTACCACCGCCGAATCGTCGACGACCAGCACCCGCACCGGCGCGGCATTCATTCGAACAGTTCCACGCCGCCACTGGCGGGCGTGCCGGACAGGCGCGCACGCACGGCGGTCTCGGTAGCCGCCACTTCGGCCTCGTGAGCGTGCGGCAGCCGCTGCACCATCACCCGGCCGCTGTCGGGGAAGAACCACACCTTGCGCGGATGGATGCCGCGCAGGTCGGAGGCGACCACCGGGATATGTTCCGCGGCCAGGTAGGTGCCGACGAAGTCCGCATTGCGGCTGCCCACCGGGTTGCTGGTGAAGCCGCGCAGCACGTTGGCACCGCCGAACACCTTGGCTTCCAGCCGGCGGCGGCTGGCGCCGCGCTTGAGCAGGTCGTTGATCAGCAGTTCCATCGCGTGGCTGCCGTAGCGCGCGGGCGCGCCATCGTCGGCGCTGCCGTCGGGCAGCATGAAGTGGTTCATGCCGCCGATGCCCAGCAGCGGATCGCGCAGGCACGCAGCCACGCACGAGCCCAGCACCGTGACCAGCGCGGTGCCGTCGTCCACCACCAGGTACTGGGTGGGCAGCAGCTTGGCCGCCTGCACCTGGAAGCGCGCATCGCGGTAGCGCAGCACGTCCTCGGCAGCCACGCTCATTGCGCAGGCTCCGCACGGCGGTACAGGGTGCGGCCGCAGGGGCGGATGAGGTCGGCGGCGTGCAGGTAGTTCTCGGAATGGCCGGTGTAGAGCATGCCGTCCTGCGCGAGGTGCGGCACCAGCCGCGACAGGATGGCGCGCTGGGTCGGCTTGTCGAAGTAGATCATCACGTTGCGGCAGAACAGCGCCACCACGTCGCCCTCGACCCCGTAGCGGGGTTGCAGCAGGTTGAGCGTTTCGAAACGGACGAGCGCCTGCAGTTCCGGACGGACCCGGCAGCGACCGGCCTGCGGACCCTTGCCGCGCAGGAAATAGCGGCGCAGCAACGCCGGTTCCAGGGAGGCCACGCGTTCGAGCGGATACACACCGCTGGCGGCCGTGGCCAGCACCTGGGTGTCGATGTCGGTGGCGAGGATGCGCACCGGCGGGCCGAGCGTGCCGAAGGCCTCGCACGCGGCGATCGCCATCGAGTACGGCTCCTCCCCGGTGGACGCCGCGCACGACCACAG
This sequence comes from Alterluteimonas muca, assembly GCF_021191595.1. Classification (NCBI taxonomy): domain Bacteria; kingdom Pseudomonadati; phylum Pseudomonadota; class Gammaproteobacteria; order Lysobacterales; family Lysobacteraceae; genus Alterluteimonas; species Alterluteimonas muca. The sequence goes on from NZ_JAIWPS010000001.1 coordinate 625,616, forward strand.
CCGCAGCGGCCTGCGTATGGCGCGCGATGCGGCGTGCGCGACCAGCTCTTCCTTCAGCCGCTCGAAATGGTGCGGCTCACGGAAGAACGCGGTGAGGTTGGTGGTGAGCGCATTGATGAAACCCTGCAGTTCGCCGTCGTCGCCGGCTTCGATAAGGTCGAGGTACTCGCGGAAGCTGTCGATCCCGAGCGTGCGCAGGCGCCGCGACAGGCGGCCGTAGACCATGTCGCGCTTGGCCGGGCCGAGTGCGATCCCGGCATGGCGATGGATGAGTCCGCAGACGCGGCGGAAGTCGCAGTCATGGAACACGAACTCGCGCGCTTCGGGCGGAGCGGGGAGAAGGGAACTGGCCGACATGGATCCGTCTCGGAGGGCACCACGTTATCGGCCGGCGGCATGCGACCTGGAGCACGCCAGCCGCACGCACAACGCCGGCCCCGGGGCCGGCGTTGCGCGTGCGACATGTCGCGGTGGATCAGAACTCCTGCCAGTCCTCGCCGGCGGCGGCGAGTGCGGGCTCGACGCGCTTGCGCGGCGCGGCGGCACGGCCTTGGCCGCGCGCGGCCTGCGCGTTCGCGGCCGCCGGGCGGGTCGGGGCTGCGACCGGCTCGGCTGGCGCGTCCGACGCATGCATCTGGAACACCGAGACCACGTCCGCCAGCTGGCCGGCCTGTTCTTCCATGCTGCGTGCGGCGGCCGAGGCTTCTTCCACCAGCGCGGCGTTCTGCTGGGTGGTCTCGTCCATCTGGGTGATGGTCTGGTTGACCTGCTCGATGCCCGAGGCCTGCTCCTGAGAGGCCGCGGAGATCTCCGCCATGATGTCGGTCACGCGCTGCACCGAGGCGACCATCTCGACCATTGTCCTGCCGGCTTCGGAGGCCAGCGCGGAACCGTTACCGACCCTGGTCACCGAATCCTCGATCAGGCCCTTGATCTCCTTGGCTGCGGTGGCCGAACGCTGTGCCAGCGAGCGCACCTCGGCGGCGACCACTGCGAAGCCGCGGCCCTGTTCGCCGGCGCGTGCCGCTTCGACCGCGGCATTGAGCGCCAGAATATTCGTCTGGAAGGCGATGCCGTCGATGACCGAGATGATCTCGGCGATGCGGCGTGAGGCCTGCTCGATCTCGCGCATGGTGCCCACCACCTGGCCGACCACGTCGCCGCCGCGGGTGGCGACACCGGCCGCGCCGATCGCCAGCTGGTTGGCCTGGTGGGCGTGCTCGGCGTTCTGCTTGACGGTGGAGGTCAGCTCCTCCATCGAGGCCGCGGTCTCCTCGAGGTTGGCGGCCTGCTGCTCGGTACGGCGCGAGAGGTCGTTGTTGCCCGACACGATCTCGCTGGATGCGGTGTTGATGGCACGCGATGCGCGCTGGATGCTGCCGACCAGGCTGGTCAGCTGGGTCACGGTGCGATTGGCGTCGTCGCGCATCTGCGCGAACACACCCTGGTAGTTGCCGTCCATGCGCGCGGTGAGGTCGCCCTCGGCCAGTGCCTGCAGCACGCTGGAAACCCCTTCCAGACTCTTGCCGTTGGCATCGAGCAGGCGGTTGAGCTGGCCGGCCAGCTGCAGGTAGAAGCCCTGCTTGCCTGCCAGTTCGATGCGGTGCGAGAGGTCGCCGGCAGCGGCGGCGCTGAGGACGCTGGCGAGTTCAGCTTCCACGCGCACCTGCGGGGTGCGGTCGCGCCATTCAACCACGTAGCCGAGCAGGGCGCCATCGGCATCGTCCACGCGGGCCACGGTCTGCACGAAGTGCGCGTCGCCCATCGAGATCTCGCCCTGGTGGGTGCCCTGCAGGCGCTCCAGCATGCCGGCGATGCTGCCCGGATCGCGGTGGAAGCCGTCGATGCTGGTGCCGACGAGGTTGTTGAAGTCGAAGTGCGGCAGGTCCTTGTGGATCTCCGCCTCGTACTGGCCGAGCAGGGTGGTGACGGCCTGGTTGGCGTAGATGATGCGGCGCTCGGGGTCGGCGATCATCACGCTGGTGCCGGAGCTGTCGAGCGCGGTGCGGATGCGCAGGTTCTCACCGGCAACCAGCTGGTCGCGTTCGATGCGGGCACGCAGGTCGCCCTGCATCTGCTGCATGGCCTTGAGCAGGTCGCCGATCTCGTCGCCGCGGTCGGCGTCGATCTCGTTGTCGAGCTGGCCCGCGGCGATTGCGTTGGACACGTCGACCGCACGGCGCAGGTTGCGGGTCAGTGCGGCGGCCACGAACCAGGCGATGGCCAGGCCACCGGCCACGCCGGCCAGCAGCATGATCACGGTCAGCGTGATGGCGGTGGCGTGGGTGGCCTCGGCTTCGGCCTGGGCCTGTTCGGCCAGCGTGTTCTCGTGCGTGATCAGCGCATCGACCGCGGCGACGGACGCGTTGTGCAGACGATGGGTGTCGCCCAGAAAGGTGTCGAGGGCGTCCTCGGGCAGGTCGAGGTCGATCATCTCGTTGACGTCGGCGTACGACTGCCGCGCCTGCGCCCAGCTCGCCGTGGCGGCCTCGTGCAGGCTGCGCTGCTGCGATTCGCCCTCGGGCAGTGCGGCGGCGTAGCGCTCGAAGGTCGCGGCGATGCGCTCGTCGAACGCCTGGGTGCGTTCGCGCGCCTGCGTCTTGACCGCGTCGCTGGCGCGGATCAGGCCGCGGTAGGCATTGTTGCGGTATTCCGCCAGCAGCAGCTTGGCTTCGTTGGCGGTGGCCACCGAGGCCATCGTGCCGTTGACAAGCTGGTTGGCCTCTCGCGCCAGCGACGACATCCCGCCGTAGGCCACGATGCCCTGCACGACCATCAGCACCAGCACGATGCCAAAAGCGAGCATCAGCTTGTAGGAGAGCTTGAGGTTGTCGAGGCGCTGCATCATGGAGAAGATGTCCGTTGGAGCGGGTGACTGGCACGTGGCATGCGCGTGCATGCCACGCAGCCTGCTTGCGGGTGGATCAGCGGATGTCGGCGAGCTTGATGTTGGACGGCGAGCTCACCGCGATCTCGGCTCGGCTGGCATCGCGCTGGATGTTGCCGACCACGCAGATGTCCTTGCCCTGCAGCTCTTCCGGCGACGGGCGGAAGTTGCCGCGGATGCTGCCGGGGATGCGCGCGGAGAACGTGTGGCGCGGGAAGCTGCCGCCCATGTAGAGGAAGGTGGGCTCGCCTTCGGTGTTCTGCGCGTGGCGGGTGCGGTCGACGCGGCCGCAGACCATGCCGGACTTGCCCACGTGGCGCACGGCCTGCTCGGCGGGAATCATGTCCTGGGCGCTGGCCGGCAGGCTGGCGGCGGCGATGAGCGCGCCGAGGGCGGCGGCGATCAGGGAACGGGTGTTCATGAAACGGCTCCTGGGAGGTGGATCTGTTCGGGGGACAGGCGGCTTGGCACCGCCATTGCCCCGCTATCGGCCGCCGGCGCGGCGGCTTTAGCCGCGCTCACGCCACGGCGTCGAGTACTTCGGCACCGATGTCGGCCCAGTCGATGAGCGATTCGATGTCGAGCAGGATCACCATCTGCTCGTCGGTGGTGCCGATGGCGGAGATGAAACGGGTGTCGACCGCGGCACCGAGCTCGGGCGTGGCGCGGATCTGGTCGGCGCCCAGCTGCACCACGTCGGATACCGCGTCGACCACGATGCCGGCGGTGCGGCCTTCGAAATTCAGCACGATCATCACGGTGAAGGCGTCGTAGCGCGCCTCCTTCAGCCCGAGCTTCATGCGCAGGTCGAGCACCGGCACGATCGCGCCGCGCAGGTTGACCACGCCGCGGATGTAGTCGGGCGTGTCGGGCACGCGGGTGACCGCGTCATAGCCGCGGATCTCCTGCACCTTGAGGATGTCGAGCGCGTAGTGCTCGCCGCCCAGGGTGAAACCGAGATACTCGCCGGGCCCGGGTAGGGTGTCGGAAGTGCTCACATACCGCTCCTGCAGATGCCGTGGCCGCCGTTGCGCCGGCCTGTGCCTGCGTGATCGGCCGCGGCGCGCGGAACTTGAGCCCACCGTCGCGACCTTCTGCCGATGCGCGCCGCGGGCCTACACCGCGCGCCGTTCGCGGGCGCTGCGCTGGCGCTCGACGCGGAAGATGTAGTTCTGGATCGCGCGTTCGGCCGGCACCGGCAGGCGCTCGAAGCGGCAGCCGATGCGCAGGCGCTGGCCGGTGCGCACGTGCTCGAGATGGCTGTGCGCCACCGACAGCTGCACCGGGATCGGCGCGGTCTCGGGCAGCAGCAGCACGCAGGCGCCCAGGCGCTGGTTGGCCGGCAGCGGGAAGTGCGGGTCGGCGGCCAGCGCCAGCCCGCCGGCACTGAGGTCGAGCACGCGCAGCTCCGGTCCGTCGCCATCGGCCCCGGCGGGCAGGCGGCAGTGCACCGGCTGCATCGGCGGGATCTGCAGGCGGTAGGTATCGCGGCGCTGCAGCTCGATGATCGAGCCCGGCAGCGGCGCCAGGAAGGCGGTGTAGCCGTCGTTGTCGACGCGCTGCAGGCGCTGCACGCGGAAGCGGATCTGTACGCGGTCGAGCTGCGACGTGCACACCAGGTGGTGGGCCTGCAGCATGCGCTGGTTGAAGACCTCCTGCGGATGGCCGTCGAGCAGCAGGCCGTGCCCGTCGACGGACAGCACCGCCGTCGGGCAGCTGATGCCGCCCGGCACCAGCTGCGCGCTGACCAGCGCACGCGCCGCGACCAGCGCGCCCAGCAGGCGACGCACCTCGGCGGGGTCGTTCTTCTCGTAACGCAGCAGGTCGGCGTTGTCGATGCCGGGGCCGTCGGGTGGCGTCGCGATTTCGCCGGTGGTCACCATGGCCGTCGTCCTGCGCGGCTCAGGCTGCCTGCGGCAGCCGCCTGCTGCGGGCGAGGCCGGCGACGTCGACGATCAGCGCGACGCGGCCATCGCCGAGGATGGTGGCGCCGGAAATGCCGTCCACCTTGCGGTAGTTGCGTTCCAGGCTCTTGACCACGACCTGCTGCTGGCCGAGCAGGGCATCGACCTCCACCGCAAGCCGGTGGCCATCGCCCTCGACCACCACCGCCACCGGCGCCTCGTTGCCGGCGCGCCCGTAACCATAGGTATCGCCCAGCGACAGCAGCGGCAGGTATTCGTCGCGCACCTTCAGCATCCGGCCCTCGCCCTTGACCGTGCGCACGTCGCCGGCCGCGGGCTGCAGTGCCTCGCGCACATGGGTGAGCGGCAGCACCAGCGTCTCGTTGCCCACCGCCACGGTCATGCCGTCGAGGATGGCGAGCGTCAGCGGCAGGCGGATGGTCACCCGGGTGCCACGGCCGAGATGGCTTTCCAGCTGCACGCTGCCGCCCAGCTGGCGGATGTTGCTGCGCACGACATCCATGCCCACGCCACGGCCGGACAGGTCGGTGACGGCGTCGGCGGTGGAGAAGCCGGCCTGGAAGATCAGGTCCCACACCTGCGCATCGGTGGGCTGCTCGGGCACTGCGAGCCCGCGCTCGCGCGCTTTGGCAAGGATGCGGTTGCGGTCGAGGCCGCGGCCGTCGTCGCCGACCTCGATGACGATATGGCCATCCTGGTGCGAGGCGGCGAGGGTGATCGTGCCGGTGGGCTCCTTGCCCGCACCGCTGCGCGTGGCCGGGTCCTCGAGGCCGTGATCGATCGCGTTGCGCACCAGGTGCACCAGCGGATCGGCGATCTTCTCGATCAGGCCCTTGTCGAGTTCGGTGGCCTCGCCGCTGGTCTGCAGCCGCACCAGCTTGCCGAGGCGCCCGGACAGGTCGCGCACCAGGCGCGGGAAGCGGCGGAATACCGCATCCACCGGCAGCATGCGCACGCCGATGACCGCGTCCTGCAGGTCGCGGGTGTTGCGTTCCAGCTGCTCCAGCGCGGCCTGCAGGCGCTCGCCGAGCGCACCGTCCACTCCGGTGCCCAGCTGCTGCAGCATCGACTGGGTGATGACCAGTTCGCCGACGAGGTTGATCAGGCCGTCGATCTTGTCGACGCCGACGCGGATCGAACTTTCGGCTTCCGCGCCGGTTGTCTTGTTGGCCCCGGCGGCGGGGCCGGTATCGACCACCTGCTCCTGGATCGCCTCGATCTCCAGCCGGCATTCGTCGGCGACCCAGGCGAACACGTCGTCGATCGCGGCGCGCTTGACCGGCGCGCACAGTTCCAGCGTCCAGCCGATATGCGCCTGCAGCGGATCCAGCGCATCGAAGGTGGGCAGGGCGTCGAGCCTGGCCTCCACCTTCAGCGGGCCGAGTTCCTCGAGCTCGCGCAGGATCCGCAGCGGATCGTTGCCGCTCATGAACAGCGAGGGTTCGGGCTGGAAGCCGATCCGCCAGCCGATCAGCCGCCCGCCGGCGTCGGCGGCAACGGGTGCATCGGCGACCACGGGCACGGCCTCGCCTCCGAGCACCGCCGCAAGCCGCTGGTGCACCGCACGCACCTGCGCCGGGTCGGCCGGGCGCTGGTGCTCCGCCTCGTCGAGCAGTGCACGCAGCACGTCGACCGACCCCAGCATCGCGTCGAGCGCGGCGGCTTCCACCGCGCGCTCGCCGGCGCGGATCTGGTCGAGCAGCGTTTCCAGCACATGGGTCAGTTCGGCCGTCGCGGCGAAGCCGAAGGTGGCCGCGCCCCCCTTGATCGAGTGCGCCGCGCGGAACACCGAGTTGATGAGCTCGGCACCGCGTTCACCGGCGTCGAGCGCGAGCAGGCCGGCCTCCATCGCGTCGAGCCCTTCGCGGCTCTCCTCGAAGTAGGTGGCGTGGAACCGCTGCAGGTCGATGCTCAAGGTCGCGCTCCGGTGTGGCGTGGATCAGCTGACCACGCGGCGCACGGTCGCCACGAGCTGGTCCGGGTCGAATGGCTTGACCAGCCAGCCGGTGGCGCCGGCGGCGCGGCCATCGGCCTTCTTGTCGGCCGACGACTCGGTGGTCAGCATCAGCAGCGGGGTGAACTTGTAGTCCGGCAGCTGGCGCAGTTCGCGGATCAGCGAGATGCCGTCCATGTTCGGCATGTTGACGTCGGTGATCACTGCGTTGAAGCGTGCGCCGCGGGCGCGGCCCAGCGCGACCTGGCCGTCTTCGGCCTCCTCGACGGCATAGCCGGCCGAGGTGAGGGCGAACGAGACCATCTGGCGCATCGAGGCGGAATCGTCGACGACGAGGATACGGGCGCTCATGGGGTTCTCTCCATGGAGGAAGTGGGGTGTGCCGGGGCGTCCGCGTCCGCGATCGCGAGTGCGGGCTCCAGGCTGAGGGTGCGGGCGGCTGCACGCAACGGCTCGCCGATATCGGCCCAGCGCGTTTCGCGGGCGTGCAGCGTGCGTGCCTGCCACCAGGCCGCAAGCACCTGCAGGCTGGCGGTGTGCACGCGCTGCACACCGGCGCCGTCGACGGCGATGGGTGCATCGACGTCCACGTGCGCGGCGAGCATGTCCTTGAGCCCGGCACTGCTCTCGATGCCGAGGTCGGATTGCAAGGTCACCGTGTCCAAAAAATCAGTCCCCGGGTTACGGACGGTTCGCCGCGGTAACGGCCGGATCGCGGCGATCTTTAGCGCCGTGACGTCGCTCATTGCGGCCGCAGCGGCATGTCCATCAGGCGGGTGGCATCGAGCAGCAGCATGACGTCGCGGCCGATGCGGGCGATGCCGTGGATACGGCGGTCGCCGACCGGTGCCAGCCGCGAGGCGTGGGCATCCTCGATCTGCGCGTCGTTGATGATCACCACGTCCTCGACCCCGCACACGCGCAGCCCGAGCACTTCGCCGCGGTCCTCGAGCACGATGATGCGGGTGCTGCCGGAATCCGCCGCCGGGCTTTCGCCGAGCTGCACGCCGAGGTCGATCACCGGCACCACCTGGCCGCGCAGGTTCATCACCCCGGCCACGCTGGGCACCGCGCCGCGCAGCGACAGCAGCGGCATCGGGCGCACCACCTCGCGGATCTTCAGCAGCTCGAGTGCGTAGGCCTGGCTGCCGCAGCGCAGCCGCAGCCAGCGTGCGGTGCGTTCGCCGCGACGACGACGGCGTTCGCCCTGTGCTGCCGACTCCGCGTCATCGGTGGCGCGGGTGTCCGTGCGTGCCGACGGCGCAGGGGTGGCAGCGCGTGGTGGCGCGGACGTGGACGGCGCCGCTTCTGCCACCGCGGGTGTCGGGGCGGGCGCGGCGACAGCTGCGGCCACCGCAGCCAGCGCCGGCGCAGGGGTGCCGGTACCCAGCAGCAGGTCCACGTAGTCGTCCACCTCGCGCAGCGCGTTCATGCCGCGCGCTCCAGCTGCTGCTGCTCGCTGGCCAGCAGCCAGTCGAGTGCGCGGGCATAGGCGGTCATCGCGCGGCCGCCCGGCTCGCCATGGAAGACCTGCTGTGCCAGCGCGTCGGCGTTGGCGAGCTGGGTGTCGACCGGGATCGCCTCGTCCCAGGCCAGTGCGCGGTATTCCTGCTGCAGCTGGGCGAGGGTGTCGCGGCCGGCGCGGGTACGGCGGTCGAACAGGGTCGGCAGCACCGACACCGGCAGCGGCCGCTGGCGCGAGCGTTCCACCATCGCGCCGGTGCGCACCATGCCGGCCAGGCCGTGCAGCGCCAGCGGTTCGCACTGGGTCGGCACGATCAGCCGGTCGGCCGCGGCCAGCGCGTTGACCATCAGCAGGCCGAGCGTGGGCGGGCAGTCGAGCAGCACCACGTCGTGCCCGCCGGTGTGGCGGGTGATCGCCTGCGAAAGCGCCAGGCCCAGGCCCGGCTGGTTGGCGCTGCGCCGCTCCAGGGTGGCCAGCGCGGTCTGCGCGCAGACGAAATCCAGGCCTTCGACGGGAGCCGGGCGCATCACCCCGGCCAGGGTGGCCGGCGGGGCGCCGAACAGGTCCACCACGCCCGCGGGCTGCGGGTCGCTGGGGATGCCGAAGGCACGGGTCAGCGAGGCATGCGGGTCGAGGTCGACCAGCAATACGCTGAGCCCGCGCAGCACCAGGCTGCGGCCGAGCGCGAGCGTCGTGGTGGTCTTGCCCACGCCTCCTTTCTGGTTGGCGATCGCCCACACGCGCATCAGCTGTCTCCTCGCATCGTCATCGTGGCCGCACGGGGTGGGGCACTGGCCACTGCGGCCTGGTTGGAACCGGCCGGCTGTGGGTGGTCGGCCGCACGCGCGCCGGCCGCATCGGGTGCGGCCAGCACCATCAGCACCACGCGGCGGTTGGCATTGCGGCCGGCATCGGTGGCGTTGTCGGCCTTCGGGCGGTGTTCGCCGTAGCCGACCATCACCAGCCGCTCCGGGGCCAGCTGCTCGCGCACGAACAGGTGCACGACGCTGGCCGCGCGCGCGGCCGACAGCTCCCAGTTGGACGGGAACTGCAGCGTGCGGATCGGCCGGTCGTCGGTATAGCCCTCGACGCGGATCGGATTGGGGGCGTCGCGCAGCAGCGCGGCGAGTTTCGTCATCAGGCCCTGGGCGGCTGGATCCAGCGACGCCGAACCGGTCGGGAACAGGATGTCGCTGTTGATCTCCACCTCCAGCCACAGGTCGGTGCGGTGGATGGTGATCATGCGTGCGCGCACCATCTCCGACAGCGCGTCCTCCAGCTGCAGGGCGATGCGCGACAGCTGCCTGCGCGAGGCTTCCAGCGCCGCCGCATCCAGGCCTTCGCCGGTGCGGTCGCTGCGCATCTTCGATTCCAGCATCGGCTGCAGGGGCGAATCCAGCACCGGGGACACTGCCTGCGGGCCGCGGCGGGCACCGCTGGGAATCGGCGTGGGGCGGCCGAAGTCGGACTCGCGGCGATCGCTTTCGCCGATCTGCACCGGGTCGATGGTGCGCGGCGTGCCGTTGAAGGCATTGGCCAGCGACTGCGACATCACCCGGTACTTGCCTTCGTTGAGCGAGGAGATCGCGTACATGACCACGAAGAAGGCGAGCAGCAGCGTCATCAGGTCGGCGTAGGGGATTGCCCACGCCTCGTGATTGGTGTGCTCCTCGTGGTGCTTGCGGCGTGCCATGGCGTCAGTGCAGGAAGCCGGCAAGGCGTGCTTCGATATTGCGCGGGTTCTCGCCCTGGGCAATCGCGATCAGGCCTTCGATCACCAGTTCGCGCTCGCCGCTGCGGCGGCCGACCACGCTCTTGAGCTTGGCCGCCATCGGCAGGAACAGCAGGTTCGCCGAGGCGATGCCGTAGATGGTCGCGGTGAAGGCGGCGGCGATGCCCTGGCCGAGCTTGCTGGGGTCGGCGAGGTTCTGCATCACCGCCATCAGGCCGAGCACGGCGCCGACGATGCCCAGGGTGGGCGCATAGATGCCCATGCTCTCGTAGATCTTCGCGGCGGCGAGGTCGTGGTGTTCCTCGCCACCGAGCTCGATCTCGAGCATGTGGCGGATCGCCTCGGGCTCGAGGCCGTCGACCAGCATCTGCAGGCCCTTGCGCAGGAACGGATCGGTCTGCGCCTCGACGTGGCTTTCCAGCCCGAGCAGGCCCTGGCGGCGGGCGACGTTGCTCCACTCCAGCAGCTGCGCGATCAGCGCCTGGCGGTCGGCCACCGGCGGCTTGATCACCCAGCGCGAGATCTTCATGGCGCGGGTGAGCACCGGGCGCGGTGCGTGCAGCAGGATGGCGGCGACGGTGCCGATGATCACGATCACGAACGCCGCGGGCGACCACAGGCCGGCAAGCCCGGCGCCCTTGAGGACGCTGCCGCCGATCAGCGCGACGATCGCGAGGACGAGCCCGACGAGACTGAAGATATCCATGGTGGCGATATCGGCGAAGGTGCGCGCGACTTGAGTTGCGCGGTGCCGATCAGACCGTGCGCAACGCGTCCACGTCGAGGATCAGCGCCAGGCGGCCGTCGCCGATCAGGGTGGCGCCGGCGTAGCCGGGCAGGCCACGCAGGGCGCGTGGCAGCGGCTTGATCACCACCTCCTCGCGGCCGCGCACCTCGTCGACCACCAGGCCGAAGCGGGCGTCGCCGCGCTGCAGGACCACGATGGTGAGCAGCGGCGTCTCCGGTGCCGGTTGCCGCAGCCAGTGCCGCAGGTCCAGCAGCGGCAGCGTGTGCGAGCGGCGGTCGAGCGCGGCGCGGCCGTCGAACCAGTTCACCGCATGGGTGGGTGCATGCAGCACTTCCTGCACCCGCGCCAACGGCAAGGCATAGGCATCGCCGGCCGCCTGCACCAGCAGCGTCGGCAGGATCGCCAGCGTCAGCGGCACGCGCAGCGAGAACCGGCTGCCGCGCCCGAGTTCGGAGTGCACCTGGATCTGCCCGCTGAGCTCGCGGATGCGCGACTGCACCACGTCCATGCCGACGCCACGGCCGGAAATGTCGCTGACCTCGCTGCGCGTCGAGAAGCCGGGCATGAACACCAGGTGCAGGCATTCCTCCACGCTCAGCCGCGCCGCGGTCTCGGCATCGATCAGACCCTTCTCGCGCGCCTTGGTGCGCAGGCGCTCGGGGTCGATGCCGGCACCGTCGTCCTGCACCTCGATGCCGACATAGTCGCCCTGCTGCTGGGCGATCAGCCTCACCTTGCCGGCGCGCGGCTTGCCGGTGGCCTCGCGCAGGGCCGGTGCTTCGATGCCGTGGTCGATGGCGTTGCGCACCAGGTGCACCAGCGGATCGGCCAGCGCCTCGACCAGGTTGCGGTCGAGTTCGGTCTCGGCGCCGACGAGCTCGAGGTCCACTTCCTTGTCGAGTGCGCGTGCGACGTCACGCGCGAGCTTGGGGAAGCGCGCGAACACCTTGCCCACCGGCTGCATGCGGGTGTGCATCACCGCGCCCTGCAGGCGCGCGGTGGCGTTGTCGAGCGTGCTCACGGCACGGTCGAGCTCCTCGTCGCGCAGCCGCGCGCGCAGGGTCTTGAGGCGGTTGCGCGCCAGTACCAGCTCGCCGACGAGATCGACGATGGCGTCCAGACGGCGGGTGTCCACGCGTACGGTGTGTTCGCGCTCGGCAGTGGCCGCTCCATTGGCGGCCTGCGGGGCTGCCGGCTTCGGCGCGGCGGCGGCAGGCGGCGCAGGTGCGGGCGTCGGCGTGCGCGGGGCGGCCGGCGGAGTCACCTGGGCTGCGGCAGCTCCGGGCGGGGCCGACCCGTGCAACTGGTCGAGCAGCGCCTCGAATTCGTCGTCGCTGATCGCCCCGCCGTTTCCGGCTGCACCGACCGGGCCCGGCGCCGCGTTGCCGTGCAGCTGGTCGAGCAGTGCCTCGAATTCGTCGTCGCCGATCATGTCGCCATTGGCGGCGGCGGCGGCGGGCGTGGCGGTCGTGGCCGGCGGCGCAAGCGAGAAGCCGTTGACGACCGCGGCGGGCGCGCGCGGCACCTCGCTGCCGGAGTCGATCGCGTCCACCATCGCCTGCAGCCAGTCCAATGACTGCTGCGCGGCATCGAAATGCCGCGCCTCCAGCGTCGCCTGGCCGCTGCGTGCAGCGCCCAGGGTTTCCTCGGCCGCGTGGCAGAGCTCCACCAGCGGGGTCACGCCGAGAAAGCCGGCGCCGCCCTTGAGCGTGTGGAACGCGCGGAAGACCGCGTTCAACTGTTCGCGGTCGCCGGGCGTCTGCTCCAGCGCCACCAGCTGCCCGCCGAGGTCGTCGAGCAGCTCGCGTGCCTCGATCACGAAGTCGGCGGCGATTTCCGGCGAGGCGTTCACGGTGTCAGAGCCCGAGGTTCGACAGCAGGTCGTCGGCGTCGCTCTGGCCCACGGTGCCGCGATCCAGCCCCCCGACCGCCGGGCCGTGGCCACGGTTCGGGCACGCCGGCTCGTCCTTCGGCGGCAGGCCGAGTTCGCCGAAACCCTCGTGCACGCCACGCACGATCGATGCGACGCGGCGGATGATCTGCCCGCCGAGGTCCTGGTGGCTCTGTGCCAGCGCCATCTCGCGCAGGTTGTCGCGCAGCGCCTCGACGGTACCGGCCTGGCTGTCGTCGAGCGGGCCGTCCTTGAGGCGGGCGACCAGCGCACGGCTGTCGTCGATCAGGTCGAGGGTGCGATGGGTGGCCTCCTCGGTCATCGCCACCACGTGGTCGAGGCGGGCGCAGGCGTCGTCGAGGTTGCCGCCCGACGGTGCCGGGGGCAGGGCATCGAGCGCCTGTTCGAGCTCGCGCGCCAGCCGGCCGAGGCCGCTGACCAGCGTATGCGCGCGCGATGCGGCGATCGCATCGACGTGGCGGCGCCAGGCGTCCTCGTCGCCGCGCTCCAGCGCGTCGAGTGCATCCTGCAGCAGGCGCGCGACCGGGACGTCGTCCGCCACCGCCGCGTTCAAGCGCCGCCCCCGAGGCGTTCGAACACCTTGTTGAGCTTCTCTTCCAGGGTCTGCGCGGTGAACGGCTTGATGATGTAGCCGTTCACGCCGTTCTGCGCGGCCTCGATGATCTGTTCGCGCTTGGCCTCGGCGGTCACCATCAGCACCGGCAGGGTGCGGAACTTGGCATCGGCGCGGATCTCGCGCAGCAGCTCGATGCCGGTCATGCCGGGCATGTTCCAGTCGGTGATCACCAGCTCCACCGCATCCTGCCGCAGCACGGCCAGCGCGCTGTGGCCGTCCTCGGCTTCCACGGTGTTGTTGAAGCCGAGGTCGGTCAGCAGGTTCTTGATGATCCGCCGCATCGTCGAGAAGTCATCGACGATCAGCACGCGCATGTTCTTGTTCAAAAGGGGCTCCAGTAAAACGATGGCATCAGTCGTCGTCGCCGATGCCGGTATCGGCGAGTTCGAACGCGGTCAGCCGCCCGCGCAGCCGCACCACCGCCTGGCCATGGATCTGGCACACGCGTGATTCGCTGACGCCGAGCACCGCGCCGATCTCCTTGAGGTTGAGTTCCTGCTGGTAGTACAGCGACAGCACCAGCTGCTCGCGTTCGGGCAACAGGCCGATCGCGGCGGCGAGTTCGCGGCCGAATTCGCCGCGCACCATTGCTTCCTGGGGGGTGGGCCCGCCACGACGCGCGGGCTCGACCTCGCCGTGGTCCTCGACGTGCGAGTCCAGGCTCAGCACCTGGCCGCGCGCGGCGTCTTCCAGCAGGCGCATGTAGTCGGCCAGCGGCAGCCCGAGCTTGTCGGCGACTTCCTGCGCCGCGGCGGCGCGGCCGGTGGCCTGCTCGATCGAACGGATCGCGGCGGCGGCTTCGCGCGCGCGGCGGTGCACCGAACGCGGCACCCAGTCGCCACGGCGGATCTCGTCGATCATCGAACCGCGGATGCGGATCGAGGCATAGGTCTCGAACGAGGCGCCCTGGTCGGCGTCGTAGCTGCGCGAGGCTTCGAGCAGGCCGATCATGCCGGCCTGCACGAGATCGTCGATCTCCACGCTGGCCGGCAGTCGCGCCGCCAGGTGGTGGGCGATGCGGCGCACCAGTTCGGCATGCTGGACGATCGGATCCGGCGCGCTGCTGCGCTGGATGTCCTGGTAGTGGCGGGCGGCCATGCTCATGCCGGCACCCCCTGGCGCAGCATCCGCTCGACGAAGAACTCGACATGCCCGCGTGGCGCGGTCGGCGCCTGCCAGCGGGCGGTGCGGCGGGCGATCTCGGCCAGCGCACGCGCCGACGGGCTCGACGGGTAGGCGCGCACCACCGCCTGCTGGCGCTGCACCGACATCCGCAGCCATTCGCACTGCGGAACCGCGCCGAGGTAGTTCAGCGACACGTCGCCGATGAAGCGCTCGCACACGCGCGACAGCTTCTCGTACAGGCCGCGGCCTTCCTGCGGGCTGCGCACCATGTTGGCCACCACCTGCACCTGGCCGACGCCGCGCTCGCGTGCCAGCACCTTGATCAGCGCATACGCATCGGTGATCGACGCCGGCTCGTCGCAGACCACCACCAGGGTGTCCTGCGCGGCCTGGCAGAAGGTCAGCACCGAATCGGTGATGCCGGCGGCGGTGTCCACCACCAGCATGTCGAGATCGCGCTGCAGGTCGTTGAAGACGTTGACCAGCCCGGCATGTTCGGCGGGGCGCAGTTCCGCCATGTGCCGGCGGCCGGAGGCGGCGGGGACGATCATCACGCCCGACGGGCCGTCGAGGATCACCTCGTCGAGGCTGCAGCGCCCGGCCACCAGGTCGGCCAGCGTGTAGCGCGGCGACAGCCCCAGCAGCACGTCGACGTTCGCCAGGCCGAGGTCGGCATCCAGCAGCAGGGTGCGCTTGCCGAGCTCCGACAGCGCGATCGCCAGGTTCGCCGACACATTGGTCTTGCCCACGCCGCCCTTGCCACCGGTGACGGCGAGGGTGCGCACGGGGGCGGGCACGGGCGGAACGGCGACGGACATCGGCGGCAGGGTCTCAGGCGACAGCATGGGTGTGCTCCGGGGCGGAATGCTCGGATGCCATGGGCTTATCGGCATCGCGGCGGAGATCTTCAAGGCGAAGTACCAGGTGGGCCGCATTGGCCCGGCTCAGGTCTTCAGGGATGCGCTGGCCGTCGGTGGTCCAGGTCAGCGGCAGCTGGTGGTCGACCACCACCGACAGCGCGCTGCCGAGTCGGCTGGTCTCGTCGAGCTTGGTCAGCACCACGCCCTGCGGGCGCGCGTGCTCGAAGCGGCGGACGACTTCATCGAGGTCGGCGAAGTGGGTGTTGGCCGGCAGTACCAGCAGGGTGCGCACCTGGCGCGCGGCGCGCAGCCAGTTCAGCTGGCCGGCGAGGGCACGGTCGCGCTGGCTCAGGCCGGCGGTGTCCACCAGCACCAGCCGGTAGTCCTGCAGCTTCTGCAGCAGCTGCAGCAGGCCGGCCTCGCTGTCGGCCTCGTGCACGGCGATGCCGAGCTGGCGGCCGTAGCTGTGCAGCTGCTCGCGGCCACCGACGCGCGCGGTGTCGGTGGTCACCAGGGCGACGTCGCGCGGCTGGTACTGCGACGCATAGAGTGCGGCCAGCTTTGCAATCGTGGTGGTCTTGCCGGCACCGGTCGGGCCGACCAGGGCGATCACCCCGGCCTCGTGCAGCGGATCGACCGGGCAGATCGGCAGCCTGCGCGAGATCAGGCCGAGCATCAGCCCGCGCGCGCGGTGGGCCGGGGTGTCGGCGGGAATCTGCAGCACCACGTCGCGGGTGATGCCGGCATCGAAACCGTAGTCCTCCAGCAGTTCCATCGCCTGCGCGCGCACCGGCGAGCCGCGCAGGCGCTCGTCGGTGAGCCGCGCCATCTCGCGTTCGATCATCGTGCGCATCTGCGCCAGTTCGTCGCGCATGCGCGCCAGTTCGCCGTCGCTTGCAGGCGCGGGTGGCGTGGGCACCGCGGCCAGCACCGGCGCGGGCGGGGCGGGCGGTTCCGGCAGCGGCTCGATCATCGGCGCAACCGGCGGACGGGTGCGCGCCAGCAGTTCGGCGAAGGCGGGGCCGTCGAATTCGTCGGCGACGTCGAGTGCATTGGCCACCGCGGTCGGCTCCGCCGGTACCTCGATCGCGCGCGGTGCAACCGGGATGGAAGCAGGCGCAGGTTGGGCCACAGGTGTGGGCGCGATCGGTGCGGCAGCCCCTGCCGGCGCGGCGGGCGGGGCGAGGTCGCGCAGCCAGCGCTCGGCCGGGGCCAGTGGGCGTTCCGGGGCGGCCACCACCGGGGCCGGGGCTTCGGCCGCGGCGCGCGGCTGCGCCTCGAGGGCACGCTGCAGGCAGGCTTCGTCGTAGTTGCTGGCCGCCACGATCTCCACGCCCTCGTCGGTGCGGCGGTTGGAGAGGATCACGGCATCGGGTCCATGGGCATCGCGCACCATCTGCAGTGCGGTGCGCATGTCGGCGGCGACGAAGCGGCGGATGTTCATGGTTGTTGCCCGTGTTGCGAAGGGGGTGATGCGTTGCTCAATTGATCGTGCCCACCAGCTTCAGGCGCCGGTCCTCCGGGACTTCCGTGTAGGCCAGCACCGACAGTCCGGGCACGCTGTGGCGGACCAGGCGCGCCAGCGCAGCGCGCACCTGGCTGGGCACCAGCACCACCGCCGGTTCGTTCCTGGCCTCCTGCTGGCCCGCGCAGTCGGCGAGGCTCTGCTGCAGACGTTCGGCCAGGCCCGGTTCCAGTGCGGCCCCGGCGCCCTGCGCGGAATCCTGCAACACCCGTTCCAGCGTCGGCGCCAGCGTGTACACCGGCAGTTCGATGGCGGGCCCGGCGATTTCCTGGACGATGAAGCGGCCCAGCGCGGTGCGCACCGCCGCGGTCAGCTGGGTCGGGTCCTGGGTATGGGCCGCGTGCTCGACCAGCGACTCGGCGATGCGCCGCAGCTGGCGCACCGGGATGCGTTCGATCAGCAGGTTCTGCAGCACCCGCACCACCACCGCCAGCGGCAGCGACTTCGGCGTCAGGTCCTCGGCGAGCTTGGGCGTGCTGCGCGCAAGCGTTGCCAGCAGCTGCTGCACTTCCTCGTGGCCCAGCAGTTCCGGCGCCTGCTCTCGCACCAGGTGCGAGAGGTGGGTGGCGACCACGGTGGCGGGATCGACCACCGTGTAGCCGGCGGCCTCCGCCTGGGCGCGCTGCAGCGGCAGGATCCACAGGGCGTCGAGCCCGAACGCCGGGTCCTTGCCGGGGATGCCCTCGATCGGATGCAGGGTGCCGCCGGGGTCGAGTGCGAGCAGGCGGTCGGGATGGATGTCGGCGGTGGCCACCGGCACGCCATGCACCAGCAGGCGGTAGGCGGTGGGCGCGAGCTCGAGGTTGTCGCGGATATGCACCGGCGGGATCAGGAAGCCGATGTCCTGGGTGAGCTTGCGGCGCACCGCCTTGATCCGCGCCATCAGCTCGCCGCCCTGGGCCTTGTCGACCAGCGGGATCAGCCGGTAGCCCACTTCCAGCCCGAGCGGATCGACCGGGCGCAGGTCGTCCCAGCCGAGCTCGGCGGTGGCGGCCTGTTCGGGCGAGGGCAGGGCGGGATCGGGATTGGCCGCGGCCTGCTCGGCCTCGATGCTGCGCTTGCGCATGTGCCAGGCCGCGTAGCCCACCACGGCCGCCAGGCTCAGGAAGGCCAGGTTCGGCATGCCGGGCACCAGGCCCACGACCAGCAGGATCGACGCCGCGATGGTCAGCGCCTTGTACTGGCCGAACACCTGGCCGGTGACCGCACCGCCCATGTCCTGCGAGCGCGAGGCGCGGGTCACCAGCAGGGCGACCGCCGACGACACCAGCAGGGCGGGGATCTGCGAGACCAGGCCGTCACCGATCGACAGCAGGGTGTAGGTCGCCGCGGCATCGCCGGCGCCCATCCCGTGCTGGAGCACGCCGATGGCAAGCCCGCCGATCACCGTCACGAACAGGATCAGCAGGCCGGCGATCGCATCGCCGCGGATGAACTTGCTGGCACCGTCCATCGCGCCGTAGAAGTCCGCCTCCTGGCGGACCTCCTCGCGACGGGCCTTGGCTTCCTCGCGCGTCAGCAGGCCGGCATTGAGGTCGGCGTCGATCGCCATCTGCTTGCCGGGCATGGCGTCGAGGATGAAGCGCGCGGTCACTTCGGAGACGCGGCCGGCGCCCTTGGTGACGACCACGAAGTTGATGATGGTGAGGATCGCGAAGGCGACGATGCCGACGGCGAAGTTGCCGCCGATCACGAACTCGCCGAACGATTCGATCACCTTGCCGGCCGCACCGGGGCCGTTCTGGCCGTGCAGCAGGATGACGCGGGTGGAGGCCACGTTGAGCGCGAGGCGCAGCATCGTGGTGATCAGCAGCACGATCGGGAAGATGCTGAAGTCCAGCGGCCGCTGCACGTAGATCACCGCCAGCAGCACCACCAGCGAGATCGCGATGTTGAAGCTGAAAAGGATGTCGAGGATGGTCGGCGGCAGCGGCACCACCACCATCGCCAGCAGCGCCAGCACCACCAGCGGTGCGCCCAGGCCGTTGCGCAGCATGTCGAAGAAGCGCTTCGGCCCCGGCTGCATCAGCGCGGCGCTCATCGCGGTGCCCCGCGTGCGCCGTCAGCCTCGTCGACCTCGATATCGGCCAGCTGCGGCTGCGGCGTGCCCGCCCGCCAGTTGCGCAACTGGTAGACGTAGGAGAGCACCTGGGCAACGGCTGCGTAGAGTTTCACCGGGATTTCCTGGCCGATCTCCCCTTCCCGATACAAGACCCGTGCCAGAGGCGGTGCTTCGACCAGCGCGACCCGGTGCTGGGTGGCGACTTCGCGGATACGCAGCGCCAGTTCGTCGACGCCCTTGGCGACCACCTTCGGTGCGCGCATGTTGCCGCCGTCGTATTTCAGCGCCACCGCGTAGTGGGTGGGGTTGACCACGATCACGTCGGCGGTGGGCACGTCCTCCATCATCCGGCGCTGCGACATCTCCTGCTGCAGCTGGCGGATGCGGCCCTTGACCTCGGGCCGGCCTTCGGATTCCTTCATTTCCTCGCGCAGTTCCTGCCGCGTCATCATCAGCTTCCGCCGCCAGTTCCACTTCTGGTACGGCGCATCCATCAGCGCCAGCAACAGCAGCGCGGCGGCGGTGGCCAGCAGCATCCACAGCGCGAAGTGCAGACCGCCACGCGCGGCATCCTCCAGCGGCTGGTTGAGCATCGAGCGCAGCCGGTTGAGCCCGGGCCACAGGAACAGCGTGGCCGCGCCGCCAACCAGGGCCACGCGCAGCAGCGACTTCAGCAGCTCGGCGAAGCCTTCGGGTCCATAGATGCGCTTGAGCCCGGCCAGCGGGTCGAGCTTCTTGAGGTCGGGCACCAGGCCCTTGGTGGCGAAGTTGAAGCCGCCCATCGCCGCCGGGGCGATGAAGCACGCGGCCAGAGTGACCAGCAGCAGCGGCGCCAGGATCCACAGGAAGCCCAGCATCAGCTTCGCGGCATGGCCGAACAGCAGATGTGGCGATTCCAGCAGGGCCAGGTCGGGGGTCAGCGCCGTGCGCATCCAGTCGAGGGCGCGCGCGGCGAATCCGCCGCCCATCGCCAGCAGCGCGACCACGCCCGCACCGAACACCGCCACCGTCGACAGCTCGCGCGAGCGCGGGACATTGCCTTTCTCCCGTGCCTCGCGCAGCCGTTTTTCACTGGGCTGTTCGGTTTTTTCCTGACCGTCTTCGTTTTCCGCCATCACTCACGGCCGCTGGTACCTGCCCGGGGTGGTGCAAGGCGCGTGCCGCGAAGCGGACCCTCACCCGAGGGCAGGGCGTGGACCGCCGGAGATTCCCACGGCCTGCCTACCCGCCGGTCGGAACCCGTCCGGCCGCATCGAACGCGGCGTCGTACAGCCGCTGCACCGGCGGGCCCATCTCCCCGGCCAGCATCGCGATCAGGAACAGGCCGACCAGCACCGAGACCGGCAGGCCGAGCTGGATCGGGTTGAGTGCCGGCGCCGCCCGCGACAGCACGCCGAAGGCCAGGTTGATGGCCAGCATCGCCACCATCACCGGCAGCGCCAGCGTGACCGCCCCGCGCAGCACCAGCGAGAAGAACTGCGGGGCGATCTCCAGCGTGGCGCGCACATCGGGCAGGGCGGTGCCGATCGGCAGTGCCTCGTAGCTGTGCACCAGCAGCGCGATCAGTGCCAGATGGCCGTTGGCGGCGAAGAACAGCAACCCGAACGCGAGGTAGAACCACTGCGAGATGACACCGGAGTCCACCCCGCGCAGGGGATCGCTCATCTGCGCGAACGACAGGCCGGTGCCCTGCGAGATCAGCTCACCGGCGAGTGCGCCGGCCTCGAACACCAGCCGCAGCATGAAGCCCATCGCCGCGCCGACCGCCAGCTCACGGGCCACCGACAGCACGGTGGCGGCATCGAAGCCGGTGAACGCAGGCGGCGCCGGCAGCAGCGGGGCGAGCGCCAGGCTGATCACCAGCGCGGCCATCACCCGGATGCGCGCCGGGATCGCGCGGGTGCCGATCAGCGGGATCGCCATCAGCAGCGCGCCCACGCGCAGCGCGGTCCACAGCAGGGTGCCGATCATGCCGAAGGCCTGCTGGCCATCGATCGCCATCTGGGTGGCGGGGTCCATCCTCCGTCCCGCCTAGCCGATGAGGTGGGGAATGCGGTGGAACAGGGTGATCGTGTAGTCGACCAGGTAGCTCAGGAGGAACGCGCCGAGCGCGAACAGCGCCGCGGTCAGCGCCGCCGCCTTGGCCACGAAGGCGATGGTCGGCTCGTTGATCTGGGTGGCGGCCTGCACCACGCCGACCACCACGCCGACGATCAGCACGGTCACAAGCAGCGGGCCACCGACCCACAGCGCCACCTGCAGGCCCAGGCGCAGTTCGGTGAGGGCGAGTTCAGGCGTCATCGGCTCAGACCGCGTTGAAGCTGGCGGCGAGCGTGCCGACCGTGAGCACCCAGCCGTCGACCAGCACGAACAGCAGGATCTTGAACGGCGCCGAGACCAGCATCGGCGACAGCATCATCATGCCCATCGACATCAGCACGCTGGCCACCACCAGGTCGATGATGATGAAGGGGATGAACACCAGGAAGCCGATCTCGAACGCGGTCTTGAGCTCGCTGGTGACGAACGAGGCGACCAGCACCTGGAACGGCACCTCGTCCGGCCCGGCATAGCCGCTGTGGCCGGCGAGGCCGGCGAACGTCATCAGGTCGGTCTCGCGCACCTGCGCCAGCATGAAGGCGCGCAGCGGCGCGCTGCCGAGGTCCCAGGCGGCACGGAATTCCAGCTCGCCGTTGAGCCACGGACCGAAGCCATTGGTCCATGCGGCTTCCCATACCGGGGTCATCACCAGCGCGGTCAGGAACAGCGCCAGCCCCACCAGCACCTGGTTGGACGGCGTCTGCCCGGTGCCCATCGCCTGGCGCAGCAGCGCCAGCACCACGATGATCCGGGTGAACGCGGTCAGCACCAGCAGCATCGACGGGATCAGGGTGATCGCCGTCATCAGCAGCAGGGTCTGCAGCGGCAGGCTCACCGGCGCATCGCCGATCTGGCCCACGGTCACGCCCGGCAGCGAGGGCAACTGCGGCGTGGCCCAGGCCAGCGATGGCAGCAGCAGGCAGGCGATCGCCACCAGCGCCGCGACGCGGCGCACCCAGCGGGAGGTCATGTCAGGAATCCTTGCGCAGGCGTTGCGCGAGCAGTTGCTTGAAATCGGGAAGCTGCTTCAGCGACGGCAGCCGGGCGGGCGTCGCCTCCGGCAGGTGCTCGGGCAACAGGTGCAGCGTGCGCACGCCACCGGCGCCGATGCCGATCAGCAGCTGCTCGCCGCCGACCTGCACCACCGCCGCACGCTCGCGTGCACCCAGCGGGATATTCGCGACCACGCGCAGGCCCTCGGCCTGGCGGAAGCTGCTGCCCGGCATGCGCTTGAGCACCCAAGCCAGGCCGAGGATCAGCCCGACCACCAGCAGCAGCGCGATCACCGCACCGCCCAGGCCCGGGGCCTGCGGGGCATGCGCGCCGATCGCGACGGGCTTTGCCGGGGTGGCGACTTCGGCATGCAGCTGCGGCGGCGACGCCACCGGCAGGGCGGCGGTGCCGGCATCCATCGCCGTGTCATTGGCGGATGCAGCCGCGACCGGCGTGACCGCCGCCGCGGTGGTGGCGATCGTCGCCGCCTGCGCGCTCGCCTGCACGATGCCGAGGCTGCCGGCAACGATCACCGCAGTCTCCGGATCCGTTCGCTCGGGCTGACCACGTCGGTCAGGCGCACGCCGAAGCGGTCGTTGATCACCACCACCTCGCCATGCGCGATGAGGGTGCCGTTGACGTAGACGTCGAGCGGCTCGCCGGCGCCGCGCTCGAGCTCGATCACCGAGCCGCGGTTGAGCTGCAGCAGGTTGCGGATCGGCATGCGGGTGCGCCCGACTTCCAGCGACAGCGCCACCGGCACGTCGAGGATGACGTCGAGGTTGAGATCGCTCGCATCGTCGGGGTTGTCGGCGCGCAGGTCGTCGAAACGGGCCGGCTCGGCGGTGGGGAAGACGGTGTCCTGGGTGTTCATGCGGGCAGGTCCTGGGGGTCGGTGCGGCGCTGCGGCTGCGTGCCGGGCGGATGGGTCCGGGTGATCTTCACCACGTTGTTGCCGTTGGCGGTGCCGAAGCGGCCGGTGAAGACCGGGATGTCCTCGATGCAGATCGGCACCTCCTCGGGGAGGTCGATCGGGATGATGTCGCCCACCTTCAGCCGGGTGAGCTGGCGCAGGTCGATGCGGCGGCGCGCCAGCACGCTCGACACGTTGACCTCGGCCGACATCAGCTGCTCGCGCATCGACACGTTCCAGCTCTCGTCGCGGTCGACGCGGTCGGACTGGATGCCGGCATCCAGCAGCTCGCGGATCGGCTCGAGCATCGAATAGGGCAGGGTGACGTGGATCTCGCCGCCGCCGCCTTCGAGGTCCACGTGGAAGCGGCTGACCACCACGTACTCGCGCGGGGTGACGATGTTGGCGAAGTGCGGGTTGATCTCGGAGTTGAGGTATTCGCACTCCACGTCCAGCACCGGCGCCCAGGCCTCGGCAAGGTCGGCGAAGGTCTGCTTGAGCATCAGCTGGATGACCCGCATCTCGGTCGCGGTGAACTCGCGGCCCTCGATGCGGGTGGGGTAGCGGCCATCGCCGCCGAAGAAGTTGTCGACCACCGAGAACACCAGCTTCGGCTCGAACACGATCAGCCCGGTGCCGCGCAGCGGCTTGAACTTGATCAGGTTGAGGTTGGTCGGCACGTAGAGCTGGTGCAGGTAGTCGCCGAACTTGATCAGGTCGATGCCGCGCACGGAGATGTCGGCGGAGCGGCGGATCAGGTTGAACAGGCCGATCCGCCACAGGCGCACGAAGCGCTCGTTGACCATCTCCATGGTCGGCATGCGGCCGCGGATGATGCGGTCCTGGCTGGCGAAGTCGTAGGTGCGCGCAACGCCCGGGTCGGGCGCCGGCTCGGTGTCGACCACGCCCGAGTCGACGCCGTGCAGCAGCGCGTCGATCTCGTCCTGGGACAGCAGGTCGTGGGTGCTCATGGCCGGTGGCCCCTTACTGGGTGACGAAGCTGGTGAACAGCAGCGATTCGGCCTGTGGCGCGCCGGTTTCCTCGGTCATCAGCGCCTGCACTTCCTCCAGCGCCTGCGCGCGCAGCGCTTCCTTGCCCTCGCGGGTGGCGACGCCGTCGTAGGTCTGCTGGGCGAACAGCATCAGCAGCCGCGCGCGCAGTGCCGGCTCGTGGCGGGTGAGTTCCTGGGTGGCCAGCGGGTCGCGCGTGACCAGCTGCACCTCGACCTGCAGGTAGCGCGGGCCCATCGGGGTCTCGTCGAGGTTCACCACGAACGGCGGCGACATCGGCAGGTACTGCGCCGGCGCCGGCGGCTTCGGCGCATCGCTGTCGCCACGGGTGTTGAAGTACCAGAAGCC
This sequence comes from Alterluteimonas muca, assembly GCF_021191595.1. Lineage (NCBI taxonomy): Bacteria > Pseudomonadati > Pseudomonadota > Gammaproteobacteria > Lysobacterales > Lysobacteraceae > Alterluteimonas > Alterluteimonas muca. Next base: position 649,792 of record NZ_JAIWPS010000001.1, read on the forward strand.
GGCGCCGGCCAGGCCGAGCAGGGCGACCACGGCCACGATGGCCAGGGTGATGCGGTGCGAAGAGGACGAGGGCTTCTTGCGGGAAGGGTCTGCAGCGACAGCCACGTGGCGTTACCGGTGTGGATTCGACCGGTCACATGCAATCGCCGTGCCGTTGCACCGCCGGAAAGCCGTCGCCGGGCGCGGGCCGGGCGCGGGCCGCGCGGGGCGCTGGCCGAAATACCTGGCTGGACGCGCTGAAACTGAATGGACCCCGTGCAGGCGCTCTTCGGCGCTTTGACGGATTGAGAATGATCGTTCATTCTTCCCGCCTGCCGCCGGCCCCCCCCCGGCGGTTTTCCTTTTTCCGTGCAGGCCTTTCCCCATGTCCACATCGTCGCGTCGGTTCGCCGGCCTCCTGATCCTGAGTCTCTTGCTGGCGGCCTGTGGCGCCGGCGGCGCACCGGAGGCACCGCCGCCGCCGGAAGTGAATGTGGTCACCCTGCAACCGGAAACCGTCACCCTGACCCGCGAACTGCCGGGGCGCACCAGTGCCTTCCTGGTCGCCGAAGTGCGGCCGCAGGTCAACGGGATCGTGCGCCGCCAGCTGTTCACCGAGGGCAGCCTGGTCAAGGCCGGCGAGCCGCTGTACCAGATCGACGACGCCAGCTACCGCGCTGCCGCCAACAGCGCGCGCGCGCAGCTGTCGCGTGCCCAGGCCACGCTGACCGCCGCGCGGCTGAGCGCCAACCGCATCGGCGAGCTGGCCGCCGTGCAGGTCGTGAGCCGGCAGGACGACGAGAACGCGACCGCGGCGCTGCGCCAGGCCGAGGCCGATGTCGGTGCCGCGCGCGCGGTGCTGGACGCCGCCAACGTCACCCTCGGCCATGCCCGCATCACCGCGCCGATCGACGGTCGCATCGGCAGGTCGTCGGTGACCGTGGGTGCGCTGGTCACCGCCAACCAGCCGGCGGCGCTGGCCACCGTGCAGCAGCTCGACCCGATCCATGTGGATCTCACCCAGTCGTCCAGCGAACTGCTGCAGCTGCGGCGCGAATTCGCCGCCGGCACGCTGGAGAGCGGGCAGGGCCTGCCGGTGACGATCCTGCTGGAAGACGGCACGCCCTTCCCGCATCCGGGCACGCTGGCGTTCTCCGAGGTCGGCGTGGACCCGGCGACCGGCAGCTACGGCCTGCGGGTGACCGTGGACAACCCCGACCACGTGCTGATGCCCGGCATGTACGTGCGTGCGGTCCTCGGCAGCGGCGTGCGGCAGAACGCGATCCTGGTGCCGCAACAGGGCGTGACCCGCGACCCGCGCGGCAATGCCAGCGCGATGGTGGTCAATGCCGAAGGCATGGTGGAACAGCGCCCGGTGCAGGTCAGCCGCACCGTCGGCGACCGCTGGCTGGTCGAGGATGGCCTGGTCGCCGGTGACCGGGTGATCGTCGAGGGCCTGCAGAAGATCCAGCCCGGCGTGCCGGTGCAGGTCGCCGAAGCGCCGCCCGCCGGCGATTCCGCCGCGGGCACGTCGCCCGCCGCGACCCCGGCCACCGATGCGGCCACGCAGGCCGATGCCGCCGTGCAGCCCGCCGACCCCGACGCGGCCGCACCGGCGGCCGACGCTGCTGCCCAGCAGCCGTAAGCGGAGACTTCCATGGCACGTTTCTTCATCGATCGCCCGATTTTCGCCTGGGTCATCGCGATCATCATCATGCTGGCCGGCATCCTGTCGATCACCAGCCTGCCGGTGTCGATGTATCCCACGGTGGCGCCGCCCGCGATCGAGATCAGCGCCACCTACCCCGGCGCCTCGGCGCAGGTGCTCGAGGACTCGGTGACCCAGGTCATCGAGCAGAACATGAAGGGCCTCGACGGGCTGATGTACTTCTCGTCGCAGTCGTCGTCCAACGGCATGGCGACGATCACCCTGACCTTCGAGAGCGGCACCGACCCGGACATCGCCCAGGTGCAGGTGCAGAACAAGCTGCAGCTGGCGATGCCACTGTTGCCGCAGGACGTGCAGCGCCAGGGCGTCAACGTCGCCAAGTCGATGTCGGGCTTCCTGCAGGTGATCGGCTTCGTCTCCGACGACGGCTCGATGGACGAGGTCGACATCGCCGACTACGTGACCGCCAACGTCGTCGACCCGCTCAGCCGCGTGCCCGGCGTGGGCAACATCCAGGTGTTCGGCGGCAAGTACGCCATGCGCATCTGGCTCGACCCCAACAAGCTGCACACCTACCGGCTGTCGATCCCGGAAGTCACCACCGCGATCCGCGCGCAGAACGCGCAGGTGGCGATCGGTTCGCTGGGCGGCGCGCCGGCCATCGATGGCCAGCAGATCAACGCCACCATCAACGCCCAGGACCGCCTGCAGACGCCGGAGCAGTTCCGCGACATCGTCGTGCGCAGCGATGCCGACGGCTCGGTGCTGCGGCTGGGCGACATCGCCCGCGTGGAAATGGGCACCGAACTCTACGAGTTCACCTCGCGCTACAACGGCGAGCCGGCCACCGGCGTGGCGATCTCGATGTCGACCGGCGCCAACGCGCTCGACACCGCGGCCGGGGTCCGTAGCGCGCTCGACGAGCTGGAACCGTATTTCCCGGCGGGCATGAAGGTGGTGGTGCCGTTCGACACCACGCCGTTCGTGCGGGTCTCGATCAAGAGCGTGGTGACCACGCTGATCGAAGCCATCGTGCTGGTGTTCCTGGTGATGTACCTGTTCCTGCAGAACTTCCGCGCCACCCTGATCCCGACGATCGCGGTGCCGGTGGTGCTGCTGGGCACCTTCGGCGTGCTCGCGGCGCTGGGCTTCTCGGTCAACATGCTGACGATGTTCGCGATGGTGCTGGCGATCGGGCTGCTGGTCGACGACGCCATCGTGGTCGTGGAGAACGTCGAACGCATCATGACCGAGGAGGGCCTGTCGCCACTGGAGGCCACCCGCAAGTCGATGGACCAGATCACCGGTGCGCTGGTCGGCATCGGCGTGGTGCTGTCGGCGGTGTTCGTGCCGATGGCCTTCATGTCGGGCTCGACCGGTGTCATCTACCGGCAGTTCTCGGTGACGATCGTGTCGGCGATGGCGCTGTCGGTGCTGGTGGCGATCGTGCTGACCCCGGCGCTGTGCGCGACCATGCTCAAGCCGCTGGAGAAGGGCGAGCACCACGACAGCGGCGGCGGGCGCATGGCGCGCTTCTTCGCCTGGTTCAACCGCGGCTTCGACGCCACCAGCGGCAGATACCGCCGTGGCGTGCGCGCGATCGTCTCGCGCCCCAGGCGCTGGATGATGGTGTTCGCCGCGATGGTGGTGGTGATGGGTGTGCTGTTCATGCGCCTGCCGACGTCGTTCCTGCCCGACGAGGACCAGGGCGTGCTGATGGCGATGGTGCAGACCCCGGTCGGCGCCACCCAGGAGCGCACCATGCGCTCGATCGAGGCGCTGGAGCAGCACTTCCTGCACAACGAGACGGACGCGGTGGAATCCGTGTTCGCGGTGCAGGGCTTCAGCTTCGCGGGCATGGGCCAGAACACCGGCATGGCCTTCGTCAAGCTCAAGGACTGGGACCAGCGCAGCGACGCGTCGCTCAGCGCATCGGCCGTGGCCGGCCGCGGCATGGGCGCGCTGAGCCGGATCAAGGACGCCTTCATCTTCGTGTTCGCGCCGCCGGCGATGCCGGAACTGGGCGTCGCCGCCGGCTACTCGTTCTTCCTGCAGGACAACGGCGCGCAGGGCCACGAGGCGCTGCTGGATGCACGCAACCAGCTGCTGGGCATGGCGGGGCAGAGCGGGCTGCTGGCCAACGTGCGCCCCAACGGCCAGGAGGACACGCCGCAGCTGCGCATCGATGTCGACGTCGCCCGCGCCGGCGCGCTGGGCCTGACCCAGGACGCCATCAACGCAACGCTCGCCACCGCGTGGGGCGGCCAGTACATCGACGACTTCATCGACCGTGGCCGGGTCAAGCGGGTCTATGTGCAGTCCGATGCGCAGTTCCGCATGACCCCGGAGGACTTCAACCAGTGGTCGGTGAAGAACAGTGCCGGCGAGATGGTGCCGTTCTCCGCGTTCGGCAGCTGGGACTGGGACTACGGTTCGCCGCGCCTGGAGCGCTACAACGGCATACCGGCGATGGAGATCCAGGGCGAGGCCGCGCCCGGCGTGTCCTCGGGTGACGCGATGGCCGAGATCGAACGCCTCGCCGCGCAGCTGCCGCCGGGCTTCGCGATCGAGTGGACCGCGCTGTCCTACCAGGAACGCGAGGCCGGTTCGCAGACGCCGCTGCTCTACACCATGTCGCTGCTGATCGTGTTCCTGTGCCTGGCCGCGCTGTACGAGAGCTGGAAGGTGCCGACCTCGGTGCTGCTGGCGGCGCCGATCGGCATCCTCGGTGCGGCGCTGGCGGCGACGGTGTTCGGCCTGGACCGCGACGTCTACTTCCAGGTGGCGATGCTCACCACGGTGGGGCTGGTCAGCAAGAACGCGATCCTGATCGTTGAGTTCGCCAAGCAGAACCTGGAAGCCGGCATGGAGGTGATCGAGGCGACCATGCAGGCGGTGCGCGACCGCCTGCGGCCGATCGTCATGACCTCGCTGGCGTTCGGTCTCGGCGTCACCCCGCTGGCGCTGTCGTCGGGTGCCGGTTCCGGCGCCCAGAACGCGATCGGCACGAGCGTGCTCGGCGGCATGATCGTCGGCACCCTGTTCGGGCTGTTCCTGATCCCGCTGTTCTTCGTGGTGGTGCAGAAGGTGTTCGGCGGCCGACGCAGGCCGGCAGTGCCGGCACCGGCCGTGGCAGGATCGCCGGAGCCCGGCGCCACCGCGCCCTGATGGTTGACGGCTGGCGTATTCGCGCCAGCCGTCATGGCCCGGGGATGATGTTGTCCACCGCATGCCGTATCACGGAGCACCTGGATGAGCGCAAGACCCAGATCGGAAAAGGCGGAGGCGCGTGCCGAGGCGCAGCGCACGCGCATCCTCGATGCCGCGCAGCACTGCTTCATCGAGCACGGGTTCCACGGCGCGGGCATGGCGCTCATCGCCGAGACCGCGCAGATGAGCGCGGGGCTGATCTACCGGTATTTCGAGAGCAAGAGCGCGATCATCCGCGCGATCGTGGAGGAACAGCTGGAACTGCTGCGCGAGGACATCGCCCGCAACACGCACCCGGACTTCCCGACGGTGCTCGCGGAGGAGTACGGACGCCCGCACCGGTGCGAAGGCCGCCGCATGAGTGCCTCGCTGCTGCTGGAGATCTCGGCCGAAGCCACCCGCGACCCGCAGATCGCGGCCGCCCTCGACGACTACGACACCACGGTGCGCAATGCGCTGCAGGACTGGCTGACCCGCGCCCGCGAGGCCGGCGGGATGGCGCTGGACGGTGAAGATGCGCGCAGGCGCGCATTGATGCTGCAGTGCCTGATCGAGGGACTGAAGCTGCGCGAGACCCGCGAACCGGGGCTCGACCGCGACCTGCTGATGGCCGCGCTGCAGGACGTGGTGCCGCGGATGCTCGACCGCTGAGCGGCGTGCGGCTGAGCGCGGCGCGACCCCGCCATGCCTGCCTGCGCACGGCAGGCGCCATGCCTCAGGCGTAGGCGTCGAGCAGCCGCGATCCGCCGTAGCTGACCGCCGATGTCACGGCCGCGCCGGTGCCGGGCTCGTTGCCCGCGCCGTCGGCGGGCGCCGCTGCACGCGGGTCACCGCCGCGATCGTCGCCACCGGACTGTGCGCCGACATCGGCATGTGCGAGGTGGAAGCCGTGCTCGCCGAGCAGGTCACGCAGCCGTGGCAGGCCCTGTTCGAGCGCCTGGCGGGTATCGACATGGGCGCTGAAGAATTCGGCGCTGATGCGGTCGCCATCCAGTTGCAGGCGCACTTCCACCGGCCCGAGGCCGTGCGGCGTGACCTGGATGCGGGCGTGGCCGATCTTCTGTCCGGCCATCCACTGCAGCTGCGCACCGAAGCGGTCGCCGAAGTCCTCGGCATGGACGTCCGCGGGCGGCAGGGGCGTGGCCAGCACGGGCGGCGGCTCGCGCAGTGCGAGCGGCGCGCCGCCGGCCACCGCTGGAAGCGCGAACGCAGGCGGAGCCGGTGCGGCATCGCCAGCGGTCTGGAGTTCGACCGGCAGCGGCATCGCGGCCGCGCCATCGTCGAGGCTGGCCGCAAGCCCCGGTTCCTGCGCAGCGGCCGCCGCCAGCGGCTGCGCCGCGGGCGATAGCGCGGTGCTGCTGGCCGCGGGCGCGGCCATCGCGCCGGCGAGGGTCTGAAGTCCGCCGCGCAGAGTGGTGGAAGGCACCGACTGCGGTTCCGCATCCGTATCCGCATCCGCATCGGCAGGCATGACGATGCCGGGCAGGCCGGCGAGGCCTTCCGGCGGCCAGGGCAGGGTGGTCACGGGCTCCGGGGTGGGGACCAGCGACGGATCCGCGGGAATACCCGGCTGCTCGTCGGCGCCGGGCTCCCGCTCCGCCGGCATCTTCGCAGCCGCGGCCTCCGGCGCTTCACCGTCGGCCGGTGCCGAAGCGGCGTGCAGCGTACGCGCGAATTCCCCGCCACCCTTCGCTGGCGACGACCCGGATGCCGATGCCGGCGCCTTTGCCGCGGGCGGCAGCGGCGCCGACAGCCCCAGCGGAGTCACGGGCCGGCGCCTTCCGCGGCCAGCGCAGCCAGGCGCACCCGGCGTGCACCGAGGTCGTCGAGTTCGCGCTGCGAGCGGCGCTCGTCGACCACGCGCTCCTGCGCGCGGTAGCTCGCCGCAAGCTGTTCGAGCACCTGCTTGTCGCGGCTGGCCAGCAGCAGGCGGCTGCGCTCGACCTCCACCGTCTGGCGGTGGTTGTCGACCGCGCGACTCTGCTGTTCGACCGCGCTTTCCAGCCGCTCCAGGAACGCGCGGCGGTTGGCCAGCTGCGCGGGGCTGGTGGCGGCGAGCTGGCTCTGGCCGTACTCGGCGGCATAGCGGCGCAGCTCGTCGAGCCGCGACTCGTTCTGTTGCAGCGCCCGCTGGCGATCGGCCAGCACGCGGGCGACGGCGTCCTCGTTGTCCTGTGCGCGGTTGAGCAGTGGATCGATGCGTGTGGACGACTTCATGCAGGGGACTCCTCGGTGTGCAGCAGGCTCGCGAGCGCGTCGCGGCTGTGGTTCAGGTCGGCGGCGCGGGCCACGTCCTGGCCCAGGAAGGCCATGATCTCGGGCCAGCGCGCCAGCGCCTCGTCGACCGCCGGATCGCCACCGCGCTGGTAGGCGCCGATGGCGATGAGGTCGCGGTTGGCGTTGTAGGCGGAAACCAACCGCTTGAGCGCGCGGATGCGGTCGCGCCAGGTCTCGTCGGCGATCTCGGTGACGACGCGGCTGACCGACGATTCGACGTCGATCGCCGGATACAGGCCGGCGTCGGCAATCCGTCGCGACAGCAGGATGTGGCCGTCGAGAATCGCGCGCGCGGCATCGGCGATCGGATCCTGCGGATCGTCGCCTTCGGTGAGCACGGTGTAGAACGCGGTGATGGAGCCGCGGCCCTTGGCGCCGTTGCCGGCCCGTTCGACCAGCGCCGGCAACTTGGCGAACACCGACGGCGGGTAGCCGCGGGTGGTCGGAGGCTCGCCGACCGACAGGCCGATCTCGCGCTGCGCCTGCGCGAAGCGGGTCAGCGAATCCATCAGCAGCAGCACGTTGAGGCCCTGGTCGCGGAACCACTCGGCGATCGCGGTGGCGCGGTAGGCACCATGCAGGCGCGCCAACGGCGGCCGGTCGGCGGGTGCCGCAACGACCACCGCGCGGCGCAGGCCTTCCTCGCCCAGCGTGCTCTCGACGAAGTCGCGCACTTCGCGGCCGCGCTCACCGATCAGCCCGACCACGATGACGTCGGCGGCGGTGTAGCGGGTCATCATGCCGAGCAGGGTGGACTTGCCGACGCCGGAGCCGGCGAACAGACCCACGCGCTGGCCGCGGCCGATCGGCAGCAGCGCATTGATCGCGCGCACGCCGACATCCAGCGGCTGGGTGATCGGCTCGCGCGCGAGCGGATTGATGGCGACGCCGGCCATGCCGACGCTGCCCTCGGCGCGGATGGGGCCCTTGCCGTCGAGCGGAATGCCGTCGCTGTCGATGACGCGCCCCAACAGGCCTTCGCCGACCTCGACGCCGCCGCGCCGATGCAGCGGCACCACGCGCGCGTTGGGCAGCAGGCCATGCAGTTCGGCGCTGGGCATCAGCGAGGTGCGGTCGCCCGCAAAGCCGACCACTTCCGCTTCCACCCAGCCGCCGTCGACTTCGACCCGGCAGGTGGCACCCATCGGCGCCGCACAGCCCACCGCCTCGACGGTCAGGCCGATCGCCCGGCGCAGGATGCCCTCGCGGATCAGGCCACGGCCGGCGGCGGGGTCGGGGCCGGTGGCGGCCAGCCGTGCCGCCAGGCGCAGGTTGCGCGCGTCCAGCCAGCCGGCGGGATCGGCTGGCCGCGCGGCATCGCCCAGGCGTGGATCGTCATGCGGAAGCGTCGTGCTGCTCATGCGCGCGCCCCGGCGCGACGCAGCACCGTATCGAGCGCGCCGCGCAGGCGTGCGTCGAGGCTGCCGTCGATGCGCACGCTTTCGGCGTGCACGCGCAGGTCGCCTCGCGCCAGCGCATGGTCGGCCACCAGCCGCGTGGCCGGCGCCAGCGACAGCAGCGGGGTCAGCGCGGCGATGTCGTCGGGATGCAGGCGCACCTCCACCTCGCGCGCCGCGCCACCCACCGCATCCACGGCCTCGGCGACAAGGTCGGCAAGCAGGCCGGGATCGGCCTCGTACACGCGCCCGACCAGGCCACCGGCCACGCGCACGGCGAGGTCGCCAAGCGCCGCCACCACCTCGTTCTCGAGGCGGGCGAGGGGACGCGAGAAGTTGTCGAGAATGCCCTCGATCTGTGCGGTCAGCCGGCGGATCTCCGCCTGGCCCTGGGCGAACCCTTCGGCATGGCCGGCGGCGTAGCCTTCGTCGTGGCCTTCGCGATGGGCGTCGTCGCGGATGCGCTGGATCTCCTCCAGCGACGGCGGGCGCGGAAGCTCGACCGGCTCCTCGACCTGTAGGGCCGCGGTCGTGGCTTCCGCATCCATCGACGGCGCCAGCCAGCGCACCACCGCGCTCATACCATCTCCTCGGTGGCACCACCGCCGAGGCTGACCGCGCCCTCATCGGCAAGCCTGCGCACCACCGCGAGGATCTCCTTCTGCGCGGTCTCGACATCCGACAGCCGCACGGGCCCGCGCGCTTCCATGTCCTCGAGCAGGATCTCGGCGGCACGCTGCGACATGTTGCGGGTGATCTTCTCGCGCACCTTGGGGTCGGCGCCGCGCAGGGCCACGCCCAGGCGCTCGCCGGACACCTCGCGCAGCACGGTCTGCAGCTCGCGGTCCTCGAGGTCGATCAGGTCGTCGAACACGAACATGAGGTCCTGGATGCGCTGGCCCAGCTGGGCGTCGACCTTGCGGATCGCCACCAGCAGATTCTGGTCCTGGCCGGTGTCCATGTAGTTGAGGATGTTGGCGGCCACCTTCACCCCGCCCACCGCCGAGGACTTGAGGTTCTGGTTGCCCGCGAACTGCCGCTCCATGATCTCGTTGAGCTCGTTGAGCGCATTCGGCGGAATGCCGTCGAGCGTGGCGATGCGCAGCAGCACGTCGGCGCGGGTGCGCTCGGGCATCAGCTTCAGGGTGTCGGCGGCCTGGTCGGGATCGAGGTGCGACAGCACGATGGCGATGATCTGCGGGTGCTCGTTGCGCACCAGGTCGGCGATCGCGCGCGGGTCCATCCACTTCAGGGTGTCGAGACCGGTGGTGTTGCGGCCGAGCAGGATGCGGTCGATCAGGCTGCCGGCCTTGTCGGCACCCAGCGCCTGCACCAGCACCGCGCGGATGTAGTCGTCGGCGCCCACGCCCAGCGAGGTCTGGCGGTCGAGTGCGCCCTGGAAGTCGTCCATCACCTTGCCGACCTGTTCGCGGCTGACCGCGCCCACCGTCGCCATCGCCAGGCCGAGCTTCTGCACTTCCTTGGCGTCCATGTGCTTGAGCACCTCGGCCGCGTCCTCCTCGCCCAGCGACAGCAGCAGCACCGCTGCGCGCTGCACGCCGGTGAGGGACTCGCTGTTAAACGGCTGCTTCATCGCCCAACCACCCCTTCACGACCTGTGCCACGCGCTTGGAATCGGTACGGACGGCCTCGCGCGCATGGCGCAGGCGGTCCTCGTAGGCATTGGATGGCAGCGCGATCGGTGCGCGCTCGCCGGCGCTGCCGATCTGCGCGGTGTCGTCGGCCAGCGGCAGCAGTTCGTCCTCGACCAGCCGCACCTCGGCGGTCTGCGGCTCCGGCTTGCGCCGCGGTGCCGGGTCGGTGATCTGGCGGATGGCGGGGCGCACCACGCCGAACAGCAGCGCCAGCACCACGATCGCGCCGAGCAGCAGGCGCAGGCCATCGCGCAGCTGCGGCATCTGCCACCACGGCGTACCACCGAACTCCTCGGCCTGTTCGCGCACGAACGGTGCATTCATCACCGAGACCACGTCACCGCGGGTCTCGTCGAAGCCGACCGCCTGGCGCACCAGCGCTTCCACGCGCTGCAGTTCGGCCGCGGTCAGCGGCTGCAGCGTGCTCGCGCCTTCCGCACCCGGGCGGGGCACGTGGTCGACCAGCACCGCGGTGGTGACGCGGCGGATGCGGCCGGGCGGCTGCCGGGTGTGGCTCAGCGTGCGGTCGAGCTCGTAGTTGCGGGTGGCGCTGCGCGAGGACTCGGTGGGGTTGCCGCCGGTCGCGGCCGCCACCGCGGCGTCCACCGCGGCCGGGTCCTCGACGGTCTCGGGCAGGTTGCTGGTGGCGCCGGGGATGCCCTGCGCGCCGGCGGTGGCCGCACTGTTCTCGCTGACCTGTTCGCTGCGCAGCTTCGGCGGCTCGGCGTTGAACTGCTCGCGGGCTTCCTCGATCGCCGAGAAGTCCATGTCCACGGTGACCTCGGCATTGACGCGGCCGGCGCCGGTCATCGGCTCGAGCAGCTCGCGGATGCGCTGGTTGAACGAGGTTTCCTGGCGGCGCACCTGCTCGAACTGCAGCGTGCTCAGTGCCGCGGCGGCGTCCTGGCGGTCGTTGCTGAGCATGCGGCCGTTCTGGTCGACCACGGTGACGCGCTCGGGCGCGAGGTCGGGAATGCTGGACGCGACCAGATGCACGATCGCATCCACCTGGCCGCGCTCGAGCGCGGCGCCACCGCGCAGTTCCAGCACCACCGAGGCACTCGCGGCTTCACGCTGGCGGGTGAACGCGCTGGGCTTGGGAATGGCCAGGTGCACGCGGGCGTCGCGCACCGGGCGCAGCGCGCTGATGGTGCGCACCAGTTCGGTTTCCAGCGCGTGCTGGTAGCGCGCGGTCTCCACGAACTGGCTGACGCCGAAACCGGGGTCGCGCTCCATCATCTCGAAGCCGAGACGGCCGGATTCGGTGAGCCCGGAACCGGCGAGCTTCAGCCGCGCGTCGTGCACGTTCTGCTCGGGCACCGAGATCGCGCCGGTGGACTGGTCGATGCGGAACGGGATCTGCGCGGTACGCAGCAGGTCGGTGGCTTCGGCGGTGGCCTTGGCGTCGAGCCCGGCATACAGCGGCACGTAGCCGGGCTTCTGCGACCAGAAGAACACGATCAGCCCCAGCGCCACGGCGCCGGCCAGCAGCAGCATCTTGCCCAGCCGCCGCGCCAGCTGCATTTTCTCGAGGCGGTCGAACACCTCAACCGCTTTTTCGCCGGCCTTGTCCGCGCGGAGCGCTTCTCTCGACAACGTGATCGCCATGGTGTCCGGTGGTCCCCTGGAGCTGTTCGGGCCGCGTTACAGCGGCATGTTCATGACGTCCTGGTACGCCTGCACCAGCCGGTTGCGCACTTCCACGGTGGCGCGGAAGGCGACCTGCGACTGCTGCGCGGCGACCATCACCTTGGCGAGGTCCGCGCCGGGCTCACCCAGTTCGAACGCCCGCACGAGTTCACCGCTGCGCTGCTGCGCGCCGTTGACGCCTTCCAGCGCGCTGCGCAGGGTGGCGCCGAAGCTCGGCGTGGTCGCGGTGGCACCGCCGCCGCCGCCGATGCCACCCTGCAGCCCGCCGGGCGACGGGATCGCATCCGACCGCGGCACATCGGCGCCCACGGTCTGGCGCACCTGGCCCTGGTAGCTGCGGATCTGCGAGAGGACGGAATCGATCGAATGGCTCATCGACATGCGGCTGGCGGGAGTCCGCCTTCACCATGCAAGGCGCGTGCCGTAGCGGGTGGCACTCGCTTGACTGCGGGTGATGAACGCGCCGATGCGCGCCCCGGTTGCCCTCACCCCTGCCCCTCTCCCGCAAGCGGGAGAGGGGTTCCAGAGCGGGCATGTCGCCTTAACCCTTCTCCCGCATGCGGGAGAAGGTGCCCCGAAGGGGCGGATGAGGGCAGAGCTGATCAGGCCGCCAGGTCGCGCTCGATGCCGTACTTGCGCAGCTTCTCGGCCAGCGTGGTGCGGCGCAGGCCCAGCAGCTGCGCGGCATGCGCCACCACGCCGTCGCTGCGCTCCAGCGCTTCGCGGATCAGCCGCAGTTCGATCTGCGCCATGTGGTCGCGCAGGTCCAGGCCGTCCTCGGGCAGATGGGTCTCGTTGGCGGTTTCCAGGACCACGGCCGTGGCCGTGGTGCGGGGAGACACGTCACCTGCCGGCGCGCGCATCGACGCGACGGGCGAGGGCGCGGCCGCGGCCTGGGCCAGGTGCTCGCGGTAGCGCTGCGGCAGGTCCTGCACGCGCACCAGCCCACCCGGGTTGAGCACCGCCAGGCGTTCGACCAGATTGCTCAGTTCGCGCACGTTGCCCGGCCAGGCGTAGCCGGCCAGCGCATCGAGGGTCTCCGCGGCGAAGCGGATCTCGCCACGGCCGTTGCGGGCAAGCTGGTCAGCAATGGTGCGCACCAGCTCCTGCAGGTCGTCGCGGCGTTCGCGCAGCGCCGGCATCTCGATCGGGAACACGTTGAGGCGGTAGAACAGGTCCTCGCGGAAGTGGCCTTCGCCGATGCGGTCCTCGAGGTTGCGATGGGTGGCGGCGATGACGCGCACGTCGCACTTGATGGTCTGGTTGCCGCCGACGCGCTCGAAGCAGCGCTCCTGCAGCACGCGCAGCAGCTTGACCTGCATCGGCAGGCTCATGTCGCCGATCTCGTCGAGCAGCAGGGTGCCGCCTTCGGCCATCTCGAAGCGGCCCTTGCGCGCCGACAGCGCACCGGTGAACGCCCCCTTCTCGTGACCGAACAGTTCGCTTTCCAGCAGTTCCGGCGGGATCGCGCCGCAGTTGATCGCGACGAACGGCCCATCGCGGCGGGCCGAGCGCGCATGCACCGCGCGTGCGGCGACCTCCTTGCCGGTTCCGGACTCGCCGAGGATCAGCACCGTGGTATCGAATGGCGCGACCTGGTCGATCAGCCGGCGCAGCCGCTGGACCGGCTCGCTGGTACCGGTCGGGCCACCGCCCTGGTCGGCCGCGGCCTGGGCATCGGCATCGATGCGCTTGAGGCTGGCCATGCGCAGCAGGTTCTCGAGCTGGGCGTGGCGCAGCGGTGCCTCCAGCGCCCACACGCCGGCTTCGTGCAGCCCGTGCGCCGCCGCGAATGCGGCCGGCTCGGCGTCGAGCAGCAGCACCGGCGGCGGCACGCTGGCCTGCGCCAGCCAGGCGAAAAAGGCGCGCGCGGCGTCGGCGTCATCCAGGTCGCCGACCAGCACCGCCATCCAGTCGTTCTGGCGGTGGCGTGCGGGTGCGATCTCGCCGGGCTCCGACACCCAGCGCGGGCGCAGGTCCATGAATTCCAGCAGCGTGCACAGGCGCTCGGCGCGGTCGCCGTTGGCGTCGATCACCAGGATGCGGGGCTCACTCATGACACGTCTCCGGCACCGGGTTCCGGTGCGTGCAGCGATTCCAGGATCTGCATGACTTCCTGGATGTAGGACAGCTTGCTGACGAAGTTGTCGGCGCCGGCACGGGTGGCGTGCTCGCGGTGCTCGGCATCGTCGAAATGGCTGGCGATGACGATGTAGGGCGGATCGTCCTGCGCCTTGATCAGGCGTGCGGCCTGCAGGCCGCCCATCTCCGGCATCGCCAGGTCCATCAGCACCACATCGGGGCGCAGCGCTTCGGAGCGCTCGATCGCTTCCAGGCCGTTGGCGGCGGTGCCGATCACCTGCAACCACGTGACCTTGCGGAAGTGCCGCAGCGCGGCGTTGATGAAACCTTCGTGGTCGTCGACCAGCAGGACCTTGATCGTGTCCATGATGTGGATCCTCAGCCCGTCCGGGCCAGCAGCGAAAGTGGGCGTGCGTTGCGGCGCAGGCGTGCCGGCGCGATGTCGAGCTGTTCGCGGTATTTCGCCACCGTGCGCCGGGCGATGTTGACGCCCTGGCGGGCCAGCAGGGCGGCGATGGCATCGTCGGCCAGCGGACGCTGCGGCGGCTCGGCATCGATCAGGCGCTTGACCATGGCCCGGACCGCGGCCCCGGACACATTGGCGCCATCCAGCCGCACCGCGAAGAAGCGCTTCATCTCGATGGTGCCGCGCGGCGTCTGCAGGTACTTGCCGGTGGTGATGCGCGAGACCGTGGATTCGTGCATGCCGATGGCGTCGGCAACTTCCTTCAGCGTCAGCGGCGCCATCGCTTCCTCGCCCTGCTCGAGGAACGCGGCCTGGCGCTCGACGATCACCCGCGCGGTGCGCAGCAGGGTGTCGTAGCGCATCGACAGGCCGCGGGTGAACCAGCGCGCTTCCTGCAGCAGCTCGCGCATCGGCGCGGTGGCGGCGCCGCCTTCGCCTTCGGCCACGGCGCGTTCGTAGCCGGCATTGATCGACACCCGCGGCGTGGAGCGCGGGTTCAGTGCCACCCGCCAGCCGGCATCGGCCTTCCACACCACCACGTCGGGCACCACGGCCTGGTCGACGTCCGGTGCGCCGGCTTCGCCCGGCTTCGGATCCAGCGACAGCACCAGGCGCACCGCCTCGTGGGCGTCGGCCTCCTCGCAGGCGAGCTTGCGTGCAACCGCGCCGATGTCGTGCGCGGCCAGCGCATCGAGCGCATCACGGATCAGGCGAGCGGCCAGCGGGCGCGCGGCGACGCGACCGGGCAGGGCATCCAGCTGCGCCAGCAGGCATTCGCGCAGGTCGCAGGCGGCGACGCCGGCGGGGTCACCGGCGAGCAGGCGCTGGCGCACGGCCTCGATCTCGCCGGCGCGGCGGTCGAACAGCGCGCAGGCGCGCCGGGTGAGGGCATCGAGCGGGGCGGTCAGGTAGCCGGCGTCGTCGCAGTTCTCCAGCCAGTACGCGGCCACCGCGAGATCGTGGGCGTCGAGCTCATGCGACAGGCGCTGCAGGATGCGCAGCTGCGGATCGCTGGACTCACCCGCGGCGATGCGCTGCATGCCGTCGTCGTCGGCATCGTTCCAGCTGGCGCCGCGCACGTCCCACAGCGAGGCTTCCGGCAGTTCGTCGAACGAGGCGACCTCGGCCTGCGCGTCGGCGGGTTCTGGCATCGCGCTTGCAACGGGTTCCTCGTCGAGCTCCAGCAGCGGGTTGTGCTCGAGCGTCCGGCGGATTTCCAGTTCCAGCTGCAGGCCGTCGAGCTGCAACAGGCGGATCGACTGCAGCAGCTGCGGGGTCATGTGCAGCTGCTGGCCGAGCTGCATCGAGGTGGTGGCACTGGCCTTCATGGCGACTCCGTAAACCCGCTTCATCGTGGGTGTGGAGACATCGTGAAGGCGACGCGACGGGATCTGTATCAGGAAGAACCCGGCCCTGCCAGGTGATCGACCGACACCCGTAGGGGATTCCCTTACGACCTATCCGCCGGCGCCGGCGGAATTCCGACGGCAGTCACATCTTTACGTGCGGGTCGGCTTTGCCGTCATCCCCGCGCAGGCCGGGATCCAAGGACGGGGCACTCGTCATGCCAACCCGGGCCACCCGGATGACGGGCCCGAACCGGCCGCAGGTCCGCGTTACACCACTTCCTGCAGGTGCCGCGCCGCCAGCACCACCAGCTCGTTGGCGCGCCGGCATCCCAGCGCTTCCATCATCCGCGCGCGGTGGGTTTCCACCGTCTTCACGCTGATGCCGAGCTCGGCGCCGATCTCCTTGTTGCCCAGGCCGCGGCCGATCATGCCGAGGATCTGCCGCTGGCGCGGCGACAGCGCATCCACGCCCACCGCCTTCTCGCGCCCGAACATCGGCGCCATCATCCGCGACGACAGCCGCGGGCTCAGGAACACCTGGCCCGACATCGCCGTACGCAGCGCCAGTTCCAGTTCCAGCGGCGCGGCATCCTTGACGATGAAACCGCAGGCGCCGCGCTCGATCGCGGTGCGCACGTGCTGCGAATCGTCGTGCATCGACATGATCAGCACCCGCGTGGCGGGCAGTTCGTTGCGGATGGCGACCATCGCCTCGATGCCGCTGCGGCCGGGCAACGACAGGTCCATCAGCACCACGTCGGGGCGGTGGATCAGGCTGAGGTCGAAGGCCTCGTCGGCACGGCTGGCCTCGCCGCAGACGTCGACGTCGCCGAACCCCTGCAGCAGGCGGCATAGGCCCGCGCGCACGAGGGTGTGGTCGTCGACGATCAGTACGCGCACCGGCTGCTGTCTCCCCGCGGCCTCTGGCCGTATCAGGCCGAAGGATACGCGAAGCCGCCTGTTCAGCGCCTGCGCTGCTCGGCCACCTGGCGGCGATGCAGGCGGAAGAGGTGCCGATCGAGCGCCTCGACCAGGTCCGGGCGCAGCCCGGCGAACTGCAGCCATACGTGCGACGAATCGCGGTCGAGGACGACGGCCGGCAGCTCCAGGTGGTCCGGCAGCCAGTCCGCGGGCTGCAGTCGCACCTGCACCGTGGTACCGGGTTCCAGCGCCACGGGTGCCATGTCGATGCGCAGCCCGTGCCGCGACCAGCGCAGGTTGTGTTCCGGCATGCCATCGACCTGGCGCGCCAACCGGCCGAGAAGGGCCAGGATCAGGTCGAGCTTGGCGTCCATGCGCTGCGCCAGCAGCGGCAGCTCGCCATGTTCCTCGCCGCCATCGTCCTTGCGCAGGTCTTCCACCTGGGCCAGGCCGGACAGCAGCGTCACCGCCTGCGCCTGGCGGCCGGCACTGTCGGAGGCGGCGATGGACACGGGCAGGGCGAGTTCGCAGCTCAACGCTTCGGCGAACAGCATGTGTTCGGCGCTGGTGCCGCCGGGCGCGCCGGTGGATGTCACAGCGCGACCCCGACCGACGCATAGGCGCGCGAGGCATGTCCGGCACGCTGGGCATCCCTGGCTTCCCGCCCGAGGGACTCTCGCAGTTCGTGCATCGTCGTCAGCAGTTCGTTCTGCATCCGCAGCAGGGTACGCAACCCATCCATCGGCGCCGCGCTGCCGATGCCATCGATGTAGCCACGCAGTTCACGGTCGTAGCTGGACATGATGGCCTGCGCGCCCTCGAGGTTGCGGCAGTCCAGCGCAGCCTCCAGGGAAGCAAGCTCCGATGCCAGGTGCTGCAGGGTCGGGATGGTCATGCCGTCGCACTCGCGGTGCCGGTACCCGGAGCGTCGCCCGGCTGGATCGCGTTCCACGCGGTCTCGATCTCGAGCAGCAGCGACAGGCATTCCTGCAGCGCGCTGGAGTCGTTGTTGAGGTTGGCCTCGGTCAGACGACGCATCACGTAGTCGTACAGAGACGACAGGTTGGCGGCGATCTCGCCTCCGGCTTCATGATCCAGCGAGCCATTGAGATGCCCGACGATCGCGCAGGCCTCGCCGATCGCCTTGCCCTTGCGCGCCTGGTCGCCGTTCTGCAGGCAGGCTTCGGCCAGGCGGATGCGTTCGCAGGCGCCAGCGAGCAGCAGTGCGATCAACCTGTGGGGATCGGCCTCGGCCACGCTGGTGGCGACGGCCATCCGGCGGTACTGGTCGGCATATTGGCGGTTGGATGCATACATGGCGGTGTCCTGGTCACGTCGCCGTGGCAGCCGGCTGTAACCCTTATCGGCTGGCGGTGCGGCGGCTTGAGCGATCAGTCCTTGTTGACCGATGCGAGCAGGCTGTTGAGCGAGCTGCTGCTGCTCTGCATCTGCACGATCATGGTTTCCATCGCGGTGAACTGGCTGGTGTAGAGGTCCGCCAGCCGCGTCATCCGCACGTCCAGCGCATCCAGCTGTTTCTCGTACTCGGCAACCTGCTTGTTGAGCCCCTCGGTGCGCAGCACCAGGCTGCCGCTGATGGAATCGAGGTTGTCCTTCAGCACCTGCGACATCGCAGTGGTATAGGCGCCGTCCTTGCCGAACATCGCCACCACCGCGCCCGGCTCGGCGGCATGCGCGGTGGCGAAGTCACCGGCGTTGAAGACGAGCTGGCCTTCCTTGTTGCTGGTGATGCCCAGCGCCTTCAGGCCTTCCATCTCCACACCGGCGATGCCGCGCAGCTGCGACTGCAGCGTGCGCACCAGCGAATCGCCGGTCAGCGCGGAGGCGGATTTTGTCGCCGCGTTGTAGCTGCTGGTGTTGCGCAACGCGTTGACCACGTTGTTGTAGGCGGTGACGAAGCTTTCCAGGTTCTTGCCCAGTGCCTCGTTGTCGGCGCCGATACGCAGCGTCTGCGCGGCGTCGGTGGCGCGGGTGAGCTCCAGTACGGTGCCAGGCACCAGGTCGGCCACGCTGTTGCTCGCGGACACGCGCTCGAGTCCGTCCACCCACACGCGTGCGTTGGTCGCGGTCACGGTCTCGGTCAGGCCACCACCGCTGGTGAGCACGGACAGGCCGCCATCGCCGCCTTGGGCAGTCACCGTCAGCGCATTGGCGGTGCCGGTCTGCGCCGCGGTGAATACCAGCCGCTGCTCGGGATTCTGGCCGTCGCCCGTCGTGACCACCGACGCGGTCACTCCCTTGCCGCCGGCGGCACGGTTCACCGCCGCGGCGATCTGGGAAAGGGTTGCGCCTTCGGCGATCTCGACCTCGAGCGTGCTGTCCTCGCCCCAGGCGAAGGCGAGGGTGCCGTGGCCGATGGCCGCCTCCGCCGCATGGCCGGCCGAGGCCAGCTTCTGTGCGGTGGCAAGGCTGTCGACGCGCACGCTCCAGCTGCCGGCCATCGCACCGGATGAGGTGGTGGCAGCGAACCCGGCATCCGCGGGCAGGGTGGCCTTGAAGGCCGGCGTGTCCGCACTGCCCGAAAGTTTCTCCAGCGCGGTCTGCAGGCTGCTCATCGCATTGCGAATCTGCCCGACGGCCGATAGCTTGGCGTTGACCGCCGCGCCGGCCGTATTGATGCGTTTTTCGGTGGGCGCACGCGAACTCGACACCAGGCTCGAAACCAGTGAAGGGATGTCCAGGCCGGAGCCGACCGCATTGATCGCCATGTGGAGTGTCCTTTCTGTCGCAACGCCGCCGCAATGACGGGGTTCGAAGGGGTTATCGGCAGCGCAGGCACTGACTTGAGCCGCCATCCCATAGGCGTGCAAGTCGCGTGCCCGCGCCGCGGCCAGCAACGAAGAAGGGCCCCGAAGGGCCCTTCTTGGTCATACCTGAGGCTGCGGAATTACTGCAGCAGGCTCAGCACGCTCTGCGGGGCCGACTTGGCCTGCGCCAGCATGGCGGTACCGGCCTGCTGCAGGATCTGCGTGCGGGTCAGTTCCACCGTCTCCTTGGCGTAGTCCGTATCCTGGATGCGGCTGCGCGAGGCCGAGAGGTTCTCGGAGCCGGTCTGCAGGTTGGCGATCACCGAGCTGAAACGGTTCTGGATGGCACCGAGGTCGGCGCGGGACTCGTTGATGTTCTGCATGAAGCCGTCGATGTCATCGATCACGTTGGTAACGGGCGGGGTCGCGGCGGGATCAGCGAGAGTTCCCGCCTCAGAAATGTCGATGCCATCGGTGGCCGATGCCGCGGTGTAAAGCTCGCTGAGATCCGCGGTTTCGAAGCTGATCTGGTCATCGCTATTGGCATTCGCGCCGACCTGGATCGTGATGCTGCGGCTGCCGACATCGGCGTTCGCCGCGTTCGATTCCTTGAACAGCGAGATGCCGTTGAACTTGGTGTTGTCGATGACGCGGACGATTTCCGCGCTCAGCTGGGTGGCTTCCTTCTGCAGCGCTTCGATGTCGGTGTCGCTGTTGGTGCCGTTCGCGGCCTGGACCGAGAGCTCGCGGATGCGCTGCAGGTTCTCGCCGATCGACTTCATCGCGCCTTCGGCGGTCTGCGCCAGCGAGATGCCGTCGTTGGCGTTGCGGGCGGCCTGGTCCATGCCGCGGACCTGGGCGGTCATGCGCTGCGAGATGGCGAGGCCGGCGGCGTCGTCCTTGGCGCTGTTGATGCGCAGGCCCGAGGACAGGCGCTGGATCGTGGTCGACAGGCTGGCCGAGTTGGTGTTGAGGTTGCGCTGGGCGTTGAGCGCGATGGTGTTGGTGTTGATGACGGACATGATGCTGGTCTCCTGGATTGGGAATCCGGCACGGGAACAGGGCCTGGCCGGTGGCTCCGCAGGGGGTTGCCGTTGTGTCGGCCCTGTCCTCTGCTGTGAGCATTAACGGCGTGTCGTCGTCAAGCTTTAATGCTGCGTTGCCGGCGATCCGCGTGCCCTTTCGGTCACGGATGTATTAACGGCAGGGTGGGGCAGGGGTTTAGCCCCCGCGTGGGGGGCGGCTTCAGGCGCGATACCCGGGCTGCCGGGAATCGCGGGCGAGCCCGCTCCCACGGGGGAGGCAGGGATGCACCTGTCAGAGCGGCCTTCAGGCGCAATGCCCGGACAGCCGGGAATCGCGGGCGAGCCAGCTCCCACGGGGTTGCGGCGTGCGGCCTCAGCGGATCAGGTTGAACAACGACAGGCGCTGCATCTGCACGAAACTCAGCTGTGCGGCTTCGATTGCCACCTTCTCGAGGTTGAAGCGGGTGATGGCGTCGGCATAGTCCAGGTCACGCAGGCCGGACAGGGTCTCCTGCACGGTGACGCCGAAACTGGCGCGCAGCTCATCGGCCTGCTCCAGCGCCGCCAGTTGTGCACCACCGGCCGCACGTGCATCGATCATGTGTGCTTCCGCCGAGGCGATGTCGCGCAGTGCGCTGCGCAGTGTTTCCTGCTGCGTTGCGCGCTGGGCATCGGTGCCGGCGGGCATGGTCAGGCCCTGCAGCAGGTTGTCGATGGTGGCGAACACATCGCGCGTGCCTGCAGGCCCGATGGCAAAGGCGTCGCCTGCGGCCGGCACGCCGGTGATTGACAGGCGCAGGCCGTCGACGGTGACGGGCTCCCCCGGCACGAGGGTGCCCCCCGCGACCGCCACGCCGTCCGCATCGTGGATGTCATAGACGCCGTCGGCAGCGAACACCACGCGGTAGCTGCCGCCATTCCACCGGTCCGCATCGGCCACGCCGAAGCCGTCGACCTGGCCGCTGCCGGTATTGCCGGCCACGGCAGCGGCATCGACGCGGCCATCGCCGGTGCGCACGCGCAGGAATATCTCGCTGCCGGGCAAGGCGTCGGCGGCGAACATCGACGGGGCGATCTCGACCCGTCGCTGGGTCTGGTCGCCGCTGTAGGCCACGCCCCCGGCGGCCCGCGCGAACGGCGGCGCGCCATCCTGGTTGCCGCCGAACAGGTAGCGCCCGGTGCCGTCGGCGGTATTGGCGATGTCGAACAGCGCGTCGCGCAGGCTGCGGACCTCCGCGGCGATCGCGCGCCGGTCACCCTCGGCCAGCGCGCCGTTGTTGGCCTGCACGGTGAGCACCTGCAGACGACCCATCACTTCGCCGGCCTGCGCGAGTGCGTTTTCCTGGGTGTTGAGCCGGTGGCGCACGGTGTTGCTATTGGCGCCGAAGCGCTCCAGTTCCGCCAGCGTGCGGTCCAGCCCCACCGCGCTGCCGGCACCGACCGGATCGTCCTTGGCGGTGGTGAGCTTCTGCCCGCTGGCCAGCTGCTGCTGCAACTTCGCCATCGTGGCCTGCCTGGACTGCAGCGTACCGATGGACTGCTGGTACAGCATGCCGGTGGAGATCCGGTTATTCATCGGCGCACGGCTCCCAGCAGGGTCTGGAACATGGAATCGGCGGTGGAGATGATCTGCGCGGCGGCCTGGTAGGCCTGCTGCAGGCGAAGCATGTTCGCGGCCTCCTCGTCGAGGTTGACGCCGGAAATCCCCTCGCGCGTGGCCTGCGCCTGTTCGTGCAGCACGCCCTGCGCTTCGGCGGCGTATTCGGCCTGGCGTGCGGCGGAGCCGACCGCGGTGGTCAGGCCGGAGATCGCGCCGTTGAGGCTGAGGCTGCCGTCATCCAGGCTGCGGCGGTCGTCGAAGCCGGCGAGCAGGGCGGCGTTGCCGTTGTCGCTGGAGCCGGCGCCATTACGGCGGACATTGAACGTGTCCCCGGCGGCCGGCACGCCGTCGAGCACGAACGACCAGCCATTCGCGCTGATCGCGCTGCCCGGCGTGTAGGGGTATGGGCCGTCGCCATCGATCTCGTACTGGTCGCCGTCGAGGAAGCTGATCTGCACGTTGGCCGCCAGGGCCGCATTGCGAGCGTCGACGACGCGCAGCGCGGTAGGCTTGCCGCTGCCGAGGTTGTCCAGCGCGGCCTCGACGCGCACCGGCGAGGCCGCGGCAATGCGCGCGGGATCGGTGACGGCCACGCCGATGCCACCGGCCACCTGGGCGGTGGGTTGCAGCAGGAAACGGTCGTCGGCCTGCGGGGCCCCCGTCATCACCAGCGACAACCCTGCCACCTGCAGGGGATCGGCTTCGCTACCGCTGCCGGTCATCGCCACTGCGGCGCCGCTGGTGGCATCGGTTGCCGACCACGCGCCGTCGGTCCACTTGAGCACCAGGTTGCGGCCGTCGACCGCGCCGAGGTCCGCGACCGTCGCCGCCAGCCGTGCGTCACCGCTGTTGCCGGCATGTGCATTCACGGCCGGGGCCGGCACGTTGAAGAAGTCGCCGCCCATCGCGCCCTGCTGGTCCATGCCGGCGGCATGGCCGGCGTTGAAGCTGGTCGCAAGCCCCAGGGCGATGCGGCCAAGTTCCGCCTGCGCCGGGTCCAGCACCTGGTTGCGGAACTCCAGAAGTCCGCCGATGCGGCCACCCATCGCGCGCTCGTCGATGCGGATGGTCTGGCCCTGCGACTGCAGCGCGAGCTGCAGGCGCTCCGGCCGGTACGGGTCGGCCACGGTGGTGAGCTGCGATGGTTGCGTACCCACCACCAGCGCCTGGCCACCGGCGGTGAACACGTTGAGCGCACCGCCGTCCTGCGGTACGGCGGTGCCGCCGGTGTAGGTGACGAGCTGGCTGACCAGCTGTTCGCGGCGGTCGAGCAGGTCCGGCGCCGCGCTGGTGGCGCTGCCGATCTGCGCGTTCATCCGCGCGATCTCGCTGGCCAGCCGGTTGACCTCGTCGGCGCCGGCGACCAGGCCGCCATTGACCTCGCGCCCTAGCATGTCGAACTGCCCCTGCAGCTGGCCGAAGCGCGTCGTCAGTGCATTCGCCTGGCCCAGCATGTTCTGCCGTTCGGCAGGGGCCGATGCGTTCGAAGACAGCGCACTGACCGAGCCGAAGAAGCCCGACCACAGTCCGGCGATGCCGGTGGCCTTGTCCGACATCAGCGCGTCGACGCGGTTGGCCATCGAGGACAGCTGCTGCAGGCGGGCGAGTTCGCCGCCGCTGTCGATCAGGCGTGCATTGGCAAGCTCGTCGGCGACGCGGCGGATGTCGCTGATCTGGCTGCCACGGCCGATATAGCCCACGCCCGCGTATTGCGGGCTGCGCGCCTCGAACTCCACCCGCTGGCGGCTGTAGCCGGGGGTGTTGATGTTGGCGACGTTGTGGCTGACGGTGGTCAGGGCCCGCTGGAATGCGATCAGGGCGCTGGTGCCGGTGGAAAGGATGTTGGCCATGCGGGGGTGCCTGCGTCAGCGGAGAACGGCCTGGCGCGCCGCATCGGCCGCGCTGGCGAGGACATGGGACGGCGCTGCCGTGGTCGAGGCCAGCGAACGCGCCTGCGCGCTGATCGCCGACAGCGCGCGGTCGAGCGTCGGGCCGTTGGCGATCGAGCTGATCTTGTCGGCGTAGCGTGGGTCGGTGGCGTAACCGGCCTGCTGCAGCGCGGATGCGAAGCGGCGCACGTCGCCGCCCGACTCCAGCGCCTGCCGGTAGCGCGGGTTGTGTTTGATCATGCGCACGTAGTCGGCAAAGCTCTCCGCCGGCGAGCCGTACGCGCGGAAGTCGGCGCGCTCGGTGTGGCGCACCCCGTTGCTGTATTCGTGGGTGGTGGCGGCAGCGCGCTCGCCCTTCCACCCGGTGGCCTTGATGCCGAACAGGTTGTTGGCGGTATTGCCGTCGCCACGCTGGATCATCCGCCGGCCCCAGCCGGTCTCCAGCGCCGCCTGCGCCACCAGCGCCCGTGCATCGACGCCGAGTTCGCGCGCGGCCTGCTGGGCGTGGCCCCAGATCGAGGCGACGAAGCCTTCCGGGCTGCGCGGGCCGAACTGCTCGGCGACATTGCGAGACGCGGCTTCCAGCGCCGCCGGCACTCGGCCGACCGCATCGCCCACCGCCTGGGCGGCGTTGCCGAGCGCATCCATTGCCGGCTGCGCCTGCTGCATCAGGCGCTCGACCAGGGCGTCCATCGGCGAGCGCGCCGCCGGCTCGCTGGCGGACGTGTCACGCCCGGCGATCATGTCCAGCGCCTGCACGTTGAGCGATTCCGGCAGCGCGTCCAGCCGGTGCACGGGCGCAGCGGCTGGCAGCGGCAGCGCGGGCACCGCGGCAGGCTGCAGGCCGGTGTCGAGCGCGGTCGCCGGGTCTGCGCCGCCGCCGAGCTGGCGTGCAATCACCTTGGCCAGCCCGAGGCCTTCGCCTTCGGTCAGCGACTTCGCCAGACGCTGGTCGTAGAGGTCGCGGTAGAGCTGGTTCTCGCCGGGGAACAGCGCATCGCCGAAGCTGGCGTCGCGCATGCTCTTGATCATCATCTGGGCGAACACACCCTCGAACTCGCGCGCGACCTGGTCGATGCGCGCGGCATCGTGGCGCTGGGCGGGGTTGAGCTCGATGGGGGCGCCGGAGATGCGCATGTCAGATGACCTCGAGCTCCGCGCGCAGGGCACCGGCCTGCTTGAGCGCTTCGAGGATGGCGATCAGGTCGCCGGGCGCGGCGCCCACCGCGTTCACCGCGCGCACGATCTCGTCGAGCGAGGTGCCACCGGCGAACTTGAACATCCGGCTGCCGTCCTGGTCGATGGCGATGTCGGAGCGCGGGCTGATCACGGTATTGCCGCGGCCGAAGGCGTCCGGCTGGCTCACATCGACGCTCTCGGTGATGGTCACCGACAGCGAGCCGTGCGCGATCGCCGCCGGCATCACCTTCACCTGCGCGCCCATCACCACGGTGCCGGTGCGCGAATTGACGATCACCTTGGCCGGCGCGGTGCCCGGCGACAGCTGTACGTTCTCCACCTCGGCCAGGAAGCCGATGCGCGCGGCGGGGTCGTAGGGGGCGCGTACGGCCACGGTCACGCCGTCGACGGCGCGCGCGGTGCCCTGGCCGAAGCGGGCATCGAGCGCGGCCACCATGTTGGAGATGGTGCTGAAGTCGGCGCGGTTGAGGTTGAGGGTGAGCTCGCCGCCCTGGCTGAAGCCACCGGCAACCTCGCGCTCGACCATCGCACCATTCGGAATGCGGCCCACGCTCGGCACGTTCACCGAGACCCGCGAGCCATCACGGCCCTGCGCGCCGAAGCCGCCGACCACCAGGCTGCCCTGGGCGATCGCGTAGACCTGCCCGTCGGCGCCCTTGAGCGGTGCCATCAGCAGGGTGCCGCCGCGCAGCGATACCGCGTTGGCGATCGACGACACGGTGACATCGATGGTCTGGCCCGGCTTGGCGAATGGCGGCAGTTCGGCGTGGATGGCCACTGCCGCCACGTTCTTGAGCTGCGGATTGACGTTCGCCGGCACGGTCACGCCGAGCTCGTTCAACATGTTGCGCAGGCTCTGCACCGTGAAGGGCGACTGGCTGGTGCGGTCGCCGCTGCCATCCAGGCCCACCACGAGGCCATAGCCGACCAGCGCGTTGCCGCGCACGCCGCCGACCGACGCGAGGTCCTTGATGCGCTCCTGTGCGTGGGCGGGCAGCGCCAGCGTGGCGAAGGCCAGCAGGACCAGGGAGAGCAGGGCGAATGGGTGGCGACGGGGCATGGCGCAGGCCTGGTTGGAACACGGGTGACGCTGGATCGGTGGTCCCGCCGTGGCGGGCACGACCGGGATCAGTACGGATACAGCCGCGAGTGGAAGAACCGCCCCAGCCAGCCCATCGCATTCGACTGCGCGATGGCGCCGCGGCCGCCATAGACGATGCGCGCATCGGCCACGCGGCTCGACGGCACGCTGTTGTCGGGCCCGATGTCGGAGGGGCGCACCACGCCCTGCACCTGCACCAGTTCGTCGCCCTGGTTCAGCCGCAGGTTCTTGCTGCCCTCGACCACCAGGTTGCCATTGGGCATGCGCTGCACCACGGTGACGGTCACGCTGCCCTGCAGGCGGTTGCTCTGCGTGCTGCGGCCGCTGGCGTCGAAGTCGCGCGAGCCACTGGCCGACGCGCTGAGCACGTCGCGGCCATTGACGGTCACCGGCCCGCCGAAGAGTTCCGGCACGCCGATGCCGATGCTGCTCTCCTTGCCGACCTGGGTGGCCGCGTTGGTCTGCGCCACGGTGCTTTCGACCAGCTGGATGGTGAGCAGGTCGCCGACGTCGCGCGCGCGCTTGTCGGCGAACAGCGACAGCCCGGTGTTGCCACCGCCGGCCTGGTAGATCGCGCCCTGGCTGGCGTAGGCGGGAGCCACCGGCGCAGGCGCCATCTGCTGTGCGATCGGCGGGTAGGGGCGCACGTCGCCGGCGGCAACACAGCCGGCCAGCAGCATCGGTGCCAGCAAGGCGATCACGACGGAACGGCGGAGAAGAGTGTTCATCGCGGTGCTCAGACGTTGTTGTTGAGGTAGCCCAGCATCGAGTCGGTGGTCGAGATCGCCTTGGCGTTCATCTCGTAGGCGCGCTGGGTCTCGATCATGCTGACCAGCTCCTCCACCACGTTGACGTTGCTGCCTTCCAGCGACCCCTGTTCGAGCTGGCCCAGGCCATTGAGGCCCGGGGTGCCGTTCTGCGCGGGGCCCGACGCCGTGGTCTCGAGATAGAGGTTCTCGCCCCGCGCCTGCAGGCCGGCGGGATTGATGAAATCGGTGATGGTGAGCGCGCCGATCTCCAGCGCCTGTGCCTCGCCGGCGACCTGCACGCTGATCGTGCCGTCCTTGCCGATGGTCATCGACTGCGCGCCCTCCGGCACCTGGATGCCGGGCTGCACCGGATAGCCGCTGCTGGTGACCAACTCGCCCTGCGCATTGACCTGGAAGCCGCCGTCGCGGGTGTAGGCGGGGGTGCCGTCGGGCATCAGTACTTCGAAGAATCCGCGGCCGTTGATCATCACGTCGAGCGCGCGGCCGGTCTGCTGCGGGTTGCCCTGCTGGAAATCCTTGGCGGTGGAGACCACCCGCACGCCGGTGCCCAGCTGCAGGCCGGACGGCAGCTGCGTTTGCGCCGACGTGGCGCCGCCCGGCTGGCGCACCTGCTGGTACAGCAGGTCCTCGAAGTTGGCGCGATCGCGCTTGAAACCGGTGGTGTTGGTGTTGGCGAGGTTGTTGGCCACCACCGACATCCGCGTCTGCTGCGCGTCCAGTCCGGTCTTGGCGACCCAGAGAGCCTGGTTCATCGGAATTCCTCAGGGCTGGCGCGGGATGGCGCCGTCGCGAGGACTGATGCAACCGGCGTGCCAGAAGGCGGATCAACCACCCAGGCGCAGCAGGCTGTTGGCGGCCTGGGCGTTGTCGTCGCCGCGCTGGATCAGCTTCACCTGCATTTCGAACTGGCGCTGCAGCTGGATCATCTGCACCAGCGCACCGGCGGCATCGACATTGCTGCCTTCCAGCGTGCCGGTGG
Organism: Alterluteimonas muca; assembly: GCF_021191595.1. Lineage (NCBI taxonomy): Bacteria > Pseudomonadati > Pseudomonadota > Gammaproteobacteria > Lysobacterales > Lysobacteraceae > Alterluteimonas > Alterluteimonas muca. The sequence goes on from NZ_JAIWPS010000001.1 coordinate 677,780, forward strand.
TCATCACGTCACCGGCGGCCTGGGCCAGCGGCTGTTCGGGCTGTGCGTTGCGCATCAGCCCGTCGAGGCCACGCGTCAGCCGCTCCGGCGTGGCATCGACCACGCGGATACGGCCGACCACGGCCATGGTCTGCGGGCCTTCGCCCAGCGGAATGATCGACACCGTGCCGTCATGGCCGATGTCGAGCGCCTGGTGCGGCGGAAGGGCGATCGGCTGGCCCTGCTCGTCGAGCAGTGGATGCCCGCCGGCGGTGACCAGCTGGCCGTTCGGCGTCAGCGACAGGTTTCCGGCGCGGGTATAGGCCTCGCCGCCATCGGGCGACTGCACCGACAGCCAGCGGTCGGGTCGCAGCGACACATCCAGCGGGTTGCCGGTGACGCGCTGGGCACCGACCCGGCTGTCGAAACCCTGGTCGACATGCAGTGCATCGATGCGCGATGCATGCCCCGGCCCCTCGACACGGAAGGCGCGGGTATTGGCCAGCGCCGCCTTGAAGCCCGCGGTATCGGCGTTGGCGAGGTTGTGCGACACCGTGCCCTGCGCCTGCAGGGTGGAGCGCGCGCCGGTCATCGCGACGTAGAGGGCCTTGTCCATCGGGTGACTCCGGAAATGCGGGAACGATCGGCAGGCGGAAGGCGTCGGGACGGCGCTGTGTGGCGCCGCCCCGGACGCGCTTACCTGATGTTGATCACCGTCTGGGTGATCTGGTCCTGGGTGGAGATCATCTGCGCGTTGGCCTGGAAGTTGCGCTGCGCGGTGATCATGTTCACCAGCTGCGCGGTCAGGTCGACGGTCGACGACTCCAGTGCACCGGCCTGGATCTGGCCGAAGTCCGAGCTGTCCGGAGCACCGGTCCGCGGCGCGCCGGAGGCGTAGCTTTCCGCCCAGGTGTTCTCGCCCTGCGCCTGCAGCCCCTGCGGATTGACGAAGGTCGACAGCGCGATCTGACCCAGCGGCCGGTCGGCGCCGTTGGAATAGCGCGCGAACACCACGCCGTCGCCGGAGATGCTGATCTCGTTGAGCTTGCCGGCGGCGTAGCCGTCCTGGCGGGTATCGCGCAGCTGGAAGCGCTCGCCGTACTGGGTGGAGCCGGCCAGGTCGAGGTTGAGTTCGAGCACGCCGGCCCCGGTGGACGGGGTGAACGGATCCAGCGCGATGCGCCCGTCGGCCGGGGCGACCAGCGCGCCGGAATCGGAGAACTCCAGTGTCACCGGGGTGCCGGCCGGCTGCCCGTCGACATAGTTGTGCACCTGCCACTCGTTCGGATTCGCGGTCTTGACGAAGTACGAGGTCTGCACGTGGCTCACGCCCAGCGAATCGAACACGGTGATGCCGCCGGTCGATGCGTTGTAGCTGTTGGGCTCGCTGGGGTCGAAGGCGGTGATGGCCGGCTGCGCGGCGTTGCCGGGCAGGGTGAACATCAGGTTGACCCGGCTGGTCTGCTGCGGCGGGCTGTCGGTGGTGAGCAGCTGCAGGTCGCCGACGCGGCCGATGTCGAAACCGTCGGCGCCTTCGCGCGGCGGATAGACCTGCAGGCGTGCGCCATCCGGCGTGCCGACGAAGCCCTGCGCATCGGTCTGGAAGTTGCCCGCACGCGAATAGACGCGTGCGCCGTTCTTGTTGAGGGTGAAGAAGCCCTCGCCGTCGACCGCCATGTCCAGGCTGCGCCCGGTGGGGTCGATATTGCCCTGCGAGAACTGCTGCGCGACGTTGCTGAGCTTCACGCCGGAACCGATGGCGTTGCGTGCCAGGCCGTAGGTGCTATTGGAGAACAGGTCGGCGAACTCCGCACGCGACTCCTTGAAGCCGGTCGTGTTGACGTTGGCGATGTTGTTCGCGGTGACGTTGAGGTTGGCGTTGGCCGCGTTGATGCCGGACAGCGAGGTGTTGAAGCTCATGGCGGACTCCGTGAGAGGGTCGTGCGCGGGAAGGGCGTGGAAGGGTGGGCGTCGTCAGCCGACGCGCAGGACGTGGCCGACCGGCGCGGTGCCGAGGCCCTGGATGTCGAGATACAGGCCATCGGCACCCACCGAGACGCTGTCGACGCGACCGCGCACATAGGTGCTGAGCGTCGTGCTGTTGCCATTGCCGGCGACATGTTTCGCGGTGATGGCATACGCCCCCGGCGGCATGCGCTCGCCGGCGGCGTTGGTGCCGTCCCAGGCGAAGGGCACCTCGCCGGCGGCCTCGGCCGGCACCACGATCTGCCGCACCGGCTGGCCGTTGGCATCGGTGATGTCGAAGGTCACCAGGCCGGGCGAGGGTGCCGCGACCAGCCCGCTGGCATCGCCATCGGTGCCGAGGGCCACCTTGGCCGACGGCAGCACCACCTCGCGCCCGACCAGCGCCGCCCCGCGCATCAGCTGGTCGCCGGCCATCGCGTTGGCGAAGCCGCTGACGGTGCCGTTGAGCGCCTGGATGCCCTGCACGGTGGAGAACTGCGCCATCTGCCCGAGGAACGCGCTGTTCTCCATCGGGTTGAGCGGGTCCTGGTGCTTGAGCTGTTCGGTCATCAGGCGCAGGAAGTCGGCCTGGCCGAGCGATTCGCTGCGCTTGTCGGCACCGGCCTTGCCGGCGCCACCACCGATACCGAGGTTGTTGAGCACATCGCTGGAAATGCTGGTCATCGTCGGGGCTCCGGGGCTCAGCGGCCCATGCTCAGGGTCGCCACGGCGAGCTCCTTGGCGGTATTGAGCATCTCCACGCCGGCCTGGTAGCTGCGCGAGGCGGAAATCATGTTGACCATCTGCGCAACCGGGTCGATATCGGGCGCGTACACGTAGCCCTGCTCGTCGGCCAGCGGGTGGCCGGGTTCGTAGCGCTGGATCGGCGGGCTGTCGCTCTCGACGATGCCGGCCACCTGCACGCCGGTCAGCGCGGGGTCGCTGCCATGCGCGGTGGCGCGGAATACCGGCTCCAGCGGCTTGTAGACCTGGTCGGGCGAGCCGGCGACGGAGCCGGCGTTGGCCATGTTGCTGGCCAGGGTGCTCAGGCGCACCGACTGGGCCTGCAGGGCGGAGCCGGCGACGTCGAAGATCGGCAGGTTGCTCATGGCTTACTGTCCGGTGATGGCGGTCAGGAGGGTGCGCACCTTCGATTCCATGAAGCTCAGCGAGGCGCGGTATTCGAGTGCGGCGCGACCATAGGCGGCGCGCTCGGCATCGGGATCGACGGTGTTGCCATCCAGGCTCGGCTGCGCGGCGACACGGGCCGTGGTGAACGGCTGCAGGGCGTCGTCGAGGCCTGGAACGGGAATGTGACCGGGGCGGGGCTCGCGCGACGCCGCCGCGACGCTGCCGGCGTCGCGGGTACGCGCAGCGGCGGCCAGCGCGGCGTTGAAGTCGAGGTCGCGGGCCTGGTAGCCGGGGGTGTCGGCATTGGCCAGGTTGCTGGCGATCAGCTTCAACCGCTGCTCGCGCAACGGCAGTGCATCGGCCTGCAGGCCCATGTACGACGAGATCAGATTGGACATCGCAGCCCTCCGGCAAACGCTCGCCGGGGACTGTGCAAGTGATGTGCCAGACCCTTCTCCCGCGTGGAAGACAGATCGGCAGGAGTGCGGCGACCGGGTGCGCTCGAAGCCGGGGATCTTGTGGCGTCGCTCAGGCGACCCGGCGGCCGCCCGCGCTGGCTGCGACCTCGTTCAGCCGCTTGAGCACGTACTCGGCAAGCTCGTGCGGGCTGTACTTGGCGACGAAGGCGTTGGCGCCCACGCTCTGCACCATCGAGGTGTTGAACACGCCTGACAGCGAGGTGTGCAGCAGCACGAACAGGTCCGCCAGGCCCGGGTGGCGACGGATCTCCGTCGTCAGCGTATAGCCGTCCATCGCCGGCATCTCGATGTCGGACACGATCATCGCGTAGCGCTGCGAGGGTGGCTCCCCGCTGGCGTGCAGCTGCAATAGATGGTCCAGCGCCTGGCGGCCATCGGACAGCAGGGTCACCCCGACGCCCAGCTGGTCGAGCACGCTGCGGATCTGCTGGCGGGCCACGCGCGAGTCGTCGACCACCAGCACCTGCATCGGCGGGGCGTCGGCGGGCAGCGCGTATTCCGGCGGCAGCTCCGCGTCCATCCGTGCCTGCGAAATGTCGGCCAGCACGCTTTCCACGTCGATGACCTGGATCAGCTCGCCCTGGTAGCGGGTGACCGCGGTGAGGTAGCTGCCCTCGGCACCGAGGTCCGGCGGCGGATGGATGTCCTCCACCGCGATGTTGACGATGCGCTCGACCTCGCTGACCAGGAAGCCCTGCACCGAACGGTTGAACTCGGTGACCACCATATAGGCCGGTGTGTCGTTGGCGCGCTCGGGGTGGGCGATGGCGAGGCCGAGGTCGAGCACCGGCACGCTGCGGCCGCGCACGTCGGCCACGCCGGCGAACTGCTCGGGCAGCCCCGGCACCCGGAACAGCCCGGGCCGGCGCAGCACCTCCTGCACCTTGAAGACGTTGACGCCAAAAAGCTGGCGTCCGCCCAGGCGGAAGAGCAGCAACGCCAGCCGGTTGTGGCCGGCGAGGCGGGTGCGCTGGTCGATGCGGTCGAGCAGGTCCTGGGACATGCCGGCGGTAACGGCGCCACCGGCGTGAACTTGAGTGCGCGTCGCGGCACGCGGCTTGCATCATCGCTGCCATCGTCATGCCGCAAGGACCCCCATGGGCCAGAAGCCACCGCTCCGCACCGGCCGTCGCACGCCGAAATGGCGTCGCCTTGTGGCGCTGCCCATGCTGTGCCTGCTCGGCCTCCTGCCTGCGTCCGCGGCCTGGGGCTCGGCCGGCTTCCAGCCCGTGGAGTCGATCCGCGCCGCTGCGCTCACGGCGGCCGGCGGCGGCGAGGGGACCGATGCCACGCTCGATCCCGCACTGCGCATGCCGCGGTGTGCGCAGCCGCTGGAGGCACGCATGACCGGTGCCGGCACCGCCGAGGTCGCGTGCCCCTCGGGCTGGCGGCTGTTCGTGCCGGTCCGCGTGCATCGCAGCCAGACCGTGCTGGTGCTGTCGCGCAGCGTGGCTTCAGGCCAGCCGATCACGGCCGATGTCTTCAGCGCCGAGCAGCGCGATGCCACCCGCATCGCCGGTGCCGCGATTGCCGATCCGGTGGACGCGGTGGGCCGGGTGGCACGACGTACGCTGTCCGCGGGCAGCGTGCTCACCGCGAACGACCTGGTCGCCCCACGGCTGGTCCGTCGCGGCGACACCATCGCCCTGGTCTCGCGCCGGGGCGGGGTGGAGGTGCGGATGGTTGGTCGTGCACTCGGTGATGCCGGCGAGCACGAGCGGGTCAGCGTCGAGAACCTGTCGTCGCGCCGGATCGTGCAGGGCACCGTGGATCCGGACGGCGACGTGCTGGTGAGCCGGTGACGGGCCGGCAGACCCTCGCGATCAGCCCGGTTGCGGCTCGCATGAATACGATGAACGGGTGTGGGGAATTCCCCTAAAGCTTTTCCGGCACCGGTCGATAACGGCCATGAACCCCCTTACCAACCCGGCGTCAGGACACCTGCCATGACCCAGAAGATTGATGGATTGCCCGCCGCAGCGGTGCGCGGCACCGCCCCGGCCCTCGGCCAGGTCGCCCGTGCCGGCGATGCCCGCAAGGCGGTCGAGGCGCCCGCCGCCGTCGACAGCCTGCGCCTGACCGGCGAGGCTACCGGCCTGCAGGCCCTGCAGCGCGACCTCTCCACCCGCCCCGCGGTCGACGAGACGCGCGTGCAGGCCGTACGCGAGGCGCTGGCCTCGGGCAGCTACCGGATCGACCCGGAAGCGATCGCCTCGCGCATGCTCGAGCTGGACTCGCAGCTCGCCGGCTGATGTCCGCCGCACAGGCCAGCCTCGAGCGCCTTGCCACCGCGCTCGCCGACGAACGCGAGGCGCTGATCGGCCACGACGTCGAGGCGCTGATGCGTTCCACGCGCGAGAAGCTCACCGCGCTGCGTGAGCTCGAGGCCACGACCGACAGCGAGGTCGCCGGCCCGCTGGCGGAACTGGCGGAGCTCAACCGCGCCAACGGTGCGCTGCTCGCGCGCCGCCGCCGCGAGGTCAACTGGGCGCTGCGTCACCTCGGGCGCGTCGAAAGCGCACCGGCCTACGATGCCCACGGCCGTGCCGAGCAGGCCCGGCATTCGCGGGAGCTGGCGGTCGCCTGACGGCGGAGCAGCGGGCAATTGCAGTCCCCACGGGGCGAAGCCGGCGACGCCGGACTGCGCAGCGGTATGATGCGGCGCAATGCCGCAATGTCCGTGCGCCGTGATCCCAGTCCCGAATCCCACACCTCTTCCTCCGGCCATCCTCGACGAGGCGCTGGCACGCGTGCAGGAAGGGGTGCTCGTCTACGGTCGCGACGGCACGCTGGTGCACGCCAACCCGGCAGCGCAGGTGCTCTACCGCTCGCATCCGCTGTATTCGGGTGCCGCGCCACGCATCGAGGATCTCCTGCCGCCGCACGCCGTGCCGCAGGCCCGCGAGCAGGGGCGCTGGAACGATTATCTGCCGTTCGGCGAGGGCCGCGTGCTGGCCGCATGGCTGCACCCGCTGCCCGACGGCGAGCACACCCTGCTGCTGCTGCAGGACCCGGGCCTGGTACGCGACAGCGACCAGGAGCTGCTGCGCCGCCACGCCGAACTCAACGTGCGCCTGACCGCCGCGCAGGAACAGCTGCTGCAGGCCGAGAAGATGGCCTCGATCGGCCAGCTTGCGGCAGGCGTGGCGCACGAGATCAACAACCCGATCGGCTACGTGCATTCCAATCTGGGCAGCCTGCAGGAATACCTCAGCAACCTGTTCGCGCTGGTGGATGCCTACGACCGTGCGCTGGCGTCGCCGGACCCGGCCGCCCAGCGCCAGGAGATCGACGCCACCCGCGAGCAGCTCGACATCGACTTCATCAGCCGCGACCTCCCGCAGCTGCTGACCGAATGCCGCCAGGGCATCGAGCGCGTCACCCGCATCGTCAAGGACCTCAAGGACTTCTCGCGCTCCGACCGCGACCATTCCTGGAAGCTCGCCGACCTGCATGCCGGGCTCGATTCCACGCTCAACATCGTCTGGAACGAGCTGCGCTACAAGGCCACGCTGGACAAGCAGTACGGCACCCTGCCGATGATCGAGTGCCTGCAGTCGGAGTTGAACCAGGTCTTCATGAACCTGCTGCTCAATGCGGGCCAGGCGATCGAGGAACGCGGGGTGATCACCCTGCGCAGCGGCGCCGCCGACGGCATGGTGTGGGTGGAGGTCGGCGATGACGGCCCGGGGATTCCCGCCGACGTCCAGCAGCGCATCTTCGATCCGTTCTTCACCACCAAGCCGGTCGGCAAGGGCACGGGGCTGGGGTTGTCGATCTCCTACGGCATCGTGGCCAAGCACCACGGCCGCATCGAGGTCGACAGCAACCCGGGCGAGGGCAGTCGCTTCCGCGTGGTCCTGCCCACCCGCCAACCCAGACCCAGGCTCTGAGGGTCAGGCCTGCGGCGACGCCTCGCGGTTGCGCTGGGTGTCGTGGGTGCGGAAGGCCTGGCGGATGTGCTCGCGCAGCTCGGTGTCGTCCCAGGGCTTGGTCAGGAAGCGGTAGATCGCGCCGCGGTTGATCGCATCGGTCACCGTGGCCAGGTCGGTATAGCCCGACAGCACCAGGCGGATGGTGTCGGGGTAGAGCATCTTCACCCGCCCGAGGAACTCGGTGCCGTCCATCTCCGACATGCGCTGGTCGGACAGGATCACCTGCACCTCGTTGGTGGCCAGCAGCCCGAACGCGTCGCGCACGTTGCCCGCGGCGAGGATGCGGTAGCCATCGCGGCGGAACAGCCGCACCAGCGCACGCAGCACGTTCTCCTCGTCGTCGACCAGCAGCAGGGTGCGGTCGGTGGTGGTGGCCGCGAACAGTTCCGCGCGCAGATAGCGGCGGCGCAGCGCCTGGCCTGCGGCTTCTGCGCTCATCGCCTCGCCGAACAGATAGCCCTGGAAGATGTCGCAGTCGGCACGTCGCAGGAACCCCAGCTGCGCCTCGGTTTCCACGCCGTTGGCGATCACCTTCATGCCGAGCTGGTGGCCCATCGCGATCATCGCGCGCACGATCGCCGTCTCGCGGCTGCCTGCCGGCGCGGCATTGATGAAGCTGCGGTCGATCTTGAGGATGTCGGCCGGGTAACGCACCAGCGCGCCGAGGCTCGCATTGCCGGTGCCGAAGTTGTCCAGGGTCAGGCCCACGCCCTCGTGGCGCAGCGCGGCGATGGCCTGGTAGACCGCCTGGGTGTTGGTGCTGAGCGCGCTTTCGTTGATCTCCAGCAGGATCGCCGAATTCGGCAGCGCGGCGTGCTGCATGCGCGCCAGCAGGCGGTCGACGAAATCGGGCTCGAGCAGCTGCAGTGTCGAGACGTTGACGCCGACGAAGAAGTCGTCGAAGCCCTGCTCGCGCCACAGCTTGCACTGCTCGATCACCCGCTCGAGCATCCAGTCGCCGATCTGCACGATCACGCCCAGTCGCTCGGCGATCGGCAGGAACCGCTCCGGCAACAGCAGGCCGAGTACCGGCGACTGCCAGCGGATCAGCGCCTCCATGCCGACGATGCGCCCGTCGCGCGCACTGATCATCGGCTGGAAGCGCAGGCGCAGTTCGCGGTTGGGCAGGGCGTCGACGATCTGCCGCGCGATCGTGCTCTCGCTCTGCGCGCGGTCGAGCGCCGGCGCCGCGTGCACCTGCACCGGATCGTGCACCACGTGCGAGGCGCGGCGTACCGCGGTCTCGGCCAGCTGCAGCAGCTGCGAGGCATCGCTGCCGTGCTGCGGGCACAGGCTGATGCCGACCTTGGCGCCGAGGAACAGCGTGTAGGGCAGCACCGTCAGCGGCTGCTCGATCGTGGCGATCAGCTGCTGAGCGAGCGCCTGCGCAGTCACCACCGACGCCTGCGCATCGGGCAGCGCCACCACGAACTCGTCGCTGCCGTGGCGCCAGACATGGCCACGGCCGTCGATCAGCGTCCTCAGCCGTTCGCCAACGGTCTCCAGCGCGATATCGCCGACCTCGACGCCCATGTTCTGGTTGATCGAGGCGAAGTGGTCGATATCGACGTGCAGCAGCACCAGCGGCGTGCCGCCCTGGCGTGCGGCATCGACCAGTGCCGCCAGTTCGGGATGGCCGGCACCCAGACGAGGCAGGGGAGGTGGCGCATCCGGATCGGTATTTCGCATGCCGGCATTCTAGCCAGCTGGCTGGCTGGCGTGCTTTGCGCTTGCCGCCGGCTCGTACGGCAGCACGGCCTCCACGGTGGTGCCCGCACCGTGCGCGGAGCGGATGTCGAATGCGCCGCCGACACCGTGCGCACGTTCGCGCATGATCGCCAGGCCCAGCCCGCCTTCCGCGGGCGTGTCGAACCCGCGGCCGTCGTCGACGACCTGCAGGTGCAGGCGGTCACCTTGGTCCTGCAGCCACAGTGACACGCGCGCGGGCGCCGCATGCCGCAGCGCGTTGGTCATCGCTTCCTGCGCGATGCGGAAGCAGGCCTGCTCCACCTCGCGCTCCGGCCGCTGTGGCAGCACGCCGATGGCGAGGTCCAGTTCCACGCCCGCATGCGCGAACAGCCGCTCGGCATGCCAGCGCAGCGCCGCCTCCAGGCCCAGCGCGTCGAGTTGCGGTGGACGCAGCAGGATCGAGATGTCGCGCAGCCGTGACAGCGTGGCATCGGCCAGCGCGAGCACGTCGTCGAGATCGTCACGCCGCCGCGCAGGGTCGTCCTCGTCCATCGCCGCACTCGCCGACATCTTGATCGCGGTGATCGACTGGCCGATGTCGTCATGCAGGTCGCGCGAGATCCTGCGCCGCTCGTCCTCCTGCACCGAGAAGATGCGTGCCGCCATCGCCTGCAGCTGCTGGTTGCCGGCGACCAGCTCGTCGCGCATGCGCTCCGCATCGGAGAGGTCGCGCATCACCACCACCGTGCAGATGGCGTCTTCGTAGCGGGTCTCGGCGGCGGTCAGCGCGGCGTTGAACAGGCTGCCGTCGCTGCGGCGCATGCGCGGCGTGCGCACGGCGGCATCCGGCGACTGCCCCGGCATGAGTGCGGCGCGCAGCCACTCGCGCAGCAGCGGCACATCGTCCTCGGCCACCAATGCCTGCACCGGCAACCCGGGCATCGATTCCACCGGCCGCCCGAACGCCTCGGCGCACGCGGGGTTGGCGTAGCGCACGCGGTCGCCGGCCAGCAGGATCACGCCGTCGGGCAGGGCGCGGATCAGGTCATGGAACTGGCGCTCGCGTTCGCGCAGCTGGCGGCGCGCGGCTTCGGCCTCGGTGATGTCCTGCAGGGTGCCGCGCAGCAGGTGCGGCGCGCCGTCGTCGGCCGCGCGTGCGCCGCGCAGCTGCAGCCGGCGCGTGCCATCCGGGGTTTCCAGCGGGATCACCACGTCCAGGGTCGTCCCGTGGCCGGAAGCCAGCGCGTCCAGCAGGCTGGACAGCTCGCCGCCCCAGCCGGGCAATGAATCGAGCAGCAGGCCCCGGACGTCGGCGCCGTCACCGGCAGGCGCACGGATGCCGAGCATGCGGCAGGTTTCCTCGGACAGATGGCCGTGGCCCGATGCCGGATCGAATTCCCACGACCCCAGGCAGGCCAGCTGCTGGGCTTCGCGCATGCGCCGCGCACTCTGCGCACGCTCGCGCTCGGCGCCGATCTCGGCCGTGCGATCGCGCATGCTGACCAGTCGCGCCTCGCGGCCGTCGTGGTCGAGCCGCGCGACATGCAGCTCGACATCGTGCCGGCGCCCCCCGGGCAGGTGGATGCGCCGGATCGTCGCCGGCCGGCCTTCCTCGCCGGGGTGCGGCAGCACGCCCTGCAGCGCCGCGGCGTCGGCAGGCAGCGCATCATCCGCCCCCAGCCCGAAGAACCTGCGTGCCGCCGGATTGACGTACAGCAGCCGGCCGCTGCCGGCCTCGTGCAGCCACAGCGGATCGGGATGGCGCTCCAGCAGCTCGCGATAACGCTGCGCGTAATCAAGGGTGGCGCGGTGGGCACGTTCGATGCCGCGCGCCTGGTTGCGCAGCAGCAGCCACAGCGCCGCCGCACTGGCCAGCACGAACAGCAGACCCTTGACCGACTGCGCCACCCGCACCGCGGCCGCGGGCAACAGCCCTTCCACCAGGTGGTCGCTGAACAGGATCCACGCGCCGGCCAGCACCAGGTAAAGCAACGGGATCCGCCAGCGGATTCCCGCCAGGCTCTGGCGCAGGCCGGAACGATATGCACGCGCCGTGTCGCTGCCTTCCTCTCGCGCTGCTGCCATGTGGTCCTTCCGAGGGTGCTGCACCCGAGTCTAGCCGCCCCCGCAGGCGCGCCTCAATTTCCGGCCGGTGCCGCCGTTACCGATGGACAAGCCATGCCGACCACGGCCGGGCGGCACGCAACCGGAGCGATTCGCGCAGATGGATCCTGGCGTCATCTCGAGCCTGCTCAGCCATCCGTTGCCGGATGGCCTGCTGCTGCTTGACCGCGACGGCCGCTGCCTGCTGGCCAATGCCGCGGCGCAGGGGCGCGGGCTGGATGCGCTGGTCGAACGCCATGCGCCCTCGCTGGCCGGCCTGCGCGCGCGGCTGTCGCAGGGTGAGGAGGCCGTGGACTGCGAACTGCCGGGCGCCGATGGCGCGCTGCAGGCCTGCATGCGCGTGGTCAGCCGCGACCAGCAGGGCGTGGTGGCCTATTCGCTGAGCGTGCAGCTGTCGTCGGTGGCGGGTGCATGGCTGGAAGCGGCGGAGTCGGGTGGCCATGGCCTGTGGGTCTGGGACATCCGCCAGGACCGTCTGCAGCGTTCCGTCTCCTGGCTGAGACTGATGGGCCACGAGGGTGCGTCAGCGGCTGTCGGCAGCTTCGCCGATGCCCAGCGCCGCGCCCATCCCGATGACCGCGGCCGCCTGCGCGCCGCGCTCGAAGCGCACCTGGCCGGGCGCAGCCCCGCTTATTTGTGCGAGTACCGCTGCCTGCATCGCGACGGCAGCTGGCGCTGGGTGCGCGACGCCGGCCGCGTGACCGCCTGGGATGCCAGTGGCACGCCATTGCGCATGGCCGGCACCGTCACGGGCATCGGCAGCCAGAAGCAGCTCGAACAGCGCCTGCGCGAGCAGCGCGGGCTGGTCGAGGAAACACAGCGGCTGGCCGGCATGGCCAGCTGGACCTGGGATGCATCCACCGACGTGGTCTGGTGCACGCGGGAGCTGCGTACCGCACTGGGCCTCGACGACGGGCTGCGCGTGCGCGCGTGGCTGCGGCGCTGCCGTGGCGATCGCCAGGCATTGCGGCAGGGCTGGAACCGGCTCCGCCAGGGCGACGGCACCACCAGCTTCGAGCTCACCGTGGAAGCTGCGGCCGGGCGCCTGCACCTGCAGGTCTGGGCCTCGCCGCGCTGTGATGGCGAACGGCTGTTGCGGGTGATCGCACAGATCCAGGACCTCACGGCACAGCGTCGCGCCGATGCGGCCAACCGCCGCCGCGGCGAACTGCTGCGCCGGGTGGCCGAGCTGGGCCGCATCGGCGGCTGCGAGATCGACGCCGCCACCCGCACCCTGCACTGGACCGAGGAGTGCGCGCGCCTGCACGGGCGCGAAGGCAGCACGATGGCGCTCGACGAGCTGCTGCGCCACTACACGATCGAATCGCGCGATGCGCTGCACGAGGCGATGGCGCGGGTGGCCGATGGCGCCGATGCGATCTCGCTGGACCTGTGCTTCTACCGTCCCGACGGCGTGCAGGTGTGGGTGCAGGCGGTGGTCGAGTTCGACCGCGACGGCGCCACCCGCGGGCGGCACCTGGTGCTGTTCCGCGACATCTCGCGCGAACGCGAGGCCAGCGCACGCATCGAACTGCTGTCCCACTACGACACCCTGACCCGGCTGCCCAACCGCACCCGGCTGCGCGAGGAGATCGAGGCGGTGCTGGCCGCGGCCGATTGCGCCACCGGGCATGCGCTGCTGCTGCTCGATCTCGACGGCTTCGGCGGCATCAACGAGGCCCATGGCCACGCCGCCGGAGATACGGTGCTCAAGACCGTGGCCGCGCGCCTGCACATGCTGGTGGATGCCGGCGATCTCTTCGGGCGCCTGGGCGGCGACGAGTTCGTGGTGCTGCTGCGCCAGGGCGAGGGCCGCGAGGCGATCGCCGCCACCGCCCAGCGCATCGTGACCGGTCTATCGGACCCGGTGCCGGTGGACGGCGAGATCCTGCGGTTCGGCGTCAGCGCCGGCATCGCGATCCGCCCCGCGGACGTCGGCTTCGACGAGCTGCTGCGCGCCGCGGCCGCGGCCCTGCACAACGCCAAGCAGGACGATGGCCGCAACCGCATCCAGTTCCACAGCCCGGAAGCGTGGCGCCGTTCGCGCCGGCGCCTGGACCTCGAGCAGGCGATGCGCGGCGCGCTCGAGCGCGAGGAGTTCTCGCTGGTCTACCAGCCGCTCTACGAACTGCGCAGCAGCACCGTGGTGGGCGTGGAAGCACTACTGCGCTGGCACCACCGCGATCTCGGCAATTGCCCGCCGGACGAATTCATCCCGATCGCCGAGGCGACCGGCGATATCGCCGCCATCGGCGACTGGGTCCTGCGCGAGGCCTGCCGCCAGGCGGCGGCCTGGGCGCGCGCGGGCATCACGCTCGGGCGGATGTCGGTCAACGTATCGGCCGTCCAGCTACGCGATCCCGGCTTCGCCGCGCGCGTGCTGGGTGCCTGCGCCGAGAGCGGCTGGCCGCCCACGCAGCTGGAACTCGAACTCACCGAGTCGGCACTGCTGCGTGATACGCCGGCGTTGTGGCACTGCTTCGAGGTATTCGCACGCGAGGGCGTGGCGCTGGCCATCGACGACTTCGGCATCGGCTTCTCCAGCCTCAGCTATCTCAGCCGGTTCCCGGTGGGGCGGCTGAAGATCGATCGCAGCTTCATTGCCGGTCTCGGCGAAGGCCGCCGCTCGGCCGAGGTGACCCGCGCGATCATCCAGCTCGGCAAGGCCTTGCGGATGCAGGTGCTCGCCGAAGGCGTGGAGACCGCGGACGACGAACGCCTGCTGCGCGAGTTCGGCTGCGACGAGGTGCAGGGTTTCCTGTACGCGCGGCCGTTGCCGGCGCACGAAGTGGCCCGCTGGCTGCAGCCGCGGCCCGGAGACGCCATGGCCGAGTCCGCCCGGGTGACCGTCCTGCGGCGCTGATCGATCCTGCGCCTGCACCATATGGCGGGCCGCCCACGACCCGGCCTCACGGCCGTGCGCCAGCGCTCGGTGGCAGGCAACTGGTCGTGACCCGATCGTGGGCCTCCGGACGCTGCGCCCTGCAGCCGGCCACGCGCACGCAGGAGGCTCCGACCGGTCCTGCGCCCGCGATCACCGCGTCCACGCGAACTGCGTCCTGGGTCGCAAATGCCACCGAAGATGCGTGGAATCGCGCGGCAACCGGCGCAAACGCTAAAGGCCGGTCGACGGGGGCCGATACCGGGTCCGTAGAGCCCGCCCCTGAGAGCGCCCCATGTACGCACGCCTGCTGATCCGCCTCGCCGCACCGCTGTTCCTCACCCTGCTGCTGCCACTGGCGTTCGCGCTCGAATGGCCGGGCGCGATGCGCTGGGCGATCCTGCTGACCGTCACCGCCAGCTGGATCGGCGTCGGCGTCTGGCTGGTGATGCGCGAGACCCGCCGCCCGCCGGAACACACCCGCATCCTGCAGGAGCAGGAGCAGCTGCTGAGCGAGCTGCGGCAGTTCGTCGGCGCCGAGATCGAGGGCTCGCGGGTGGAGGTGGAGCGCGCGCGCGACCTGATCCGCCAGGCGGTCAGCGGGCTGGGCAGCAGTTTCGACGCGATGAACCGCAAGTCGCGCCAGCAGGCGCAGGCGATGGCACGCATCCTCGACCGCACCGGCGACCAGGACGGCGGTGCCGACGTCGCCCGCTTCGCCCAGCACGCCAGCCAGCGCATGGAGCAGCTGGTGGAGGCACTGGAACAGGTCAGCGGCCAGAGCGGCGCCACCGTGACCCATATCGACGAAATGGCCGGGCACCTGGACGGCATCTTCGCGCTGCTCGAGGACGTGAAGTCGATCGCCGACCAGACCAACCTGCTGGCGCTCAATGCCGCCATCGAGGCCGCGCGTGCCGGCGAGGCCGGGCGCGGCTTCGCCGTGGTCGCCGACGAGGTGCGCAACCTGTCCGAGCGCTCCACCGCGTTCAACGAGCAGATCCGCAAGCTCGCGCATTCGTCCAAGGAATCCATCGCCAAGGTGCGCGACACCGTGTCGGGCATGGCCTCGCGCGATCTCAACCGCTCCCGCGAGGCGCGCGCCGAAGCCGCCGGCATGCTCGACCAGGTGGCCGCGATCAACCGTTCGCTGGGCGACGGCATGCGCGAGATCTCCGATTGCGGCCGTGCCATCGACGGCAGCGTGGCGGAAGCCGTACGCGCGCTGCAGTTCGAGGACATCGCCACCCAGGCGCTCGGCGGGGTGCATGCGCACCTCGAGCGGCTCAACGCAATCAACCGCGAAGCGATCGACCTGCAGGACCTGCTGCGTCGCAATGGCGGCGTGTTCGACGAGGAACTGATCCGTGCGCTGCAGCGCATCGGCCAGCGCGTGCGCGAACTGCGCAGCACCTGGGAGAAGCCGCCGCACAAGCCGGTGACCCAGGAATCCATGGGCGCGGGCACCGTCGAGCTGTTCTGAGTTGGACCGCACGAGCGCCCACGACGACAGCGACGCCCCGGCCACCGCCGGGGCGTTGTCGTGCGTGGCGCCACTGCCGGCCGCGCAGGCCCCGGACTGCGGCATCGCGGGGCAACCACCGCGGCGTCGCCGCGAGGATGTGCTGCGCCAGCTCGAGCTGCTGGCGCTGGCCGAACTGGAACGGTTAGCCGCGGACCGTCAGCAGCCCGGCGACAGCCCGGACCTGCTGGCCAGCTTCATCGAATGGGATCTGGCCGTCAGCGGGTGAAGCAGCACCGGAGGCGGCACATCGCCGGCTCCCCGATGGCGTGTCGCGCCTGGCAACGCGTGCGCTGCGAGGCATCGACGCAGCGGGTGCACGCCAATGCTGCAGCGCGGGTCCGGTGCGCCTACCAGTGCAGCTGGACGCGCGCCTCGAGGATCGATGGATCGTCGTTGAGCACCAGGCCGCTGGCGGCGTCGCGGGCACGGCTGGTGACATTGACGTAGTTGAGCATCAGCTTGGCGTTCTGCCGCCAGTACCAGTTCACGCCCGCCGTCCAGGCCTCCATGCGGCCACCGCGCACGGTGCCGTCGTCGAGGTCCAGGTAGTCGTAGCGCAGGCCGAGCTGCCACAACCCGGGGTTCTCGACGCGGGTGCGGGGCAGGCCACCGCCGTAGTTCCAGCCGCTGCCGCCCGGCGTCCACAGTGCACTGACGTAGCCGCCTTCGGTGTCGTAGCCGCTGGTGCCGATGCGGTCGGCGCGCGACAGGAAGTACTCGCCCTGCAGCTTGACCGGGCCGTCGATCCACATCGCTTCCAGGCCGGTGGTGGCCAGGCGGTCGACATCGACCAGGCCGCCACTGTCGATGATGCGCTCGGCGAAGTCGGCATTCGGGCGCGCGCGCAGGCGCAGCGCGTCGCCATCGGTATCGCGGTCGACATGGCTCAGGCCCAGGTGCAGCACGCGGCCGTCGTCGCGCACCGGCGCCCACCAGCCACGGGCGGCGTAACCGGCGCCGCCGGCGTCATCGTCCAGGTTGCGGCCGAACCAGCCGACGGTGGCGCCCAGGTCGCCGGCGTCGTACGTCCACGATGCGCCCAGCCTGCGGCCTGTGGCGAAGGTGCCGGTGGCCGCGGCCTTGGCGATGAAGTCGTTATGGCGCGCGGAAGACAGCTCTTCGAGACTGTCGGGCTGCTTGGCCTGGCCCAGCAGCAGGGTCTGCTCCGGCGAACCGTCGCCGCCAAAGGACCAGGTGACGTTGTTGTCGAGGAAGGCGTCGGCCTCGACGTCGTAGCCGAGCACCCAGCCGAAGCCGCCGGGCCCCTGGCCCTTGAGCACCAGTTCGAAGCGGCGGATGCCAGTGGCACGGTCGCGGCCGTCTTCGCGGCCGTCGAGGTCGCGCAGGTCGTTGTCGAACCAGTAGCCGTCGACCTGGAACATGCCCTCGAACGCCACATCGGAACCGGCGACCGTCCCGAGGGGGATTTCAGCATGCGCGGGCATCCAGCAGGCCGCGCCCAGTGCGATCGGCAGCAACAGGCGTTTCATGGGAGGGGTCGTCCAGCACCGGGCGGGCCAGTCTAGCGCCCCGGGTGTGGAGCGCCGGGAACGGCGTGTTCCGTTTCGGGCCCTGCATGGCCGACATCCGCGGTGGCCCCTCGCACCCGCCCCGCCGCGACCCGCTTCCGCTACGGCATGCTTCCTCTACAGCATGCTTCCTCTACAGCATGCTCCCGCTACGGCACCAGCCGTGCCAGCGATTCCATCATCCGCCCGCGCGAGAACAGCAGGTCCCACTGGCTGCCGCCGACCTGCCGCCACAGCACCGCCGAACGCACCGCGGCCAGCAGCAGCGCACGGATCTCGGCAACCACCGCGGCCTGCCCGAGGTAATGCGGCGACCCCTGCACCATCACCCGGGGTCGCAGGTGGCTGATGGTGTCGGCATACAGGCTGCCCAGCGCGTTGAGCACGTCGGGATGGGTGGCGCCATGCGCCTCGGCCTGCGGGGCCAGCCTGCGCAGGCCAGTGCCGACCGCCTCCTGTACCGCCGGTTCGGAGGAGAAACGCCGTTCCAGCCGCATCACCGAAAGCGCCAGCTTGGGCACGGCGTCGTCATGGGCCTGGCGGGTGAGGTAATCGCGCAGCAGGCGCAGTCCAGGATGCAGCGGCGGCACCCCGCCATAGACATCCACCACCGACTCGGCGTCGATGCGGAACACGCTGTCGATCACCGCACTGGCGGCGTCGCTGCGTGACTGGCCGGTCTCGGCGGTGGTGCGGACCTGCTGCAGAGCCTGTGCCAGCGCCGCAAGGGCCAGCACGCGATCGTCGAAGGAATCAGTCATCGCGCAAGTTTAACCGCTGCCCCGAGGTCATCGCGGTCCTGCGCCCGCGTCGCGGGAGCATCCGTGGTGGCGATCACGGCGCCGCCCAGGCACTCGTCGCCGTCATAGAGCACCAGCGATTGCCCCGGAGTCACCGCACGCTGCGCGCGCTCGAAGCGCACCTCGAGCGTGCCGTCGTCGCGCACCAGGACATCGCAGGCTTCCGGCGGCTGCCGATAGCGCGTCTGCGCCAGCGCCCTGAACCGCTGGCCGGGTGGGGCACCGGCGATCCAGTGCGCACCCTCCGCCCATGTGACCTGCGACATCAGCCATCGGCTGTCGCGGTCCTGGTCCACCACCAGCACGTTGTCGGCCACGCGCTTGTCGACCACGTACCACGGCGCCGCGGCGAATCCGCGCACGCCGCCCAGCTGCAGGCCCTCGCGCTGGCCGAGGGTGAAATAGAACACGCCCGGATGGGTGCCGAGCACGCGCCCGTCCGGCGTGCGGATCTCGCCTTCGCGTGCCGGCAGGTAGCGGGCGAGGAACGTGCGGAAATCACGCTCGCCGATGAAGCAGATCCCGGTGGAATCCTTCTTCGCCGCGGTCGGCAGGCCCGCCGCGGCCGCGAGCTCGCGCACCCGGTGCTTGGGCAGTTCGCCCAGCGGAAACAGCGTCGCGGCCAACTGCTCCTGGCCGAGCTGGTGCAGGAAATAGCTCTGGTCCTTGCCGGCGTCGTGGGCGCGCAGCAGCCGCCAGCGGCCGTGGGCATGGTCCACGCGGGCGTAATGGCCGGTGGCGATGCGTTCCGCACCCAGGGCGTGCGCGGCATCGAGGAAATGCCGGAACTTGATCTCGCGGTTGCACAGCACGTCCGGATTCGGCGTGCGACCGGCGGCGTACTCGGCCAGGAAATGCTCGAACACGCCCTGCCAGTACTCGCCGGAGAAGTCACGGAAATGGATCGGAATGCCGAGCCGCCCGCAGACGGCGACGGCGTCGCGGCGGTCGTCCTCGGCACGGCAGTCACCGCTGCCGTCATCGGCCCAGTTCTGCATGAACAGCCCGGCGATCGGCTCGCCCTGGCCCTCCCGGGCGCGGTCGCGCAGCAACAGCGCGGTGACCGACGAGTCCACGCCGCCGGACATGCCGACGATGATGCGCGCAGCGCTCATGGCAGCCAGGCGACTAGGTCGAGCGGATAGCGCCGGCCGGCAAGGAAATCCTCGACCGTGCGCGCCACCAGCGGGCTGCGGTGGCGGGCATGCGCCTGCCGCAACACGGTGGGCGTCAGCCACAGCGCGCGTTCGATGCCGCGGTCCAGCGCCCGCTCCGGGTCATGCGACACCGGGGTTGCCGCGAATGCGAAGCGCAGGAACGGCAGGCCGTCCTCCGCCACCCACTGGTACACGCCGACCAGGTGGGTCGGGCACACGGTCCAGGCGGTTTCCTCGAGGGTTTCGCGCACGGCGGCGTCGACCAGCGACTCACCGGGGTCGAGGTGCCCGGCCGGCTGGTTGATCACCAGCGTGCCCGCGGCCATTTCCTCCACGCACAGCAGCCGGCCGCGATCGGCCACCAGCGTGGCCACGGTGATCGCGGGCTGCCCGCTGAGATCGCGTCGCGAACTCACAGTGCGTCCAGCTCGCCGGTGAACCCGATCTCGCGGTCGTCGGCGAGCTCCGCGGCGGCCGACAATGCGAGCTCGAGGAGCTGCGCATCGAACGGTTCCGGCAGCTTCACCACGTAATAGAGCACGTCGCCGGCCAGTTCCCAGGCGCCGAGCTTGCGGGTCTGGCTGTCGCGCAGCAGGGCGACAGCGGTCTCCGCATCCGGGGCCTGGTCGAACTGCGCGGCCGGCGAGAACACCTCGCGGATACGCCTGCCGGCGATGTCCTCGGCGCGCCCCGACACGAACACCATCTGCGTGCGCGATTCCTGCGCCCACGAAAACACCACCCGGTAATCGCCGTCGCCGTCGATCTCGTAGTCGATGCCGGCTTCGTCGAGCAGCGCCGGCACCGGGTCGATCGCCGGGTCGATGATCACCGGCGGTTCGGTCGGGGCAGGGGGCGGGGAGAGGAGCAGGGCGGACAGCAGCAGGGCGGCAGGCATGGGGGATCCGGAATGGCGCGTTCCAGCAACGCGCACCGGCATTCTCGCCCCGCACCTTCGTGGCGTCCACGGAACGCTGTTGCGCGGAACGTATAATTCCGCCATGCCACGCAATCCCGAACACGAGCACGATCACGGCGTTGCCGTCGAAACCGGCCGCCCCGAACTCGCCCGGCCACCGATGTATGCGGTGCTGCTGCTCAATGACGACTACACGCCGATGGATTTCGTCATCGACGTGCTGGTGCGCTTCTTCGCGATGAACCTGGAGAAAGCCACCCAGGTGATGCTGCATGTCCATACACGCGGTCGTGGCGTGTGCGGGGTCTACAGTCGCGAAGTGGCCGAATCCAAGGTGGCACAGGTGAACGAATACGCTCGCCTGAACCAGCATCCCTTGCTCTGCACCATGGAGAAGGCCTAAAAGCAGGCAGGACCGGCGGACATGGAAAACCGGCGGACCGGCCCCACCTAGGCCGTAGACTTTCCGGAGGCATCCGCCCCATGTTCAGCAAGGATCTCGAGTACTCCATCGGCCAGTGCTACAAGCGGGCACGCGAAGCCCGCGACGAGTACATGACGGTCGAACACCTGCTGCTGGCCCTGATGGACAACCCGTCCGCCGAGGCGGTGCTCAAGGCCACCAGCGTCGACTTCCAGCGCCTGCGCGGCGACCTGGAACAGGCCATCGCCACCAGCGTGTCGAAGCTCGACGAGGACGACGGCCGCGACACCCAGCCCACGCTGGGCTTCCAGCGCGTGCTCCAGCGCGCGGTCTACCACGTGCAGTCCTCCGGCAAGAAGGAGGTCACCGGTGCCAACGTGCTGGTGGCGATCTTCGGCGAGAAGGACTCGCACGCCGTCTATTACCTGAACCAGCAGGACGTCACCCGCCTCGACGTCGTCAACTACCTGTCGCACGGCATCGCCAAGACCGGCGATGGCGAGCCCGCGCCCGGCAGCGAGGACGGCGAGGGCACGGTCGGCGAGGCCGGTGACGGCAAGGCGGACGCACTGGCCGAGTACGCCACCGACCTCAATGCCGCCGCACGCGACGGGCGCATCGACCCGCTGGTGGGCCGCAGCGAGGAGATCGAGCGCACCATCCAGATCCTCTGCCGGCGCCGCAAGAACAACCCGCTGTACGTGGGCGAGGCCGGCGTGGGCAAGACCGCGATCGCCGAAGGCCTGGCCAAGCGCATCGTCGACGGCGAAGTGCCGGAGGTGCTGGCGCACGCCACGATCTATTCGCTCGACCTCGGCGCACTCGTCGCCGGAACGAAGTACCGCGGCGACTTCGAGAAGCGCCTGAAGGCGGTGCTTGCCGCCATCCAGAAGCATCCCGGCGCGGTGCTCTTCATCGACGAGATCCACACCATCATCGGCGCCGGCTCCGCATCGGGCGGCACCATGGATGCGTCGAACCTGCTCAAGCCGGCGCTGGCCAAGGGCGAGCTGCGCTGCATCGGCTCGACCACGTTCCAGGAATACCGCGGCATCTTCGAAAAGGACCGCGCGCTGGCACGCCGCTTCCAGAAGATCGACATCGTCGAGCCGACGACCGGCGAGGCGATCGAGATCCTGCGCGGGCTGAAGCCGAAGTACGAATCGCACCACGACGTCACCTACGCCGACGAGGCGCTGCGCGCAGCGGTGGAGCTGTCGGTCAAGCACATCGCCGACCGCCTGCTGCCGGACAAGGCCATCGACGTCATCGACGAGGCCGGCGCGCGCCAGCGCCTGCTGCCCGAGGAGGTGCGCAAGGCCCTGATCGACGTCGAGGAGGTGGAAACGATCGTGGCGCGGATGGCGCGGATTCCGGCCAAGCAGGTCAGCGCATCCGACAAGGACGTGCTGCAGCACCTCGAGCGCAACCTCAAGATGGTGATCTTCGGCCAGGATCCGGCGATCGAATCGTTGGCCTCGGCGATCAAGCTGGCGCGCTCGGGCCTGGCCAACCCGGACAAGCCGATCGGCAACTTCCTGTTCGCGGGCCCCACCGGCGTGGGCAAGACCGAGGTCACCCGCCAGCTGGCCCACCAGCTGGGCATCGAACTGGTGCGCTTCGACATGTCGGAATACATGGAGCCGCATTCGGTCAGCCGCCTGATCGGCGCGCCCCCGGGCTATGTGGGCTTCGACCAGGGCGGCCTGCTGACCGAGAAGATCGTCAAGACGCCGCACTGCGTGCTGCTGCTCGACGAGGTGGAGAAGGCGCACCTGGACATCTTCAACATCCTGCTGCAGGTGATGGACCGCGGCACGCTCACCGACACCAATGGCCGCGAGGCGAACTTCCGCAACGTGATCGTGGTGATGACCACCAATGCCGGCGCCCAGCAGGCGTCGCGGCGGTCGATCGGCTTCACCCGCCAGGACCACAGCACCGATGCGATGGAAGTGATCCGCAAGTCCTTCAGCCCGGAATTCCGCAACCGCCTGGATGCGATCGTGCAGTTCCAGCCGCTGGGCTTCGACCACATCCTGCGCGTAGTGGACAAGTTCGTCATCGAACTGGAAAGCCAGCTGCACGAGAAGAACGTGGCGATCAACGCCACCCCGGAAGCGCGCGACTGGCTGGCCCAGCATGGCTTCGACCCGCAGATGGGCGCACGCCCGATGGCGCGGGTGATCCAGGACAAGGTGAAGCGTCCGCTGGCCGACGAGCTGCTGTTCGGCAAGCTGGTCAACGGCGGCCGGGTCAGCATCGACGTGCGCGACGGCGAACTGATCGTGGAGGCCTCGCCGGAGCCGGAGAAGCTGCTGCCGGCCACCGTCGACTGACGTACCGACAGGGCAACAAAAAAAGGTTCTTCGCGGATCAGCGGGGAGCCTTCAAGGACCGCCCTTACCCTTGAGGCCTGATTTTCAGGGCTCAGGGGTGAGGTCATGCTGGACCGCAAGACGATTGAGAAGCTTGGGGGCTGGGAAGGCTACCGGGTGGAGCGGATCGCGTGGCCTGAGGGTGACAGTCGAATCGTCACGATCTACCTCAAGCCGTCATCACGGACGATGTATTGCGTGCATTGCGGCAGCCGATGCCGGCAGGTCCACGAGACCACGGTGCGCCGGGTTCGGGATCTGCCGCTGTTGGCGTTCCGCGTCGCGCTGGTGGTGCCGCGCCGGCGCGTCTGGTGCGATCAGTGCGGTGGCCCGCGACTGGAGAAGCTGAGTTGGCTGGGGCGCTATCAGCGGGTCACCGATCGGCTGGCCGAAGCAGTCAGCCAACTGCTGGTCTCCAGCAACATCCTGGCGGTCGCCCGCTTCTTCCAGTTGGGCTGGCACACCGTCAAGGCGCTGGATAAAGCCCGGTTGCGGCAGACAATCCAGGAGCCGGACTGGAGCCGGATCCACTATCTGGCCATGGACGAGTTCGCCCTGCACAAGGGCCACCGCTACGCCACGGTGGTCGTCGATCCGATGAACCGTCAGGTGCTGTGGGTCGGCAATGGCCGCTCCCGCGAGACTGCGCGCGCTTTCTTCGAGCAACTTCCTGCCGGCGTTGCCGAGCAGATCCGGGCCGTCGCGATCGACATGACGACCGCCTACGAACTGGAGATCAAGGCCAACTGTCCCAACGCCGAGGTCGTCTACGACCTGTTCCACGTGGTGGCCAAGTACGGTCGCGAGGTGATCGACCGGGTGCGGGTCGACCAGGCCAACCAGTTGCGCCACGACAAGCCTGCCCGCCGGGTGATCAAATCCAGCCGCTGGCTGTTGCTGCGCAATCGCGACAATCTGGATCGGCA